>NZ_JAQYWB010000007.1 GCF_030145185.1 Desulfoluna sp. | reverse complement strand
AAAAGCTACAGAATGAAGGCCCGCGTCGAAAACCCTCCAGCATAAAACTATCAAGCCGTCTCAGAATTGCCCACCTGAGACGGCTTTGTTTTAATGCATTTTTAAACCGCCAGTAGGCAGACATTTTCACGACGCCGCTGACAGGCTAACGAGCCTGTAGGATAACCCCATTTTCAGAAATCATCTGCCAGACCAAATCGAAAGCCATTCCCCGGTATCTTTCCACAATTCAGCGAACATAAATTCTTATGTCATGCCAATCGTATTTCCAAGCCAGTCATCCAACTTATGTTACTGATTTACTATCCATGCACGCCTTTGCATACCCATAAAATAACTATGTCCAAATGTTCGCGCCGAAATCGACCAATACCTGTTTCAATTCCAAGCATAGCGGGCGACTTTACCGATGTTGTGCACCATGGCGTATAGCTTCCACTGAATGCCGACTTTATCCTTCCCTCTAACCCAGATATTTCATCAGAAAACGATTAGGCTAAAACAAGCAGCGCATGGTGCTTGTCCCCTGGTCGCTGGTCGTGCCCTGGTCTCTTACGTCTCATCATGCAGCATGTACTGCCCAAGAAATTCCGGAGAGTCAGAGGCTACGGCTTTATTCATGGCAACGCGAAGAAGATGCTGTTTCTCGTGCAGTTGGTTTTGCATGTGAAAATCAAAGAGATGAAACCACGCCCAAGGCCAGTTTTTAAATGCCCCTGCTGCAAATCAGCCATGACAGTTGTGGGATATCGATTTGGCTTATCGGCGCCTGGATAATAGTCCGACAAAGGCTGGAGCAGCCGTTCACCCAAACAGAGAGGAGACAGCTTTTTATGGCTCAACCACGTGGTTTAATTTAAAGCCTATTTACAGGCTCATGATTCTGCACGCCTTGAAATCGGTGCGTTTTTTGAAAACGCATCTACACCCTTCTGTCTCAAAAAAGATATTTTCATATATAATGCAGACTTTGAAATGACCCCGGGCTTGTCCAACAACCGGATAAGATCGTGGTTCGTTCCTCACACGATCTATCCTTATTCGTTATGGTTTGGTTTTATAATATTAACCCATTGAAGCCTAAAACTAAGGCCCTAAACTCCTCACTCATAGTCTCTGAGAGAATTTTGCAATCCGCATGTTTGCTGTAGTCTATAGCATTAATCAATTTGTCAGAACTATATTTATCAGTGCTATACTCTTCCATTTTAAGAGTTGATGTCAATATAATCTGCTTGTTCAATTGAGTATAAATGTCCAACATTTTTTGTTCCTTTAATGTTGATATCTCACCGTCACGAAAAGAGTCGACGATAATTGGGAACGCATGCTTCAAAACATTATTAAGAGCTATTACTTTACAAAAATAGAACTCTTGCTCCTCACTGCCTGAAAATGTCGAATCTCTTTTAGTGAATATGTCTTCAAAATCCAAGTTTCCACTTGGGTCTATTTTCCGATAAAGATCTGCCATCTCTTCAATTATTGTTTTATCAAGAGATTTACGATCAGCTTTTAAGCTTTCATTGATATTTTTTGATGTTGTAAATTTTTCATTAAGTGAGTCTATCTGATTTTTAATTGAAAAAGCTTCATCATCATAACTTTGATCAGATACTACCTGTTCCTGATATAAAACAATCTCTTGAAAACTTTGGGGAGTCTCTTTCAGTTCTTGATTAAGCGTGTTTTGAAGACGATTAATATCATTTGAATAATCCCAAATTATATCTGTTTTTTGATTAATATTTGCTTCTATTGATTTAAGAATTCCATTTCTAACATCAACGTTACTAATCTCAAATGTCATATCATTATTGGAATACACAATCCTCTCACTACCACAATCTCCGCATTTTACATTTCCTTCATTAAGGTCACGATTTAGTGAATTCAATTCTGAAACTAACTGTTGTAATTTCAACCTTCTATTAATCTCTCTCTGTCTGGAACGGCGCAGTTTAGATATATTCTCATTAATACTATTGATGTTTTTTATTTTTTCTTGCACTCTTTCAGAGTCATAAAACTTTGATACCAACTCAGCAATATCAGGATTTGATTTAATAAGAGATATCTTCTTTTTTGTATCCTTCAACTTTAACTTTAAATTCTTTATTTGTTCTTGAGTTTCTTTTATATCTTCAGCATTTAACGGGTCACCAGACAAATTCGTTATCTCATAAACCATACTTTTAAAATCGGTCTTATTAAACTGGCCTTTACTGATAAGCCCCGAAGGGTTTCTACTATCTTGACCGACAAAAAAAATCTCATAAAGTAAACTAAGGTTTACTGTTGTTAAGCGTTCATCTTTAAGGATTTTGGGAACCGGATGCACAAACTGATCAAAATAGTATCTAAACTCGCCTACAGAATTAAAAACCTGTATCGAGTTTTCTGTTTTAGCGACTATCGAGTTCTTTTTTCTTATAAATTCGTAAATTTCTTCATTTATATTAAAGCAAGAATAAAAATATTTTTCCCTATAATTGAAAGAGCTTGGAAAAATAGAATCATAACCAATCGAGTACATTAAACCCTGCATAACCAAGGTTTTCCCTCTATTGTTGTCATCACTAAATATAATATTCACACCATCTATCAATCTATCCTCGATAAATGCTTCATGCTCATCACCAAATGCAATTTTTTTAACTAACATTTTCTAATCCTGCCTTTACGAGAGATATCATGTACTGAATAGTTTTTTCGGTTAAATATATCGATTTAATTTCAATAGTTGAGATTAGATCGTCATAAATATTTTTAACAATTCTTTTTGGATTCTTTTTAACAAGACCTATTAAACTCTCTGATATCTTCCAAAATTCTCTGCATCCATTTTTATCAAAAAAAGCCCTACTTAAGTTTTCATTACACTCCTGTAAAAGATCTTTAATTTCTTCTTCATCCAACCCAGAAGTAAAGGGAATGAAAGAAATTGGAATACCAGGAAATGAAAAAATATCTATCCCGATTAACCTACTAATCAGTAAAGTATTGATTTCTTTTTTACTAATATGCCGTCCGAATTTTAAGACTTCTGAAGGATGACTTATAGTTTCGTTTTCAATATATGAATTTTTTAAAACTGATTGGGCATTTCTTATCTCCAAAAAAATACGATCATATACATCTTCGGACACAGATTTTTTATTTTTAAACTTTGATAAACTCTTTATATAGGTGCTTAATCTCTTATTACCTTCAACAAATAGAACATTATCTAAAAAATCATAAAAAAATGGCGGTACAGTACCAGACTTATTACCATTGATTTTCTCTTTTAACTTTTTTTCTATTCCAGCCCTTTGTTTACTTTTGATGTTTTCATATCCGTATGAGTTTAAGCTTTCGTCAACAAGATATGCTCTATCGAGCTTGGGTATAAATAAAATATATGCATGAAAAGACATAGTAGATACATAGTTGTCGTATAAAGTGAATAAACTTTCTCCAATTTTTGATGGAGGGAGGCTTTTATGGTTTTTGCTTTGAACATCCCAAAGCTTACTAAAGCTACTATTAACACCTGTTACATCGTTGAAACAATCTACGGTTATTATTTCAATTTCATTGCTATCACTTCGCATTCCTAACAAATATAGCATAGACTTTGTTTCAAATTCAGAAGCCTTCTTATTGTTAATTTCTGTATTTTTGAATGTGTACAAAGTGATTTTCCTTGCTAATTCCATCTCACCATTGCCAGATGCGAGACACATTAAGAACCAGACGTGGTAGGAATACCAGTTGCCTGATACCCCCCACACAGATCCGGACGTGAAGTTTTCCCTCATCCGGCTCCTCGGTTGTACTCGCTTTCGCAGTCAGCAAAATAAAAGTCTTACCACCAAACCCGCTGTTGTTTCGCTGGTTGATATTTCACCATCGGATACTTCAGCTGGATCACGCTTAAAAGACTCTTCAACCTATCCCAAGTAAAACTCTTCTTCTGGCTTCGCCTGTTCAGCCATTTGTACAATGCTTTCACAACGCAACTGTACGGTACGTGAAGCGCTGACAGGTTCCCCACCACACCAAAATAGTTGTAGTGTCCTTGAAGCTTCCGGTTGAGCTTGTTTATCAACAACGGTATTTTCATGTGTCGGTATTTCTTGATGTACTCTTTCAGGGCAGCTTTCACAATTTTGAGTTTCTTTCTTGAGGTACGTTTAAACAGCCGGGGTTTTCCCCTCTTGTCCGTACTCCAGTAAAACTCAAACCCCAAAAACGTAAAACGATTCTTCAGTCCGGGGGCAAACCGACTAAAACGTAAAATATTCATCTTGTCTTCTGCCACTTGCGGGTTAAACTTACCGAGTCTCTTCAGTAGCACGTTGTAAAACCGCTCTGCATCGCGCTTATATTGAAAACCACAGACAAAATCATCTGCGTATCGACACAGCACTGCATCACCCTGGCACCTAGGTTTCACCACTTTCTGAAACCAATCGTCAACGACATAGTGCAGATAGATGTTTGCCAAGATAGGAGAGACACTGCCACCTTGCGGTGTGCCCTCTTCCGGAAACTGTATACTCAAGTCCTCTTCCAGTATTCCAGCTTTCAGCCACTTATTTATCAGCCTTATGAAGCGTTTATCATCAACCCTGTGCGCAACCATTTTCAGCAATACACCATGATCAAGATGGTTGAAAAAGCCCTTGATATCAGCCTCTACAACATATCCAAATCGTCCGAACTGCATCCTCACGGTTAAATCATCCACAGCATCTCTACCGCCTCGTTTTGGCCGGTATCCATAACTGAATGGACAAAATGCTTCTTCATAGATCGAACTTAACAATGCCGACACCGCTGTCTGCACCAGTTTGTCCTCGATAGCTGGTATTCCCAGCGGACGAGTCTTTCCTGGGGCCTTCGGGATGTGTTTCCTTCTGACCAGCTTCGCTTTGTAGGTTTCCCGTTTCAGTCTGCCAATTAAATCATCCAGATTCGCATCCAGATTCTTTCCGTAATCTTCAACGGTGACTTTATCCACACCCGGTGCTGACTTTCGATTCAACTTCCGAAAGCAATATACCAGTAGCGGCTTGTCAAGACAGCGGGACAAATCTTTAAAACGACAATCCGGTCTCAGCCTTGCCTTGTTTGCTATTCCCCGCAGGAAGGTGGGCTCATGGTTACCCCGATCTACATTGTCGGGCATCAGTTTCCTGTGCGGGCTACGTACTTCCGTCATTCCCTTCCCCTTGTAACTGGCTCTCCCAATCTCTGAGTACTATGAAATGATCCGACTCCCGCCCCGTCATCAGCGCTTTTCCTCTTCAAAATACTCTACGCCTACCTGCTTTGCAGGAACTGAGGTGGGTCTCCCAAGTTCTTGAACGCATTTCTTTGTACATGCCACAGCCTGATGACTCCGGAGACCCTCCACATCCTCACCACGATACAGATGCTTCTGTGTTGACTTCGGTGCTCGTTAAAGCTCTCGTCGATCTCAACTTTCATTTCGAAACTGTACCAGCTCTCAGGAGCTGTGAACTCCCTACGGCCTGCACAATTCTCTGTGTACGCTTCACCTGTCTTGTTCGCTTAATCTTAAGCTCCGCAACAGGCGCAACACTCGATACGGGTGGCGGGTTAGACCTTTCCCGACAGGGACTTCCACCCTGCAAGATGCGACAAGCTTTCCTTGGCGCTCTAACGCTGGAACTGTGGGGCCTCCGAGCAAAGCGAGGGAACTGCCGCGGAGCGGCAGCGGTCCCTACCAGTGGTTTGTTATGTTTTTACTCTAATCATAAGCATTTGCCATGACAAACTGACTTGCCTGCTTTTTCACGACATTGGAAACTAAACTTATGTTTTTTTAGAGAGCTTGGCCTGAATGACTAAAACAAAAGTCCAATCGTATTTTAGCTTGGCTGTATCAACTGCATCCTGATATCACCTCGTTTTACTTAAAGAAATTTGATAATCATTATCGTTATTATCAACAAAACTTAATTTTATAATGTCGCCAACTAATTCTGCATCCCATGTTTTACCTGTGTACCATTTTTCATGCATTCCAAGTCGTCTTTTTTCCATCTCTTTAAGTTGAAACTTATTATCAGAAATATAATTGTAGTGACTATCTACCTTTACAGTGTCGTAATTCCTACTACCTGTTACTTTGCTGATAAAAAAGTCCCCTGAATTAGGTATAACAAGCTCATACGTAACAGTACCTTCAACTAAACGACTGGCTTCAAAATATTTACCATTTTCTATCAACGGCCTAACTGATTTATACTTACCAATAAGTTTTTTTCTAAGTTCCTCTTTTTTAGAAAGTTTCTTTTTGACAGGCACTGTTTTATTTATGGTTTTTGTAGGTTGTGTTTCTGTAGCCCGTGATATGCAACTTATTTTGCTCATCAATCTATTGATTGTAGAGTCCTTACTTATCTCACTCGATGCTACAGCGAATATGGCTCCTGTTTCAGTTGATATTAACCTTGCATTAATTTTAATTGTATCACCTAAATCTGTAACCGTTCCGGTTGCAATAGAATCTACACCTAATATCAAACCAATTGATTTGGCGGTACTCTCATCAATATGCCCCGAAACGCTTAACTTGTGTTCATCTAAAACCTTGTTTAATAGATGCCTTTCGACTACATAAAATTTGCCAGTTCGAAATAAACGCGTAGTCAATTCTTCGGCAATATACTTCCCAAGATGGGTTATATTACCATCAAGATTAGAGAATTCAACCATAGCTATTTTTGTTTTTTTTGTTTCTGATAGGCTTTGAACAATCTGATTAGTCAGATCAAATAAACCAGAGTTTATATCAATCTTTTTTACTATTTTTTTAGAGTTTAATTCTCTATTTGTAGTGCTCACTTCGTTTTTTTGCATAGAAATACATCCATTTAATAGGAAAATTGAAATCATGATTAAAAATTTGATTTTCGTAGTATTCATTTTGCCTCCAAATAAAAAGTCCAAACCCATAATATATTTTCTCTTGAAAATTCAAGCTATTCTGCTTTGTATATCTACAACATAAAGAAAATCCATCACAGTACATATATAATGATCTTCCGCTACACAATTAAGTACGTCATTGAATATTCTTAAGAGACATAACGAATAGTTAAGGGACAGTGCTTGAAGCACAGACACCCCCCGTAGTGCGAAGCTGATCCCTTCAACGAATTGTTCAACCGGATAAGATCGTGGTTCGTTCCTCACACAATCTATCCTTATTCGTTGGACAGGCCCGCGCAACGACAACTCTCGAATTGGCATAGCCTCTATGGAGTTTCAACACAAAACCCACCTCACGGAGCGTCAACCTGTGTCATGTGTATCTCTATATTGCGCGATCAAAGAGTAGATTTTCATGAAGCCTTCGTCAGTGTGATGTAGGTTCTGTGAAATACTTCCTATACCCTGCTGATTTAAAGCAGAACCCACCCGTGCTGTCAATGCATGAAAAAAGAGAAAACATAAACAGTTAGTGCCACCCGCAAATGATCATACCGTGGGTTCCCGGTGGGCTGTTCATTCTTGAAACTCTACCGAATGGAGGGATGACTCGGGTAACAATCAGAGGCTTTCCGCATGCCAGGCACATGGTTTTAGATGGGTCTATTTTTTTGAAAACATCCTGCCACACGAGTTTGCTGGGCGGTTCCACTTCCCCTTGGCCAAGGGCATGCCGGGCGATATTCAGATCCTTCTTTTTGACCTGAGAGTAGAGGCCGTAAGATCGAACCAGCACAGAGCGTGGTGGTGGAACGTGATAGAGAAATCGTTCGATGAACTCATCTATTGGAAGCGTCATCAGCTTTTGCTCTTCACGGCCCCAATCGAAGACAGCGTGGGTTTCTGTAATCTGTTTGATGCGGTGGTTGGCGATGGGGCCGCCTCGAAGGTAGCGGGCCAAGTAGGTCACGACTCCGTTGCCATGACGGTATTTCTTGCAAATTTTGACGTTCCATTTCTTGCGACCCAATTTGTTGAGAAGATTGATGAACTGCTGAGAGGTCATATGGAGAGGGAGGATAAGCTGTCCTTTCTCGAATGCTTTTTTCAAGGCATCGTTCATTTTCCCCCGAAACAGAGCACGCGCCGCTTCAAACGGAAAGAGATACAAGCCTTTCACAGGGGTCCACTCACCGGCATCATTCACCCCGCCGCCGCTGACGAGGCAATGGGTATGGGGATGGGGCTCAAGGGTCTTCATCCAGAAATGAAACGAGGAAATGATCCCGGGCTTTGCCCCAAGCCGCTTCGGGTTAAGACACAGCATAAAGATGGTATCCCGTGAGCAGGTAAAAAGGATCGCAGCCAGCAGCTTAAAGTTCATGTGAAGCAAAAAACCGAACTGGTGTGGAACAGTAAAGATCACATGGAAGTGATGGCAGTTGAGAAGCCTCGCTTTTTGCTTTTCAAGCCATTGCTGGATCTGCAGGTGAGAGCATTGCGGGCAGGTCCGGTGTTTGGTTTTGTTTGCCGAGTTGTACCATACCCGGTGAAAATGACCATCGGGGCACCCCTGGACATGACCGCCAAGGGTCGCAGTACGTCATACCATCATACTGTGAGCAGCATCGCGTTTATAGTCTGGAAGAGGATGAGATTGGTCGTAGGATCGGTATGCCTGTTTAAATATCTGATTAGCAGAGTATTTAGGCATTTATTTTGTACGACAAACAGAAATGTTAGAGTAAATTTTTACTGCTTGAATGACTATCCCACGTGAAGCGGGTCTGTCCTCCAACGCAGCGCTCAGGAGCGTCAAAAAGTGAAGCGAGGAACGAGCGCAGCTTTTTGGCGTCCCCTGCAGCGTGTAGTTATACAAAATTCACCTGACTCCTGCGCATGCTATCTTGTATATACCTAAAAATTGTATACATAGCATTAATGATCGCTGTTGCCTCAGGCAACATCAAGCAACTCATTCACATGTGCAAGACTGGCCCTATTTCTCAGAGTAGAAAAGGCATCAATAGATGTAGCAAAAGAATTAAGAACCCTGGTAATGTCATCTGCTCTGTGCCCTGATGCTCGCAAAGCGGGATGCTGTTCGCGGAGCAATTTAAATGCCTTAGATGCTGTAGGATTATTCGGAAGCTCAATTGATCCATCATGACAAAGTTGCACCAAATATCCATGAAGTGCAGTGTGAGCACGATCTATTGCACTTGACGCATCCACTGTTCCTACAAGTGCCTTGGCGTCCCCTAAAGCTCTCATAACTGTGGTTGAAACGGACTCACTAATCTCCGGGATAGCAACCTGACCGGCTGTTTCAATTAGTTGCTCATCGATTATCTCATATAGGCATTGATTATTTGCTAAGACCTGATTGATGTGTTGTACCGTTGGTACAGTAGCCCCTTTACCTCTAAGCTCTTCAAAAGCTTCATATATTGCCGCTATAAAATTAGGAGCATCTTTCGAAGCATTCTGTGCCTGAAAACTCATATCAGACTCAGCCCAGTTTAATGAAGAACTTCGGGCATAGTAATCACCTGAAACATTACAGAAATACCGCTTGAAAATTTCAACAGTTTGTTGACACCCAAGCGGGGATGACACTCTTTTAATCAAAGTCAAAAAGTCTTTTAAAGCGCTGTCGCTCAAGAGATTTGTAGCCCCCATTGAAAATCTAAGTTCGCTTGCCATTTGCAACGACATCTACTCTTCCTTATTTTGTATAACGTGCGCTTCACCGGGCGCAAAATGCGGAGCGTGGAACGAGCGCAGTTTTTTGCGAATCGTGTGTAAGCGATTGTTATATCGCAGAATTCCAAATCATTTTAACAGCACTATTTTTTCCCACGGGTATTCAGTGTCAAGCATAATAAAGATGAACCTACGAGAATTGATCCTCCCAGAATCTTTAAACCAACCCTAATATTTTCACCTAAAATTTTTGCTTCATTGCTTCCGTAACCTGAATAATGTGAATCAATCAAATCAAACCCGACAAAAATAATAAATATGCAAATTATGAAAATATAAGACTGCTTGATTAGCTGTAAAAATTTTACAATTGGACGTTTGGTTTTTTCAAACATCTCGAACTCCTTATCATATTGCAAATATAACAATTATTATCGGACATTTTTGTCCCATAATACCCTCTCACGGGTAAAAACTGACAGAAATGTCCGATAATCCGTATATTTCATGTATTTTCAGACACAGTTCAAATTTATCTTCATGTTTCCAATCGCTATCATTGTTCCCCTGAAAGCTACACAATGAAGACATACCATCTCTGACAATTACTTGGCCAAAAAATTCGACCATTTATCTTCATACGATTAAATTCTTACCCCTTGAAACTTATAATTGCAAGGAGGTATTTATGAAACCTGCGCCCCCTACCCGCCGGCTTGACAGAATCCGTCGGAAACTCCGTTTCAAGTACTACTCCATCAAAACAGAAAAGGTCTATCCGGGTTAAAATAAATTCACCTCATCAACCGTTAAATAACGCCATTGTCCAACGTTAATATCTAAACTTATCTCTCCAATTTTCTCTCGATGCAATGAAACAACCCGATTACCGACAGCAGCAAACATACGCTTAACTTGGTGAAACTTGCCTTCAGTTATCGTTAAAAGCACCTCTTTGGGGCCAATAACATTTAACTTCGCCGGTAAAGTCGGTTGCTTTTCACCCTGTAATTGGACTCCGTTTTCAAATTTTAAAGAAACGTCATCAGCAATAACGTCACGTAAACCAACACGGTAAACTTTTTCACATTGTGAGATAGGCGAGATGATATTAAACGACCAGCGTCCGTCATCCGTTATTAAAACCAAACCTGTGGTGTCAGCATCTAAACGTCCAGCGATATGAAGTTCTGAGGCTTTCTCAATATCGATATAATTAAATATAGAGGGATACGCTTCGTCGACATTTGAACAAATGGTATCAAGCGGTTTATGCATCACTATGTAGCGGAAGTTGCGAGTTTTCAGCCTTTGTCCATCAAGAGCGATCGTATTATTTTCATGAACCTGAGCCGCTTCATTTATAACAACAGAACCATTAACCATGACGTTCCCGGCATGAATAACCTGGGTCGCTTCACTTCTCGTTAATTCGGTACTTTTACAGACAAATTTATCAAGACGCATCACGTTATTTCCCACTATAGCCAAGTTGGTCGGCCTGTTGCGCAATTTATTGAAGGAGCCGGGCCATGCCTACACTCTTAGCAAGGCACAAAACCACCCAAAAACACGGCATGTTACACCAGTCAATTCAAATCTGTACTTCCCGCTTTGTAACGATTCAGCACAACAAAAAAAACCACCGGCGGCAAGAGTTTCATATGATCAACGAAATCTCAAGCCGAAAGAACATGGTCCATGTTCCTGTTCTTTTCTATTCATGGAATAGCGTCGCTTCTATATATCGAAAAATCAATTGCGAAATTCTTTGACATCCTTTACGACACCCATTAAATTAATTTCATAATTGACCACACATCTAACCTCCGAACCACTCTTCTTCCAATAAATTCAACCTGCACCCACGCCGTCTCTGCGGGTTCGATTTGCGGCCCCTGATCACGAAAAACGCATAAAAATGATGTAACCCCGCCTTTTAACCGAGACTGTTTACACCCTTGACGCATCCGTTTTACCCCATGAAATGGGATACCGTTTTAAACCATCACACCACCCCGGTATCCATTATACCACCCTTGTTCGCGTATGCAGAAACCCAAAAAAGGAGCCATGCATTCGCACCATAGCCACACACCAACCCAAGGAGGTTTCCGTGAAAAAACGTCATTATCACAAACTGACCCTTGCCGCATGTGCCCTTTATCTATCACTGACAGCAGCCCCCCTGCATGCATCAGACACCAATTCTGGGATTTATACAGGTGAAGACAACATCGCATCCCCTCTAACCGTCTCGAGGGATGATAAAACCCCCTACGAGGGCCGTGTGGCACCCCAGGTACTCGCAGAGAGCAAGACTCGAGATCATATCAACGTGATTATTTTTCTAAAAAGCAAGGACCTCACCAGCATTTCAAAACACGCGACCCTGCCCTTTGAGAAAGAGATCGACGCACTCTCCGGGGAAATTCGCTTCATTTACGGAAAGTACAAGTCGTCAGAATCCCTTCCCCCCGACAAAGAAAAAGCGGCGTACCAGCAGATCAAACAATCTGTGACAAACAGGGACCGGGATCGCCTGGAAAAACTGAACCTTCAGCTGGACGATAAGCTGGATGCCATGCGGCGAAAGGTTGGCACGTCTCTGAAGCAGGCCATTTCCGAGGACCAAAACCGATTTATAGACGTCCTTACCAACCTTGGGGGAACCGTGATCAGCCGCACCACCTCCATGAACACCGTCAGCGCCATACTCCCTTCCGACGCCCTTGAACATGTCGCTGGCACCGATGGGGTTATCGCCATTGAGCCAAACAGAAAGACCGAATACGAGCTCAATATAAGTGTCCCCAGTTGCGGTTACGATGACTGGTGGAACATTCAGTACGACGGCGGGGCCTATGATTTCGGAATTGTCGATTCCGGTGTTGCCGAAGACCATCCCGCATTTTCAAATGTCAATTTCTACAGCAAGCCAGGAAGCAGTGTCACCGCGGATCATGGCACCCACGTCACCGGCATCGTGGCCAGCGCCGATGCAACTTACAAAGGCGGGGCATACGGGCTGGATGCTGTCATCTGGGCCAACAGCGGTCCCGGCCAATCCGGCACCATGGAAAACATGGACTGGCTCGCCACAAGCGCGACCCAAGGTCCAGAGGTCATCAACCACAGCCTGGGATACGGCGTGGCCAACGACACGGACTATTCCAACAGCGACGCCTTCTACGACTCCTTTGTTAAACAGTTTAGCATCATGGTGACCAAATCCACCGGAAACTCAGGCTGGAACGACAACGCCCCCACCATCACCCATCCCGCCCCAGCTTACAACCTCATGGCCGTGGCCAACATGGACGACCTGAACACCCTCTCCCGCAGTGATGACGTCAGAAGAAGCTCCTCAAGTGTTGGCCCCACCCTGAACAGCCGCAAAAAACCGGACATCTGCGCTCCTGGATCCAACATCATCAGTACGAACGCGGACCATGATGACGAAAACGACTTTATCAGCAAATCCGGTACCAGCATGGCCGCTCCCCACGTGGCAGCGGCTGTCGTCTTAATGGAAGAAGCAGGCAACCATACCCCCATGGCCCAAAAGGCGGTCCTGATCAACACGGCCGATGCCTGGGACAGCAACAACACCCTCACGACTGCTGATGACGACTCCGTTGTGGGCTCCTACTGGGACAAGTCCTACGGCTGGGGCTACCTGGACATGGACGAAGCCGAATTTAACAGGGCCGATTATTTCACGGACAGCATCATCGCCCGAAATGACACGGCAACAGACGATGACTACAAGCTGTACAAAGGCACCATGTACAAATCCACCACCACAGCGGAAAAAGCCACCCTGGTCTGGCAGAAACGAAGCAACTACGTCAGCGGGGAGCCCCCGTCGACAACATACGCCCTCAGCGACCTGAACCTTCGGCTGTACAACGAAACAAACGGCGCCCTCCTTGACTCGGATATGGACGGCAACGACAACGTGCACCAGGTGGACATCGCCGCCGGAGCCAACGGGTGGAACCCTGTGGTCATCAAGGCCTACGCCTGGAGCAGCACCTTTGCCGGAGCCACATCTGAAGCCTACGCCCTGGCAACGGAAGAAAACTTTACCGAAGCCACACCACCCTCCTTTCAGCGGAACTACTCCCGGCCGAACTATGTTGGCCCTTACCAGACCTTTGATGTGACGGTTCGGATCTTCAACAACGGCGACGTTTCGGCCCACACCAACACCGTCACCTTGGCCAATATAACCGGCGCAACAATCAACGGTGCCAACAACCAAGCCCTGCCCACCATCCTTCCAGGCCCCTATCCGAACAACCCCCAGGCCACCATATACTCCATCACAACCTCAGGGATTGCGGCCGGAACCCACTGGCTCCCCATTGATTTCAAAAGCGAATGCTACCTTGAAAACTACGCCTACGCCACCGCTTACGGGGTAAGCATCATCGTGGAGACCACCCCCCCCTCCTCCGGCTGCACCTCTGCCGCGCAAAGTGTCTCCCCGAACATTCCCGTGGCCTGGACCGCGTCCGACACCCAAACCGGCGTCAAGCGGTCCTACCTGTACGCGAAGCCTCCCGGGGCCGCGAGCTTCTCCTACTCTGGGCTCTGGGCAACAGGCACCAGCGGCTCCCTCTCCTACACGGCCACTGCCCACGGGACCTATCACTTTGCCATCCGGTCCGTTGACAACGGTGGGAACTGGGAACCGGTGCCCACGGCTTCTGAATCAACAACGGTGTACACCTACTGATCTTGGGTTGAACGCAGGCGACTCGTTTTTTGCCGTATTATTCCTATCCCAGATATTTCACGAGTCGAGTGAAGGGAGAGAAAAGCAAGGAGAAAACGGTGAATGACATTTCGCATCTTTGGAATACCCATGTTTTTCTTTGTAACACGCTGTAATAACATTTTATTGCTTATGCATAGTCGTTTTCTCTTGAAATATCCGGGCTATAACGCCTTCGATACCGGCCAGACCATAAGAAAAACACCATGAAAAGGGAATTTTATGCTGCAGGCCCAAATTCATGATGATGGTAAAATCGGGTGGGAACAACGACATGCCGGTACGTCCGCTAAAAAGACACAGAAAGACGTTGGGGATGGCTCAGGATATCGCCTTGGGCCATCCCATCATAAACGCCCGTTCCAATACCTGATTAAAGAAAGAGGATAAAAGAGGTGCGCACGACACACTCTACGGCATAGCCCGGATATTTCATGAGAAAACAATCAGGACTAAGGAATAATTCGTCATTACAGCTCTTTGTCGTAATATTTTCAGTTGTTTCAAAAATGCAAAATGTAATCCACGGTATTCTGTCTGATTTTCTCACCCTTCGGGCGAGCCGGGTGCACTCATCTGCCGCGTTATCAGAGCTTTGAGGTAAACCGCTACATCTTCAGCTCTGATGCCTTGCATATAAGCGCACCCAACTCGTGAAATATCCGGGATAGCATCTGAATCGGTAACCATGCCGCAAAGCCACCGGCACCCCGCGGTAAAAAAGAAAGGGTTTTTGCTGTGAAAAAAGGCCGACATGGAATCATGCAAGGCATAAAGGAAACCAAAAGCACAGAAAACATGGCCCCTGTTCCCTCTGTTCGTGTGATCCACGGCTCATGTGTGCCAAATATACCAGAGACATCACCTGCATTGGTTTTGGTGGATGGAATACACCTGGCGGCAACGCATTCCCAGTTTTTCCCCATGGGATAGAGAGCCCGGAGCGAACAAAACGTACCGGCTCACTCCTCAACAACAATCGCTACGGTTTCACTCTCAACCTGGTCCCCGTCGCTGACAGAGAACGTCATGCGATGAATACCGATGTCATCTGGCCCCGGTCTCCATTGAAACAGGCGGGTTGCAGGTGCAAAGGTGGCCCCATCGGGAAGTCCGGTCGCCGAGAAGCGAAGGCTGTCCCCTCGATCCGAATCCCAGGCGCTGAGGACGAACTGAACAAGGTCTCCTGCCGAGACCCGCCTCGCCCCAGTGGACTCAAGCAAAGGGGGCTGGTTGTCCGTCGTGGGCCTGGCTGGGCGAAAGGCTTTTTTTGAGTGGCTGTTGGTGTTGCCGTAGGCATCGGTGGAGAAAATACAATAGACGTAGACCCCACAATCCAAGGCACCCGTGAGGCCCGTGAGGGAAATGGCGTGGGTCCTGGTAAGGCTGGAATCGATCACCTCCTGGTCATCATGGTACTGGGCACCATATTCAATCTTGCTTGTCGTGGGTTCATCTGTTTTCCAGTGAACCGTAACGCTGGTTTCCGTGGTGTCGGTGAGGTAAATGTCCGTGATGAGGGGAAGCCGTTTGTCGGGGCCGGAGGGGGTGGTAACCCTCAACGGCTGGCTGACAAGGCTCTTGTTGTTCCGGGAGTCAAAAGCCACCACCGTGTACCGATAATTCGCGTCTGGGTTTACCCTGTCGTCTGTGCAGGTGGGGACGATGGCGGTGTCTATGGGGTGCCCGTCCCGGTAAACGATATAGCCGGCAAGATGAGCGTTGTCCTCGGCGGGTTCCCAGGTGAGGATCACTTCTTCGGACGTGACCTCTGTGGCGGCAAGACTGGACGGCGATGAGGGCGGGATGGTGTCTGCAAAGCTCGCGCTGGGAAAGACCTCGAAGACATGGGCAATGGGTTTACCAGGGCTGTAATATCCCTCCACATCAATCTCAAGAACATAAAGAAGGTTATTTTTCCGATCGTACCCTACCCCACCCAGGGATTTACCACGGGTACGAATATCCTGAACAGGAAGGTTCATGTTCGCCGAGAACAGAAGGTCCTGCACGTTGTACACGGCATAGGGCTGCACCTCATCCGGGGTAAGGGTGCCCCCTGCCACATGGCCAATCAACACCGGGTCATAGAAGAGCAAAGCGCCGTAATCCGGACAGCCGTGATACCCTTTGCTTCTCGAGTAGTCATCCGGTTGGGGAACTCCATAGGTCCATTGCCCACCGGCCCTCTCCCGGACCCCTCTTTTGCCGGCGATGACAACAGCGGACCGGTCCCCTGCCGTCAGCCAGGCCCCGTCGACCCAATTGTCACTAAAGCCCATTCCTCGAACGGGGTGCTCGCCGGAGTGCTTGAGCAGCTCGATGGCGCCAAGCTTGCAGCCGTCCGCAGGCGGGTTGCCGTCGTTCCACGGGCCAAACACATAGAGGGCGGGCCCCCAGCTGCCGTTGTTGGGCGTCCTGTACCTTCCCGCCGCGAGGGATTTCCCCGGCGTATGGATGGTTGCCCAGGTCGCTGGCACGTCAAAAAGGTACTTGCTTGTGGCCGCGGCCGGGAAGTCCCCCAAGCGCCACATGCCATGGCTCTGGGGGGCTGACAAATCGAGTTCGGCCCATCCGTGATAGGGGGTATCTGCATGGGGCATGTAGTATTCGTAAAGGGTCCAGTACAGCTTATCCGTGGCCTGGCTGCCCTGCCTGGGATAGTACTGAATATCCACCAGGGTTGTGCCGGTAAGCCCCAGGGTCTGACGGCCTTCCGTGATATCGGCAAAGGGCTGGAGCGTCGTCGCCCGGGGCAGATCATCAAGATTTTTATCAACCGAAATCACCGGGACCGGGATGGAAAATTCAGAGACATGGTTTGCGTAGGTGTGGCTGATACTAAAAAGCGATCCGGGGAACCCGTCAGCGACCCCATGGGGGTCCCCTTTGGGGTAAAATGTCATGCCTTGGCCTCCGCCGGACCACCGGGCCATGGGGACTGTGCCCTTCTCATCGGGAAGCTTGAACGCCCCGAGATAAAGCAGGTCTTGCTCGGGTTGAAGACGGCTTTCCGCCGCCTCTATTAAACTGAAGTTTGCGGTGATGGTGCTGACCTGTGAGACCGTGATTGTAATGCTCAATTCCGTGCTGAACGCCGGAATATCACCACTCCATCCACCAAATATTGAACCTTCATCCACAACGGCCGTGAGGGTGAAGGTATCCATCGTCTCTACCTCGATCTGACAGACGTCGTGACAATCAACTCTGCCAGAGTCGCAGGAGATGTGGCCGGAGCCGTCGCCTGATTTAATGAGGGTCAAGGTGGGGATGGGCGGGGATGAACCCTCCTCCGAATCATCTCCACCGGAAGACCCGCAAGAACAAAGAGTAAAAAGGACAAATGTGCAGAACAAAAGAGATATCAATTGTCGAGGCATGCCTGGCTCCCATGGTCGATGTCGCGGTGAAGTACGAAGTCTTTTTCGAGACATCATATATAAGCAGAACCGCAGACAGGGTCAAATGATAACTTCTTGATACATCACAACAAAAATAACTATATTTTGTCAGGACGTGTGATATCTTTACAGATCTAACAAGGCAAAAAAGTAGTAAAGCAACAGTTTTACCATTGCAAATTCCTAAGAACAAGAGAGCGCACCGGTTTTCATTCCAACGATTTTTTTATATGCGTCATTAAATAATATTTTCGGTCCATATTTCATTATCAGTCTTGGATCTAACTTTTCCACTTTTAAATCTTTAAAATTTTTGGGGCAATTAAAAATAATTGTGGCTATCAAAACAATATTAAGCATCGAAAACACTCGGAAAAGCCAGAAGCCCATCACAGGCGCTGTAATTTGGAAAAAAAGTAAGGGCAAAAATATTGCCATATAAAAAGGAAAAATAATAATTATACAAAACCTCATCAACCAACTACCTTTAACGTATTTTATATTTTTATTATTTCTTACTTCTTTCAAAAGTCTAAAAATTAATAACTCATACTCTTTTAATGTGCCTGATCCCACAACAGAATGCCCAATTAAAATTTTGTTTTTCTTACTATAAATATATGCATAGGATCTATTTCTGAACAAACCTATAGCAGGGGTGAATTTTACTTTTTTTATCTCATCAAACATAATCTCTATTTTTATATCCTCTTTGAATAAACGCTTTTTCAAAAAACAGAGTGAGTCATCTTTTATTATATATTTAAACTTATTGTCTAACATTTAAAACTCCTTGTTTTATGAGCATTTCGCCATTAATTCAAATTTAAAAGACAGTCTTTATCCATTACAATTCTAACGTTTATCCTATATCTTCATTTAAAGCATCTTCTTACAAAACCTTCTTTATTGAATTTTCGCTACAATTCAATAAAACTCTCTCCTTAAATATAAATTTGAATCGTACCTACAGCCTAAAATGTAATTTCTACGAACTCTTAACCTTTTGGAATAGTCTCTTAATTCCAACTAAATAAAGGCACAGATCGATGACACAAATAATCTAATAGTCCAAAATTTCCCGTTAAAATATTTACAGGGCGCGGAGTCAAAATCACTTAGTCACATTACGATTCATCTATTTAAAAAACATTTGGACTACACAAACTATTGGCTGAGGGTAAATATCCCAGCTCTACTTAGAAACAAAAACATACTCAAAAAGAACAACACTGAAATACCGGCAACTTTCAAATTCGATTCGAGCATACCACCCATTGCAGAATGTTCCTCGATCACTTGTCCTTGAAATTTCCATGCCAAGAGCATGAACACAATAAATTGAGGGGCGGTAAGATCAAGACTTGGAAAATCGAATTCTTTTAAAATCAAAACAAGAAAAAAAATAAAGCTCATGGCAATAATAGTAATTAAAATAGTATTCAATGCTTCAAGTTTCTTTCCAAGTTTTACATAATTAAGCGCCATAATTATACCACCCAAAAGAATAGTGCCGAAAAAAGTGGCTATTCCTATCCCCACAATACTGTATAATTTAACATCATTCATCCAATCGTCGTCTTCGTAGGTAATCGCCATCCATTCATCCATCTCGCTCATAATGTTCCTTTTGACCAGCAGCCAAATTAAGACTTTCTTGTAAATAGGTGCCCATTTTTTCTATCTTGACAGCCACCGCCATTTGAGGTCCATCCATGTTTCGGTTCCTGTGGGTGACTTTGGCATGGGCACTCGCTTTTGCGCTCGCGTCAGAAGCAATTATAGAAGTCCGGGATAAATACAGGGCTAAACCCCTTAACCCGGATATTTCATGAGATAACAATCAGGGCTAAGGAATAATATATAATTAGAGCTCTTTGCAGTAATATTTTCAGTCGTTTCAAAAATGCAAAATGTAATCCACGGTATTCAGTCTGATTTTCTCACCCTTCGGGCGAGCCGGGTGCACTCATCTGCCGCGTTATCAGAGCTTTGAGGTAAACCACTACATCTTCAGCTCTGATGCCTTGCATATGAGCGCACCCAACTCGTGAAATATCCGGGTTAAGCACACTAAGAACTGAAATTTATAGTAATCAGGCCACACCTCTGAATTGACCTTGATGGCAAAGCCTTCTGTCGTAATCTGAGACGTGAATTTATTCCCACCGCAATCAGAAACCATTCTGATCCACTCAAATCGTGAAAGAGCCATTTTTAATATATGGTATTTCCAGAGAATTCTTCTGATATATTTAGAAAAACTAAAAATCTTTTTGATGGGTATAGATCTGGATATATTGTACCTTTCCTCCATTTTAGGGCGTCGTTCGGGGTATCGATAAATATTAATTATTCATTTCTCCATTTGTCTTTTTAAAAGATCAATTAAATCCTCATCAACCTCATATTTGTATGCGACATCCAATGGTGTTCTTCCGTTATGATCCTTTATAAATACATTTGCCCCTCTTTTGATTAGAAGTTTGGCTGATTCTATCCGTTTTTTTCTTATCGCCTTGTGCAACGGCGTCTCACCATCACTTCTCTGCAAATCGATATCAGCCCCATTATCCAATAAAAGCTCCACATATTCAGGGCGGCCATAAAACATATTCAACGGGGCATGACCCATGTTTTCCTGAATATTTACATCAGCTCCTTTAGAGATTAAGTATTTCATAATTTCATAGCTACCTGAAAGATGAATCGGAGCCGTCCCAAATATATCTTGTTTATTAATTTTTGCGCCATTATCAACCAACAATTTAACAGGTTTAAGGTCTTTCCCGTCTACAGCATAAGCCAGCGCCGTCATTCCGTCATCTGTTTCAACGTTAACATCCACATCTTTTTCAATTAAAAATTCTAATATTTCCGGAGAATGAATTGCTGCCAAAACAACTGGACACATGCCTTTAAACCATTTTTCATGGATATTCGCGCCATTCTCAACAAGTTTTCGCACAATCGCAACATTTTTTGACCGAATTGCGACCTCTAATGGATTGTTCTCTAATTTACTTTCGTGATGTACATCAGCCCCTTTATCTATCAGAAAAGATGCCATTTCAAATTCCCCCACACCCAAAGCTGTCATCAAAATATTATACCCATACTTATCAACAGAATTTACATTGACACCTTCATTGAGTAATTTCTCAACTGTTTTCAAATCACCGTTTTTAACAGCGGCATTAATTTCCTGACTCCAATTATTCCTCTGGACAATTTTCATACCTACAACTATTAATAATAATAATGCAAACCCCAGTAGGATATATATTTTCTTCATGCTCCCCCCCTATATTATACTCTATCTATTCAAAATAATACCCACTGTAAGGACTGTGTATAGCCTCGAAGAATTGGGACAAATCCCAATTCGCATCTCGGTATGAACACTTTACCTCTGCTCCTATTTCTTTTAAGTTCTTAGGCAACTCCCTCACAAACGCTTTAACACCATTCGTCGCTCCATTCTTACCAATACAATTATCGATTGCATCAAGAATAAACCCAAAAGCCAAGCCTACTATAAAGCCACCAACCACAACAGTTGCCATTGATAATACTCCAGGGGCAAACAAAGCCCCAACAGCAGCCACAAACATTGCAGAAGCAATCATTTTTATAAAATCTGAGGCAATATTGACCAATAAGTCAGAAATACTCATATTATCATCATTATAACATTCAATAGAATCAATGGTACCAATGATAAAAAATGCCATTTTAGTCCCCCTTGCTGCAGCCTTTACTTTTCCAGCAAAAGATCTTGGAACATGCTCAAATACTGAAGAGAAAATTTTCAGATTTTTATTCCCATTCCCTCTCATTTTGTAAGCTAACTTAGTAGTGAGATTCCCATTCGTCAAAAATAAACTAACCCTCCTTAAGGCTTCTTTGTTTCCTTCAAAAACAACATGACGGACCCCATTAATAAATTTAACATTAAACCTAGTATCTCTAAAAACATTCTGCTGAAAATCTTTTAAAAGCAACCTTCGGATATTATCGTTGTTCAAACGAGGTAAAATATCTATTGCAAATGGAACTACATTTGATCCCAAAAACATCTCTCCACAAAATGCTTTTTTACTCTCAAGCCAGGGAAAGCATCGAAACAATAGAGCGCCAAGATCACTCAGTTCTTCATTTGACAATCTATCAAGCTGATACGATTTTTCTGGATCTTCAAGAACCTTTAAATATCTATACTCATGATCATATTCCTTCTCAATCTCAAGTATAAAAAAATCATTCCGGGACTCATCTTCAACAGGTTCTTTGTACTTTAAAAAAGAAGCTGCTGAATCAACCGCATGTCTCTGTACTACTATAAACAGATTTCCATGTGAGTCGGTTTCCAATGCTGTTAATTTTATCTCGTCAAATAAATCGATGTTTTTATCATTGATTTCAAATTTTATTTTGCCGTCATAATCTGTGCACTTTTCGAGTTGCGTCGTATAAAACTCACCATTTCGCAAATCGTGCCACACATCTTTCACCTTTACTCTGACATTCATTTTATACTCTTTGGACAAACACAGCATATTCAGCCGGGGTGGATCCAACTTTTCAGCAGGCTTTGCTACAATCACATTCTCTTTATTGGCAACAATGTTAACTTTTATTTTTTGCCTCTTCGGAATAATTATCTCGTCCCCCGGGTAAACAATATGGGGGGTACCCCGGTGTTCAAGAAACCCTTTATTCAAGTTGGTTGCCGGCGGAAACAATTCTCTCCAATTTGACAAACCATGAGCCCGAGCAATTTTATCGAGTGAATTGAACTCATTTTTATTAACAACAACCACCTCTCTTCCGGCAAGTGCCCTGTTGGGATCGGCTTTCCAGACATCACTGAATCTGATTCCATATATTTCTTTTAGACTTTTATTTTGATTTTCTGGCATTTGATAATTTCCATATATCAGTTATTGTTAATTTTCCCAGCAAGGTCTGGAAATTCGATGGTATACATATTCATATAAACATCTGAATTGATCTCGGCAAAACCGTCTTCATCCAAGTTGCCTTCAAAAAACTTCGTGCCATCTTTTTTAAAAATAACGTATCTTGCATTAGGGAGCGGCTCCCCTTCTTCATCCAACAGCTTTATCTTCAACCACTTGTCTTCATTCCTCTCGTTTGCTGTTACAGCTTCCGGCGCCACCACCGGTGGTATCACAATCCCCCCCATACAAGCTGAATTTGCTTTGTTCATCATCATCTTGTCGGAGAGTCTGCAGGCGGCCTTCCCTTCAATCGTGACGTCAGGGGAACAGGAGATAAAAGAGGCTTCGCCCAGGTTCACGCCGGAAGAGACGCCCCCATTGGAGCCGGGCTCATCACCCACGCTTTTTGAGAACGTGCAGCCGTCAATGGCGATGGGATTGCCACCGTCGGCGGTGACGGTCACACTCCCACCTGCGAGGTCTTTATCCATGGCGATATTAACGTATGCGACATCCACTGGCCCACCTGGAGTGGGGGTCGAACAGATATCGGGCAAAGTCGAGGTCGCGATGCCCCCGCTCCCCTGATGGCAGAGGGTCAATCCGTTTACCGTAACTGTCGGAGCCATAGGTTTATCCTTGTTAGTTTGCAAGCAACTCCAAAAGAAGGGCGCTGCGTTTACCGGAATCGGAGCTTGTCCATATCAGCTGAAATGGACCGCCGGTGTATCCATTATTGCCGGATTCAATCGCAAGGTTAATCAAGTTGGGTGCCGTCGCGGCCCCCATGTCCCCCCAACGGTTGACCGGCGCAACAAGATTGCTCGCGCTCTCAAACCGATGACTGTGTCTCAGAGCTGCAAAGCCATACTCATCGGTTCGATAACGCTCTCCATTCATGTCGCAAAGAACCCGGCTCACCTGTTTGTTTTCCGGAAGATAGTGCAAAACGTCGGCAAATGCCGCGCTTAACCCCGGTCCTGTACACACCGTCCCCTTGCCTATGGGGTGAGCCTCTTCAGTGGTGCTCTCGGCTCGAACGGTTGCAGCACCGGTTAATCCATAACGCGAAATAATCTCGGTTGAGGCGATCAGACAAAAGCCCGCCCCTTCCCCAGGTATAAATCCGAACCGGTTATTCGAAGTTTTCAACCGGTTGCAGGCGTTGAGCCAGCTGAGGGTTGCCGCTGAATCAAACGAATCGATTCCACCAAACACGGCAAATTCACACCGGCCTTCACGGATAGAAACAGCCGCCTCTTTAAATGCCATCAACCCGGCGGCATGGCCGGCAGGTATCATTGTTACGTCTGTCTCCAACGTTTCGCTGTGATTCAGGGCATCTGTCACGCTGTCTTGAATCACTTCAATGAAGTCAAAAGAAAACCCAGGCCTTATCTCCGGCACACCGATAACCACGGGGAGAGGAAGTTTTTGATGCGGGATCCCCTTCAAGGGCCTCAACGCCTCCTCAAGGGCAGGAATCGCGAGCGCTATAAAGCGATCTGCCCCTTCATACTCCTCTCCGACATAACTGGCCCGCCCCATCACAAGGGGCTTTCCCTGATCGTCCTCGAAATACGGGTGACGAAGCAGTCGCGTCACTTCCGCCCGCACCATGGCAGCCGTCATGGCAGCGCTGGTGCCGACCGGTGTCCGCGCGCCACATTGAACGATGGCGATCTCCTGATCGAGATTCATGCATTTAACCTCATATCTACTTCATCCTTACGATGCTTCTCTCAAGAAGATGCTCCCGGTTGTGACACTCAAAAGCGCAATGCCATACCATCATCAATCGACTCTCCTCAGGCTCGAGAATCACTGTGTAAAGATTGATGTCATGATCAACCACATCATTGCCGATAAGGGTCGCGCATCGGGGTTTAACTTCCGGGAGGTTGAAGCGGAGGCGGCCGCTTTGGCTCACGTTGACAAGCGTCACCGGTTCTCCCCCTTGAAGGTACCCTTCGGCCTGCTGGTCTGCAGGAGCCTGTTGATAATATCTGGAGTCAAAATCCTCGGGCAGCAGGGGTTTTCGGTTCTTGGCCCATGCTTCGTCGCAGGTCCCCATAAAGGACGCCCTGGGTTCCCAATGGGCAGAAATAGGACCAAACCCCGCCGGTTCCGCTCGGCGCTGCTTTTTCCCTTGAAAACAGATGTTGGGAACCTGCATTTCTTTCCGATGTGAGGCGACACGGACATATCCGGTGCCAACGGGATTGCGAGCCTCATAGCCCTGTTTTTTACTCTTTTTGTGCCGTAGATCGCAGCCTCCAAAAGCCCGTTCATACACGATCGGTATTCTTACAAACGGCTGAACGGGGGTCTTTGATGTAAAAATCCCACGCCGCCAGTGATGATCTCCGGTCACCCTGAAGCGTTTCTGAACACCCCCCACACGCATCCATACATCAAGCTTTTTGACGGGCTTTCCTCCGGGAGCTGTTGCGTTTGCGTGCATAATCACATCGGTGGCTGGTTTTCCGGAGATCAAATCCACATCGTATTTCATCGATGAATGGCCCGGTTCTCCTGTATACACGGGAGCTCTGCATACAGGTTCCTGACGGTCTGCCACCGTGACCGACCCGTCTTCCGCAACCGTAAACGTGCCCTTCACAGCGACAACCCAGACCTCTGCCCCCACCTGATTCCGGGTGAACGTGCCGACCGCATCAAAAGGGGTTTTATTTTCAACGACCCACATCTTTAACCTCCAGGGATGGATGAATCGAATGGCTCAAGGAGCAGCGTCAGTGACCATGAAGTCCCTTCCCTTGATCGGGCCATGGCCAAACCTGCCTCGGGCTTCTATTACCTCCACGCATTCTGCGCGCATCACGTCCGATACATGATCCGAAATAAAAAGAAGGCGGGACGTGACACGGGAATTAAGCCCATATGTCATCCCACGGGCATACCAGCTGCGTTGTTCAACATCGTCGATACGGGAATATCGACTCAAGACGCTGTCTATATGCCTGTCGCTTTGTTCCTGATCACCGATGGAGCAAAGGATAAAAACCGCTGCCGTCACATCCTTTTCCCTGCCGGAGTCAAGGCCTTCAGTTACATGATCGATGCATCCATTCCTGCATGTACGAAGGGCATCGATCCTGGCCGAGAGCCTCTCTTCCGTCTTTTTTATCTGATTCCAGGAAACCGCCTCATGAAAAAGCATAGTGAACCGTCGAAAAAGATAGCCGATTTCATGGACAAGCTCGGCACAAATCTCATCGTGAAACACCTCTATATTGCTCTTTTCAACAACCTCCATAGCTGCAATGTCCCGTGTCAGAGCTATATTCCGTATCTCTTCCTGTCGCGTAACCCTGACGACCTCAACATCGCGATTCTGTCCAAGGGTTTCGTTTGTTATCTGATCCAAAAGAGCCCTGTCCGCCGCGGTTTTTTCTATGGATTCAGTTAAGGGCAATGGAAGCCCCCTTTATTTTGTTCGCATGGAGTGCTTCAGATAAAATTTCAACCCCTTCCGACACCAACCGCCCGTTCTTTGCCGTGTAGGTGGTGCTTGCCTCACCACTGCGAATAACAATCTCCGTTTCCGCTTCAATAACAATTCGTTTTCCGTGAACACGAATCTCTTTAGTGCTGAGGTCCTTTTCAGCCTCATCGTTGGAATCAAGAATCGAGTAATAGATGTTCGTCACAACCGGCCTTCCAGGGTCATGATTTTCAAAATCAAGTCGCACATCAAGAGACCGGGCGATTGCATTCTGAAGATCCTTCAACATAAAAGGTCGACCCAGTTTAGCGATCACGGGCTTTTTCGACGGGTTGCCCTCATAATCAACAAAGACAGCGTTATCCTCCCGCTCCATTCCGACAATATGCCCCACACAATTCCCCGATACGGAAACGGTGACAAGCTCTTCCACACCACGGTTCATTGTCTCAGCCTGACACACAGGATCACTATTTTCCGTGCACTGTATTTGGCCTCTATGACTCACAAGCACACCTCCCATTCACCTAACCCGGATATTTCATGAGAAAACAATCAGGGCTAAGGAATAATCCGTAATTACAGTTCTTTGTAGTCATATTTTCAGTCGTTTCAAAAATGCAAAATGTAATCCACGGTATTCTGTCTGATTTTCTCACCCTTCGGGCGAGCCGGGTGCACTCATCTGCCGCGTTATCAGAGCTTTGAGGTAAACCACTACATCTGCAACTCTGATGCCTTGAATATGGAAGCACTCGACTCGTGAAATATCCGGGCTAATCAGTTTTTGCTGATGACAGAACCCGACGTCGTAAGATTGCCCGAGGCATTGATGCTGACATTGACCCCATCAAGGATAATATCGCCACGGCTCGTGATGGTAATGGAGGCACCCCCTGCGTTTATCCTCACATTCGAGCCACTGCTTGTCATACTGATGGTGCCACCGGCTACCGTATTCAAGGCTTTGACAATGTCCACATCCATATTATTTCCAACGGAAATCGCGTGGTCCTTGCCGACGCTCAGATTGGCATCATTTCCGATATCGCTGGTGCTGTTGTTCCCTATGTTCTCCGTTCTATTTTTGCCGACAGCCGTGCCCACATCCTCCTCCACGGTCTCTCGCATACTCTTACCCACAGAAACCGTCTTGTTCTCCCCAGTCGACTCATCCAAATTCTTTCCCACCGTCACCCTCATGTTCTCCCCCACCGACTCGGTGTGGTTTTTAGTGACGGTGATCTCTTTGTTATTGCCTACGGATTCGCGTTGGTCGTTGCCGATTGTTTTGCGGCGATCGTTGTCGACGGCGAGGGTCTCATCATGGCCGATATGCTGACCCTTGTCGTTTTTGATCTCGATATTCCAGTCTTTCTCGCCGTGGATGTAGATCTCTTCTTCACCCTTTTTGTCCTCGAACCGCAGCTCGTTAAACCCATCGCCTCCGGGGGTGGAGTGGGTTTTAAGGGTGCTCTTGGTTTTTTCTGCAGGAAGGGAATAGGGAGGCATGTTGGCCCCGTTGTAGACGGCCCCGGTGACGATGGGGCGGTCGGGGTCGCCGTCGATAAAGCTGACGATCACCTCCTGGCCGACGCGAGGGAGGAAAAAAGCGCCCCAGCCCTTGCCGCTGACGGACTGGGCCACACGCATCCAGCAGCTGCTCTTGTCATCGTTTTTACCCAGGCGATCCCAGTGATATTGAACCTTAATGCGGCCAAATGCGTCGGTATAGATCTCCTGGCCTTCCGGGCCGGTAACCACAGCGGTCTGGACCCCTTCCACGGAAGGTTTTTTCACCGCGGCCGGTCGGAATGGCGTCTCTGAGGGAATGCAGGTAAATTCATTGGAGTAAGTATTTCCCTGCCCTTCCGGGGCAAGCTCCTCAAGGGATTGGGGCTGGGTGCCCTTGTGAGAGACGCGGGTGAGGAGGTACTCCCGATTACTCTCATTGTACGGGTATTTTGTCAGGGTGAAGAGGTGGCCCACGGCAAAACTGCGGCAAAGGCTCTTGCCTGAATACTCTTCCCGGTCAAGGCGCGCCCGCTCCAAATGGATATCGGCAAGGCGCTGGCCCGTGGCCTCGTTGGTCAGATAGCCGGGATAATCGTAGAGTTCGAGAGTCTTGTCACCCTCTGCGATGGTTTTGGAGATGGGCTTATAGGAGGGCGTCTGAAAATGGTAATCCTTGAATACAGATTGGCTTGCGGTAATGTTCTCTGAGACCCAGAACTCTGTGACATATTCCGCTTCATCCACCAATTGGCCCGGCGGGGTAAAAAGGACAGAATCATTTTTTGAGATCAGCTTATGACAGGCGTGCATGTCTCCGAACACAAGGATGTGATCGTCTTCCGTGAATTCGTGATAAAAGAAAATTCCCTCCTCCGCGAGGAGGCGGGTCACAAAATCCCAGTTGGTCTCCCGGTACTGCACGCAATACTCCCTTGGGGAGTACGTTTGGTGGGTTCGGAACTCAAAATCGTTGGCCTGCATCCCCCCGCTTTGAAGCACCTCCCTCACAATCTCCGGGACGGTTTTCTCCTGAAAAATACGGATATCTGAGATCAGCGCCTGCGCCCAAACCCTGGGCACGAGGGTCACATGATAGAGGTAATGGCGTCCCCGCGTCTCCCTCTCCTCAAATCGACGCACCACCCCGTGAATATACCGTTCCTGCTTTCTCCCCTGGAGGGTAAAAAGCCCTTCACGTCCGATAAAATCAGCACTGAGGAGACGCCTCTTAGACACCACAGTGGCTCGCACAACGAAACAGTCAGAGATCGATTCGTCTGATGAGAACTCAAACACATCGAGCTTTTGACCGTTCAAGACACAATCGAACTGCCGCATGTTCTTGAATATTTCAACAACTGACATCATCGTTCACCTCCGATATGGGCCCACTAGACGTTTCAGGCTATGAAATGATCATTTATCACCGGAATCACTATGCCTCCGGCGGCCCTGCCGGGGGCCAAACTTTTGAAAAGTTTGACAAACAGGTTTTGTCCCATGATTTCAAGGGGGCACCCCTTACCCGCGGTGGCTGTTTTTTTGCCTGTTTAGATTGGACTACCTCAGAACAAAGGCCCCATCTGCCGTATCAAGCCGCATTTCCGGGGGGAGTACGCCCTCACTCATGCGCAGGAGGAGTTCCCGGGAGATCAACGGCAACACGGTGCCGCTCATGATGTGGTCGATGTTGCGGGCCCCGGTCTCCACCTCGCTGCAGCGACTTGCGATCTGTGCGGTGACGGCGGGTGAGACCGTCAGGGCAATTTTGTGGCTCTCCTGCAATCGATTCACCACCTTCTGCAGCTTGACGGCCACTACCTCCTGCATGACATCCACAGAAAGGGGGAGGAAGGGGATGATGCTCATACGGGCAAGAAGGGCCGGCTTAAAATGGTTACTCAAGACCGGCCGAATGGCGGCGACCAGGGTTTCGCTGTCGCACATTTCGCCTTGTGCGGCGGCGTTGGCAATAACATCTGAGGCCAGGTTGCTGGTCAGGAAAATAACCGTGTTGCTGAAGTTAATCCGTCGGCCTTCGCCATCGGAGAGAGCGCCTTTGTCGAAGACCTGATAAAAGAGATTCATAACGTCATCGTTGGCTTTTTCTGCTTCGTCCAGGAGCACCACAGAATAGGGCCTCTGGCGCACGGCCTCTGTGAGAAGGCCCCCTTCCCCGTATCCCACATAGCCGGGAGGGGATCCGATGAGGCGACTTACCGTATGTTTTTCCTGGAACTCACTCATGTTGACAGAGATGGTGAACCGCTCGCCCCCGAAGAGCTGGTCGGCAACAGCCAGGCCCGTTTCTGTTTTACCCACCCCACTGGGACCCGTAAGAAGAAAAACGCCGAGGGGCTGGTCTGGATCGCAGAGACCGGCTTTTGATGCCTTGATAATACGGGAGATCCCATGAAGGGCGGCGTCCTGGCCTTTAATGCGCCCCTTTAAGCCCTCCTCCATGCCCATCATGGCCTGGGCCTCATCGTGCATGACCTTGCCCACGGGGATACCGGTCCAGTCCGAGACCACTTCAGCAATAATCCCCGGATCCACTTCCGTTCGAATCAGGGGATTGTCCCCCTGGATGGAGGCCAACTCGTTGGCCCTGTCATCTATCTGGGACAAAAGCGCCACGGGGTCCGGTATATTCGCTGCGGCTCCCGGCTCATCGCAGGGGCTATCCCCTATGGCTGGCGGTGCACAGGCATCGCCGTCCACCGTCTCCCCTACCTCGCAGCAGAGTTCGCCACAGGCCACTTCTGCCTGCGAGGAATGGGCCAGAGCCCAGTACTGCTGGCGTAAATCAATCAACTCCGTTGCAAGGGCCTGTTCCATAACCCATCGCCCCGTCACCTCGGTGAGCATTCCCTCCATCTCGGCCATCTCCACCTCAACGACATCAAGGCGTTCCGTATCCACGACGGTGCCGTACACGCCATCCCGGATCAAGGCCTCTTTCTCACGTGCGATAGCCTGGAGATTGCGTTCCACGTCCTCCACAGCTCCGGGCTTTGCCGTGAGCAGCACCTTGACCCGTGCGGAGCTGGTATCCAGCAGATCGATGGCTTTGTCGGGGAGGTAACGGCCAGAAATGTAACGGGAGGACAGCTCCGAGGCGGCCTGCACAGCATCGTCGCGAATGATGACCCCGTGGCTCTTTTCGTATTTTGTTTTCAGCCCCCTTAGAATCAGGGTGGTGGTTGCTTCGGACGGTTCATCAAGGTAGACCAGCTGAAAACGCCGGGCCAGGGCCGCATCTTTTTCAAAATATTTTTTGTACTCAGACCAGGTCGTGGCAGCAATGGTTCGGAGTTCCCCCCGGGCAAGGGCAGGCTTTAAAAGATTGGCCGCATCGCTGCCACCGGCAGAGCCCCCGGCACCAATCATGACGTGGGCCTCATCAATAAAAAGAATGATGGGCGTCTCCGATGACTTGACCTCTTCAATCACCTGTTTCAGGCGGTTTTCGAACTCCCCCTTCACCCCGGCCCCGGCTTGAAGCAATCCCATATCCAGGCTCATCAAGGTGATCTCCTTTAAAAAGTCCGGGACATCCCCCTCCACGATACGCAAGGCCAACCCCTCCACAATGGCGGTCTTGCCCACCCCGGCCTCCCCCACCACGATGGGGTTGTTTTTCCGCCTGCGGGCAAAGATATCCACCACCTGGCGTATCTCAATATCACGTCCGAAGACCGGATCGATTTTTCCCTCACGCGCCTTGGCCGTAAAATCCTCACAATATTTCGCCAGCGCCCCGCCGCCGTTCCCGGAAGTCCTCCCACGGGGTGCCCCCCCTTTGGATTCCTCCGACCGAGTGGTAATCCCCATAAAATCTTTCACTAGGGCATCGCGACTAATCTCAAGCATCATATCGGCGATTTCAAGGGTGGAGAACTGCGACGGCTTCCTCAAAAAGGCCAGAAGAAGAACCCCCGAACGAATCTGCGTCTCCTCAAAATCCACCGACCCGATGAGCTGGGCTTCCTGGAACCACTCCATCAACCGGGGAGAAAAAACCGGTTTGGCCCCGTTGCCTGTGGCAAACCCTTCAAGGGTCCGGTTCAACGTGCCTCGTAAGGCGTCCCCGTTGATGCCAAAATGACGCAGGATCAAGGAAAAATCGGACAGCGGTGCCTGGGAAAACTGCGCCAGAACATGTTCCACCGTCACCTCATAATGGGTTCGCGAGACACACACCCCGGCAGCAGCCTCAAGGGCTCTCCGGCAACTTGGATTCAATCGGCTTAACAAGGATTTCATATCCACTGTGATCATGTTAATTTCCTGAGGGTTAAAGAATACCGTCTAAAAGCCACATCGCATCCACCGTGGGATTCTGGAAAAACCAGGCTGCGAATATGATTGACCTGAGAAACGAAAGCTCGCCGTTTAACCGGAGGGACACACCCCATCCGTTTCCGGATAAAATCGTGACGACAGCTCACCGGGCGGTTCTCCGGAGAAGAGCCAGGTATCCAATCCAAGCTGTGACCATGAGATCTCTCCAAGATGAGCGGTCTTCTTCTGTTCTTCCGCTCCCATCACCACCTCCACGATAAATTCAATGGGTGTGGAGAGATAAAACCGGGTGAGGGAGACAATCAATTGGTGTGCATCCGTACCGGGTAAAAGGGAGCGATACGACGCTTCAGAGAGGGGGCCGATGCGTATCAACACGGCTCCCATGCTGTCCTCAAAGGTATCCCCCAGGTAGCAGGTATCTCCAGGGATGTTTCCAGACACCCCTAAAACACATCGCTGATCGAAGCTGATGGGCACGAGCCTTTTCACGGCCTGCACCACCTCAACAGCCACGCCGTCCAGAGCGTCGGAGAGGAGGATCTCAAGGCCCGATGCGGATCGGGTTCCCTGGGAGAGAAGGCCAGAATAACGAATCATTCTCCAAGAATGTGGCAACCCCTTCCGCAAGGACTTATGGCCCAGGCCACTTACACTGAACATCCTGTCCTTAAGTCGGCCGTCCTCTTCCTCAATAACCTTCATGGCGACTTGATATTTGGCCCACCCGGCATAAAGAAGTTCGTAGAGACGGTGGTTAATCACGTCCAAAAAATCTCTGGCGGCGTTCGGCTCCTCATCGCCCCCCTCAAACAAATCCTCCGTATAAAAAACCGGCAGGGGGGACCCCGTCCCATAGAGGCCTAAGATATTGGCCGTTAATATCAATTTTCCCGAGGCACTCTCTGTAATCCCTTCAACGTCAGATCCGGCAAAGGCAAGGGAGAGGTTAGGACGCGCGCGAAACGTCCCCCCGGTGTCCTGTCGCTCTCTGCGGTTCTCTCCCGCCTCGGCCTTGAGATTCCCAAGAAGCCGCATGGCCTGAAAAAAAGAGAAGGAGCGCCCCTGCTCAAGGAGCATCTTCCTCACCGCAGCAGCTGATTTCCCATGCGTTCCTTCCATGCAAACCTCTCCCCCGTCGTCACTTCCGTGACCACAAGTTGCGTGAATGTATTAAGGGCTGCCGAGAGACCGATAAAGTGGTCCAACACCGAGGCAAAAAGGAACAAATCCCCCATGCCGGCGAAATGTTCTTTTCGCATGGAGATCTGGATCATAAGTCCGCTCATCATCGTCCCTTTAAAAAGTCGATTTACTGGGGTCGACTCAAGGGCCACGATGCCTTCAACCCGCTTTTCACCTGCCGCAAAGAGACGCCTTCCCGAGCTCCCGTCCATCAAAAACAACTTGAGCATCGCCTTCATGTTCTCACACCGGGTGAGACAAAAATGATTGAGATTTAACATGGATACCAAGGCCCATAGAGACTCGGAGCCCAAGGGTGGCAACACAGCCTGGGTAGGTTTTCGAATGTTTCTGAACCCAACCCCTTCGGGAGAAGTTGCCGTGGGCACCTTTATATCACCGGGAAGAAGCTGCTCGGGAAGGTCTCCGTTGGTACAGAGCACATCAAAAGAAAGAGACCTCACGTCGGAAACCTCTCCCCCTTCGGGCATGGCAAGGGAGAGACTGAAATCCATGGCATCTCTCACCGGAGACCGCCTTAAAATTTCGTTGTAAACAATATCAGACTCTTCAATGACGAGGCTGTGAAAAGGCTTCATGGGGTAGCCCTCACCACGACCCACCTTGAAGCCTGAGACCTGTTCAATGGAATAAATCTGATAATGAGAAGGGTCAGAAGCCGTGGGCCTCACCCTGTATTCATTTTTTTTCTGGCTCACCCGCACCGGATCCGCGCTGTGTTTAAAAACGTTAACCGCAGGGGTCACCCGCAACATAAAACTCGACGCATCAATTCGCAGAGGGGTCTCAGGTATGCCCTTCAGTTCAAACAAAAGATCAAATTCACTCACGCCCTTGCGCTCTTTCCATGCATGGAGTCCGGTCAACTCCAGAAAGAGAAACTTCTCCGGCAATACAAAATATTCTTGAACAAACCGATACCCGGCAAAGGATTGAGAGGGCCAGGGAATCAAGGGATCCTCTTCGCTAAAGCCGCATGATTTTATGCAATCAGGCGATAACACAACCTGGGGTCTCTCCCCGCCGGAATCGATGGCAATACGACTCACCCCGGTCATCATCTGAAGATAAAGCTCGGACGCCCTCGCGTACCCGCCTCCCAGATAAAATTTAAGGGTGTCTGATTCCCAATGTTCAGGAGATTTGCATGCAAGGGTCACCCGAATGCCGGAGATGCCATCCGAAGACTCTTCATAGCCTGCCCGAACAATAGAAACCGGAACCATGTTCACATGGGAGCATGTACGAAAACGACACGAGGTGCCGTCCACCTCAAAGGAATCCACCTCGACGCCTGTTCGAACGGACACACCAGAATCCGACCCCGCCTCCGGAACCACTTCGATGAGGGTCGTGGCGGGAACCGGCCTCAAATAATGAGGCCACACCTGACGAATAAAATTATGGATAATTTCCGGAAACTCGTCATCAATCTTTTCCCTGATCGAACCGGTGAGAAAGGCAACCCCTTCAAGAAGCCGATCCACGTCAGGATCGGAAGATGGCTCACCCAGCATGGGTGCAATGGCCGGATTCTCCCGGGCAAACGCCGAGCCAATCTCTTTCAGATGACTCAATTCCTGCTGAAAATAATAGTTAAACATTCTGATTGCCACTCTTTCTCAGCCACCATGAAGAGCTTGGGTGGATTATAAAAAATGTTAAAAAACATTAAAAAGCGTTCTTCGTGCTTGGTTCTTCGTGCTTCGTTCGAGGAGTCGCTACGCTCCATAAATTATAAAAAAACCATGCGGGGGGTGCTGATGTCGTAAGTTTTCGAGGAGTACGATTCGTCGTGCTGTAACTCTGGGTACCCGGATCCCCATTCGCACGAAGGTTGGGGGCATGCTTACGTATGGCGCAAACGCATGAACTGCGGATACCCGGTTCCAACTCACAAATAAAAATCTTACGGAACGGGCTTCACGACCACACGTTCCAACGTCTTTGAAATACTCTTTTCACTTATGCCACTTTGCCTTGCGATGGCCGCGTATCGTCTCCAATCGTCATCAGAAGAGTACGCCAATGCCTGGTTCAATGCCTCAAGCCAGGGCGGCGCGTCTTCACTATCGGCAGCCCCGGCCTCGCCAACCCGGAAGGGAAGGTCTTGGTATGGATCGTCTTCAGGCAATCGATACATCAGGTGAAAGATGCGCTCTTGAGTCGCATCAAGGATATTAAGGTCATACTCCCTGAGCTGTTTGCCCTTTGATTCGGTCATCCAGCCGGCACGAGCACCGACTCCTTTATAGGCTGCGACTAGTTCTATCCTATTCATTTTTTTCAGAATCATCACGATAGCAACGGAAATATCTTCGTCATAATTCTCCTTGCAGCAGGTAACCTGATCTGGAGTGTGTTCATAAGCGGCCATCATCAAAGCAGAAAGTGTGACAGGGCCTCCGTACATCCTGGTTGTGGAAACCACTCCATCCGCACTGGATTCCACATTTTTTCCATCTGCAGTCACAGCGAAAATATCGTTAAATACCGTATTTTCGTCTGAGGTGACACTGACCAAAAGCCCCTCTTTTGTTTTCAAAAATAGCTCATACCTGCCGTTTTTATTCTTTTTTACATACACATGCTCAAAATCAGTCTGGGGAAGAAGAACGTGAACCCCGTTCCACGACAGCGCCCAGCATTTACTTTTTTTATGAAACAGGGGTTTTTCCGTAAACGTTACATAGAGGCTTTCATGTAAAAGGGTCTCTTTAAATGCCTCACATGAAATGCCTCTGAACATATAGGACGCCTTACCTTCGGCAGCTAAAACGCTATCCTCTACTAAGGCGGTCGCATTAATGAACAAGCCTATAAAAATATACAGCACAAACACTGTCATGCCTTTCATCTATCCTCCAAACGCAAGTTCCAATTCTACATGACGCTTCAGGGAGCCTGCACCAACAATACAGATCTCATAGAGTCTGCCTCTGTTTGTTGAACAGCGATTTTGCAGCACACTTCTATTTTTCTTCATTATCCATAACATCATAGTATTCTTTATCGTTTGATAGTCCTTGATTTCCTACCTGACTCTGAGGTATTTATTTCTGATGAAGGGCCTGTTGCCGGTTAAGGCAACAGGCTTGGTTCAGTCTGTGCTCAGGTCGATTTTCAGCCGGTGTATCGGGTTGGTTTATCAGGGGGAAGCGTGATTGCCCTCACGCTCTCCTTTTCAACAACCTTATGCATCAGCAGGCCTGAGTCACAGACCTCACGTTCTCACGGTCATTTTCCCAAAGGCATCCACCGAACTTTCCAGAATAATTTCTTCATTTTTTACCCCGGTAATCAGCGTCGCCTCGATCCGAAAAAAAAGGCTTAACGTCCGGTCATCCTGGAAAACAAAGTTGACCCCGACGCGGGTAAGCCTCGGCTCATAGGTTTCAATGGTCTGTGAAATGGTCTTTTCCATATCCTGAACAGAATCGGGATAGGTGAGCTTCAAATCCGACAAATCAGGCAGACCGAACTGTCCGTCCATCAATGTGGTCCCCACCCTTGAATTCAACAAAAGCTGGAGGTGCTTCACCACAGACGTCACCCGTGTCCCGGCATGGTTTCTCGCTCGCAATCCGGGGGTATGCTGCCATTCCCGGACGCGCTCAAGCAGTCTCAAATCACTCACATTGCCCCCTTAATTACGCCGGAATTTTCCACGAGTCTTCGGATTCAATGCCGTCCACTTCCCAGGTCCATTTGATCTTGGAATAGGTGAACTTGATCTCCTCCATATGGCGAAAAGGTTCATTCTCGGCGAGAAATGCCATAGGCATGTAAGGCTTCATCTCAACGATAATGGCGTCTTCAAGAGCGATGGAGAAATAGTGTTCTTCGGTCCCCGTGCTGTCGATTCGGTACTTCTTGAGTATCACTTCGGACAGCTGCTCTCCGGTGCAGAGCGCCTGGTAAAGCTTGGGAGAGGCTTTGTCGATTTCCTTAACGACGGTCAAGGGACCATGGATGCGTTTTCCGCTGGGAAGCCCAGATTGGGGATCCCTGGGAATATGCACTTTATGGTCAAAAGCATAGATGAGCATTGTGTTCTCACGACGTTCCATATCGCAGGAGCCGTCAATCTTCCCTTGCGTATTTCCCGTCACTTCCATGTGCGATGTCATTGGCATAAACATTTCCTCCGTGGTTAATGATTATTCTTTCTCCAACTTACCTACCAGGGACAAAGTAAAGGATGCACCCATGTACTTAAAATGCGGGCACACCTTCAGGCTGACCTTGTACCATCCGGGTTCCCCCGGAACATCATCGACGGTAATCTGGGCTTTACGCAGGGGACGCCTGCTCCGGACACCTGGCATGGGGTTATCCATATCCACCACATACTGCCGGATCCAGTCATTGAGCTCTCTTTGCAGATCCACCCGCTCTTTCCAGACCCCGATATTCTCCCGCTGGATCACTTTCAAGTAATGGGCCAATCGATTGACGACCAACATATAGGGCAACTGAGTTCCCAACCTGTAATTGGTTTCTTCAATTTTCCCTTCGGTGGTGTTGGGAAATTTTTTTGGTTTCTGGATGGAATTTGCAGAGAAAAAGGCTGCGTTATCGCTCCCTTTGCGCATGGCCAGCCCGATAAACCCCTCTTCGGCCAGCTCGAACTCCCGTCGTTCAGAAAGAAGCACTTCGGTAGGAATTTTGTTCTGAATCGCCCCCATGTCCTCAAAAAAATGAAGGGGAAGATCTTCAACGGCGCCTCCACCTTTGGGCCCGATAATATTGGTACACCAACGATACCTGGCAAAACTCTCGGCAAACTTAGAGGCAAAGGCAAAGGCAATATTTCCCCAGAGATACGTTTCGTTGTCCGTCGAGACATCCTCTCGGTAATCAAAGGATTTCACCGGGTCTGTCTCCCTGCCGTAGGGAAGTCTCAGCAGAAATCGTGGCATCACCAGACCTATATAACGAGCATCTTCAGACTCTCTCAAGGCTTTCCATTTGGCATATTGAGGACCTTCAAAGATCGAATTCAAATCCTTGAGCTGAGCCATACCCGAGAAGGACTCCAGGCCAAACATAGAGGGAGCCACAGCCCCGATAAAAGGCGCATGTGCCATGGACGCCACACTGCCTAAAAATCCCAGCAATTTGATGTCCTGGGGAGAGCTGCCAAATTCGTAATTGCCGATCATGGAGGCGTAAGGCTCCCCGCCGAACTGCCCGTACTCTTCGGTGTAGACCCGTTTATAGAGTCCAGATTTGGTCACCTCGGGAGCATCCACAAAATCCTCTAAAAGCTCCTCTTTGGACACGTTTAAAATTTCGAGCTTGTTGTTCTCCCTGAAGTCGGTTCGATCCACAAGAAATTTAAGAGACCGCCACAGCGATTCAAGTTTCTGAAACTCAACATGATGGATGATTTCATCCAGTTGCACACTGATCTGCCGATCCAGCTCTGCGATCATGTCGTCCACCACCGATTTTGTGACCTTCTCAATACCGGCCTCAGAAGAGGCAATTTTTGAGATAAGGGCATGAAGCCCCTGCATGGTCAGATCATAGGCATCGTCTTCAGGCTTAATGTGGGTGGACTCGATGATCTCTTCAAGAAGCGAGGAACCTTCACAAACATCCCCCGCGTCTGCCGTATTAACGGATTCCTGTACCTCACTCATGTCATCCTCCTTTATTCTTCATCCAACCCAAGTTCTGTAAGAAGCTGCTTTCGCTGCGATGCGTCGAGGATCAATTCCTGAATACTGTTCCGGAATTCAGGAATATTGCTTAAGGGTCCTTTCAGGGCAAGGAGCGCGTCCCGAAGTTTCAAAAGTGCCTGAAGTTCAGGTACCTTCTGCGCCACCGATTCCGGACCGAAATCATTCATATGATTAAAATCAAGGGAGACACGCATCTCGGCTTCGGGATCCTGCGAGAGCTTGTTGGGAACGCTTACGTCCACCGACACATTCTGTGCGTTCAAGACCTCATTAAAGTTGTCCTTGTCAATGGCGATGGAGTCTCGATCCTCAATGCGCTTCTCTTTTTCCATGTCAGAAAAATGCCCCAAAACCAGTTGTTTCAGAGGCAATTCAACCGATTCTTCCTTTTCGCCTACAGAGGTTTTATAAACAATATTAACGCGCTCTTTAGGTGCAACGGATGCTTCTTTTGCCATGTCCTACCCCCGTTCTTTTTTTGGTATTGTCATATTTTATGTAATTTTATCGCTTCCACCGTGCTGGTCTCTGCAATCATGGCAAGAATCTCAGCGGCTCGTGAGGCAGGCACTTTTCCCGGCAGTTTTTTCATGACCTTGTACATCACCTTCAACCCGTTAAGTGCCAGCGGCGGGTCCCACCGGATGAGGTTAAAGCGGGCCATATCATGAAACACCTTCTCTACATGGACGACGGCAATTTTTTCATGCCTGTAGTCCGCAAGGAGGCTTATCAACCCCAGGCGAAGGCCAAGAGCCTCTTTTCCCGAAACACTTGCCCTTATTTTCTGTTGCAACCCATCAACGGCTTCGTTGAGATCAATGCCCTGCCGGACCAGCGTCCGGGCGCTTTTAATCACATCGGCCAACGACCCCTCATCCACAGGCGCCTGATCAAAGGTCTCCTCCTGTCCTTCCTTTAACGACGTCATTCGGACGGCCCACGCCAGCGTCTCCTCACAGGCAAAGGGCGTCCCATCAGCAAAACGCAAGGCCTCAATACCAGGAAGACGCTGAAAAAAAAGCCGGGTCTCCCGGCAAACCATCTCATGGGCCCCCGTGTACTTTTTCCCCAATTGACACAGTGCTTCAGCGGAATAGTAATTCAGTGAAAACAAAAAAGTATTTTGTGGGTTGTACAGTTGACTCTCTGAATGCAAAAGCAACGCTTCCCAAGCCTCGTCCACCATCATTTGCCTCAGGGGTGCCGTCACCTGCTGCGGAGGAGCCGGGATCTTCGTTACACCCTTTATGGCTGGGGGGAGAGCTTTCACCGGCTCCCACACAGCAAAACGCAGCCACCGATACGACTGGGGATTGTGCGTCCCATCATCTCGAACCATTCTGGACGCAGCCTTGATATTCTTAAAAACCGGCGCCAGGCTTCTCATAAGATTCCCGGCATCCAGCGTCACAGCGGTTGTGAATTCGGGATCGAAGACTTTTTGCTCTCCCGGTTTATCGTCCTGAATTCCAGCCTGCGCTTTTCTCAAGGGGAGACCTTCGATCTGTTGCCTTAAGGCGACGAGTGATAAATCCAACTCTGTATGCGCCTTTATAAAAGCGTCAATCCGTCCCAGATTTTCAAGAATCTGTCGGGACATGCTCTCATCCGGTATCCCTTCCATTTCATCTGAAAGGGCCTCACTCATTTTTTCCATCCACCACTGCACGGCGGAAAGACGCCCCCCCATGCGCCTCATCGGAGGGAAAAGGTTTTCCCAGTAAGTCTCAAGAAGGTCGGAGTAAATCGCAGTAGACGTCTCCAAGCCCGGCCAGCCTTTCAGTTTAACGAGGGCGACGCAAAGATAACTGGCCACCAGGATGTCCTTGGACTTCGTCTTTAATATCTCGATTGAAAGGGCCGCCACCGTATCCCATTGAAACGTTTCCCGGGTGACAGGAGAACTGAGTTTATCAAGCTCCTCCTGCAGACATTCAAAACCGACCTCATAACGCACATCCTGTCCGGCGGGAAAGGCTTCGCAGATGGGCTCTTTGCCGAGCAAAGCAGACGAGCTCAGCATGTTTTTTTTCCGTCAACGGACCACAACGCATAAAAATCATCCAAAAGAAGAGGCCGCTTCAGGCACAGCATGCGTTGATTTGTTTTGGAGCCTCCCATAAAAACCATTGTCGGCTCAAAGGCAGAACGGCTTTTTAGGAGCCGAAGGAATTTGGACGCCGGCGTGAAGACATCCCTTCCCTCACACACATCCAAAGGAACCTGAAAATAATCCCGCCGAGCCAGCCCCTCAATGTTGTTCATCTTATCCATAAACTCTGACCCCCGATTCTGTCCGATCCTGTATATCACCGAGTCTTTATCCCTCTCCCGCTTCCGGTAAAGCGTCCCCCAGGATGGATCCGGCCACCGGATCCCGATCACCTTCTTTTTCAATTCGTCAACGCTCCTGATATCAGACTCGGCCAGGCATGCCAGGGCCGTCCATGTCTCCTGACACGCATAGGGCAAAAGGTCCCAGTGTTCAGAACTCGCTGCCCCCGAACCCGCGCCTACAATCATTAAGGGATAACGTCGACGATGGTTGTCGCAGCTCGCTTTCATCATTCCACAGACCCATTCCCCGTTAGGCCCCCTGGCCCAGAAATTCCATTTAAGGACAGGATCCCAACAGATCTCTCGACCGCCCCCTTCGTATCCCTTCTCCATCCACCCGGAGAATCCCTTCAGCAAAGGCGTCGGCCTCCCTAACTGGAGAAAATCTCCGGCGACTGGGTGTTTGCCTGAAAGGTACCCGTTCCATTTTTGTCTCCCGATCAATCCAAACACGCAATAATCACCTCAGGGGGTTTTCCCGCCACGTTGTACATCATCCGAAGAATGGGCCTGGTCCCGGTCATTTTGTAATTGACTCGAATATAACGCACCCCCATGCGCTTCAGAGTGGCTTCAGATTCCGGAAAATCCTTCACATGGAACTCATGCTGTCCATGAGAGAATGCTTTAATAAACTTGGCAAAAGCCCAGTTTCCGGTGTATTTTTTTTCGAGAACCAGATCACCCACCCCAATTTTAAGCGTCACATCGCCGCCTTCTCGGGAAGACCATTGAAACGTCTCTTTGACCTGATAATTTCTATTCACCAGCACCTGGGTTTTATCCACGCTGTCTAACTTAAGGGTGGTCATATGGGGCTGAATATTTGCATCCGAATTAATATCAGTGGGGAGCCCCTCAATGGTGACTTTAAATTCCGTCTTTTCAGATTTATTTCCATAAGTACCGCGAGTTACGTAAGTAAACAAAGATTTTTTAAAGGGTATAACTTTCCCAACTGCTTTTTTGGCGTAATATCCTTTTCTTCGTTTTTTTCCGATAAAGGGTCTTGCCGGTCCGGCGATGTATTTACTCACACATCCACTCTTCCCGAACAGAGCATTACTCATGGTTTTTTTATCATAAATTCCATTAATTTCGGAAAGAACCGTTTCATCCCACACCTCTTGAAGATGCACCCCGGTGTTGGTACATATGCGGTCCCACAGATAGTCAAAGGGTCCGTGAAACAGAGTGCAAAACAGCGCCCGTGCGGCGCGATGATTCTCCATGGCAATCTTCATTGTCTCCTCCGAACTCGTCGCCAGACGAACCGGCGATTTCCCCGTCACAGGATCTTCTGAGAAGACGATGCCTGCCAGTGCAAAGGACCCACCGATGGACAAAGAGGCCTTCGAGATGCCAGAAATACCTGCGGTATACTGGGTAAAGGCCTCAGCACAAATCATCACAGATTCAGAGACGTCCTTTCCGACAGGACGGACAGAACCGGCATATTTTTTTACTCTGGACAAAAACCGCCCCCCCTTGCCCGGAATACCCGCGTGACGCGCGTCCTGCCTCTGTGTCGCCGTCGACGCGTAATGCCTGATCTCTTGAAACTCAAAGATAGGAGTCATCCACAAGGGCGTCTCTTCTACATCGTCCCGAATAAATGAGAGTTCCCGTGCCATTTTTTCCAACAACATAAAATAAGGATTTTCTGAAGTGCCCATCCTGACCGTCGTTGAAAGGCCTTGTTCCCTGCCTTTAATCGTCTCTTTCCCCCGAGGGAAAAAAGACGCAAAGGCATACCACTCCTTGGCATAAGTTTCTTTGTACCCCTTCAAAAATGCCTCTTTCTTTTTCGCTATATCCAAAGGATTTTCCAGGGCATGCTCCAGGTCTCCGATAAGCCCGGTAATCTGATCAACCCCTTGAAGGGTAAAGGCCGGATTCACCACCGGTTCATCCTTAAGTTGGAGGCTTCCTTCCCAAAATTGTTCCAAAGTCAAGACAGTCCCACCCCCATGGCTGTTGCACCACGTCACGAGCCACGCCAGAGAGATCTTCTCATTTTTCATCACATAGGACAGCCACGAAGAGAGCATCCCCCTCTCCCCAATCAACATCTTCCGGCTTGCCCAGATCAGATAGTCACAATACTGTATTTGAACAATTTCAAGGGCGGAGGGAAGACTCTGGTGCCCCGGCGATATCATCAAAACGTCATAATCCGGCTGCGGATGATTCATTAACTCAGAGAATCCACCACCGTTCACCCGTTGTGTGATCAGGTTGATCCGACGAATATAATGAAGGATGACGCCCCCCAACTCCTCCTCGGGAGTTTCTTCGGAAAAATAGACCACAGAGTCGCCCATCTTTGTGTCATAGGACGCCATAAATTCACCCTGAAATTTCTCACAATACAACCGCTTGAGTTCCCTCTCCAACCGAACACAATGCCCCAGTCCAAAATCGGGAACCCAGCGTCTTTGATTCCTCTTCTCTACCTTTTTAATCAACTGGCGAAGGCGCTCCAGGGTCGTGACATCTTCAACCAGATCTCCGCCCAACGCCGCATAGGTGACATATTCTCGCTGAACCTCTCGAATCAACGAAAGATTCACGGAAAAAGAGTAGCTTAAAAGCCCCCCAAAGGTCAGACAAGCCAGTATCAGGCAAGAAAAAGCCAGCCCGAACATTCGGGTTTTTCCATCTATAAAACGTCGGGTAGGCACATGCAGATGCCGATCGGCGGGAAGAATTTTCGAGAAAAGGTCATGGAGAAAATAACTTTTGTCCGTTGCCTCCTGGAGTCCCTCGCTCTGTTCATTCTCCAGAAAAGGCTGTGCCTCTGGAAAATGTGAAACGGGTGAACCGGACTGCCTGGCGCTTGAAAAGAAGACCCCTCTGAAAAACGGGGGTTCCTGGTACACATTACTGCTGAACGCAGCCTGTGCAAAAGCGGACAAGCCTGGTTCCATCGTCTGAAACTCTTCGGGGAAAAAAAGGAACACCGGAGCACTCCCGACCGCATCAAGGCTCCGTGTAATCTGACGCCTGTAACTCCTCAATTTTTGCGTTACCTGTGCAAAAGACGCATTCAGAAAATCCGGAGCGTCACACGGCGTGTCGACATTCAGGCATCCGAAAACCTGTTCATACGCGGTCTCGGGCAGCAAATCACAAAATCGCGTCATGCCTTGAATCAAATCACACTTCGTGACCAGCAGATAAATGGGAAATTTTGCCCCGAGCACCTGCATCAACTCATCGATGCGTTCACGGATTTTAAGCCCTTCCGACTCAATCTCCCCGCGAGATGCTGTCAACAGCGTCTTAGCCGACACCGTGACAACCAATCCGTTCAAAGGCTCTTTTTTGCGATATCGAGGCAATTGACCGAGAAAAGAGTGCCATTCCCGTTTGTCCAGCGGCTCGTCTTGATGCGTCGCATATCGCCCCGCCGTATCGAGGACAATGGCCTCATTAAAAAACCACCATTCGCAATGACGTGTTCCTGAAACCCCCGATACCCGAGGGGGCTGGGGAAGATTGGTACTCAGGCCCGAATTCTCTATGGCCGTGGATTTCCCCGTCCCCGTTTCGCCCAGAAGCATATACCAGGGGAGCACATAAAGCGGGTCCCCTTTGACCCTGAGGTGGGATTTTTTCAGCTCGGACAGGGCCGTCTTCCATTGCTTGCGCTGGGCCTTGTCGATCTCCTTTTCATCAATGGAAGGCTCTGCCCCCCCTTCCGCCACCAACCCGTTGACAAAATTTCTTTCACGACGCCTGCCCCATAAAAAATGCACCAGCACAACCAGTAAAAAAGCACCCAATATGCCTGCACCAAGAGACATCCCTATTAAAGCGGAATATCCCATAAAAACAGAAGCCACAGGCAAGCCGAGGAGCAGAATCAAAAAAAGGAGGATAATACCCATTATTTTCATAAACACTCTCATTTATGGCACCAGACTTGTGATCATTTCACTGTTTAAAATAAAGCGATAAATCACGAAAAGAATTCCACAAAAGCAAACAGGGGAAAACAAAAATAAAAGCCGAAGCATGGGCATTTCAGGCGGAATGACCGGTCCACCCAAAGAGGCCGACACCCCTTCGTATGGGGCTGGAAACAACTTCCCCTGGCCCTCCCCCACCAATGTCTCATCATCTCGGAGCATTTTCTTACGAACTCCAGACTTAAGATTGTCAAGGATCTGCTCATCGTCCTCTGAGCCATAACGCCCTCGAAACCCCGCCAGAAGGCAGAGATAAAACACTTCCAAGACCCCCCTTTGAGAGGAATCCGTCTCCTTAAGGCGAGTGAAAAATTCGGCCCCCCCCTGGGCTGTTTTCAAATAAACTCGCTGCAGAGACTCTTTCTGCCACTGAGATTTTCCGCTCCATGCGGACTGCATGACCCGATCATCCACCCAACAGAACACCGCAAACATAGCTTGCGTATAATCATCCTCCTCAACACCTTCCCGATCCGGATGAAGACGGCAACGGTCCACATGGGCGATGACCGAAGACCGAAAATCAGAATACGGCGTCTCTTTTTTCTCGGCTTCAGGAAGGGCATAAGCCACACAAGCGATCAGAGGAATAAAACAGTCACTCAAATACATGGTTAATGCCTCCTGACGATCATAATCTCGACTTTCATCACGTCTGAAAGTCCTTCCCAATAAAGACAGAGATGCTTCTCTCTCTCAACGCGAAGCCATCGGTCGTCCTGGGTATCAATGCGAAAATAGGATGAATCTCCCCGCCGCGGAAGTTCCTGCGGGGGCGTCGTGAGGTGCTCAAGGCCAATCCCCGGAAGAGATCGTTCGACAAATGCGGGCACAGACGCTTTGGAGCCAAGCTTGACTCCAATGTTCACCGCTTCGAGTATCTCATCCTTCTCCACAGCGCCTGTCACCACCATATAATACTGGCTGTTTGCTTCGAGATGAGAAGGTAAAAGCATCACACTCAAATAGGGATCATCTCGCTGAAACTCGATGATATACTCCGGCCCGGATGTAATCTCTTCCAGCAGGCTGGCGAGAACCAACCCCGCTTGGGAATAACAATGCCACAGGTTGTTATGGTCATAGGCTGGGAGCCCCTCGCCCCCCTCTTCCCTGTCTCCCAGTACATTCACACGATCTGAAAACGAGGAGAGCTCGCCAATGATCTGTCGCAGGATGGCATAGAGGTCCCAAGGGTGGACCTCCTTGTGTTCAATCAGATGGGCTAATTTGGGGATGTATCTGTTAAGAGTCCGCAAAGACAAGAGAAATACCATATCGCGCGATCCAAACTCCGCGTTATGAACACCCCGTTTTTTTTTGTAACTCTCCAGATCATGCCCTTTGTAAGAAAGCTGATCATAAATATCCTGAACCAGACCCCATAAGGCCGGGGACGCATTCAACGTGTAGACGGGAGGGATAAAACGGGAGGAGAGGACGGTTTCATCCCCACTCCTCTCCAGCATGGCAACGGGAATCAGCTCATACCCACCCAGCTGGTCCAGCTCCGAATGAAAAAAAACCTTAAGAAGGAGGCTCATGGTTTTAAGCAATGCCGGCGGACCGTCGTGGTGAAGATCATTCATACTCTCCGGCTCCTCCCCGACCACGTATCGGGTGGTGACAACAGCCGGATTGACCCCGGATTTAAGAACAGTGACATTCCTCTGAAGCCGGTTCGTCTTTTTAACGCCCACATAAACCACCAGAGGTTTACTCCCATCCACCCAGGAGTCTTGAAAACGCCTGGCCTCCAGCAACGCGTTTTCCCCAATCACGGCATAGGTCCCATCCAAAAACCAGAAGGCCCCTGTGTCAATATGAATGGACTGCCCGGATACCGCCGAGCGTCGTATGGACAAGGCACCTACCCCGTTAAGATGCGGTTGAAGATGACGATTGAAAGGCGTCAGCAACGACTCATGGTACCCGTGTGTCAGTTGAAGATGCTGGGGCTGAAGGAAAAGCCCCTGGTGCCAGAAAAGTGGTTTCTCCATACCTAGATATCCTTTACGTCTTCAATCTGATCCGGGCCCAGGACAAAATCGCAACGCAACTGTCCGGGGACCAGTTTTTTATTCATACTGAAAGTACGGGTTCGTTCAATGTATACCGGGACCTCCACCAACCGCACAATTCTCTCTTTCGCCAGTACACCATAACCTGCGACGATACCAAGGTATCTCGCCCCTTCCGCCCGCTCCAGCTTGTGCGTCACATCACTCCCCGGATAGATATACACACTCTTAACCGACGCGACACTCTCGTCATACACTTTGCCTTCCAGTAACGTCGAGAGTCCGTCTTGATCTTCACAAAGCTGATTAAATGAATTGGGATCACTAAGCTGATAGAGCACAAGATATAAGGTGTATGCTTTCCCATGGCTCTGGTTCAGCTGATTATCTGCGTCAAAATGAAGGATAATTCCCTCTTTTTGAAGTTTCCAGTCCGGTGGAGAAACGGGCGACAGACCACACGCACTGATCGTAACAATAAGAAACACCATGACTCCAAGGACGACTTTTTTCACATTTAACTCCTTACCCGATAATGGCCCGCGAATTACGAGCTCACGAGAATCAACAGTCCCATTGTTTCTTGAACAAAAGACGACAAGCAAAAACAAAGGCATCACATCGATCGATCCCGCAGCATAGAAACAATATATTATCAAGCTGTAAAATACAGGCGCATGGTCACCCATCCGACTGAAATCATGAGGCTTAAAGAGGACAATTTTTACCACAAAAAGAGCACACGACGATTGATATACTATAATTTCGGATACTCTTTAGCCCGGATATTTCATGAGAAAACAATCAGGACTAAGGAATAATTTGTAATGACAGTTCTTTGCGGTAACATTTTCAGTCGTTTAAAAAATGCAAAATGTAATCCACAGTATTCTGTTTGATTTTCTCACCCTTCGGGCGAGCCGGGTACACTCATCTGCTGCGTTACCAGAGCTTTGAGGTAAACCACTACATCTTCAGCTCTGATGCCTTGCATATGAGCGCACCCAACTCGTGAAATATCCGGGTTAGCCCGGATATCTCATGAGAAAAGGATCGACGCAAAGCAATAAATAGTTATTGCAATTGGTTATTGCGAAAAATTCAGTTTTTTCAAAAATACAAAATATAATTCACGGTTATCTGTTCGCTTTTCTCACCCTTCGGGCGAGCCGGGTGCACTCATCTGCTGCGTTATCAAAGCTTTGAGGTAAATCACTACATCTGCAGCTCTGATGCCTTGCAGATAAGCGCACCCGACTCGTGAAATATCCGGGTTAGTGCTCCTAATGGTTTTTATGAAGGCAAGCATGACTCGTTCCTGATTGTTTCTAAAAGATGGATCACTGAAATCCCTCAGCACTCTTTACTTCTCACGAATATCTACAGCGGCCCTACGACGATTTTTTTAAAAAGCACTCTCTTTGCTCAAGACACAGGTAAACACGAGTATACTATAACATGGAAGACCGCCCAACACTGAGGATGACGCCTCCAGATATTTTGAATTTTAAAACATTATTACAGGTAGATAGGCGAGGTATCTATTTTCATCTTTCAATACAGGGTCGTCTGATCACCTTTTGAGATAGGGTTAATCAATAGCATACCTATGATACAATTGTTTTTACTTATATCAATTGTAATAATTTATATTTCTTCAAAACAATGACTTATGATATTTTTTTTATTTTTTCAATACTTATTATTAATTCAGTTAATAAATGTTAAAAAATTAAATGGTGTTTCATTAAACAATGGCCGCAGAAAGCATGCCCCATTTATGCAATATTTACGGCGACTAAAGCGAACTGGTATCACCCACAAAATACATCTACGCTTCTTTTCGCAACAATTCGCGATCTATTAAAAAATAGACTCTCCGACGCACCCCTTTTCCTCTCAAGCATTAAAACGGCGAAGAGATACAAAAATTTAACGATCCTTGACGAAATATCTTTCCCTAAAAAAGGACATACTTTTTTAAGCATAAAAAAAGGCCACGATTATTAATAATCGTGGCCTTGCATTAACTATTCAGCCTGAATGGAGGGCAGACAAGGAGGAAAGCTCCTTAGCCCGGATATTTCATGAGAAAACAATCAGGAGTAAGGAATAATTTGTAATAACAGTTCTTTGCAGTAATATTTTCAGTCGTTTCAAAAATACAAAATGTAATTCACCTTTTTCTACTCACCCTTCCCACCCTTCGTGAAATATCCGGGTTAGATGGAAAAACAGACCGGCTGATAAATCAGCACGTCAACCAAACATGCCGCCGTGGGGCTGCCTGAAGATAGGGTCCGGCAGTGTCTCGTCTGTGGTAAAGACCACCTGTCGTTTAAGAAAAGGACAGACAAAGGAGAGCCGGACCGCGGCGAGGCGAAGCCCGAAGCGGTTTTTGTTGCCCTCGCCGTAGCGGGGATCGCCCATGACGGGATGACCCATCATATCAAAATGACGGCGGATCTGGTGCATCCGACCGGTATGAAGGCGGACAAGGACCGTGGAGATATGATTCTCCGCGTCCACGGATTCAAGGACGAATTCTGTTTTTGCCTCTTTCCCGTCGATGGGGAGATCGATAAATGACGCGGTCCCGGAAGGGGGGAGATCGCCAAGGAGCTCAGCGCGATAAATCTTTTCGATGCGGCTCTCCCGAAACAGAGCCGAAAGGGCCGCCGCGCTCTTTTTCCCATGTGCTAAAATCACCAGCCCTGCGGTCTCCCGGTCGAGGCGATGCACAGGATGGATATGGCGCGTTCCGGCAAAATGAAGTTCCGCCTTACGTTCCAGAGAAAAATGGTCGCCGTAAAGGGTCCCCTGGGTGAGAAGTCCGGCAGGTTTAAACCAGACGCTGTAATCTTCCCCGTCTTTCAAACACCAGGCTTCAGGTGGTGCGGAGGTCAGCAGGGCTTCGTCATAATATATTTCCAGGGTTTCGCCGGGCTGAACCGTCCGCTTGGCATGACGGATCCGGCGCCTCTTTTTTCCCTGACGGATCCAGACCGACCCCTGCTTCATGGCCAGCTTCACCCGCCCCCGGGAGAGCCCCGTCGAGGCGGCCAGACAGGCCCCGGCTTCAACAGGCATGCCGGAAATCGTTTCACAATGTTGCCACTTTTTCATTTGACTCACGACCATACAATCCATCCCACAACTTATTCAGACAAACAAAACAATTTAAAATCATTAAAGGCTGAAACCCACTCGGCCTCAGGTGTTCCCGTACTCCCTGCGAGGCCCCGCGAGTTCAAAAGCCAAGACCGTTTCCGGTACGCTCCGGCCCATACATTCAAGGTACCAGGCGTCTATGGTCTGTCACCCACACGAAGCTGTTCCTGACGTTCTACCACCAGCTCGGGTGTCCGGTGAAACCCGACCCGTACCCGGCTCAGACAGACAGGCGTATCATTTTTCGGACGGTTGATCCCTTTAACCGTGTAAACACGAACGGAACGCCCGGCACCATATCGAAGCCGACCATTAATATAATGGCCACAAACGCTATCCACAACCTCATTGATCCGACGACTTTCGCAAAGGTCAACGTCCCCATCGACGGGTAGAAGGTGTGGCGCAAGATCGGTCTCCCCGCGTTTCTCCACATCGGCCACAGCCGTGATCTCTCGGAGTCCGTAATAATCACTTAGCTGCGTCACCGTCAGATCGACAACCCAACCCGGCTTAAGGGTCTCTCCGGCCCTGTAGAGATAAATGGCCCTGCCATGCCTGGCCTTGACCACCACACCGGATGCCGCCCTGTATACCACAACAAGTCCCTTGAGGCGATAGTTGGCAAGGCCCGGAGGCAAATTGTACAAATCCTCAACGCTGTTGTTGGTCTGGGGAATCCTTTCAACCCGCATGTCACCACGAAAAGCCTTCTCGGTGGCAGCCACAAAAGGCCCGACGATAAAATCTGCGTAGAGGGGCAAATGATCCGAATACCCTTTGCCGAGATGCCTGCCCTGCCCCTTTTTCTCTCGCTGCCAGCGATAGATGCCCCCGTTTTGAAAGAGCCGATCCGGGGCATACCGGCCAAAGGAACCGTCCACATAACTCAGACCCCGATTGTCATAGAGGGCGGCTGGAAGCAGGATATGATCGAGGCTTCCTTTTTTGCCAAAAAAATTGTAACTCCATCGCCTCGCCGGCTCGATCTCCATCCAAAGATCGTAATGGCACCCCCAGCCCTTTTTGAGCCCTTCTTCGGTAACCATGGCATCGTTATAACAGGTGGCGAGGACGTGGTTGATACCGGTCTCCCCTTCCGTGTCATTAAGCCTCGGCTCCCTGTGAAACATCTGCCACTCGTTGTAATCGGAGTTAAAATCACCGGCAAGGATGTAATCGGTTCCGGCAGGCAAGGTGGCGATATCTGCGGCCAGGGCCCGGGCGTACGGCAAGCGCCCACTCTCTGGCCCGCGTTTCGATTTCCAGTGATTTGCGTAAATCACGACCGGAGTGCCCGTGATATCCAGGGTCACCCTTAATATCGACCGCATCCCCGTTCCAACCACCACCTCCCGGCGTTCCACCACCGGAAAAGAAGAGAGCACAGCACACCTTACAATGGAGGGATGTTTGGAGATGACCCCATGGTCCAGGGGATGGCACAACGCCAAAAGAGAAGCCTGGAGCCGCTCCAGCGCCTCCAGAGTCTCCACTTCAGAGAGCACAACCACATGAGCGCCTGCGTCTGCAATCACAGAGGCAATATGGGCATACTTCACCCGTGCCGCCGCCTCATTCCAGCCATAGACGGTGTGGGGAATGTAGCCAATGTATTCGCTGCCATTTTGGGTAAGATCAAACAGATTTTCAACATTGTAAGAGACAAGGCGAAACCGGGGCTGCGCCGAGGCGGGAGAGACGAGTAAAATAATAAAAAATCCGGCCAAAATCCGGATAAAGATCACCAGCCTGTCAGACATGGTACCCTTGAGAAGAAAAATGATGGTTTAAATCAATGAACGGCGGTGGTCCCTGGGTCAGGATCCAGGGTGCGTTCCAGGGTCCGTTCGGCAGCCTCTTCCTTTGCCTCAAACCCTTCCGCCCCTTCCAGTTCACCCCAGACTCGGGTGTACATGGAGTAAAAGACCGTGTGAAACATGGCATGGATCAGCCGGGACGCAGAGACCTTCATGCCCCCCTCATTAAACAGATCCATAAAACGGGCAATGCCTTCATACTGGCCCTTGAACCGGTAAAGAACCCGCAAAAAACGAACCGCTTCCACGACCCGAAGGCGCTCCTGTTCCGTTTTGCATACCCTCTTTTTCCACGTCGCGATCAAACGGGCAATCTGATCGGCACTGGCCCGTTTCAAGGTGTCGGTATTCTTTTCCCCCTGAAAGAGAGTCTGTGCCTCGACCAACTGCTCTACACGGGCCTCAAGCCCCACCTTGCAGAATTCGACCTCCGTTCTCAGAATCTTCTGATTCTTTCGAAGCACAATAATCTGAAAACCATCTAAAACAGCCTTGTGAGCGTAAATTTTCTGGTCAAACTCCGTCAGGGCTCTCTTAAAATAGATACGGCTGACGTATTCGTGCACTTCCGGTCCCTGCTCATCCGAAGCCACGGTTAAAATCCGAAGCACTTCGGGAATCAGCTGCGCAGAATCTTCAAAAAGATCCTTGCCCGTCACAACCTTGAAAATCAGCGCGGTGGTGGCATACCAATCCTGAAGCCTTAAAATACGAGCGACCTCACCAAAGTGTTCCCGAATGACGTCATTGGAGAAGAGGTTACTTGGCGTGGCGTATTTGGGGGTGCCACCCAAAAGGGGTTGATCGATACGACCATTTTCTCCCATGGAGAGATAGGCCGCCGTCTCCACATCGATGATACCCACCTTAAAACCCGTGGGACTTGTCAAAAAACTGGGATAATTTTCAGGGCTCCCGGCGATGAGGAGGTTATCTGGCTTGATATCACGAATAGAAATATAGCGTTTGTTAAGCCCTGCCAGAAGATCCAGTAGATTGGTCACAATGCTGCAGATCATGGCCCGGGTCTTCAACAGATTCTTTTCAAAAAGGTAACCGTGGATCATCTTGCGATATGACGAAATGGTTTCGGCCTGTTCTGCCATGGTCAGGGTGGCCATGGTGTTGAGTTCCTCCATAAACGTCGCCGACAGATTCTGGTCCGTGATCGGGGTCCTTCGTCCGGCAAGATACTGAACAAACCATGAGCGCACACTAAAAACAGGCAAAGAGGTACCGATACCAAATTGGACGAGGAGACGATTGACCCCCTCTTCAAACAGCTCAAAAACGCCTGTAATCTTAAGGCAGAACACGGCCCGCTCTTTACCGTAACGGCCCTCAAAGTCATTGGGATCCCAGAGAATATGGGGATGCCCGACGATTTCCTCTTCAATGGATTTCTGAGAAATGTGGATATCATCCAGAACCTTGCCAAGAAAATAGTATTTTGACAGGTCCATGAAAAAGGCAAAGGAGGGGCCGATCATCAGATGTTTCTGATAATTGCCATTCACCGAGAGCCCGCCCACATGCCCTTTTTCAATTTCAGTGGTCGAAAGAGAGGTGTTCCGATTCGGAGTGAGAAGTTCCATGATCACCGAGACATTCGGTACCACGCACTCGGTGGGGGAAAGACGCGCTGCAAGGGAATTGCCGTAGACCAACTCCTTGATGTAGGCGCTGAAATCTGTCAGAGGTCTGGGAGGAATTTTCACCACGATATAGCGATCGTAAATGACAAACCATGTGTAACTTCTCTGGGTTCCGGCTTCCCCCAGAGGACCGATGGTCAATCGGCGCGTATGCCACTCCCCCCCAGTCATGATGCCCAGCTCATAAATAACGTCGGAGGCACCCTTGGACCCCTCCATAGGCTCGAACCGACAGGGAGCATCCACCCGTGCCCCGAGCTGAGCACGATAGATCTCTAAGAAGTGTTTCACCACATCCGCTTCGACGTAACGATATTCAACCTCCACCTCATCGTCGTGTTCCGACTCAGAGAGGGTGCCGTCATCTTGAGAGCGCCCCTCGTCATTTTTCTTTTCGTCTGATGAAAAGACACTCAGGAAGCCCACCCCGACAAGCCCTGCCACGAGGAAGAAAGCTATCCCCTCCTCTGTGACGGGTGCATCATTATATATAAACAAGATAAAAAAAGTGAGTGATTCAGCAATGGCCCGCAGCCAGTGATCGGCCAGGCGCCACAGAGCATCAATCTTCTCAGGAAAAAAAGAGAAAACAGCGGCAAGCAGCAGGAATAAAGGGAGGATCCTTTTGAAGGATTTCATGGTGGTATCCGCACTGAGATGTGGGAAAAAAAATGATGCCGTCGCTGAAGTCACCACAAAGGAGATAAGCCATCATCCACTTTGTCATACAAATCAAGCAACCCGACATCGGTACATCGCCATACAATTCTCTGATTATCTATGGAGCCGTCGTTTTTTTCTTGCCCCCGGACGTGTACCCATCGCAACTGCCAAGTACCTCCCTTATGTAACAGAATACCCCAAAGGCAGCAAGCCATTGACTTTAAATACACCTGAAAGCAGAGGGCAACAGACTCAAGATAAGGATGAAAATAAAGAGAAAGAACAGGGGGGCAAACCGTAAAGCCGCTTCGCCCCAGAATGTTTTAAAAGTCAGGAACGAAACGGCTCATTGAACAGACAATGGGGCGCAAGTTACAATCAGCGTTTTTTTATTTATTTTCTGGTGGGCACGGGTTGTAGCAACCTTGCCACAACCGCCTGTAATCCGCCACCTCCTTTTCCCATCGTTCATCATCCCAGTTAAGATAGTTTTCAACCACCGCCCGTATGGAGGCCATCTGATCCAGCCCCCCATTTTTCAGAATCAACCCGATGCGAACCCGCCTGAGCAACAAATCCTCAAGGTGGCACACCCCCTCATGCTCCGCAGCATAGGCCAACTCCGCCCAGACATAAGGCGTCCCTGAAATCAACTCAAGGCCTTGCGGCCCAGCGCCCTGCAGAAGCGCCAGGGTTCCTTTGCCATATCGACTCCAGAGGCGCTTGTAGAGTTCGTGCCCCACGCCTTCCGGGGTTGTCCCTCTCCGTTCGGAAAAAACCGCGTCCCCTTCTCCGGTCAGCGGGTCCTCCCGAATAAAAGGTTGCGCTGCATTCAACGTATCCCAGGCCAGCTTTCGAAAGGTGGTGAGCTTGCCCCCGGTCACGGTCACCAGCCCCCGATCCACCCAGACCGCATGCTCCCGGGACTCCTGGGAGGCCGACTTCCCGCCTTCGCTGAGGACCGGCCGCACCCCGGCAAAGGAGGTCAGGGCATCTTCCCGAGTGAGCCCGGCATGGGGAATCACACCCTTAAGGGCCCCCAGCAGATACTCTACTTCCGCATCGGTGATGGCCGGTTCGAGGTTTACATCGCCCTCATGGTCCAGATCCGTGGTGCCGAGAAGCACCACCCCCTCCCAGGGGATGATAAACAAAGGGCGCTTGTCGGTGGGATGGAAGAAGCTGATCGCCTGGTCCACCGGGAGTTTTTCCCGGGAAAAAACAAGATGGCTTCCCCGCAAGGGCCGAAGATGCAAGTGGGCCTCCGGCGACGGATGCAGCGCTTCTGCCCAGACGCCGGTGGCATTGACGACAGCAGGAGCCGACACCTCAAACTCTGCGCCGGTCGCCTGGTCCATCAAAGAGACACCTGTCACCCGCCCTTCAGCATCCCGCAGGATCGACCGGGCGTACGTATAATTAAGGGCTCGCCCCCCCTGGCGCACGCCTTCGCCAATCAGCCGAAGTACCAGCCGGGCATCGTCAACCTGAGCGTCCATAAAAAGATAGCCGCCCTTCAACGTTTCGGTGTTGATTCCGGGAATCAACTCCTTTACACGGTGACTCCGCAGATAACGATGCCGAAACTTTTTCGCCAGAATGTCATAGACTGTCAACCCTGCGGCCATCGCAGCACGGCCAGGACCGGCTCCATCATAAAGGGGCATGATAAAATCGATGGGCGAAACCAACCCCTCGGCTTCCGTCAGGAGCCGTTCCCTCTCCTTCACCGATTCCAGCGTCAGCTTGAACTGCGCCTCTTTCAGATAACGAAGCCCGCCGTGTATCAACTTGGACGACCGACTCGACGTCCCCCAGGCGAAATCCTTCTGGTCCACCAGCAGACACCTCAACCCGTTTCGAACCGCCTCCCGGAACACCCCCGCGCCGGTTACGCCTCCGCCGACAATCACCAAATCCACTGCGCTCTTTTCAAAACATCGACCCATCACTCCCCCTTTCATCACCCTTACCCGGATATTTCATGAGAAAACGATCAATTCAAAGCAATAAACGGTTATTGCAATAGGTTATTGCTGAAAATGCAATTATTTCAAAACGACACCGACTCGTGAAATATCAGGGCTTACGCCCCGACCATGGATCTCCAGAGCGTAGACGCATTTTCCATGGTCTCCCGCACCAACTCCGAAGCCCCTTTACAATCCCCATTTTCGACCACTTCCCGCAAGGCCCCATAATAGAGCTTTGAGTCCCTGCGATGGTCCGGCTCATCGAAATAGAGCGTCCCCATGGAAAGATACATCTCCCCAAAATCATTTAAAATCATGCGATAAAACGGATTCCCTGAGAGATCCGCCAACCTCAGATGCAACCCCCAGTCATACGTCACATAGGAAGACGAATCCTCCTTAAGGGCCTCGGCTTCCCTCAGGTATGCCAGCAACGGATCCCTCTCCTCCCAGACAGCAAACATAGCCATCCGGGGCATGAGCGCAGAGCGCAGCTCAAGAAAATGAGAAACAAAGGATTTGGATACAAAGCCTTTGTGACGCGTCAAGGTGGAGAGAATCCCCAACCCACCCGTCTTCAGATAATCATTCACCACGGTGGGTTTCCCGTGGGCAATGGTAATCCACCCTTCAGCCTCCATCTGCTTCAGGGTTTCCCGCAACGTCGGACGGGTCACCCCCATTTCAACGGCCAACGCCCGTTCTGCAGGCAATTTGGCCCCCGGAGGGTAGGTACCATCCAAAATGGCACTCACGAGCTTGTGCTCAAAGGACTTCGTGGGACGTAAAGGGTTGGCACTGCTACTCATCGCTTGATATCCTCCATTTTTTTCTTTGCAGCAAAGTCAATATCTGATAAGTGGTCATACCACTATACGTAAAACGGTGTCAAGGCATCAACAGCCTGATTACCCTGTAAAAAATAATTGTACGTTGAACGTAAACAGGTTTAGCCCGGATATTTCACGAGTCGAGTGCATCCATATTCAAGGCATCAGAGCTGCAGATGTAGTGGTTTACCTCAAAGCTCTGATAACGCAGAAGATGGGTGCACTCGGCTCGCCCGAAGGGTGAGAAAGGCGAGTAGAAAACGGTGAATTACATTTTGTATTTTTGAAATGTCTATATCTTTCTTGGTAACACGCTGTAATAACGTATTATTGCTTTGGTATGGTCGTTTTCTCATGAAATATCCGGGTTAGCCTATCTCTGTACTGTTCACAGCCTTATACACCTGAGTTTAGTCGGACCCCATGGCAAAGATCGGGTGGCATCGCAGCCACACCGACCCTTTTACGGAGCTAACCCCAAAGGAGCCCCCATGAAACCTGTGATCCTCTCTATCGACTGCGGCACCCAAAGCATGAGGGCCCTCCTCTTCTCCGGGGACGGCACCCTTCTGGACAGCGAGCAGGTGGAATACACCCCCTATTTCAGCGATAATCCAGGCTGGGCCGAACAGAATCCGGAACTGCTGTGGGACAGCCTGGTGGACGGATGCCAGGCGCTCCAGAAACGCTGCCCCGATCACATGGCCGCCATTCAAGGGGTGGGCATCACCACCCAGCGGGCCACCATGATCAATGTCGATGAAAACGGCACTCCCCTGCGCCCGGCCATCACCTGGCTGGACCAGAGAAAAGCAGCCCCTGTATTCACCCCCCCCTTTCCCTTAGGTCCCATCCTCAACGCCATCGGCGTGGGGTCCATCCTGACCAAGGTTCAAAAAGAGGGCAAAGCAAACTGGATCCGACAGAATCAGCCCGACATCTGGGAAAACACCCATAAATATCTCCAGGTTTCCGGATTTCTCAACCACCGGCTCACCGGACGATTCGCAGACTCCTCGGCCTCCCAGATCGGCCACATCCCCTTCAATTACAAAAAAAGATGCTGGGCGTCCCGTTTCGAGCCCTCCTCGCTTCTTTTTCCCATAGAAAGGGAGAAACTCCCCGAAATCGTGGCTCCCGGCGAGGTGCTGGGACACATCACCCGCAAGGCCGCCATGGACACGGGCCTTGCCGAAGGCCTGCCCGTCGTAGCCTGCGGGTCGGACAAAGGATGCGAAACCCTCGGCATGGGCGTCCTCGATGAACAAATGGCCAGCCTCAGCTTTGGCACCACCGCCACGGTTCAGCTCAGCACCACCCGCTATTTTGAGCCCCTGCGCTTCATGCCCGCCTACCCGGCCCCCATCCCCGGCCACTGGAACCCGGAGATTGAAATCTTCAGGGGTTACTGGATGATCACCTGGTTTAAAAATGAGTTTTCCCACAAAGAGGTGGAACGCGCCGAAGAAAAGGGGATTGCCCCGGAAGCCGAGATGGACCGCCTCCTGGAGAACGCCCCCCCCGGTGCCATGGGGCTCATGGTTCAGCCCTATTGGGGGCCGGGCCTTGAGCATCCCAACGCCAAGGGAGCCATGATTGGGTTCGGTGATGTTCACAAAAAAGAGCATGTGTATAAAGCGGTGATTGAAGGGCTGGGATACGCTCTGCTGGAAGGTCTGGAACGACTTGAAAAAAAGACAAAAATACCTGTAAAGCGCCTCGCCGTCTCCGGTGGGGCCTCTCGAAGTGACCAGATCTGCCAGATCTCGGCCGATATCTTCAACCGCCCCCTGGTCCGGGGAAAAACCACGGAAACATCTGGGCTGGGGGCCGCCATCGTCACCGCTGTGGGTCTTGGACTCCACGCAGACTTTCAAACCGCCATCGACACCATGGTCCACTACGACACGACCTTTGAGCCGAGCCCCGACCGCGCAGCCCTTTACAATAAATTATACCAACGGGTCTATAAGCGCATCTACCCACGCCTGGACCCCATCTACAAAGAGATCCGGGATATCACCGGATACCCCGAATAAAGGAGCCCTTCCAATGAAACAAAAAAAGAAAACCTTTGAGCCCCAATGGCGAACCACCCCCCCCGAACCCGGAAGCTGGCGCTCCATTTTCAAGTGGGGGGCACCCGACGGATTCAAACACCCCAACACCAAATTGTATGCCCTGCTTAAAGAGACCTTCGGCCTTACCGACGAGGCATTCAGCGCTCCGGTGGGCACCGGAGACGACCCCGTCACACTTAAAAACCACGCCCCTGTCATCGATTCAGAGGCCGTCGAAGCCCTGACAGCGATCTCCGGTGCAGAAAATATCTCGGCAAGCGATTACGACCGCGTCAAATATTCCACCGGCAAAACCATGGAGGAGATTTACGCATTGAGAGACGGCAAGCCGGACAAGCTCGCCGACCTCATCATTCACCCCCGCACCGAAGAAGAGATCTCCCGAATCGTGGCCCTCTGCCATGATCGAAAAATTCCCCTGCACGTCTTCGGAGGCGGCAGCTCCGTCACCTTAGGGCTCACACCCGGCAAGGGCGGTGTCACCCTGGTCATGGCCACCCACATGACCCGCGTGGTGGAGTTTAACGAAACCAACCAGACCATCACCGTGGAGTGCGGCATCATGGGGCCAGCCTTAGAAAGCCTCCTCAACAACGCCCCCAACACCTTCAACACCCGGCACTCATACACCTGCGGCCACTTTCCCCAGTCCTTCGAGTTCTCCACCGTGGGCGGCTGGATCGCAGCCAAAGGCTCAGGCCAGCAGTCCTCCTACTACGGCGACGCCGTGGACCTCGTCCTCGGCCAGACCTGCGTCACCCCGACAGGTAAGGTGACCACCCTCGATTTTCCCGGCACCGCCACCGGCCCCATGGTCAACGACATCCTGAAAGGAAGTGAAGGCGCCTACGGGGTCCTCACCCGGGCCACCCTCAAGGTCTTCCGCAACACCCCGAAGACCCGCAGGCGATTCAGTTTTATCTTTCCGACCTGGCAGGACGCAGTCAACGCCACCCGGGAAATCTCCCAGGCCGAATGCGGCATGCCCTCGGTCTTCCGCATCTCCGACCCCGAAGAGACCACCATCGGCCTCAAACAACACGGCATCGAAGGGACCCTTCTCGACACCCTGATGGGCTTAAAGGGCTACAAATCCGAGCAGCGCTGCCTCCTCCTCGGACACACCGAGGGCGAAAAAGGCTTCTCCAAAAACGTCCGTAAAAACGTCCATCGCATCGCAAAGGCCAACGGCGCCATGAGCCTCACCGGCTACCCCGTCAAGCTCTGGCAGCATGGCCGTTTCAACGACCCCTATATGCGAGAAGATTTTAACGACTACGGCGTGGTCATCGACACCCTGGAGACCGGCGTCAAATGGGACAACCTCCACCAGGTCCACATGGGCGTCCGGCACTACATAAAAAAACGCCCCGACACCCTCTGCATGACCCACTGCTCCCACATCTATCCCCAGGGAACCAATCTTTACTTCATCTTCATCGGTAAATTTGAAACCCGCGAAGAATTCGTCACTTTTCAACGCGGCGTCATCGACAGCATCGAAGCCAACGGCGGGACCCTCTCCCACCACCACGGCGTGGGGCGCATGATGGCGCCCTTCATGGAGAAACACCTGGGCAAAGGCCAAATGAACACATTAAAAGCCCTTAAAAAACACTTCGACCCCCACAACATCATGAATCCCGGCGGCACCCTGGGACTCGATGAGCCCATCGATTCGTAAAAAAAACCGCCTCTCCGGGTAACACCACACCCGGGAGGCGGTTTTTATCTCTTCTATGGTTAAAGTTCGGGGCAAAAACGTGCCTCCGGCGGCAAGGTGTGCCACCTTGAAAGCAGGTTGCGAATGCTCCCGCCCTTCGTTCCTCAGGGCGACCACATCCGCTGATGGGTCGGCCCTTTTGTACTTTTCAGCACAAAATGCCCCCCCCTTCCCTACTCCCTATGCCCTACTCCCTATGCCCTACTCACCATTCACCACTCACTATTCACCACTCACTATTCCCTACTCACCATTCACCCACTTTTTCCCGTTTCCCAGGAATACCCCCCATAAATTTGAGCCTTTCACTTCATAGACGCGTCTCCATTTTTCGCATATATTACATCTTAAAGTAATTCCCCTCATCAACAGCATTCCCCCCTTAGAGAACAGGCGGACTTTCCCAGAGTCCGCCTGTTTTCTTTTTTTTTAAGGGAGAGGCTATTCTGAAAATCGATTCAAAAGGTTCAGCGCTGCGTGGCCGGTCAATTTTTCCCCTTTTTACGAGAGGCCACAGGCACCATTGAGAAAGGCAAATATATAAAATATTTGCCTTTCTTTTTATCTATTGCGAAACCAACTCAAAATTCATATTCACATTTTCATTACGAATATTAGGCTGTTGTTGCCCTGAGGTTAACTCTTCAACTTTATTCGAAATATACGTTTCGATTTCTCTAATGGAAAGGCTTCCATCTCCATCCAAATCCGATGCTTTATCACTCAATGATTTGAGTAGTGAATAGGTAAAGATACCATTTTTGTAAGTGCCATCTTCATAACTGAATTCCTGCTGACCCGAACTGGATAACACAATGGCGCCAGAGCCCTGACTCAGGTTATTAAATGCCAATCGTTCTACAATCTCAGATCGTATCGAAGGCCCCTTTTTAAGCGTTAATCCCCGACTGATCGGAATACTTCTGGAACGCACATTGCTGCTTAACAGCCGCTTTGATTCTGCCGAGTTATAGAGATCTTCCTGGCCACTAAAGCAGGTATCAAATAACATGAGCTTTCTGTTGGGGGTAATACTGCTTAGTAGCGCATCCAAGGTGTCGAATGGAAGCCCCGATTCAACAACTTTATCTATGTTGATGTCATTACAAGCAAAGAAATACTGGCCGTTTTCACTAAAGCCATGCCCAGCCAGGAACAGCACGACAATATCATTGAACTTCGCCTTAGCCAGGAATGAACGGGTTTTGGTAAGAATATTTTTCTTTGTCGCCCTTTTATCGGTGATGACCAATTTATAAGCTTTGTTGATTGTTTTCTGATCATATTGGCGAAGCAGTGACGAGGCAACATCGTGAGCATCCTTTGCTGCATACTTTAAGTCGAGTCTGTTATCAGTGTAGTCAGAAACACCAATACTCACAACATACAGATTTGTGACCTGCTCTCGGATGTTATTGGTAAATACCGTTGATTTTTTTGACTGCACACCCTTGTTGTCGATGGCAAACAGATCAATTTTGTTACGGCCAAAAACCAATGGCACTGACATTTTATTCTGTGATGCTGCACTTACCGAGATCTTTTTCCCCGTTGCCCCAAACAGTGGGACCCCATTTACGCGGGCGTGAACAGCTGCGATTCCAACACCATGCCCATCATAATCAAACGTCAAATTTAACTTGCTCGTGTTGACAACAAACGGAACCTCATGGGTAATATCAATTTCGGGACGCGTTTGTGTCAGATCACTTCCCGACTCTGCGGATAGATTGCCCTGATTATAAAGCTGATTTCTTCGCTTATGTAATTTTTGATAAAAATCAATAACCCCAGGAGAGGTTAAGCCTATCGTATTCAAAACTCGATCTGGCCGGTTGCGCGTTAAGTCATAATCTTCAAATGAATAGAACGTATCGTCCTCTTTAAAGCGGACATACTTACTGGCTTCCGGTGAAGAGATGTAATAGTTGTCACTGTTTGCAATCAAGTAGTTGTCTTTTAAAAGAGAGACAACGCTGTACAGGTACTTCATTGGTCCGGCATCAAAGACTTTGACAGAGCCATCATCACTTGAAATAGCCAAACGATCACCCAAATCGATGATGTCAGTGATCTTTTCTTTGAAGTAGCCATGCACATGCCTGTTGCTATTCACATCATAGAAAGACCCATCCGATAAACCGACAACAAACCCACTGCGGGTTGCCTTCAGGGCTGTAACCCCTCTCAAGTCGACTCCGTTAAACACTTCAACCCTTTTTGAGTTGAGGTCAAGGACTCTTAGTCCGCCAGATTCTCCACGCACAGCGACCTGTTTAGAGTCAAGGGAGACAACCAAACCAAAGAGGGGGACCCCCATCTTTCCCCGGGGGGTATAAACAACATCACCATTGGAGACTCGCCAAACCTTAATATCATTGCAAACTTGCGGCTGTCCCTTTTTTTTGTAGAGTGTCCCCCCCTGGGAGACAGCAACGAGGCATTCTCCATCTGGGGTAAATTCCAGATAATCAACCAGCATGCTCCTATTTGATTTAAAGTCAAATTCTTGTGCATCAAAAGAGGCCATAACTTTGTTAAATTTCAAATCAAAAACACGAATGGCATTTGCGGGCTGATGGCCGGTTACCGATTCAGAGACCGCCAGGTAACGGCCGTTGGGAGACAGGGCCGCAACACGCGAATTGGAATTTAAACCATGTTTCAGAGGATTAAATGTTGTCTTTAAATAGTCTTTGTACTTCTGAAGTAAGGCTGAGGTCCCAGGATAGTCTTTAAACCCAATAAAAGATCCGTTTTCATTGAAAACGTAGCGCCCCAACCGCCCATCAACTCGACGATAGTAAGCAAGGTCTGTATATTGATATGGTGATGAAAATCTTGGCAGCCCTTCTTTTACTATCAAATTCCTTAGGTCAATAACAAACATGTCCCCGATGGATGATATGGCGACCAAGGTATTTTTATCACCAGATACCTCATAGTGAAATTCAAGAGAATCGAAAAACTTATCCCCTAACCCTTTATATATATGATTCTTATTTAATGCATAAACACGCTTCCACGATAAGTTATTTAATTTATAGATTTCACCACGTGTGGTAACCGAGAGGCTTTCTCCAAGGCTGTTGACTATAATCTGCCCATCTTTATATGGGTATGGAATATAAGCACCGGTTGACAGGTTAACCCGATAACCATCCATAAACAGATCACTGGTTTTATCATTAAAAACCAGCCGTTTAACGTGACGCTGCCCGGGACTGAATTCAGTAACAACAAACTCGTTATCTATATCGTACAGTACCGATGGTATCGATGCCCCTTTATCCGGGATCACCAGTGCCAGTGACAGACCTTCAATAAATTCAATATCTCCACCTCTGTGATCTTTGAACTTTTTAACGGTTTTATTGTGAAAGATTGTCGGTATCCCATTCACGCTGGCTGCGATATACCGGCCATTATTGGAGATGGATATGGCTGAATTTTGAGAAGGACGCTCATCATAATTTTTATTCACGGTAAAACGGCGTACAACCCTGGCATCACGACACCTTCTTATCTTAATGGTTGTTGTCTCTCCTTTCATATTCACATTTTTATGTGGATCAATGTAACCTGTTGCAAAATATTTCCCGTTCCGGCTAATCCCCTTAACTTCGCCGTTACTGTAGAATTGTTTATCAAAGTCCTTAAACCTCGCTTTAGACTTTCCATTATAAACAATTCGTATGGAGTGACGGTTTGCCCCAAATGTCACTCTAAGCAATCTATATTTATAGGTTGTCAACAGCTCATTCTCACCGGAGAACACAACCCTTTCTGTTAGTTCATTCTTCTTATACAAGAAAGGAAAACTACTCAGTTTCTTACCATCTATGGAATAAATATAGGCCGTTGCATTTTTGCTCCATGATTTTACGAATACCTTCTGTCCAGAAGGGCTGACGTAAAATTTAGCGACTATATTTTTAGGTATTTTAAAGGAGCTGTGCTTCCAGCCATCATTAATATTCCAGACATGTAGTTTGCCTTTTTCTTTCACATAGAAAAAATTTGCTGCCGATGCGAACGCAAATAAATAGGTGTCTATTTTAAGGCGCTTAATTGTCTTTCCGGTTGATATTGATTTAATAACTATATCTTTACCATTGTAGACAGCTATCAAGCTACCATCATGGCTTGTATGGTGCTTCCACCCGGAGTTTAAGCCTTCTTCAATAAGCAGTGACATACTTGGGGTGTCTGTTCTGCTACTATTAATTGAGGTCAAATTCATGCGGCTTGACATACAACCTTGAGTGATGAAAAGAACAGCTACGATAAATAGACTGAGTGCTCGTTGCATAATACGTCCTCGAAAATCATAACCTCCCGTCAAACAGGAGGCTTGGTTGTTAACCGCTCAAAGCGATCTATTTCTGCACCTAACCCGATTATTTCATGAAAAAACAACCTGGACTAAGGAATGGCCAGCAATTACAGTATATTGCAGCTATATTTTCAATCGTTTTAAAAATGCAAAATGTAATCCACGGTATTCTGTTTGATTTTCTCACCCTTCGGGCCACTACAGCCTGAGATTCGGTACAAGCAGCTGTGTGCTACAAGATACATCCAGTGGAAAAACCAATAATGGTCCTAATATGAGTTGCAGAATATGCCGACTTGATCCCAATAATGTGGATCATCAGTGCCATCAAAATCCAGCACTGATTCTTCAGGAGGCACGGCAATCGATTCAACAAAAGTTTGAAACGATACGTCGTGAATGTGCCACACAAACCTTCTTTCCGTCTCGAGGATCTTTAATTCGGTGAGCCTCTCAATTTGAGAGGCCAAAAAGTCCACCGACCTGTTTCAAAAATAGAACACAGCGGTTGGAAGTGACTCCATTCAACAGGTTCTTTTCGCCGATAAAACAGAAACTCAGCAGATACTACTTAAACTGGATGGGAAAGCTGTATCTACCCTCACCAACATAGCTTATAATGTAAGGAACTTCTGATTTTGGATGTTCGTTCAATTTAATAATTATAATTCCATTTCTTTTTCGTTCTTTAGAAAAGATATCATATCGCTTGTCTTCAGAAAAAGTAAATCGACTTACTTTTTCGTCATCACGAAAATAAACATTCTTTTTCTTGAGTTCTCTCATTTTCAAACCCATCCAATCATGGTTACTACTATCTGGCACATAAATAAAAAATTTTATTTTATCTGCAGAAATGTCTGTTTTATAAATTTCATGTGAGCTATCTTTAGGATTGAGGCAACATATGTGACTACGACTCTTTCTTGCTTCTTCTCTGGAAGAGAATTTTTCAGCATCATAACAGTCCATAAATCTGGAGGGGTACACGTCCCACCCCATATTCAGTTCATAAAATTTATTATCCGTCGTTTGTATATAATAACCATCAAATAGATCATCAGCGCTTTTTGCGTCGACTTGTTTTGTCCACATCGCTGCAGGCGATTCAATGGGTATTAAGATTAAAAGAAACATTAAAATAAACTTCTTCATTCCATAGACTCCTTGTATTTGCTCTTTTAAGTTATGACATCTTGTCAAAACGCAGACTTGATGGCTGTCCAAAGCGATTTAGCCCGGATATTTCACGAGAAAGCAATCAGGGCTAAGGAATAAATTGTAATTATAGTTCTTTGCAGCAATATTTTCCGTTGTTTCAAGAATACAAAATGTAATCCACGGTATTCTGTCTGATTTTCTCACCCTTCGGGCTAAACGAACGCTATAATTTATCCTGACGTATTTATCACGGCTCAGCTCGGGCTAATGGACGGATAGAACGTTGGCCATTAAATCTTACAGTTTGTTCCGTAGCGGATAATCATTGGCATTTTAGAAATGCCTGTTTTTTAGTCATAACATCGAATTTTGATGTTCAATGGCCACTGGTGAAACGGTCAAACCGGGGGGCACCAGAGTTTGTGCTTACCTAATGGATTGAAAAATAGCAAAGATAGAAACAATTATCAAGAGCTTAGAATGTGGTTCTATGGAGAAAAGACGATAAAATCATATTCAGCATTCGCGATCTATTTGTGATTAAATCATATCTCAAACCCCTCCTTGCTATATTACTTATGAATCTCAAATCGTACATTTTTAAGTTATCATGAGGCCATCCACAACAGTCATTACTATTGCTCTCGGCTTATGAGACGAGAGCAATGAAACGAAAAAAAACGGATGTAATTTACCCGAGAACCGTGGGTTAATTCACATCCGATATCTGCTTTCAAGATGGCACACTTTGCCGCCGCAGGCTTTTTTTGGAGCTAAATAGTTACAAAGGCAATTCCCCTACCCTGAAAACCGATCCAAAAGCTTCCGCGCTGCGTGGCCGGGGAAAATCTCCCCTTTTTCCACCCCAGCCACCATCTCATCCACAAGAGAAACAACCTTCGGAGCTTGTTTAAACCGTTCCATAAGCCCCTCTTCCACCAGCGCCCATAGCCAGTCAATCTGCTGTTTTTTCCGTCGATGCTCTAAGGCACCGGACGCTTTGTCCTCTGTATAGAAATCAGACAAAATGGTTTCAAGGGAATCCAACCCCTTGCCATCCAGGGCACTGGCTGTCACCACGGGCACCTTTCGATCCCTGCTGAAAAAAGAGAGGGCGTTTTCATAAGATTTCCGTGCTCTTTCTGCCAGCTCCCGGTTCTCTCCGTCGGACTTGGTAATGGCCACGGCATCGGCCAGCTCCATGATGCCCCGTTTGATGCCCTGGAGCTCGTCTCCGGCTCCGGCCAGCATCAGGAGCAGGAAAAAATCGACCATGCCTTTCACGGTGGTCTCGGACTGCCCGACCCCCACCGTCTCCACGAGAATCACGTCAAACCCGGCTGCCTCACAGGCCACCATGGCCTCACGGGTCCGTGCTGCCACACCGCCAAGGGTCCCTCCCGAGGGAGAGGGCCGGATAAAGGCCTCATCACGCCGCGAAAGGCCTTCCATGCGCGTCTTGTCTCCCATGATACTCCCCCTGCTGAGCCGACTGGAGGGATCCACGGCCAGCACAGCCACCCGGTGGCCCCGGTCAACCAGATAAATCCCAAAACTCTCGATGAAGGTGGATTTCCCCACCCCAGGGACACCGGTGATTCCCAGGCGCAGAGCGCCCCCGGCATGGGGGGCGAGCCCCCGCATCACGTCAGAGGCGACCTCTTGATGGGCAAGGTTTCTGCTTTCAAAAAGGGTGATGGTTCGGGCGAGGTCCCGCCGGTTTCCGGCGAGGACACCTTGGATCAGACGGGTGGCGTTGTAGGAGTAAGTGGGCATAGGATAGTATGTAGTATGTAGTATGTAGTATGTAGTGAGTGGTGAGTAGTGAAGGGTTAATGGTGAGTGGTGAACGGTGAACGGCTGGTAGGGTGTGCTTGCGCACCATTTGTTCGGAAAACCAACGTCTTTTGCCATTTCTATGCGGCTTGAAGGTCACCCGTACATGAGATTTCATGACCGTTACGGTTCTTCGGCGGTGCGCAAGCACACCCTACCTCACATCCCCTACACCATCGGCAACGCGTCACATAAGGGCGTGCTCGCATAACCCATACCGCGAGCCTGGCACGCTTTTTCGCCCTTCCTCTGTGCACACTGAGCCTCTGTGGTTCGCCCATCCCCTACTCGTCCAGCAGAACATTAAGAATTCGGTTTGCGGATTCGGTGACGCGGGTGCCTGGGCCAAAAATATCTTCCACGCCCATCTTCGCCAAAAGGTCGTAATCTGCCGGCGGGATGATACCGCCCACGAAGACGGCGATATCGCGGGCGCCGTGCTCGGTGAGGTGGTGGATCAATTCCGGGACTAAAATTTTATGACCGGCGGCAAGAGAAGAAATCCCGACGGCGTGGACGTCGTTTTCCACGGCCATTTTCGCTGCCTCTTCGGGGGTTTGAAACATGGGGGAGAGATCCACGTCAAAACCAAAATCGGCGTAAGCGGTGGCGATAATTTTTATCCCCCGGTCGTGGCCGTCCTGGCCCATTTTGGTCAGGAGAATACGCGGTCGTCTTCCATGATGTTCAGCAAAGGCATCGGTACGATTTCGGAGGGTGGCCAGGGTGTCGCTGTCTCCCATTTCTCCGGCATAAACCCCGGAGATACACCGGGTGGTGGCGGTGAATCGGCCGAACACCGTCTCCATGGCATCGGAGACCTCTCCCACGGTGGCGCGGGCACGCATGGCCGGGATCACTGCCTCCAGGAGATTGCCTTTTCCTTCGGCACAGCGGGTGATGGCCAAAAGGCAACCGTCCACTTCGTCCTGATTACGATTTTTCTTTAGAGCCTGAAGCCTTTCGATCTGTTCTTCCCGGATGGTGGCGGGCACGTCAAGCACCTCCAGCTCGTCTTCGTCCTCCACCTGATAACGGTTCACGCCCACGATGACATCGAGCCCCTGATCGATACGGGCCTGACGACGGGCCGAGGCTTCCTCAATACGCATTTTCGGCATGCCCGATTCAATGGCACGAGCCATGCCGCCGAGGGTTTCCACCTCGCCAAGAATGTCACGCACCTTGAGCACAATCTCCCGGGTGAGGGACTCCACATAATACGAGCCCCCAAGAGGATCAACCACGTTGCAGACCCCACTCTCCTCCTGAACGACAATCTGCGTATTGCGGGCCACCCGGGATGAAAGCTCCGTGGGCAGGCCAACGGCCTCGTCAAAGGCGTTGGTGTGAAGGGACTGAGTACCTCCCAGGACGGCGGCCAGGCACTCCACGGTTGTGCGAATAATATTATTGTAGGGGTCCTGCCGGGACAGGCTCCACCCGGAGGTCTGGCAATGGGTGCGCAGCATGGAAGATCGTGGGTCTTTGGGGCTGAACCGGGCCATGATCTCCGCCCAGAGGAAGCGGGCCGCCCGAAGCATGGCGATCTCCATGAAAAAGTTCATGCCGATGCCGAAAAAAAAGGAGAGTCGCGGAGCAAAATCGTCCACATCGAGCCCGGCGTCAAGGGCCGCCTTCACATACTCCAGGCCATCCGCCAGGGTAAAGGCACACTGAAGCACCGAATCGGCCCCGGCCTCCATCATATGATACCCGCTGATGCTCACCGTGTTGTACCGGGGCATCTCCTTTGAACAGAAGCCGATGATATCCGAGACAATACGCATGGAGGGCGTCGGGGGATAAATATAGGTGTTGCGGGTGAGGTACTCTTTTAAAATATCGTTCTGAATGGTGCCGGTGAGTTTCTCGTGGGGCACGCCCTGCTCTTCCGCGGCCACGATGTATCCGGCCAGCACCGGAAGCACCGCGCCGTTCATTGTCATGGAGACACTCATGGCATCTAAGGGGATCCCATCGAAAAGGATCTTCATGTCCTCCACGGAATCCACGGCCACCCCGGCTTTGCCCACATCGCCTGCCACCCTCGGGTGGTCCGAGTCGTACCCGCGGTGTGTGGCCAGATCAAAAGCCACGGAGAGCCCCTTCTGACCTGCTGCGAGGTTTCTTCGATAAAAGGCGTTGGACTCCTTCGCCGTGGAAAAGCCAGCATACTGCCGAATGGTCCAGGGACGCCCCGCGTACATGGTGGCCTTCGGTCCCCGGACATAAGGAGGCAACCCCGGCAACGCCCCCGCCCACGGCAGCCCCTCCAGGTCTCCCTCTGTATACAAGGGCTTGATGGATATCCCCTCCGGCGTGGTCCGGGTCAGGCTCTCAAGTTCCCTGTCCCGAAGCTCCTTCTCCGCCAACTTCCGCCAGGCTTCAAGACAATTGCCACGGCCCATACCGATTCTCCTTTCAGGGTAAAAAGCAATCTGATCGCCGCCCTTTCTCAGCACCCATCGATGAAGGTTCTTTGTTCTTCGTGCTTCGTTCAAGGAGTCGCTGCGCTCCATAAATGGAGGTTCTTCGTTCTTCGTGCTTCGTGCTTCGTTCGAGGCGTCGCTACGCTCCATAAATGGAGGTTCTTCGTTCTTTGTTCTTCGTGCTTCGTTCGAGGCGTCGCTGCGCTCCATCCATTATAAATTCAGGCCCCATGTCGCCAACACCGTTGGAATTTCGGCGGCGTCGCAGGATGGACAAAGGTCATGCCGTGCCCATCTCAATGGGTGGCAACCGCCCCTGCCGGGAGCAGGATGTTGGGCTGCCTGTGGTGCTGATAATAATATGGTCCGCGGAGGTTGATCGAACAATGATGGGCACGCTTCGCGCTTTTCCCATCCTACGGGGTTAGCCCGGATATTTCACGAGTCGGATGCGCTTATCTGCAAGGCATCAAAGCTGCAGATGTAGTGGTTTACCTCAAAGCTCTGATAACGCAGCAGATGAGTGCACCCGGCTCGCCCGAAGGGTGAGAAAAGCGAACAGATAATCGTGAATTACATTTTGTATTTTTGAAATAACTGAATTTTCCGCAATAACTCATTGCAATAAATGTTTATTTCTTCGAATCGATCGTTTTCTCATGAAATATCCGGGTGAGGGCTTCTCCCAGACTCACAATGAAACGATCACGTGTTGCTTAGAATGGATGGGCATCAGATTTTTATTCTCCGGCTCAAGCGAAAGTTGTTTGCAAATTGACGTCATAGGGGGAAGAGGGGAAAAAATGTATTTATCACGAAGGACATAAAAAGCATAAAGGGCCTTCGGCCGAAACTATGTCTAAAGCGCCTATGACCTATTACCTTTGGCCTATCACCTTTGACCTATCACCTTTGACCCATCGCCTTTAGCCTATTGCCTATCACCTTTAGCCTATTGCCTATCACCTATCGCCCATCGCCTTTCCCCGACCTCTCACACAACTCTACCAGCACCCCTTGCGTCTCTTTGGGATGAATAAAGGCGATACGGGCTCCCCCCGCACCGGTGCGGGGGATCTCGTCAATCAAACGGATCCCCTTGGCTTTAAGCTCCTGAAGGGCCGCATCGATATCCTCGACGCGAAAAGCGATGTGGTGAACCCCTTCGCCTCTTTTCGCAAGATATCGCCCCACCGGGCTGTCAGCCTCCACGGCCTCAAGGAGTTCCACTTCGCTCTCACCCACGGGAAAAAAAGCAGTGGTCACCTTCTGCTCAACGACCGTTTCCTCTCCCTCAAAGGAAAGACCCAGAACGTCCTCCCAGAAGAGGCGACCTGCATCAATCCCGTGTACCGCAATACCAATGTGGTCCACGTGGAGCACCTTCATGGGGTTCTCCTTCCATGATAAACGCCAGCTTGATCTGTTGATTTGTCGAATGGATTCGGTTCGAGGGCTCAAAAGCCCTATCCCGAATATTTCATGAAAATAGGAGATGAAAAAGACGAGTAAGAAAAACTCAGCTGTGCTGCAAGACTATAAACGATGTTTTATATTCTGAACGAATGCTCAGTAGAGACAGGAATACCACGGCGGATTTTTGGTTGTCAAGAAGATTCAGCAGGGAACACAAGCCTTCTGGGTGTCCATCGGAATGCCTTGGAAAAAAGGCTCAGGCGATCCTGCAGGGGGGCCTGGCTTGAAGCGATAAATCAACCCGGAACGACTTCCCGGGACGCTGGGATGCGAAAAGAGACCTCAACCCGGTCCATCCCCGACTTTTCCTGACGGGTTCGGATGGATAAATCATCTGAAGTCATCCCCGCATCCAGAAACTCACGGGCCACATTGGCCGCCCGTTCTGCGCTTAAAACAAAATGTTTTTTCGCCTTTGAGGTATCGGTGTATCCCGTCACCATCACCGCCGGGCGATAAGGTTTCAAGACGTCAGCCACACGATGAAGGGTTTCACGATACTCACCGGAAACCCGGCTCCCCCCCGCTGAAAAAATCACGGGAAGTTCCAGGTGAACCACCAGCTCGGTTCGATTTTTATCCAGGGTAAGCCATGACCCCACATCACTCTTCTCAATCTGAGTGGCCAGGTCGGCGTGAAGGCTTCGATAACGCTTTTTTACCGCAAAATGAGGATCGGCGATGGATCCCTGCTTTTCCAGGACAACGGCCATCGTTCCCTTGAGCCACACAGGTATTTCACCGGCATCGGCCACAACCTGAACCATCCCTGCAAACTCACGTTTATGGCTGAAAAGCACCTCTTCCAGAAGAACAATCTCCCGGGCTTCATCACGCGTGTTATTGCCTTCAACGGCAAGGATCACCATCCGTTCTTTCGCGTCACGAAGACGTGCGGAGACCTCTTCCACGGCCTTGGCCACAACGGCAATCGCCTCGGCGTCAGGCTTCAACCCATCAGGGCCGTACCCATTGACCCCCCCGGCCCAGGCCGGAGAACAGACGAGGCCCAACAACATCAGTGCACAAATGGCACTTAGAATCTTTAAAATCGCAAGTCGTCCCATAACCTTCCTTGGTCAATCAACGGGTTTTTGCTGCCTCCGCAACAAGGAGCCCAGCCCGACGCATCCATGTGGCGGGATTGTTCTGAGCTCTGTAGAGCATAAAATAATGATGAATTCATCAGCCGGATGAACCCGAATGCTCATGTCTTATATCGCCAGTTAGGGAAAAATCTGAAGGCCTGAGAATAAAAAAATGCTGACTATTCAGCTCCAAAAAAAGCCTCCGGCGGCAAGGTGTGCCACCTTGAAAGCAGGTTGCGAATGCGTTTTGCCCCTCGTCCCTCGGGTCAAATCACATTCGCCTTTAAGATAAAATTTAATCAAAAATGATTTTTAAAACCTATTTGTTAAACTTTTCAGAAGTTTAGCCCCCGGCAGGGCCGCCGGAGGCATAAGTTGAACAGTTACCCGTTTTTTTAACCCATCATCAAAACCGATGAGCCCCTTCGAAGACAAAAAACTTACACCGGCGTGGCTCCGGATCTACGTGCAACAAAGCCTTGGGTATTAAGGCCTGTGGCAGATGACGACCCGGCTTTATGAGCCAGGTAAGCGGCCCCCAATTTTTTAATATGGCCATCCACATTGTCAAAATAATTAAAATGGGCTTGCTCTTCATCAATGACCGCATCAAAAAGTTTGACACTGACGCTGTCTCCGCAATCCTGGCACACCTTAAGAAAATGATTGTATGCTGTGATGCCCTCATCTTCCAGTTCGGTGTCAAAACCAAAAATCACTTCGATCCCCTGGCCGCGCTCCACAGTATTTGCAGCAAAGGTGGTGGGCTCCCCCCCCAGTTCCTTGATACGCTCGGCGAAGGTCTCGGCATGACGCATCTCATCAATGGCGATCAGCTTCATCTGTGCCGCCAGCTCACCAAAATCCAGATCATCAAGGCTGTAGTGTTGATTCATATACTGCCCAATGGCCTGGAGTTCCATGGCCCGGGCCTTGTTCAACACCTCAATCACTTTCGCCCTTTTCTCTTCCTTTTCCGATCGTGTCATGACGCTGCACCTCTTTCATGGGTTTATTCCAGTGGACACGGCCATTGGATGTGCTGAACCGTTTCCGTTTTCTGCAGACAGGACTGATCTCATTTTCGAGGATATATCGCATTCAGGAGGGACGATGAGGGCATGTAAAATCCCCATCTTTCATTTAACCCGGATATTTCATGAGAAAACAATCAGCACTAAGGAATAATTCGTCATTACACTTCTTTGCAGAAATATTTTCAGTCGTTTCAAAAATGCAAAATGTAATCCACGGTATTCTGTTTGATTTTCTCACCCTTCGGGCGAGCCGGGTTAAATCACTTAGCTTCAGAATAAAAAGCTTGCCTTTCCAAGTCAAGCCCCACTGTGGTATGCAACAAGCGAAATTAATAACCGCACCCGTTAAATCCGCCTTAAAGCCGGCTTATTCGGGCTTTCTGGCGTAAGGAGTGTGGATCATGACAAACTTAGTTTCAGCAAAAGCAGAGCTTTTTTTCTCCCATCTTCGCGCCTTGGTCGCCATCCCGTCGGTCTTTACCCGACCAGACGATGTGGACAAGGCCATGAGGTACTGCAGGAAGACTCTGGAGACCCACCTGCCCGGCTTTACCCTTTATGAGGACCCAGGCCGAAATCTGCTGGCTATCCCCCACACCCTCAACCTGAAAAAGCCCCTTCTTTATTTGAGCGCCCACGTGGACACCGTCGACGCACATCAGGATGAATGGGATGCCCCCTTTTCCCCCTTTGTCCCTTATGAGAGCGAAGATGAACTGGTGGGCCGCGGTGTTTCAGACTGCAAAGCCGGTGTAGCCTTTCAGCTCTTCCTGGCCGAGCTTGCCGGCGCCGGGGACATGGAGTTTGAGAACCTCATCTTCAGCCTTAGTTTTAAAGAGGAAGGGGCGGGCCACAAGAGCGCCGTCCATATAGGCCGGGCCCTTGGCAAAAGCCTTCCCGTCAGTGAAGCAGAGACCCTCCTGCTCGTTCTGGAGAACACGGTAAGCACAGGAGCATCGCCCTCCCTGGGCCTTTACACGGCGGAGAGAGGAAATTTCGTCATTGAGGTTTCCGGGCCCCTTACTGAACTTCAGCAGACCCTGACACAGCTCCAGAGCTGGAACCCAATCTGCATTTATCCGGAAACATCTCCCCCCCTCTGGAGCGAGGTCATCACCCAGAAGGGAGGACACGCATGCTCCATCCCGCGGGAAAAAAACCGCCTCACCGAGATCATCCTCTCGGCCGATGGAACAGACCTGCTTTCTGCAGGACAACCTGACAGCTTTGGGGTTATCCCCACAGAAATCAAACGGGGGAAAGCCGCACGACCTCTGTCCCACGCCCTGATCTTAAGCAACCGATCCTTTGACAGCCTCACAGAGGTCCAGAAGCAGCTCGCGGGCATCCGCTACCGGGAGCTCAAAGAATTCCGCATCTCACCGGGCATGGACATGAGGAGTCGCTGGGAAGGGTCTCCCTTCCAGAAGGCTCTCGCCACGATGACGCCCCCTCCCCTTGCGATCACCATAGAACACAACACCGGCATTTCAGATGCGTCCACCATCCTCAACACCATGGAGCCCAAACTGGCCGCCCGCTTTTTCCCCGTGGTAATGGGCCCCGGCACCCGCTCGCAGCGCCATACCCGGCCCCAGCGACTCACCCATGGGAAAAATGAAACCTTTGATAAAAAAAGCGGAATGGCAGCTGCCACAACCCTGTTCGCTCTTTTGAAAGAGCTCGGCTTTATCCAATTAAAATAAAATAATATTCTTTTAAAAAAAAACCGCTACTATTTCACCGATCATGCCGATAAGATATGTATAGATTATCAAACACAATAACCATGACACAAGAAACAAATGAGGCTTGTATGGCTCCCCTGCGTCACGTCATTTTTTTTCTCATCCCGCTCCTCTTTTTTTTCCCTCCGTCCCTGTCGGCAACAACCGTGCTTCCCGTCAGCCTTACCCAACTGACTGAAAAGGCGGACACCATCGTGGCCGGTGTTGTGCAGGAGTCCCAAGCCTATTGGGACGAAGGCCGCATCTACACCGATATCACCATAGAAACCATGGAATTCCTCAAGCACCCCACCCCAGATCGTCCTACGGTCATTGTTGTTAGAACCCTCGGGGGCCAGGTCGACGACATGCGCATGGAGGTCCATGGCGTGCCCCGACTTAAGGTCGATGACGAGGTGATCCTCTTTCTCAAAAAAGACGACCAGGCCTACACGATCTTCGGGCTCTATTATGGCCTCTGCCGCATCGAAACAGACCCGCTGGATGCCACTCAAAGAGTCAGTGGCCCCCTGTTCCGAGCCCGAACCACCCAAAGCTTAAACACAAAAGCTCTCCGCCTCAATCCCCTGCCTCCTCAGGGTGAAGGATTGGATGCTTTTTTCCAGCGTGTTCGAGACCTGCTTCCTCCATCCGACGAAACACGAAACCCATAGGTTCCCATGAAATTACTTTCTTTGAAAATTTTTACGGCTCTTCTTGCGCTGTCGCTGTGCCCTGCAAGCCTCCATGCCTGGTGCTGGATCCGCGACACGGGCAGCACTTCCCTGGGCTGCGCGTCGTCCCAATACAAACAGTCCTGCTGCAACGGGAACCTCCGCCTCTGGACCGACGGCACAATAGAATACCGCATTTCCGACGTCACACCCGATCCCCTCATTGTCTCCCTGAAAGCCGGCATTGACCTGTGGAACAGCCTGGAAATGAGTTCCTTTCTCTTCGATTATCAAGGTACCTCAGCCTTCACATCCGTCTCAAAAGACGAAACAAACCTCATCAACATCGACCCTGATTTTGCCACAAGAAATAACATGATCGGCGAGGGAATTCTGGCCATCAGCACCACGTGGACCCAGGGAAGCGGTACCTCGTACCGTGCCGTAGAATCAGATATCGCCTTTAACGGTGAAGAATTCAACTGGGGAGACGGCACCGGCGGTACCATCAATACCACGGCCGTCGTCGCCCATGAAAGCGGTCACAGCGCAGGCCTCAGCCATGCCGGGGTTGAGTGTCAGAATGCCGGTTCTGAAGGGTGTGGCGCAAACTTCGAGGAGGCGACCATGTATTGGCTCTATTCAGCGGGGAACCCGGGACAGAATAACAAAGCAAGCCTGGAGTTAGACGATGCAGCCGCCTTGATTCATGGGTACCCCGTCAGCACCTTCACCGTAAAAGTGGTCAACAACGCTGATATACCCGTCCCCGGTATCACTGTCGAGCTTCTGGACGCCGCCGCCCCACGAGACGGCCAAGACAGCCTTGAAGGTGGGCGTGTGTATGGCGACGTCACCCACAGCGACGTTCTCATGGGAGACAAAGCCCCAAGCGGGAGTTATATCAACCAGACCCCCTTTGATCTGACCAACGCCTCGGGACTGACGAATGCCATCCATCCAACCCGTCGTACCGTCCGAATCCGCGCATCCATCGGCGGTTTCAGCCAGACGGTTGCCCATACACTGATAAACGGCCCCTCCACCCTCACGGTCACCATGCCCGACGGACTCGACGACCTGGTGGGTCCTCTGCTTTCCATTACCAGTCATACCTCGGGTGACCTGGTTAAAACCGACACCCTCACCCTGACCGGCACCGCATCTGACCTGGGACGAGGAGACTCAGGAGTCCAACAGGTAACGGTTAACGGGCTACCGGCCGAGGGCGGCTCCGCGACTACCGGGGAAACCGCGACCTGGAGTGCCGAGGTCCCCCTGGTCACCGGAAGCAATACCATCACAGTCTCGGCAACAGACAATGCCACGACTCAGAACGAAACCAGCCAGAGCCTTTCCATTACCTATGATATCGTGCCACCGGCCGTTGTCCGGACCTACCCTTCAAATGGCATCTCGGAGATTCCAGTCAACAGCTCAATATCGGTCCAGTTCAACGAGACAATGAACCCCGACACACTCTCTGCTGCGACCTTTACAAACAACCGAGGACTTTCCGGACAGGTCACCTACGATGCGGCCAGCCGCACGGCCACCGTCACGCCAGAGTCACCTCTGGCTCCCCTCACCGCCTACACCTTCACCCTGACCCCCGGCATTCAGGATACCGCTGGCAACGCTTTGGCCGCACCAGTCGTCTGGACCTTCACGACCCAGGCAGCTCCAGCGTCTTCAAGCAGCAGCAGTGGCGGATGCTTCATTCAGGTTTCTCAAGAATAAAAAAGGTCCCTTGGTGGTCGCAGATAAGTCTAACCCGCCAAGGCACTGCCAGCACAAAAAAAAAACCGGCCGATGTGTTTCCACACCGACCGGTTCATCACTGTTGCATCTCAGGGTCACACGAGCTAACCCGTATGTTTCATGAGAAAACGGACGGGGCAAAATAATAATATGTCATTACAGCTGGTTGCATAGAAAGATGTAGCCATTTCAAAAATGCAAAATGTAATTCACCGTTTTCGACTCGTGAAATATCCGGGATAGAGGCCAGAGCCTCTGATCAGATCTGCCCTGAGCTCTTCAAAGCAAAGGCAACCAGCTTCTGAGTAAGCTTCTCTTTGAACGCCTGGGGATGATCCAGCTGCATCCGTTTCAGGTAGGGCTCGGAGCCCTCAGGAAGGCCCGTCAGCATCTGCTTTGCCAACCCCATGATGGTCTTGATCTTATCTTTGTCCATCTTGGACTTGAACTCACGCAGGGATCGTCCGAGAACGATCTCCTCTTTGGTAAATTCACAGCCGAAGGGGAACACATCAAAATATCCATTGCCCATTTGACGGAAATGAGCCAGTTTTTTGGCAATGACCTCGGGATAGTTGTTTCGAAATTGTGCGGGAATCTCGTAGTCAGGCGTCAGCTTCCTGGCTTTCTTCGCCTTTTGAACCAGTTCGTCCTGGAAGCGGGAGTCCGCCACGTTAATGAGCGCTTCCACCACCTCGTGATCCACCTTGCCTCGCAAATCAGCGATCCCGTACTCGGTCACCACAATGTCCTTAAGATGCCTGGGAACCGTGGTATAGCCATAATTAAAAACCACATTGGACTTGGGTCCCTGAGCCGTCTCCTTTACCGCTCGGATCATCATAATCAACCGGGCATCTTCAATGGCATGGGCCATGGAAACAAAGTTATACTGCCCCCCAACCCCACTGATGACGGTGCCGTTTTCAAGCGCATCAGAGGCAATGTTCCCCACAATCGAAACGATCATCCCTGCGTTGACGAAACGCGCATCCTTTCTCTGGAGGGTCCGAAGCTTTTCATCCCCATACAGCTGGTTAAGGACGGCCACACCGGTCATCTCAAAGAGCTTTCGCTCCTTCTCGCTCATATTTCTCAAGGTATCGTAGAACTGATTGGGCCCGATAAAGAAGCCACCATGGGCGATGACACCGTTTTCAAGGGATTCTCCGATGCAATGGTCTAAAATCGCATCCAGATTGGCGGCCTCTCGTAAATCGGTCGAGTAACGGGACTCGCCGTCCACGATGGCGTAGTCGTCCCAGACCAGAGCTTCCTTGAACACGCCATACTTCTGCAGACTTTCAAAGTCAGTTTTTTTCAAAATAGGCTGAAAAGCATCCTGGGAAAGAAGAGCCTTCACGGATTCGCGGGTCAGGGTTTCTGTAAGAACCTTCTCATTAACGAGACGCTGAATCTCGAGATTGCCATAAATCTTCCTCTTGATAACGCCGGCAGTATAAAGCTCGACAAAGGCGTCTACGAGCATCTCTGTGGTCCCGTACAACCCCTCCTCGAAAGGCTCCCGCCCTCCAATGCGATCCACAAGATCACCATAATTTGAATTGACGCCCACAGCGTCGAGGACCTTTTTGTAATCCCAATTGGCCTTATTTCGCATGATAAGCGCGGCGGCAATGGCGTCGCCCAAAGAGCCGATACCGATCTGAAGGGACCCACCGTCCTTGACAAGGGAGCTGACGTGGAGACCAATCATGTGGTCGGCTGTGGTCACCGGTGCCTTGGGGACAGAAAAAAGCGGCGTGTCGTACTCAGGGTTTTCCAGAATAATATCGTAATCATCCCCTCCTACCACAGCATCGCCGTACATAAACGGCAGCGCGTTGTTCACATGCCCTATATGGAGAAATTTGCGCCCGGCTGCTTTGGCGTCGGGGATATATTTCTTGATATCAAGACTCAGGTCGGCGTTGCAGCTGTCACTGTAACAGACCTTGCCATTGATCTCTTTCTTGGCCACAATATGGCAATAGAGAATATTGCAATCCTCATCCATCATATCCCGACCCACATGGGTGTAATTGGAGCTATAATGATTCTGCTGGGCCATGGGATCACTTTTAACGGAGCCGGCCTTGTAGTAAAACTCTTTCATCTTCACGTTGGGTGCCAGAGCCCCTTTCCTCAGGTCCAACATATAATCAAAATCAGGGATGCCCTTCCAGACACGATCTCGAAGGGGCTGCATCATACGTCTCTCGAGATCGTTTGACCACGTGGGTTTCTCGAGGGAAAGAGCCGTGACGAACGTCAAATCAATCGACGGATCATTCTTGGCTCGTCGGTACATTTCATTAGAAATCTGATACGATTTACCCAAGGCGATCGGCATACAAAAGGTGATCTTCTTATCAAACTTTTCAATAATATAATCCACGACAGCAGCAACATCTGTGTAATATGTGGGTCCGTTGTGATCAATCACAGCCATACCTCCCTACAATTCGACCATTTAAATCCTTACGAATGCATCATAACCAAAGCATCCTGCTCACCCTTCTCTCCCCTCTTCCCCCATGTGCAAAGGTGATGAACCAGTCATCATTGACTGGCCGCAATCATCCACCATCAACTTTGAGGGCAACCACCGGCACGATCACCTTCACTTCGTGAGACGTGCCGAATCGTGCGTACTGAATAAAATCGTCCTTAAAAAACATCATCGACAGGCATTAAAACTTCATACCTGAAAACTCAAAACAGGAGACAATGCCAGTGACCATAAACCGACACACGAACTTTTTTACAAAACCATCAAAAAAGCACAAATAGCCTATAAACATAGTCACAGCGTGTCAACCTTGTTCGCGTAAATTATATAAATTCGTCTAAATACACATTATCTTTAGCACGCGCCTTAGTTCCTCGCGAGGTTGCGGTTCAGTTGATCACCTCGATCCATTCTGTCAATCCGAAAATAATCCTGGCAAATCAAATAACGGATTGTTTAGCGCGAATGAATCATCCGACGGTAAACACTCACCGTCGCTTCGGCCGTCTGCCTCCAGACAAAACGCTCATGAACTCTATCGACGCCTTTACGCGCAAGGTCAACACCCAGCTTTCTGTCGTCAAGAAGATCACAAATAGCTGTTTCAAGGGCAGAAACATCACCGGCCGGCACGATCCGTGCCGCATCCCCTGCCACCTCCGACAATGCGCCTCCGTCGGTACAAACCACAGGGACACCACAGGCCATGGCCTCACCAACGGGCAAGCCAAAGCCTTCATACAGTGAGGGGACCACCGCCACGGAGGCCCGTGCATACTCCTCGACAAGGCGCTCGTCAGAAACCCGTCCGGTAAACTCCACCACCTCGGAAAGCCCCAGAGAGGTCACAAGCCGCTGAACGATCCCCCCCTCCTTGGGCTGGCCAATCACAGTAAGCAGCACAAAGCGGTTTTTTTTCTTCATGGAGGCCACGGCATGCATCAGGTAATAGAGCCCCTTTAGCGGGCTGTCTGCGCTGTTGGTCACGATCAACCGATGGGGTTCCCTCTGGATCCCCTCGACGGGATAAAACCGAGTCGTATCGATGCCAATGGGAATGACATGTAATTTATCGGGAGACACGCTGAAGTCAGCAACAATATCTCTCTTCGAGACATGAGAGACCGTGATGAGGGCCGGGAGCTTTCGAGCCACTCGTTTCTGCATCCCGATAAACGAATACCACCGCATGGCTTTGGCCCGTTTCCAGAGGGATCGGGTACTCATAACCTCAATATCCCGATCCCTTGTTATGGGATGGTGAATGGTGGCCACCGTGGGAATGTTCCGGCTGATATGGAGAAGCCCCCACGAAAGCGACTGATTATCGTGGATGATATCAAACCTGTGCCCCTCGGTTTCCATGAACCGTTGGGCACGGATCCCAAAGGCAAAGGGCTCGGGGTACCCCATGGTTGAATTGATCCACCACTCGCACAAGTTAAGGGGGGTTTTCAACCGTTTATAGGCGGGCATCTGATCGAAGTTTTCTCGGCTGTACAGATCCAGCCCCCCCAGGACCGTCAAACCGATATCATCATCGAGATGAGGCGCCGGATCGCCAGAGAGGACATGGACCTGATGCCCCAAATCCGCCAGGGCGCGTGCAAGATGGCGGATATAGACACCCTGACCGCCGCAATAAGGGTTACTCCGGTAACTCACCAGACAGATGCGAAGAGAGGAGGGTTGATTCTTCATCGAAGGTTCCTCCTGTCCAATCCCGGAACTCGATGAGGTTTCCGGCCTTCAATGCCATACTCCCAGAGATATAAAAAAAGCCCTGCCACATATCCCAACCCAGGGAGCAAGACCACAATGACAATTTCACCATAATATCGTAGCTTTTCTTTAAACTCTTTCATGATTTCCCATATGATACGTCAACAAAACAAACGAAACCCGAATATGATCCTTTTACAAAAAACCATGAACCCACCCGACATTCAATACGCCAATCGATCTTTTACGTTTAACGCTCGCCCCTCGCCCTTTGCCCCTCGCCCTTTGCCCTTTGCCCTTTGCCCCTCGCCCTTTGCCCTTTGCCCTTTGCCTATCGCCCTTGGCCTTTCGCCTATTGCCTATTGCCTATTGCCTATTGCCTTTCGCCTATTGCCTTTCACCTTTCACCTTTCGCCTTCTAAACCTACCTCACCCCACAAAGCCGTGGAACCCCTTTTCCTGCCCCCGGAACGGATACCCCGACCACAGCCGAGCGTATCGTCCTGTCTCTTCAACCCTCTGCATCTTCATTGCCCTGATCCCGCAATCGTGAGAAAATAGATTTCATACCTTTAAAGCAGACACACGCCATCAAAAAAGGGCTCTGGAGATCATCATGGTCATCACCGCAACCCCCTTCATCGACGAAAGTCGCCTCCACCGTCTCAACGAAACCCAACCGGTACCGGGACGCTATGTCCTCTACCTCATGCAACAAAGTCAGCGCACTCGTTTCAACCATGCCCTGGAGTATGCGGTCCGTCAGGCAAACACACTCGGGCTGCCCCTTCTCGTAGGATTTGGCCTCATGGAAGCTTACCCCGAGGCCACATACCGCCACTATCACTTTATGATGGAGGGTCTCGTTGAGGTGATGAAACGACTGGATGAACGGGGAATTGGCTTCTGCATCCTCAACGGAACCCCGGTAGACGCAGCCATCAAGCTGGGAGAAGAGGCCGCCTTTCTCGTCTGTGATCGGGGCTATCTTCGCCATCAGAGGATGTGGCGAAAAGAGATGGCAAAACGAATCCCCTGCCCCGTTATGGAGGTAGAATCGGATGCCGTGATTCCGGTGGAGGTTGCTTCGATCAAACGAGAGTATGCAGCCCGGACCCTTCGCCCCAAAATTGAGAGGCTCCTGGATCGCTATCTCATCGGGCTTGTCCCAACGCCCATTGAAAATCCCTGTCCGTCTACCCTGCTGCCTTCGGACCGAATCAATCCCTTAAAATCCCTTCCGGGGAGCTTCCATGTAGACCGCGACGTGGGGGCAACCGAACGTTTTAAGGGAGGAGAGAAAGAAGCCCTCCGGCGGTTGCACCTCTTTGTTGATGAGGGCCTTCCACGATACGCCACCCATCGAAACCGCCCCGAGGAAAATGCCATATCTGAAATCTCCCCTTACCTCCACTTCGGCCAGCTTTCCCCCATAGAAGCAGCCCTTGCCGTAAGCCATAACGACGCAGGCCATTCAGACTCCGTGGCTGTTTTTATCGAGGAGCTCATCGTCCGTCGGGAGCTGGCCGTCAATTACGCCTGGTATGAACCCGATTACGACACCTTCGAAGCGACAGCCCCTGCATGGGCGATAGAGACTCTGGCTGCCCGCGGCATCAAAAAAGACCTCTACACCCGGGAGCAGCTCACGGCCTGTGCCACGCATGACCCCTATTGGAACGCCGCCATGGCCGAGATGGTCCACACCGGCTTCATGCACAACTACATGCGAATGTACTGGGGAAAAAAAATTTTAGAATGGCACCGCGATGCCAAGGAGGCCTATCAAACAGCACTTTACCTCAACAACCGATACTTTCTGGACGGAAGGGACCCCAACTCCTACGCCGGGGTAGGCTGGATCTTCGGGCTCCACGACCGCGCCTGGCCCAACCAACCCGGTTTTGGGAAGGTGCGGTCCATGATGGCCTCAGGCCTGAAACGAAAATGCAATATTGAAGGGTATGTTGAGAGGGTGGCAGAGCTGGTGAGGGCAGAACAAGCGTAGCATCGATGGGCAAAGCGCGAAGCGTGCCCATCTGGCAGTCGGGAAACCCACAACGCTGAAAATTGTATAAATTTTGACGACGCAGCATCTCTCCCCGGTGTGATCGGTTGCACCCGCGCCAGATGGGCACGGCACTACCTTTGCCCATCCTACAGGTTGCCAACAATACCCAGTGTACAGAATTTATACTGCAAGCTTAAGATGAGCCAAAAGCATATCAAAAAGCGGACTTACTCATCGTTTCGGCCAGCCACATTAAAAATAGGCCGGTTCTTCTAAAAATTATCCGCGCATGCTTAACTGATTCTGGTTTTAACCCCGCCCAATTCCCGGTACCTCGGGCAGGTCACCAGATGATCGTTCACCATTCCCACGGCCTCCATGAACGCATAACAGATGGTGGACCCCACAAAGGTAAATCCACGTTTTTTAAGGTCCTTACTCATGGCATCAGACGCCGGAGTGCTGGCCGGAACCTCCTCTATGGAGACAAACCCATTGTCCAGGGTCTTCCCACCGGTAAAACTCCAGAGAAGGTCAGAAAAAGAGCCGACCTCGGCTTCATAAGCCAGAAGCGCTTTTGCGTTTTTCACCGCACCCCGTACCTTCAGCTTGTTTCGAATAATCCCAGGGTCGGTCAGAAGCGCCGCGATTTTCGTTTCATCATAGAGTGCAATCTTCTCCGGATCGAGCCCATCCATCACCTCAAGATAGTGTTCCCTCTTCTTGAGCACCGTAATCCAGGAGAGCCCGGCCTGGAATCCTTCCAGGAGCAGCATGGCAAAAAGCTTTCTGCTGTCGCGCTCTGGAACGCCCCACTCTTCGTCATGATACGCCACATAGACAGGGGTCTCACCGCACCAGGGGCATTTTTCAAATGTATTCATGGTCAATTTCGTTATCCATACATTTTGTGATTATGATGGAACTCTCATCAAATCATTGGCCGAAATGGGGCTATTCGTCTTTATCGCAGTGGTAAAAAGATCTTTCAAACGCGCCTTCTCCAGATTTTTTATTCTCTGATCCAAACAGAGCTGGACTCTCAGATGGAACAGGTAATGAAAGGGGTTTAAAATACCCCCACCAATACGTATTGTATGCTTCTTCTTTTTCATTTCGTCGGTATCATCATCCATGATGATTTTGCTATCGATATGCTGGTGAGACATTGGATGAAAAATCATAGATTCGACAACGAATGACACATCTTCTGACTTCATCTTCCGGGCAGCGTCATTTCGTGAACCATGGGCCGTAAGCAACTCTTGAACTGGAATAGTGAAATACTTCCCATCCACATCATGAACCCACATCGGTTGTTTTTCTTGAGAGGGTGGATAATGATTCCATGTGGTACCATACTTTTGATCGGTTGTAATATCATACTCAAAAGTAACACCAAAATCCGCGCAAGAATCGACTTCGCCTGATAGTGGTCCTTTACCTTTGCGCCCGGGAAGACTCGGATACGATTCTACCCCCCAAAAATCTTTTAAGCTACGCCCATAAAGTAGCAACCACGTTTTTTGATCACTCGTCTTAGAGGGAGAAAAAGCCAGTCTGAGAATATCCTGCCAAAGGTAAGCCCGAATTATTTTTTCATCCATGCCTTTCGCTTTAGCCATGATTCACCCCTTTCAGATACGCCAGAACAACCTTTAAATTCTGGACATAAGAAAAAGGTGCCGTCCCTTCTGAATCCACAAGCTCCGCCATGAAATCAAGATCCGCTTCAATCTCTTCGACGCTCAGGGATCTTCTCAAGTCCTCTTCCAAAACAAAGACCTGAAAAAGCTGCCTCAGCTGAGTCCACCGTGCGAGGTACGTGTTCAATTTATCTTTGGGAATCCACCAGATAAGTTGCCTGTCCAGAAATGAATCTCTTCGTACATTCAATTCATCCAAGGATTCTTGGGAAAAATCTCCTACAAAATCGAGGGAAATAATATCAGCAGCATTCTCGGAAAATATCTCCATGAGCTGAAAAAGCGGCGAAATTTCGGAATCACCCCGAAGGCTGTGATGTTTCCACGTCTGATATTCATACGCATTGGAATTCGCCGCAAAATAGGCCCGCACCACACCTGCTATGGCTTTGTCTTCGTAGGCGACAATCACACGGTCCGATCGATTAACCGACAACAACGCACTGGAAATCGCATCGAGAATCTCGGTCACATTAAGGGCTATGGGCGTTTCTAACTGACCCAGTAGGATCTGATGGGCTATGGGCGTTTCCAGCTGATCCTGCAAGATCCGATGGGCTATGGGCGTTTCCAACTGATCCTGCAAGATCTGATTTCCTTTAAAAGAATCAACCCTCACATCAAGCCCAAAATCACTCATCCCCTGCTGCTGAGCGTACTCTCTCAATAAAACCCTTTCCGGCTCCTCAGGGGTGACCTTTACAAAGGTGTCCTTGATCAAGGGATTTATGGATGCCTTCCACCAACTTTCTGCGGCGGGGCTTTTCAACACAATCCAGTTGCCAAAAACAGCCCTTTTTGCGGTGGCTGAGTCCCCAGGCACACCCACCAAACTCGTTTCCAACATCTCCTTTTTGGACACCGCAGCCATGAGGTCCTGTTCCGGCCTCGGGGCAAATGCAAAAAAATCCCGGTTCGATTGGGCCACGGCCTGAGTAAAGGCTTCTGTAAAGTTAGCTGCCTTTTTCCTATGAGCTAAAAATGAGTCCAAAAGTCGAAGTGCCTGCCGCGGCATGCCCGCCGAAAACTCCGCGATCAAAGGCAACTCCTTGTCGTAGGCATTGGCATATCCACCCAGGCGTTTTTTTAGCATCTCCACGATTTGGGGCGTATCCCATGCTGCAAGATAAATTTTATCTGCAGCCATCATCAGGGGCTCATTCAAAAAAAGATGAACAGCATTGGCCTCAAATAGGGTTTTTTCTTCTGACAGAGGATAAACCACCTCCCTTAAGGCATAAAAGGCTGTTGTTCCTGGCTCAAATTTATCAATACCGGAGGCGAAAAAAAACAACGGGGTGGTTCTTTTGGATTCTAAATCAGCGACAATGGTCTCGAAAAATGATGATAAATCAGATTCAATCGAGTTTAAAAGATCGCTGAATCGTCTATTTTTCTCACGAGCCTCAGTAGAAAAAGATTCCAGCCGAATCTGTGAAACAGACTGAAGAATAGCCTCTGGATTATTACCAATAATCCCACAAAAATCTTTGGGAATCAGAGGAATAGACTCATGTGACATCTCAGCAATGTATTTAAACAAGCCCGTAAATACGATTGACCAAGCATCAATGGATGAAAGATTCAGGCTCCCTCTATCAAAATGGAAGGTAATATCCGGTAGGCACCCTGTTTTCTTAAAGATGTATTCAATGAGCGTTGTTTTACCGCAACCAATCTGCCCCCCGAAAAGAGCAGACAGTCGACCTGTTTTCATCCAGGCTTCCAGTTTTACCGCCGCTTCTGAGTCAACATCGACAAAAAGTTGGTCAAACTCCTCATCCGTGGTAAGAGCGATCCCCTCATCCACGTTGATTCCAAATGTATTGCGTTTCATTTAACCTCGCCCCTGTCTACGCATGTTTTCAACCGCACGCACATAATCGGGTTGATCTGCATCCTGTTGCCACTCCGACCAAAAATCGATGGTCGCACTCAACGGTTTCTCTGTGGGTTCGGTAATTTTGATCCGGCTTGGAAGAAGCACCGCATCCCCCACCACCAGGGCCTCCCCGACATCCATAATAGGCAACACATCAAGCAAACTTTCAAGGCTTTCAGGCATCAATTTCTTCACTGTTGACTGGTCATCTCCATTGGTCAGCCGCAAGGCAATCACATTGTTGCACTGGCTCAACACCGTGGTACTCACATCCGACGGTCGCTGGCTGACAATGAGAAGGGCCACCCCGTACTTCCGCCCCTCTTTGGCGATCTTCTCAAAGGCTTCAATGGCTCGCCTTTCCACAGGGTTCTGGCCCTCTTTTTTAGGCAAGTAAAGATGAGCCTCGTCACAAACCAGGGCAATAGGACGACGCGTCTCCTGATTGGTCCAGAACTGAACCTGATAGACAATCCGAGCCACAAGCGCCACTATCACCGGCAAAATTTCCGAAGGCACCTCGGAAAAATCGATGACTTTGACCTGTGCCTTGTCCGATTTGTAATCCATCAACTGGTGCACCATGGCTGCCATGGCATCGTAATGGTGTGCTTTTTCGGGAGCATGAAAAAGAAAACCGTATCGTTTATCGCTCAACTTGCTTCGGAGGCGAGTCAGGAGCCTGCTGAATTGACCATAAAAATTCCCCTGCTTGAGCCCCCGGGCACCCTGTACCATCTCCTCGTTAAGATCTGTCAGTTTCGTGACCACACGGTCGATGGAAAATGGAATGGGGCTGTCCAAAGTAAAGGCATTTAAAACCTCTGATTTTCCAAGCTCCTGCAAGACAGCCTTTTTCTCTTCTATCACGGCATCCTGAAAGGCCATCACCTGATTGTGGGCACTGAATTCAGACCGATCGATGAACATCGCCTGCATCTCATCGGCATTTAAAAGCCAGTACGGAAGATAGAGAAGATTGTCTGAAGATTGCCCCAACTCTTCAGGACCGGGAATGCGAAGATGCCGTGCATAACTGAGTTTTCTGTATTCACCGTGCAGGTCAAAAACAATAAGATTTGATGTGGGAAGTTTGGAGGCCCGCTCCAAAATGGAAGCAACGGTCCACGATTTGCCAGAGCCTGTACTCCCAAGCAGAGCAGCATGCCGCTGGAAAAACCTATTTCCATCCAAATACGCCGTTGCTGAATCATCCATGGCATAAACCCCAAGAGCAAGGGAGTGTTCCGTATCTCCAGCTGTTACAAGAAGATTCATAAATGACTCAAGCTGCTTGTCCTGAAGGACATAACATCGAGACTCGATCTCCGGCACCTGCATGAGGGATCGAGAAAACACATTTCGGCTTGTTGCGGCATCCCAACGCGCCGTACCCACCAACGTCAAACGCACCGTATTAACGACCTCCTCACTTGCACCCTCAAGTTCGAGCTCTTCAACCTCTTCCGAATTCATTGTTGGCGGGGTGATGGCGACCGATTTGATCACCTTATCTATCAAACCGATAAGCCAGGTTTCAACACCACCTGGAATTTGAAGTGACACCAGCTGCCCTACCCTCGCCTTCCGGAGGTCTTCATCACTTTTGACATGAATGGAGACTTTGCGGGTATCCACTTCCCTGACCGTACCCAGAAGATGTGCGTTATCAATGAATTCAAAAAGTGCCATATCAGCCTCCGAGAATCTCAGATGTAAAGTGGTCGAATTGCCAAAGCCTGCTATCCGACAAAATAAGGTCATTCATATATTGAGAATTTTTGATAACGGTAGAAGAATTATCATTATCGGGATGCTTGCATACAAGCCAGGTTTTCGGGCTTACTTTTAGCAATGCTTCAATCCGAGGATTACTGTCGCGCGTAATGATCAAGGCCGGAGAACATTGTGAGGATAGCTTCTCTCCAATGGCATTGTCTACCAACTGTTTATCGTTGAATCCAAAGCCAAGAAAGAGAAAGGCGCTGTGCGCACTGACGGCACGATCATAATCTTTAAGGAGAATGTCCCTGCAACCAAGAAGCTTTTCATGTTTCGACGTCCCAGGTGTTATCATAAGTCTCTCCACACCTTTGGGAACCACACTCCACATATCCGTTTCCACCGCTTGGTGGTCATGGACAAAGGTATTCAGCGACCCATGCACTTTGTAAAGACGAAGATGTTTTATTACCCGGGTTATATAGGCCACCTTAGTTCGTCCACTCACCATTTTTTCAGGTCTGGTCATCTGTCGCTCAGCCTGCGTCCAATCAAGCTTACGCAACACACCTCCCCAAAAGCCAGTTGTGTAAGGGATATTGGCCTTCACGAATGCATACTCAGCCATCAAATCATAATTAGGGGTCGCCACATGAAGGGTACGATCCGTTTCAGGAAGCCGTTCCACAAGGCGTTGAAGCAAACCGATGGCAGGCCATTTAATCGTCCCATTTAAAATTAAATACGCATTCTTGCGGTCTACACGTGAGACCAAGTCAGCTGTCTTGTTAATTACCTGAAAAAGCAACGTCTCATCTTGAATGGAGTTCATGGAGGCTTCGAAATCACCATGATCCTTCAACGCCTCCAACACTTTCCCCCACTCACTTATCTGGGTATCATCTTGAATAACCTTGGGGATTTCATCTTTTAGATAGGCTTCTAATGCCCCCATGCCAAAATTTTTATCCACGGCGCAAGAGGTCCCGGTGCCAAAAAGGACAAAGGGTTTATGGGTGAAAAAATTTTGAAGGGCTTTATACGCGATCTCTTTTGTCAGTTGCGGTTTCATTATTCGCCTATCTCTATATAAACGTGGAATCCATATAATCGTAATGTCATGTCCACAATTTCAAGATTTACTCATATCGGCAGCTCGCCCAGATTTAATCCATTCATCGATCTCTTCACGATCAAAGCGCCACTGGTTACCGATCTTGCAGCCAGGAATATCTCCCTTTTGAGCCATTGTGTAGAGTTTGGTCCGCCCCATCTTAAGATAGGCTACCAGCTCATCAATGGTCAGCCATTTGTCCTTCATCACGTCCATATAGTGTCACCTGTTTGGATTCATACGATAATAAATGATAACGTATGATAACGATTCCACGTATTAAATCAATTCATATTTCAAACACCCTACTCCAGATAGCAGACCTCACGCATCAACACGCATGCAAAATACCCTGAGAAAATGTCCATACCTGGACATCCACAACGGCCGGATAGCGTCTATAAATGCAATCGACCCGAGGTACGACGGTTGGGAATATTCTCAACCTGTTTTCAAGGGGGCGCCTTAAGGCCGATGGCAAATTTTTACCAAGATTAAATCGCAGAAGGCAGAACTTTCAACGCGTCCGCCAGCAAGGGAAAAAGTTTTCGATTGGCCGCAGGAAAGGCCAGAGTCTCAAACGCCTCCGAGGTAATCCACGCCAGGGCCTGGCCTTTTTTGGGGAGAGCGGTGCCCTCTCGAACGGTGGCAAGGTAAAGGGAAAGCTCCACCTTAAAATGGGAATAGGCGTGGGTGACGCATCCCACCAGGAGCCCCACCTCCGGGACCACCCCCAGCTCTTCGGAGAGACATCTTTTCAGTGCCATGGCGTGATCCTCACCCGTCAGGATACGCCCCCCCGGGAACTCCCACATCCCGGCAAGATGTCCGGTTGCAGGGCGTTTCTGGACAAGAATTTTTCCATCATCCACCAACACGGCCAGGGCCACGGGGTATAAGGGGACTTTTTTCTTCATGCCTTGAACGGGAAAGGATTCCTGCCGGCCAAGGATCCGGGCCTGACACCCTATCCGCAGAGGGCAATGGAGACAATCCGGTCGTCTCGGGGTGCAGACGATGGCCCCAAGCTCCATCATCGCCTGATTGAAATCTCCAGGGCGTTCTTCAGGAATGGCAATGTCCACGGCGTCTTGAATGGCTCGCCTCACGGCTGCGCCGGTCACCACCCCCTCCATGGCAAAAAGACGTGTTACCACACGATTTACGTTCCCATCCACGGCTGCGAGCCGATGGCCGAAAACGATACTCTGAACCGCCGCGCAGGTGTAAGGCCCCACACCGGGCAATGATGAAAACAGGCTCGGTATATCGGGAACCTGGCCCCCATGCTCGTCCCGAACCCTGCGCATCGCTTTAAGAAAATTGTGACACCGGTTGTAGTACCCCAACCCTTCCCACATCTTCAGCACCCGATCATCCGGGGCATCCGCCAGGGCCGTGGGGGTGGGAAACGCCTTGATAAACCGCTCATAATAAGGAATCACCGTGGCCACCTGGGTCTGCTGTAACATCACCTCAGAAAGCCAGATCCGATAAGGATCACCCGTCTCTCGCCAAGGCAGAAGTCGCCTGTGGGTGTCGTACCATTCCAGTAAAAGCGACGCATTCAATATGTCTGTCATGGTTGCCTTTTTTTCATGCCCTGCGCAAGGTCACCCACGATGCCGCAGCAAGAATCATGGCACCGCCTGCAAGGGATCTTACGGCGGGCACTTCCCCTAAGATCAAAAGCGCTGCGGCGATGCCGTAGACGGGTTCCAGGGAAACGACGATGCTTGCCCTTCGAGCGGAGACGGTACGCATGCCTTGGATAAAAAGGGTATGGGAGATACCGGTAAAGAGCACACCGAGAAGGAGAAGAAGACCGACATCGGCTTTCGTGGGAATTTCAGGCGATATGAGAAGGACGGGAAGCAGAAAAAGAGCCGCGGCGGTATCCTGCCAGAATGAGATCACAGCACCATGGTAACGCCTGGTAAAACGACGGTTAAAAAGGGAGAGTACGGCAAAGGTGAGGCCAGAGGCCAGGCCCCAGAGCGCGCCCTCGCACATCGCGCTTCCCACCTCAAAGCTGGGCACCACCAGGAAGACACCGACAAGGGTCCAGAGAGCCGGGGCCAGGGACGTCCACTGAAAGGCCTTCCTCTCACAAAGAGGTTCCAGAAGCGTTGTAAACACAGGAAAAGTGGCAAAGGTCAGAAGCCCCACCGCCACCGAGGAGACCTGGATGGCCTTGAAAAAAGTTCCCCAATGAAGGGCCAGAATCAGGCCCTGAAGCCCGAGAAAAACGTAATCCTGTCTTCTTTGAAGCCTTATCTTTCGCCCGGCCAGAAACAGCGCAGGCCCCAGGAAAAGAGCCGCAAAAAAAACACGCCCGAAGACGATGCCCACGGGCGAAAGATAAACCAGTTTACCAAAAAGCCCTGCCACGCCAAAAAGCAGGGTTGCCACATGAATTAACAGAAAATCTCGGGTCATGGGTGAAAAATGGTCCCCTTACAATGTACTTTACTTATTTATTAATCCGGCGGTGAAATGCAGAATTGTCGATACGCACAGGCACCCTGGGATGCCTGCTGTCTTCATCATCTGACCGTAACTATTCACCTCCAAAAAAAGCCTCCGGCGGCAAGGTGTGCCACCTTGAAAGCTGGTTACGAACGCGCTTTGCCCCTCGTTCCTCGGATCAAATCACATCCGTATTTGGGTCGACGTAAATTTGAAATATTTATTTAAGACCTGTTTGTTAAACTTTTCAAAAGTTTAGCCCCCGGCAGGGCCGCCGGAGGCACTATCTGAATAGTTACATCTGACCATTCATATATGACTTGCCGGCTTAATACCATCTTTTGCCCCCCGAGAAACAGGGGATCACCTTTCCTTCGGGGGCACACGGTCAGCCTTATTCATGAGAAAACGATCCTGCCACAGTAATAAGATATCAACAACAGGCTGTTACTGTGAAATATCCGGGTTAAGCCTCCAAAGGCAGATAAACCGGTCTCCAGATCATCTGATCGATGGCCTCATCAAGGCGATCCGGATCCATCTGGTGGTCGAAGGTGCTGAAAGCGCATTTCTGGGCCACACCGTTCCGGATGGCTGTGCGACCAACGGCCTTGGCCACTTTCACGGTCACCTCCTGGAGGCGATCCACGGAAGGAAAGAGAGCCCCGCGTTTCAGCTCCTCGTCACTCACGCAACTGGCTGCGGCGAAGGCGGCGGCGGTGAAAAATTCGGGGAGCACCTTGGTCGCACCGGAGGCAATAACGCCCAGCCCTACACCGGGAAAGATAAAGACGTTGTTACACTGCCCGATGCGATATTCAGAGCCATTGTGAACAACAGAGTCAAAGGGACTGCCCGTTGCCACGAGGGCTTTTCCATCGGTCCAGGCATAAATATCAGATGGAATGGCTTCGGCATTGGCCGTGGGGTTGCTCAAGGGAAAAATAATGGGTCTATCGGTATTTTTAAGGGTCCTGGTCACCACCTCTTTTGTGAAACAGCCATACTGACCCGAGGTGCCGATGAGAACGGTAACCCCCGCCTTTTCAATCACATTGAGAAGGGCACCGTCTTCAGAGTTGCCATACCATGCCAGTGCATCAGGATCTTTGGCAAATTTCTCTTTATAATGATCGAGTTTGCGGTCTGTGGTGACGAGACCGCGTGAGTCCAGAGTATAAATTCTCGCACGCGCCTCATCCACGGCCAGGCCCTCTTCAATCAATGCCGCTTCGATCTGTTCGGCGATTCCCACGCCGCCCGCCCCGGCCCCGTGGATCAGATAGACTTGATCTTTAAGGCCTTCTGCCTTGACCTTCAGGGCCGCAAAGATTCCGGCCAGAGCAACGGACCCGGTACCCTGGATATCGTCGTTGAAGCTGATCATCTCATCCACGTAGGTGTCACGAACGGTAAAGGCATTCTGCTTGGAAAAATCTTCCCACTGGCAGATGGCTTTGGGAAACACTTTCTTAAAGGCTTTCCCAAAGGTCTCCACAAAATCAAAGTACGCATCCCCGGTAAGGCGTCTGTGGTGCCACCCGATGTATTTGGGATCATTCAAGAGCCTTTCGTTGTCGGTACCCACATCCAGGGAAATGGGCAAGCAGTGCCAGGGAGCAATACCTGCCCCTTGGGTGTAAAGCATGAGTTTGCCGAGACAGATGGCCTGACCTCCTGCGCCCTGATCGCCGATTCCCAGGATCCCCTGGTTGTCAGTAACCACGGCCACACGGATGTCTCCCCGCTCGTAGCGACGCAAAATTTTTTCGGCCTGATCGATATTACCGGGATAAAAGTGAAGGCCGTTGCCCTGCCGAAACATGGCAGAAAATCTCTGGCACACCAGCCCCACGGTGGGGGTATACACGATGGACATGTAGCGGGTTATATCGCTTGCAAGGAGGGCGTGGGCCAAGGTGACATTCCGGTCAAAGAGGGAACGGATATAAATGAATTTTTCAAAATCACTCTCCTTCCCTTTGATGATCTCCTGTACATTGAGAACCTGCTGGGAAAGGCTTTTCACCTCAGGGGGAATCAGCCCGCTGATTTCGAATCTTTCGCGTTCATCCTCAGAGAAAGCAACTCCTTTATTCGTGTAGTTGTGGAAGAGAACGGCATTGCCTTTCGCGTTGACCTTCAGGCCCCTGGTGTTGCCGTATTCATCAAACTGCAAATCATAAATACCCATATTTCATCTATCCCCTTCATCAAAAAAGCAGATAACTTCCATTCCTTTCATTTTCGGCACGTATCGGCGTTTTTATAGCATGTTATATCTCGTCTGGACAGAGGCTTGAAAAGAATTATCTATTGCATGAAAAATGGATATTCCACTCACTTTCAGTCATTTAAAGAAGGATTTTAGAAATTCACGATTCATGCGTGCGATATGAGTAATAGAAATTCCTTTAGGACAGGCTGCCTCACACTCCCTTTCATTCCCGCAGTTGCCGAATCCCTGCTCCGACATACACGCCACCATGGACGCCACCCGCTTTTTTGCCTCAGGCTTTCCCTGGGGGAGCTGAGCCAGATGGGAGACTCTGGCGCTGGTAAAAAGCATGGCTGCTCCATTCGGGCACGCCGCCACACACGCACCGCACCCGATGCACTCGGCGGCGTCCATGGCCTTTTCCGAAAGCTCTTGGGAAACAGCCACGGCGTTGGCGTCGGGAGCGCCCCCGGTATTCACAGAAACATACCCCCCCGCCTGAATAATGGCATCCAGAGCGCTTCGATCCACCATCAAGTCCTTAATCAGAGTAAACGCACGGGATCGCCAGGGCTCAATCACCACCACGTCCCCGTCTTTAAAATGACGCATGTGAAGCTGGCACAAGGTGGTCTCCTTCAAGGGACCGTGGGCCTTGCCGTTGACCACCGCCCCGCAGGCCCCGCAGATCCCTTCCCGGCAATCATGGTCAAAGGCCACAGGCTCCTCGCCATTCAGCACCAACCGCTCATTTAAAATATCAAGCATCTCAAGAAAAGACGCCTCGGTAGAAATATCCCTTACTTCATAAGTTTGAAGGGCCCCCTTGACATCAGGGCCACGTTGCTTCCAGATTTTTAAGGTCAATCCGAGGGATTGGGTCATTTATAACTCCTTTGGCTCAGCTTGACATGTTCAAAGGTCAGCCTCTCGACCTCCCTCTCCGGGGCCTCATCCTCCCCCGTGTATTTCCAGGCTGAGACATGGGCAAAATCAGCATCGTCTCGCCTCGCTTCATGGTCTTCGGTTTGAAATGCGAGGTTGTAATGGCTCCCGCAGGACTCCTGGCGAGCCCTTGCATCGGCGATCATCACTTTGGAAAAGGAGATAAAATCAGAGACCCGCATCGCTTTTTCAAGGGTCTGGTTCACCCCCTTGGCCGTCCCCACCATGGCCAGGTCTTGCCGAAAGGCCTCCTGAAGCGCCTCCACTCGGGAGAGGGCTTTATCCAGGCCGACATTGCTGCGAGCCATGCCGCAATGTTCCCAAACGATGCGCCCCAGCTCACGGTGAAAATCGTCACAGGTACGTCTCCCCCTGGCATTCAAGAGTCCCTCGATGCGTTGTCTTACGGCCTCTTCGGCATCGTTAAAAGCCCCGGAAGATTCGGTGTGGGCCTTATAAGGCCGATCGGCCAGATAGCCGCCCAGGGTGTAGGGAATAATAAAATAACCGTCGGCAAGGCCCTGCATCAGGGCGCTGGCACCCAGCCGGTTCGCGCCGTGATCAGAGAAGTTGGCTTCCCCAAGCACAAAAAGACCGGGGACAGTACTCATAAGGTTATAATCCACCCAAAGCCCCCCCATGGCGTAGTGAGACGCCGGGTAAATACGCATAGGCAGGGTATAAGGATCGTCATCTGTGATACGCTGATACATGGCAAAGAGATTGCCGTATTTTCTCTGAATCACATCCCGGCCGTCCCGCACGATGGCGTCACGGAAATCCAGATAAACGGCGTACCCCGTCGCCCCGACCCCCTTACCCGCGTCGCACTGCTCCTTGGCATTTCGGGAGGCCACGTCCCGGGGCACGAGATTGCCGAAGGCCGGATATTTATTTTCCAGATAGTAATCCCTCTCCCCTTCCGGGATATCTGACGGCTTCCGCGTATCCCCGGCTTTTTTCGGCACCCAGACCCTGCCGTCATTTCGCAGGCTCTCACTCATCAGCGTCAATTTGGACTGCCACTCGCCATGAACCGGGATACAGGTGGGATGAATCTGGGTAAAACAGGGGTTGGCAAAAAGTGCCCCCTTCCGGTATGCGCCCATAGCCGCAGACACATTACAACTCATGGCGTTGGTGGAGAGATAAAACACGTTGCCGTACCCGCCCGTGGCCATCACCACGGCATCGGCCGCATAACGTTCCAGCTCACCGGTGACAAGATTCCGGACGATAACCCCCGCAGCTCTCCCCTCTTCCACAACCAGCTCCGCCATCTCACGGCGGGTAAATAGAGTCACGCCCCCTGCCGCCACCTGCCGGGACAAAGCGCCGTAGGCCCCCAGTAAAAGCTGCTGCCCGGTCTGACCCCGCGCATAAAATGTCCGCGACACCTGAGCCCCGCCAAAGGACCGATTGGCAAGAAGCCCCCCGTACTCCCGCGCAAAGGGTACCCCTTGTGCCACACACTGATCGATGATGTTGCAGCTGAGCTGAGCCAGGCGGTACACATTGGCCTCACGGGCTCGAAAATCCCCCCCCTTAATCGTGTCATAAAAGAGACGATGGACGCTGTCCCCGTCATTCTGATAATTTTTGGCCGCATTAATCCCCCCCTGGGCTGCGATGCTGTGCGCCCTTCGGGGGCTGTCCTGAAGGCAAAAGGTCTTCACCCGGTAGCCCAGCTCAGCCAGGGTGGCCGATGCCGATGCCCCAGCAAGCCCTGTCCCCAGCACAATGACAGTGTATTTGCGCTTATTCGCGGGGTTGACAAGCTTCATATCAAAGCAATGCCGATCCCACTTCTCCTCCAAAGGCCCGCCCGGAATCTTTGCGTCAAGCGCCATTCATCATCTCCCCTGAAATAGAAAAAAAATCACCGGCATCGATCCAAACCCCACACCCACCCCCAAGGCCAGCCCCAAGGCACACCGCCTCAAAAAAGGAGTGCCCCCCTCCCCGTTGGCCCCCAGGCTCTGAAAGGCACTCCAAAAGCCATGGCTCACATGAAACGCGATCGCGATAACCCCAAGGAGATAAGCCCCGACATATTCAAAATGCGCGAAGGTCGCCACAACCACAGGGTATCGGGAAGGCCCTGAGGACGGGGCAAACTTGAAGCCGATAAGGTGAAGGGTAATGAAAGCCAGAGTCAACAGGCCGGTGTATATCATGGAGGATGAGGCCAGCGTCCGGCCACCGTGGCGAGCCGTCATCTGGTACTTTTCCGGCCGAGCGGCCCGGTTTTCCAAGGCCAGCACCACCCCCGTCAAAACATGCAGAGCGGCCATCACCAAAAGGATAAACTCAGAAAGTTTAAGCAAAATGCCCAGAGAATGGAGCTTAGCCGTATACGCGCCAAACGCTTCCGACCCTTGAAACAGGGTAAAATTTCCTGCCAGGTGCACCAGCAGAAACCCGCAAAATCCCAGCCCCGTGATCCCCATGAGCATCTTTTTCCCCACAGGCGTCTCGATTCGTCCGATGAAATCCATGATTATCACCTTGCTTGATTCATTCAATTCTGTGGAGCTGGATCACCCCATAAAAAACGCCCTACCCCGGACAGTTCATGAGAAACCGATCAAGCCAAAAGAAACAAGTCGTTATTGCAGACAGTTATTGCTAAAAATTTCGATATTTCTAATACACAAAATGTAATTCCCGATTTTCTGTTCGATTTTCCCGCACTTCGGGCTAGGTGACGTTGTTCTATTTGAGGGCACAGAGCAACCGGTGATCCTTACATAAAAACCTCCCGGCACATCTCCCCCAGTCGGCCCAGGTCTTTGCAGACATGAACCCCACAGGCTTTCATGGCCGCGACCTTGGCCTGTCCCGTACCGCTGTTCCCGCTGATAATGGCACCGGCATGCCCCATACGCCGTCCGGGGGGAGCGGTAAGACCGGCGATAAAGCCCACCACAGGCTTGGTCATATGGGCTTTAATATACTCTGCCGCTTCCTCTTCGGCGTCACCGCCTATCTCGCCGACCATGACCACCCCCCGGGTCTCAGAATCGGCCTGAAAGGCTTCAAGAACATCGATAAATGAGGTGCCATTCACCGGATCTCCGCCGATCCCCACACAGGTCGTTTGCCCGATGCCCTGGGCCGACAGCTGGTGAACCACCTCATAGGTAAGGGTCCCGGATCGAGAGACCACCCCGGCCGGACCACCGGACCGATGCATGGGACCGGGCATGATCCCTATCTTACATTCACCAGGCGTGATGATACCCGGGCAATTGGGCCCGATAAGGCGCGTTGATGTCCCTTTGAGAACCTTCTTCACCCGGGCCATGTCGAGGACGGGAATCCCCTCGGTGATGCAAACCACCAGCCCGAGTCCAGACTCTGCGGCTTCCACAATGGCATCGGCGGCAAAAGGAGGCGGCACGAAAATCATCGCGGCGGTGGCCCCGGTCTCTCGTTTGGCCTCCATGACCGTATTAAACACAGGGGTACCTTCATGCACCTGCCCGCCCTTGCCCGGGGTCACCCCCGCCACCACCCGGGTGCCATACGCCTTGCACTGGCCGGTATGAAAACTCCCTTCGCGCCCAGTCATTCCCTGAACCAGAAGTCGTGTCGATTGATCAATGAATATACTCACAAAAAACCTCCTTTCCAGCATGGACAAAAACAAGCACCCAACAGACGGCCGAGGCATCTCACCCGAGTCTCCTCGAATCCAGAGAAATTGCGTCCGAACCCCATTGGCCTGCTGAGGCAGCGCATCTGCGCTTTCCTTCGGTGGTTAATCAGCCCACAATGGCCGCAATTTTTTCTGCAGCGTCATTTAGATCGACGGCAGTCTGAAGATCAAGGCCGGACTCTTTAAGAATACGGCGCCCGTCTTCCACATTGGTCCCCTCCATGCGCACCACGACAGGAACCGTCATGCCAATTTTGGCGGCTGCATCCACCACTCCCCTTGCGAAAATGTCACACCGGAGGATCCCTCCGAAAATATTAATGAGGACGCCCTTGACCTTTTTGTCCTTGAGGAGAATACGAAAGGCATTTTCCACCATCTCACTGGTCGCACCGCCGCCCACATCCAGAAAGTTAGCGGGTTTCCCGCCGGCCAGTTTAATCAGATCCATGGTGGCCATAGCCAGGCCAGCGCCATTGACAATATTGCCGATGTTGCCATCGAGACTGATATAATTAAGGCGATGCCGGGAGGCTTCCACCTCCAGAGGAGACTCTTCGGTAATATCCCGGAGGATAGAAATCTCTGCGTGGCGATAAAGCGCGTTGTCGTCAAAATCTACTTTGGCATCCAGGACGACCGCCTCATCATCGCGGGTGATAACCAGAGGATTAATCTCCACAAGAGAACAGTCTTTGGCCACAAAGAATTCATACAATTTTTTAATGAGGGCCATCACTGACTTGGCCGCCCCCCCTTCCAACCCAAGGCCGTAGACCACTTGACGCAGATGACTGGGCCAAAGTCCTGCCAGGGGGTCGAGGCGCACCTTGAGTATCTTTTCCGGACTTTTTTCCGCCACCTCTTCGATCTCCATGCCACCTTCCAGACTCGCCATGATCACGATATCACCGCTCTTCCGATCCGGAACGATACCGAGGTAGAGTTCCCTCGCAATATCAAGCCCCTCTTCAATAAGAAGGGTGTTCACCTCCTTGCCTTCGGGACCGGTCTGCTGGGTCACCAGGGTCGCCCCCAGAATGGCTTCCGCCGCGGCTTCTGCCTCTTCTGCCGAATGCACCAGCTTCACCCCGCCCGCCTTGCCACGTCCCCCGGCATGAATCTGTGCTTTCACGGCCACTGGCCATCCTTTCATGCTCACCGCACGAAAAGCCGCCTCACCCGGGGTGCGTGCCACGACCCCTTCGGGGACAGAGATGCCGTGGGTCCTGAAGAGTTCCTTTGCCTGGTATTCATGAATCTTCATGGATGTCTCCAATGCAGGGTTGATAAAGAGAAACGAACCCGAATATTAACCCGGCGGTTAAATGCATGAATGTCGAGGAGCGTTATCACCCCGATAAAGCTGGCATCTCTTTCATCTGCTTTTTTGTATATTAAGTTGCCGGGTTAATATTTCATGAAAAACGACCGCTTCAAAATAATAATGCGTTATTACAGATCGTTACCAAGAAAGATGCAGACACTTCAAAAATGCAAACCGTAATTCACCGTTTTCTGCTCGCTTTTCTCACCCTTCGGATGAGCCGAGTGCCCCCCAGCTTCTGCGTTATCAGAGATTTAAGATAAACCACTACATCTGCAGCTTTGATACCTTGAACATGGGTGCAATCGACTCGTGAAATATCCGGGTTAGAGGAGGCATATTCAAAGAGAAAACCGATGGATAAGCCGACAGCTTAGGTGCTTTGGTGGGTGGGAGGGGCTTATAGAAGCCTCTTTTCGATCAAAAGACGGATAGAGACAGCCACAATCGGGTCGCAGCGGGTACGGACCCTCCCGAGGGGCCATCCCTGGAGAGATGACAGCACTGTCAACAGGCGCTACAAGGGCTATCATTCACGGAATCGTTGAAAAGGGAAAACCCGACTTGGATCAAGAAAAAAACAATGGATCTGAGCAAACTATCAATCAGAAATACCATGCCACAATTTTTATTGTCAACCTTTTTGCCTGGACGCAACAAGGAACGCCACCAGACCATGCCCCCTGCCGCGGCTTTAGCCCGGATATTTCATGAGAAAACAATCGTGGCAAAGGAATAATTCATAATTACAGATTTTTGCAGTAATATTTTCAGTCGTTTCAAAAATGCAAAATGTACTGCATTTGCAGCTTTTGTGCCTTGAATATGGGCGCACTCGACTTGTGAAATATCCGGGTTATAGTGGTAACCACAGGCTCACCCGAAAAAGGCCATCCACCGCATGAACTATGCATTGAAAAACGGAGAGTCATGAAATTTCTGTGGTTCACTCTTCCCAGACACCCTCTGAACGCAGCCCCCACGAACACCTTAAAACTTGACTTGCCATCGTTATTCAGCTTAGCCTCCGGCGATCGGAAGATAGTCCGCAAATTCCCGTGGAGAGAATACGTCGTAATGAATTTCCAAAATACGTGGAGGAGCACCCTGTGACGAACACCCCGCAATCCAGCCTCAGAGGTTATTTTCTCATCTTTGGAGCCGCCCTTCTCTGGGGTCTCCTCGGACCGGTCTCAAAATACCTCTTCGCAGCAGGGATCACCCCCATCGAAGCGAGCTTCTACCGTGCCCTCCTGACCTGGATCATGTTTGCCATCCATGCCACCGCAAAAAAACAGGTAAAGGCCGATAAAAAAGACCTGCCCATCCTTTTTGCCTTTGGGTTTGTGGGCATCTCTCTTTTCTATGTCGCCAACATGATGGCCATCGACAAAGGCGGCGCCGCCCTCGCCTCGGTCCTTCTGTACACGGCTCCCTTCTGGGTCGCCCTCTTCTCCTACTTTCTCTTCGGAGAACGCATGACCCTTATTAAAGGTGTCGCCATGATGCTGGCGGTCGCCGGAGTCTGGGGCATCTGCCTCGACGGCGGCCCTGTGGCCGGTGAGTCCGTGGGCACAGCGGTCCTCTGGGGACTCACCGCCGGTGTCTGCTACTCCCTCTACTACATCATCGGGAAAAAATTCTCAGGCACCTACCCCCCCTACACCCTCTTTTTCTGGATCCTGCCCACCGGCATCCTGGGCCTTCTCCCCTTTGTGGAGTTCACCACAAAGACTCCCATCAACTGGTTCCACCTGGTGCTCCTGGCCTTCTTCTCCTACAGCGCCAACAGCTTCTACTACATGGGCCTGCGCTACCTCGCCCCCACCCGGGCGGTCCTTACGGCCACTCTGGAACCCGTTGTCGCCACCTTCTTCGCCTGGCTTCTCTGGAACGAAACCATGGGGCTCCTGGGATACGGTGGCAGCGTGCTCATTCTCACCGGGGTCCTTCTCACCATTCTGGCACCCCAGGAACAGGCAAACGAATAAACCCAAATCCGTGGGCACACCCAAAAAAGGCCGCTTTCCAGCGATCACCCGTCGAAGCATCAAGCGCTCCGGATGATCACAAAAAACGGCCTTACCTGAGACAAATACCTTTTGATATCAGCGGTCCTTTAGACAGAAAGCCTTCCCACCGCCTCATTCAACGCGTCGGCCATATCGAGGACCTCTTTGGCGCGATCCATGACCCGGCGACTGTTTTGCAAGTTGCCCCGGGTTTGCGTGGCCGCCTGTTCGATGCGACCAAGGATGTTTTCACTGGCATGGTTGCTTTCCGCTGCCTTGGAGGTGATGTCCCCCATGCCTCCGCTCATCTCTCCCACATTGAGATCCACTTCACGGGTCGAAGCGGTTTGCTCTTCGATGGCGGCGGCCACGCCGTTAACAATCGCATCGATATCGGTAATCACATGGGCAATGAGTCCAATCTGTTTTGCTGAATCGGCTGCGGCATCCTGGATCCCCCCCACCTGCCCTCGAATCCCGCTGGTGGCTTCGGCTGTCTGACGGGCCAACTCCTTAATCTCATTGGCCACCACGGCAAAGCCCTTGCCTGCCTCCCCGGCCCTTGCGGCTTCGATGGTGGCGTTCAAGGCCAAAAGGTTGGTCTGTTCTGATATTTCGGTAATCACTTCGGTGATCTTGCCGATCTCCCGGGCCGCCTCATCGAGCCTTGTGATCTTCACCGAGGCTTCCTCAGCGCGAAGAACGCCCTGGGCCGTAATCTCAAGAGCCCGTGAGGACTGACCGGCGATTTCAGTCACGGCATCGGCCATCTCTTTCATGGAGATCGAAGTGGTGTCCATGTTTCCGGATGCCTGCTCCACCGCCGCAGAGATAGAGGCCAGGTTCTCCCGCATGACCGAGGCGTCGGATTTCACACCATGAATCTGACTGGAGGTCTCTTCCGAGGCACCGACCATCTCTTCAGAAATATCTCGCAGGGCCTTGGAGGTCCCGGTAAGATTCTCACCTTTTTCTGACAACTCATGCACCAGAAGGGAAATGGCCGAGGCCCTTTCGTCCAGCAACACGGAATTTTCAATATTCAGCCGGTACGAGGCGTTGGTCTTCTTCCCAACGCTTATCATTCCCAGCAAATACACAAAAAATACAAGGGCAATGGCCCAATCCATGGTCACCCCGGTCAGAAGAATCACGGGGCCCACCAGACACAGAACATACCCGGCCAGAAGCTTATAATCCGGTGCAAGGGAGATCACACACCCCCCCACCAAACCGCAGGTCATCACCATGGAATAAACGCTGTAGGCTGAGGTGACACCATACCAGTGAATCACGCAAGACTCTAAAACGCCCCAAAGGAGCCCGGACACAATGGTGGAAATAACAAAAAAATGATTCCAGAACTCGGGATTCCCCTCATAGGCGTCCTCGACCTGCCGGGAAGCCGCGAGCCTTACCCCACACATGATGATGATGGCCAGGGAAAAACAACCCGCCAGCCCCGAGTGCTCTTTCGCAATCGGCGTGACCCCCAGAAGAATACAAAAAATTACAAAAAATGCCACCACGGCAGCACCCGAAAGTGAGTAAAGATCCTGGTATTTTTTCTCATTTACCTGATCCCTGTGTTGTCGTTCAATACGTCCACCAGCCATAGACTCTCTCCCTGTTTCAGAACCACAAAAACGGCTATCTGCCGTCACACTACTTCATTTATTATTCACAGAATCAAAGGACCCTGCATCATTCATAACTATACTGCAGCGACCAGAGCTATATTCAGTCATGGACACTTTTCTACATTAATCGCTTCAATACAAGTAAACTTTAAAAGTTTTTTTTCAAACAGAATATAACTTTCCTAATATCATTTAAGAATAATTCATAATATCTGATGAATAATCGTATCGCCCGCCTGCCATAAAACGCACTCCTTTCATTCATGCACATCCATTCCAACCACACCGGACACACCAAACACCGCATTATTTGTGTGTACACAACACGACAGAAGATTGAACAACAAGCTTTTTTAGTTCGTACATCAAGTATATTGACAAAGGCACACCACTTCCGATAGCCTCACAGACGCAATTACAGATCCGGGCCATCAGCCCGTCATGCTCCATCTACAAGGCGGTAGTAAACCCACCGTCTTGACTGTCTCAAAACAATACGACACAGATATTTTCGAGGAGACCTCATGCCGGATTCCGTCTACAGAAAACTTCAAGAGCACCTCAACCAGCTCCCCATGGGGTTCCCCGCCACCGAAAGCGGTGTGGACATCGCCCTCTTAAAAAAAATGTTCGAGCCCGAGGAGGCCGAACTGACACTGACCCTCATCCCCACCCCCCAGCGGGCAGATGAAGTGGCAAAAAAAGCGGGGCTGACGGAAGAGCTCTGCAAAAACCGACTGAACCGCATGGGAAAGCGTGGCCTCCTCATCAACACCGATATCGAAGGTGAACGCCATTACATCCTGGCGCCCTACATCGTAGGAATCTACGAATATCAGATCAATCGTCTGGATAAAGAGTACACAGACCTTCATAATCAATACATGATGGAGGCCATGGGATTCGAGGTGTTCGGGAGTCAAACCTCCCTGTTCCGCATCGTACCCGTTGAGAAAAGCGTGGAATCCATTCAGGAGATCCTTCCCCACGATGTGGTGAAGACAAAAATCATGGAAGCGGATCGCATCGCCCTCACCGACTGCCTCTGTCGCCTGAAATCCAAGGCTGAAGGGCGAGGCTGTGACCACCCGATCCGAACCTGCCTCTCCCTCAACCGATGCGCCGACTTCTTTATTGAAAACGACCTGCGCGCCGAAGAGATCACCAAGGAAGAGGCCATCGCCATCATGGATATGGCCGACCGGGAAGGCCTCGTCACCCAGACCCAGAACTCCGCCGGAGACCTCGACTACATCTGCAACTGCTGCAAATGCAGCTGCGGCATCATGGCCACCGTGGTCCACCTGGGCCTCCACAACCAGCTCACCAAGGCCTCATACATCAACACAGTGGACCTGGATAAATGCACCGGCTGCGGAACCTGCCTCGATCGCTGCATGTTCAAAGCCATCCGCATCATCGACGGCAAAGCCTCCATCCACCCAGAGAAATGCATGGGCTGCGGGCTCTGCACCACCACCTGCCCCGAAGGCGCCGCACAGCTCAGCAAACGCGACACCGACCGGATGCCGGATGTTCCGGAAAGCGTCCAGGCTATGTACGACCGGATCCAAAATGAAAAAAACCGTCCCATGCCGTTTCATTCGTTTACGGAGATTGAGAAGGCCAGGGGATTGGAGTAAAAACCAAAATCGGGCCTCCAGCGGCAAGGTGGCGCCACCTTGAAAGCGGGTTTGCGAATGCTCCCTGGCTATCGGTACTTGCAGCACCCCGCGTCCGCATTCGCGTGAAGGGTGAGGGGGTACCTCGTGTGTCGCAAGCACATAAGTTACCGGTGCTTCCGTATCAACTCATGGGTTGACATTAACTGAAATAACTCCGGCGGCGAGGTATGCCACCTCGAAAGCGGGTTGCGAATGCGCACTGGGAGTCGTTACTCCAGGCTGAAATGTATTCGCATTCGCGTGAATTACGAGGAAACGCACGGTATTAACCCGGCAACTTACTATACGAAACAACAGGTAAAATAGATGTCAACTTTTTCGGGGCGATAACGTCCCTCGACATTCACGCATTTAACCGCCGGGTTAATATTTCGCAAGTGCATGAGTTGCAGGTGTTCAGAATTCAACTCAGCCGTTGACTTTAACCGGAATAAACCCGGCGGCAAGGTGTGCCGCCTCGGAAAGCAGGTTGCAAATGTGCTTTTGGTTATCGATTTACCTAAGATTGTTTGTAACTATTCAGCCCAATCTGCCTCAGGCCGAAAGGTTAACAAAAACATTTCGCCACGTGACACCACACAAGGGTGTGCTTGCGCACCATTTGCTTGTAACACCAACGACTTTTGCCATTTTGGGCAGAGCAAGGGATCACCGGCCACGGGTTTTCATGACCGTTACGGTTGGCCCATGGTGCGCAAGCACACCCTTTCTCATATAGTCCCCGCACCGCGGAAAATGCGTCTTATACGAGCGCATTTGCCCTCCCTTTTCGTGCCCCATTTCACCGGAACTTCTTTTGATTTAACAGAAGCTGAATAGTTACAATTGAAATTATGTAGAAAGCATGCTTTGTCTGACGTGTAGCCACCCTTCTCTCTGAAGAAGGCAGATAAGAATCCAGCACAGCTAGCCAAGGATTTAGCGCCCATTACAACGTTTTTATGGAGACTTCATAGATGGATATCAAAATAGAAGCACCAACGGCATGGTCCACAATGAAGGATTTAAGACCATGCAGACTCTGAAGGCCTCATGGGACAGGATAAAGGCCAAAACCGAGACGTGTGAAGGTCATAAGTCATATGAAGAGACTCAACCAGAACTCATCGCAGAAATTCAAAGACTCCGCAGGAAACCCCAGAACGGTAAACGCCTTTCCCTGAAAAAGACCGCTGAGGCCCTTAAGGAAAAGGGATTTAAGAGCTCCACCGGGAAAGACATTTCCCTGTGTCTCGTGAAGAATATCGTTTACAAAACGATTGAACTGTAGATGGTTGAAGTCAAAACAGACCAGGCAGAAAACCAGGGGACAGGCACCAGTGAGCTCAGGCTCACAAAGGGGAAAATCACCGGGCAAGGCGGGGCCGCGGAGTTCCTCGGGCTACCGGTTAACACGCTCAAGAGCCGAATGAACAAACTCGGGGTGTTGTTCGAAAGACGGGGGAATTAGCCCCCCACTTCAGGGCTGCATTTATCGATGGGGAGGGTTTGGGTTGCTCCACGCGGTGGGAGATCTGTCAGGTTGCACACCATTTCATGGCATTTTTCATGCGTTGGTCAGTTGCCTCCGACGGGTCGCTTTTTGAAAAAAGGAAAGGAAAGAGCACAATGAGACACGAGTGTTATTTTTGTCATATCAAGACTGTTGAGGCATTGGTTCGTAAATTCACGCCGGATGCGGAGACCGCAGAAGACTTTATTTTTGCCGTGCATGACTTGCTGGCCGCCAACCGTGGTATGCCGAATCCGCAGCTTGCAACGCAGGTTCACCGAATTGCCAAGCAACACCTTGACAAGGTGAATCTGTATGCAGCGGAAAAAAAACAGGCAAATGATCTGCTGCTCAGCCAGTATGCAGACTGGGAAAAGACGGTGCGCGGCACCGATGAACCGTTACTCACTGCCGTAAAATTAGCCGTGATCGGAAATATCATCGATTATGGTGCTCACAGTGTAAGCAGTGATATCTCCGCTCAAATCCAGGGTTTTTTTCAACGAGATCTGACCGTCGATATGCGTGCGGAATTGAAAGAAGCGCTGGGCAGGGCGGAAAGCGTGCTCTACCTTGGGGATAACTGCGGCGAGGTGATTTTTGACAAGCTGCTGATTGAGACCCTTGGGCATCCGAATGTCACCTTTGTCGTACGAGGGAAGCCGATCATCAATGACGTGACAGAAGAAGATGCCGGGTATGTTGGCATGGACCGCGTGTGCCGGATTCTTTCCAATGGAGCGGATGCGCCATCCACACTCATGGATCTCAGCTCGGACGAATTCAAACAGGCGTTTTACGCAGCGGATCTGGTGATTTCAAAAGGACAGGGGAATTTTGAGGGGCTGATGGAAAACGATCATCCGAATATCTTTTTTCTTCTGATCGCAAAATGCACCCCCATTGCCGAACTTCTGGGGGTGGAGAAGAATGATATGGTGGTTGTCAGACATCAGGAACCTCACGATGCCAATCTATGACAGGTGCCGGGGTATCCGGTTCAGCCCCAGCAAGTCGGCAGCCTTACGATCCACCCGCACCGGATCCGTGCAACCAATCAGACGATCAGACGAAAACCAGCAAACCAGGGGACAGGCACCGGCCCGTGAATCTCATGTCATGAGGTGTTCTTCTCGGCTGATTCCAGCACAAAAGAAATGACAATCCCGGTGATTCTATCTGAACTTAATGTGTGATTGTAAATCGATGCCCGAATAGGCCAATGCAGGAACAGCCCTTCCAGCTGACATGACGGAAGACAAAACATAAAGCGTGCCCTCACGACAACAGGAATAGGCTAAGAGCAAGGGTTTCGGGGACTATGATCGGCGGCGGTTTATCAATCAATGATGGGCACGCTTCGCGCTTTGCCCATCCTGATATGATTGCCCCCTGTCAAGAGACAAATAGCCCCCCATCCATTATTTGCCATAATGGTTATGCATTCTTCGATATTTCAAAAAGAAAACAGGGGCGCAGCACTGTA
>NZ_JAQYWB010000085.1 GCF_030145185.1 Desulfoluna sp. | reverse complement strand
CGGGGAGAGGGGACCTTCGGTGACTTGGGAGGCGGGTTCCGGGCTCCGCTGGGTCGCCTGAAGGGTTGCGGGGCAAGCCTTGCATGGCTTCGCCATGCCCAATACGCGAGAGTGCTGCGGGGCAATCTTGGAGAGCAGGCTTCGGTAACCTTGGGCGGGTTCCGGCTGCGCCGGTGCCGCCTGAAGTCTTGCGGTGCAAGCCTTGCATGGCTTCGCCATGCCCAATACGCAAAAAAGCCATTGACCCTGTGGGTCAATGGCTTTTTTGTGTATTGGAGGCGGCTTCCAGATTCGAACTGGAGAATAACGGCTTTGCAGGCCGTCGCCTTACCACTTGGCCAAGCCGCCGAAATTTGTGGAGCGGGAAACGAGATTTGAACTCGCGACGTCAACCTTGGCAAGGTTGCACTCTACCACTGAGTTATTCCCGCTCATTGCCCTGAGGCGAAAAAGAATTTAACCGGTGGAGGGTCTGCTGTCAACAAAAAGATGGCGGTATATGGGGGCGGTGAGGGTCTGGTGGAGCTCGGTGCTTCTGTAATAGGTCGATTATTCATTTTTTTTGACCCGGTTCACAATATATCATGCGCCCAGAAAAAAAGACACGAACACGGACCGTGATTTATTCTCGCAGGGATCGGGGAGGCCTGGGGCGACGACGCCACCTGCCCCGGACATTTCATGAGAAACCACAGTACAAGAGGACATACAGTTTTATTACAGGGTGTTGCGGCGAAGAAATCAGGAGCTCGAAAAATGCAAAATATCATTTTCGGTTTTCTGTGCGATTTTCTCACCCTTCGGGCTATGGGCATGAATCTCAAGGGGCTTTACGATCAGCCCCGGTCCTGGGAGACACGATCAATGCGGAGGATATCCGCCACCCTGATGGAGTACACTCCCAATTCGGTGGTGCCGGAGATTTGATGGGCGGGGTCGACCTGCAGTGTGCCGGTGTTGCCGCTATCGGTCTGGATGTGAGCGAAGGTGGTGGCCTTGGCGTGGGTAAAAGACAGGCTGGAAAGGGTCTGGAAGTTTACTTGGAGAGTTCCCGTGCCCATGGCGCCCTCAAGGTATGGCCTGCCGTTGCAGGAGAGGGCCTGAATCAGAAGGGCCTCTCCGGTGCGGAGGGTGAGGGTGAAGGGTGTTTCAGGCTGGGTTGGGGTCAAGGCCAGGGCATGTCGCAGAAAATCTTCGATGAAGTCAAAGCCCTCTTCGATGGCGTAGCTGTCGTCCATGAGAAGTCGATGGCCGAAGGTTTCGTTGATGCCGAGAAGGAGGTAGGCCGCGAGGTCGGTGTCCATGGGGCGAACCTGGCCTTCGGCGATGGCCTGGTCCAGATCTTTGCGCAAAGGGGCGCACAGGGATTTCAGGCACTCGGCGGCTTTGTCTGCGAGATGGGCGTCTTCTCCGCCCAGAACCAGTTTGGTGTGGTTGAGCATGCCGATGTAGCTGTGGAAGGATCCCAGCATGGCATTGCCCCGTTTGCGCAGCCGGGTGATGTAGTCTGTCTCCTGTTTCACCTCGTTCCAGGCGTCCCGTGAGACCATGATTTTGGGGAGGCGCTCCAGGCAATGGAGGAAGAGCTCCTCCTTGGAGGTGAAGTAACGGTAAAAAGTACCGTTGCCCATGTGAAGGGCACTGGTGACGTCGCTTATTTTGGTTTTGTCGTAGTGCTTTCGGGAGAAGAGGGTCAGGGCCGTGTCGATGATCTGATTTCGGATGGCCACCTCATCTTCGACGGGTTCTCCCTCTTCGCTGCTCAGTCGCTGTTTGATATCGGAAAGGGAGAGTTTCTCCTTCTCACGCAGGTCACGAACCGTCTTCAGTCGTGTGAGGTGACTTTTGTTGTAGGTGGCCTTGGTGGGGCCTTGCCGCACCGGTGGATGGAGGATTCCGCTTCTCAGGTATTCATAAAGGGTGGAGATGCTGAGCCCGCTTTTTCTGGCGAGTTGGGGCAGTTTCATTTCGCTTTGCGTGGCATCATTCATGAAAGTCTCCAGCCCTGGGGCATGTCTTGGGGGCTCCAGGCAGCCTTTTTGTGATGTGGATCTGCTGCACGGTGCGACGTTGTTGTAAGGCATTTTCCGCCGTGATGTTTCATCAACGCATCTTCATTCTGGGAGCTCAGGCGATCGGGTAAGCTCTTCGGTGCGACTATACCACAGGATCGTGAAGGGTCAAAACAATCCGTAAGAACTGATTGGTGAGTCCATTAATGTTGGTGGTAGTTAATGCCAGTGATTGAATGTGTATAAAGTTATCGGAGCTTGACATTGTTTCATGGCGCGGGTATGAAATCATAATATATGATTCATGGTTCAGAAATTATGGAGAGAAGAACTTGTTCCGTCATTTTCCTGGCGGGCGGTTCCATAACCTGGTGTTTGGTGCAGGCTTTGGCTTGTGACGTAAGGAGGAGAGAAAATGTTGCTTCTGAATCCCCAGAAATTTGATCGGAAATATGCGGACGAAAAGACCCGGAATCTCATGGCCAAAACCATCGAGTTTCTCGAAAACAAGGGGCTGAAGTCCATTAAGAAAGACTGGCATGAGAAAGCCTGGAACCATGAATTCGTCGAATTCATGAAAAAAGAGCAGGTGTTCGCCACCCTCATGACCCCCACCGGGTACGGGGCGGAAGATTCCCGATGGGATACCTTTCGAAACTCTGAGTTTGCCGAAATTTCGGCATTCTATGGTATCACCTACTGGTACACCTATCAGGTGAGTATGCTGGGCCTGGGGCCTGTTTTTCTCGGGGCCAACGAAGAGATGAAGCACAAGACCGCCAAGTTGCTGCAAGAGGGAGGTGTCTTTGCTTTTGGACTCTCCGAACGTGAGCACGGCGCGGATATCTACTCCTCCGATATGATGCTCACCCCTAACGGGGACGGAACCTACAGGGCCAACGGTGATAAGTATTACATCGGCAACGGCAATGAAGCGGCGCTGGTGTCTACCTTCGCCAAAATGAGCGATACCGGTGAGTATGTCTGGTTTGGGGTGGATTCCAAGCATGAAAAGTACGAGCTTGTGAAAAACACCGTCAATGAGCAGAACTACGTCTCTGAATATGCCCTCCACGACTACCCCATCACCGAAGGAGAGATCCTGGAAAAAGGGGACAAGGCGTGGGACAACATGCTCAACACCATCAACATCTGCAAGTTCAACCTCGGCTGGGGCTCCATCGGCATGTGTACCCACGTCTTCTACGAGGCCATCGACCATGCGGCAAACCGATATGTTTACGGCAAGTACGTCACCGATTTTCCCCATGTGAAGCGTCTCTTTACCGATGCCTATGCCCGTCTCATCGCCATGAAGCTCTTCGCCGAGCGCGCCCGTGATTACATGCGCTGTGCCTCCGAGACAGACCGTCGCTACCTCCTTTTTAACCCCATGGTGAAGATGAAGGTGACCTGTCAGGGTGAAGAAGTGGTCAACCTTCTCTGGGATGTTATTGCTGCCAAGGGCTTCGAGAAAGAGCCCTTCTTCGAAGTCGTTGCCCACGAAATCCGCATGCTGCCCAAGCTTGAAGGCACCGTTCACGTGAATATGGCCCTTATCGTCAAATTCATGCAGAACTACTTCTTCAATCCCGGAGAGTTCCCTGAAATCCCCATGAGAACCGATGCGGCCAACGACGATTTTCTCTTTAACCAGGGGCCCACCAAAGGCCTTGGCAAGGTGCAGTTCCACGACTACAACATTGCCTATGACAGTGTGGATCTTCCCAACGTCAACGTCTTCAAAGAGCAGATTGCGACCTTCAAAGAGTACCTCATGAAGGCGTCTCCGGATAAGACCCAGGCCCGTGATATCGATTACCTCCTCTCCGTGGGGGATATCTTTACCCTTGTGGCTTACGGTCAGCTGATCCTCGAATCCAAGCCCCTCTTTGATGTGAGCGATGACCTCATTGAAGAGATCTTTGACGTGATGATCCGCGACTTTGCCAAGTTCGCCGTCACCCTTCACGGAAAGGCCAGCAACAGCGATGCCCAGAGAGATTATTGCCTGAAGATGGTCAAGAGCCCCGTCGCCAACCCCGAGCGGTTCAACAAGATCTGGACTGAGCAGGTCTATGCGATGAAAGACCAGTATAAAATGAAGGATTAAGATCGATTGTGGTCGGCTTATCCGGCTGGCATAGAGAGATGAAATGAGCGGGCTGCACACGAAGGTGTCAGCCCGTTTTTTTATATGGGTTCGGATGATGGCCCAGGATAAATCATCCTAAGAATATGAGCTACTCGACACCTGATCTGGCTGACGTTCGGGGGCGCGCAAGGTGCGTCAAACTGGCCGTCGATGCGTATTTTTTGATTGCCAATCACGGGGTGCGTTGCGTCGGAAACACTCCAGTGGATTGATTTCGTCGTTCATTTCAATTGAAAATCCACTTAAATTAGAATAGAATTTTCTCTGTATATCTTTTGGGCTCTCTCCTTTATTGTCGCCGCGACGGCGACCTCTCACGCAACCACAAGACAGCAGATCACCTCTGCTGATCACTCCATGGAGGATGTCATGATCGAACGGAATCAGATTTTTAAGTGCTCTTTGTGCGGAAATATTGTTGAAGTGCTGGTGGGAAGCGGGCCAATCCCCGTCTGCTGCGGCCAGGAGATGAGTCAGCTGGCGGAGAATACGGAAGACGCAGCCGTTGAAAAACATGTCCCTGTGATTGAAAAAATTGATGGGGGCGTCCGCGTGACCGTGGGTGAAGTGGCGCATCCCATGCTGGACGCTCATTATATTCAGTGGATTGAAGTGCTGTCCGGCGGCAAGGTGTACCGTCAGTATCTGAGCCCCGGTGAGGCCCCGGAAGCGATCTTTATGATTGAAGGCGATGACATCACCGCCCGTGAGTACTGCAATTTGCACGGACTCTGGAAAAAATAAACGGTGACGCCTTGAGCCCTGTTGTGTCCAAACAGAATTTTTCTGATTTGTCCCCTTAAAGATGGAGGAAGAACCATGGAAAAGAGCTGGAAATGTACCTCATGTGGATACACGTTAAAGGATAAAGAGCCTCCGGAGGAGTGCCCGGCGTGCAAGGGGAAATGCACCTTTGTGGACAATATCGATTACACCCAGAACATTGGAGATAAACGACCTGACGAGCGTCTCTGATGCAGGAAGGGGGAAGAATGAGGCAGGTTGGGATTGTGGTGGCGATGGTGCTGCTGGTGTCTGGGGCTCTTTACGCCTTTGCGGGTCAGGGGGCGGAGACCTTGGTGCTGCCGATGGAAGGGAAGTATGGGGATGTCGGACTCCCCCACTGGACACATCAGGAAAACCTGACGGATTGCACGGCCTGTCATGGTCTTTTTCCTCAGGAAACCGGGGCTATTGACCGCCTGAAGGCCGAAAAGGTATTGAAGAAAAAGCAGGTGATGAACAACTGCAGACGTTGTCACCGCTCACTGGCCAAGGCTGGCAAGGCGAGCGGTCCCATCAAGTGCATGGACTGTCATACCGCCGGCTAAGAGATAAAATAGACAAGAAAACCGCAGTGCCGAGCGCTGCGGTTTTTTTATGGGTGAAATGGGAGGGCATTCATCTCATGAGATCATGCCGCATTTGCAACCCCTTGCCGCCGGAGGTTTTTTGTCTTTTTTTTGACTCGATGAGTTATTTATAATAGAACTCAATATTTTACTCTCTAAAGAGGGGGCATCGATGGTGTTGGATAGCCTGTACGCAGGAAGCGTGGCCTTACCGGTACCCGCCTGGATCGTCAGGGGGCTTCACTTGGTGACCCTCACCACCCATGTGGCGGTGATGAACATCCTTTTGGGCAGTGTCCTGCTCTATGCTGCAGGGCTCTATCTTTCTGATGGCAAGGCGGTAAATACGCCCAGATTGCCGGTCTGGATGGCCTTTACCATCAACACAGGGGTTGCGCCCCTGCTTTTCTGTCAGGCCCTTCTGGCGGATTTTATTTTTACGAGCTCGATTCTCATTGCCGGGTGGTGGCTTGGCGCCGTCTTTGTGCTTATGGCGGCTTATTATCTTTCATATCTGGCGATTTCACCCCAGGCCCCCCTTGAAACCCGGCGGTTGGCGGCCATTGCCACCGCCCTTTTTTTGCTGTTTGTCTCCTTTATCTTCGTGTGCAATATCGATCTCATGGAAAACCCCCTTCGGTGGTCCCGTTATTTTGACTCTCCCCATGGATGGATTCTTTTTACCGGCGGGGCAGAGACCCTGTTTCGATGGCTTCATGTGGTGCTGGCGGCCTTGTTTCATGCCCTGCTTCTGGGCCGAATCCTGGGTAAGGCAGGCACACTCGACGGGAGATTAGGGCTTTGGTTGGGCGTGGGGCTTCTTTTGTCTCTTATGGCAACGGGGTGGGGCCATCACGCGCTTCTCCCCGAAACGGTCAGGCGGTGGTCCGGATCGGGCGTGATCACGCTGATGCTGTTGTTTCTCTCCGCAGGGGGGCTCGGACTCATATACCTGAGCGGGCGATTGAAGTGTGCCGCCGCCTGGGCCTGCGGTAACCTGACCCTGATGATCTGTTTCAGGGAAAAGGTACGCCAGAGCTTAATCATGGTGGTGACCACCACGCTCCCTCCGGATTACGGCTCGTTGGTCATGTTTGCCGCAGCCCTGGGATTGGGAGGGGGCGCGCTGATTTACATGCTGAGCCTGCTCCGCAAAGGAGGTGAGGCATGATGTATCCCGTGCTCGATTTTTTCAAAGGGGGCGGAGGTCTTTTGATTGCCGTCATCGCCGTGGTGCATGTCTATGTGGCACATTTTGCCGTGGGCGGGGGTCTGTTTCTGGTTTTGACTGAAATGCGGGCCCGGAAACGGCAGAGCGAGGCCCTGCTGGCCTATGCGAAGCGGAGTACGCGATTCTTTCTTCTGTTGACCATGGTATTCGGGGGGCTCTCCGGGGTCGCCATCTGGTTTACCATCGGGATCTTAAGTCCTGGTGCTACTGGAAAGCTGATTGGCATTTTTCTCTTTGCCTGGGCGGCGGAGTGGGTCTTCTTCTCCGTGGAGATTACGGCCCTTTTGATTTACTGGTATCGTTTCGATACCCTGAAACCGGCCGATCATCTCCGGGTGGGTTGGATCTATTTTATTTCGGCCTGGCTCTCCCTGTTTATTATCAATGGCGTCATCAGCTTTATGCTGACCCCGGGGGCCTGGCTTGAGACCGGCCGTTTTCAGGAGGCCTTTTTTAACCCGAGCTTCTGGCCATCCACCGTCTTTCGTACGTTTATGGCCCTTTGGGCCGCCGGGCTCTTTGGGTATGTGACCGCCGCATTTTCAAAAGAAAAAGAGGTGAGAGACGGGATGCTGGGGTTTTATACCCTTTGGGTCGTGACCCTGGGGGTGGCTGTTCTCGCTTCCGGTCGTTTGTATCTTGCTTCGGTGCCCGCCTTTCATCTGGCGGGACGCTATGAATTTGCATCCACCATCCCTCAGCGGGTTCAGGGGTTTACCTGGGTCACCCTTGGCATTATGGGGCTTGCCTTTTGTATGCTGATCGTGAAACATCGGCCGGTTCGCAAACCCCTGGCTCTCTTGGTTCTGGCCGTCGGCCTGATTCATATGGGTCTGTTTGAGATGGTGAGGGAACATGCCCGGAAACCGTGGATTGTTCCCGGGGTGCTTTACGCCAACAACATGGCCCCGGAAGATGCGGATGGGGTAAACGCTGAAGGCCTTCGAAGTCGGTCTTCCTGGCTCGCAGGTGATCATCTCACCGGTCGCAATCTTTTCAAGGCTCAATGCCTCTCCTGCCACAGCGTGGGGGGGCTCATCAACGATATTAAGCCCCTCACCGCCCGGTATACCCCGGAAGGCTTGGCCCAGGCCCTGGTCGGGCAGGGAACGCTACACCGGTATATGCCCCCCTTTTTTGGAGACGCCCGTGAGCGCCGTCTTCTCTCTCGGTGGTTGACCCACGGGTTACACGGGGCAAAACGGCAGGGCATCCCGAAGGGACCTCTCCCCAGGGAAGACACGATCGATACAAGGCAAACCCCCGTCCTTCTGGCGTGGCGTCAGACGTTGGGGAATGCCCGGCTGGACAGTGCGCTCTTCAGGTCGGGAGACCCGGTGACGCATCGCATCCAGGCGGTGTTGATATTAAAAGGAGACATGCCTGAGGTGGTGATGGATGGGCCGGAGATTGCCGTGTCATCCCAAGGGCAAACGTGGGCCATGGCTTTTGATGACGATCTGGGAACCTGGATTGCCAGTGCAGACACAAAGAGTCTTGCTGGGGAATGCCTCGTGACGGCCATGGAAGGAGGGGATGTGTTGAATCGGATTGCTTTACCGCCTGAGTCGGACTCCTCCCGAGGGTGTTTCCACTGCCATGGCGGGCAACGTGACCCTACCGGGATCGGAGAGGTCACCGCTCGGAATATTCTCGCGGCTCATGATAAAAACAGCGGCACCGCTTTTGTCGATGATGCCGATAAGGGAAGGCTCGTGATGTGTTCCCGGTGCCACCGTGGCAATCGCCCGTCTCCGTCGGCTGCCATCCACGGTTGGCACAATATCTATATGGCCGACAAGGGCGAAACCTCTTGCCGATTCTGTCACAGCAGCGGTCCAAACCATGCCCCGGCCTTTTTCTCGGGCCGACACAGGAAAAAGAGAAACTGCACCCACTGTCACTCAAATTTGAGAAACCATGCGGCAGGGCTTTTGAAACCCTTCACCGTCCCGGAAGTGAGGGGGCTGAAGGCATCCCTTGGAATAGAAGAGGGTTCCGTCACAGCTCGCGAACCCTATGCCCAGTTACCCGATTGCCTCTCCTGTCACGAGGAGTTTGGGCCTGCTTCATTTAAAAGCACAGCGGCCATGACGGATTCTTCAGAGGAGCGATTCAGCGTCAGGAAAGACGAGATGGAGGCTTTGGCCTGCGCCGCCTGCCACGGCAGAGCCCACGAACTCGTCCCGGCAACCCGGCCGGGTGTCAACGATCAGAGCCTTGCCTATATGGGGCAACCCGGGGTGATGGGCTCCATTACCTGCACCGTTTGTCATGAGGAAGAAAAAGAGGATGAAGCTCATCATGCAGGGATGCTGAAAAATAGGGATGGGATGAATACAAAATAATTTGTAATTATTCAGCCCATGAAAAGCAGCCTCCGGCGGCAAGGTGTGCCACCTTGAAAGCGGGTTTGCGAATGCTCTACGGTTGTCGGTATTCTCAGCATCTCGTGTCCGCATTCGCGTGTAGGGTAAGGGTCGGCATCGTACGTCACAAGCGCGCGAGCGTTCGGCCCTTTTTTAATTTTTTTTGTCCAACGTTTCAAGAGTTTGGCCTCCGGCAGGGCCGCCGGAGGCATGCTTTTTTTTGAAAAAATTGTAACCGGTTTAAAAAAAATGGCACCCCAGAGGGAGCTGTCAAAAATTTATCATAAATTTGAATGAATAATCTGGAGATATGTATGCGTAAAATTGTGATTGTCGGCGGAGTTGCCGGGGGTGCCACGGCGGCGGCCAGGGCAAGGCGTCTGGATGAAGATGCGGAGATTGTTCTCTTTGAGCGGGGTGAGTACATCTCTTTTGCCAACTGCGGGCTTCCCTATTATATCGGGGGGGTGATCACAGAGCGGGATGCCCTCCTCGTCACCACCGAGGAGTCCTTCTCCAGTCGGTACAACGTGAATATTCGGAGCCGGACCGAGGTCATAGGGATCGATCGGGAAAAAAAGGTGGTGGACGTTCGGGACGTGAGGACCGGAAAAACCACCACGGAAGCCTACGATCGCCTGATCCTCTCCCCCGGGGCGGAGCCTTTCCGGCCTTCCGTTAAGGGGATTGATCTGCCCGGTGTCTTTACCTTGCGGAATATCCCGGATACCGATCGTATCAAGCGGTATGTGGATGCCAAAATGCCCAAGACGGCCCTGGTGGCCGGGGCAGGATTTATCGGGCTGGAGATGGCTGAAAACCTTGTGGCACGGGGTGTGGAGACCACCGTTGTTGAACTTACCGACCAGATTATGCCTCCTCTGGATGTGGAGATGGCGGCCGTGGTGGAGACCCATGTGAAAAGCAAAGGGGCCATCGTGCTGACCTCAACTTCAGTTCAGGGGATCGAAGCGGCTGACGGGGCCTACACGGTTATGCTGCAAAATGGGAAGGGAGCAGAGACAAAGCAATTTGAACTGGTGCTTCTGGCGACTGGGGTTCGTCCCGAGACAAGCCTTGCGGTTTCAGCCGATCTGGCCCTGTCCGGGAAGGGCGGTGTGCGCGTGGACGCCTCTATGATGACCTCAGACCCTGCGATTCTGGCCACCGGCGATGCCGTGACCACCCTTGATTACGTCTCAGGGGCGGAGGTGGTGGTTCCCCTGGCCGGACCTGCCAACCGGCAGGGACGCATCGCCGCAGATAACGCCTCAGGACGACGCTCTGTTTACAAAGGCACCCTGGGGACCTCCATCGCCAAGATCTTTGACATGAACGCTGCCTGTACCGGCATGAGCGAAAAACGCCTGGAAGCAGCGAACATCCCCTTTAAAGCGAGCTGGACCCACTCCAATTCACACGCGGGCTATTATCCCGGTGCCGAGATGATGGGCATTAAACTCCTCTTTACCCCCAACGACGGCCAGGTGCTTGGTGCCCAGATCGTGGGCGGCAAAGGCGTGGACAAGCGCATTGATGTCATCGCCACCGCCATCAAGGCGGGCATGACTGTTTTCGATCTTCAGGAGCTCGAATTGGCCTATGCCCCTCCTTTCTCTTCTGCCAAAGACCCCGTGAACATCGCAGGCTACGTGGCAGGAAACATCCTCATGGGCGACGTGGAGATGATCGACTACCGGGAGACCCTTGCCGCAGACCTCGAAAAAGACCTGATCTTAGATGTGCGCACCGCAGAAGAAATCGAAGAGAACGGCACCCTTGATCACGTGCTTCATATTCCCATGGACGAAATCCGAAGCCGTATCTCCGAGATCGATCCCTCCAAACGGGTTCTTATCCTCTGCGCCATCGGCCTGCGAGGCTATCTGGGGTACCGAATTCTCAAGCACCGCGGGTACGATGTGAAAGCCGTAGCCGGTGGGTATGCCACGTTGCAGCATATGCGGTAAAAAAGGTATCACCTTGTATCGCGGGTTCGGGAAGGCTCCACCCTTTGTTTCATAGGGTAATCACATTCGCTGACGTGTTGCACACGTGGTCCATGACAGCCCGCATCGTGATCCTCGGCTTCATAAAAAATGAAAACAGTTGACTCGCTTTTCCGTATGAATGCGCAATATCTTTTGTATGGAAAAGCGATCGGGGATCCATGTGTGGAGATAGAAGGCTTCTGAAGCATAAAAATCGTAGTAACTATTCAGCTATCCATTTTTTCTTTATGACCCCGGCCTGACAGCACCCTACGCTTTTCGTCTTCCCCGCGCAGGCGGGGATCCATGGTGGTTGTGAGAAAGTGTATGCGTTGTATCTTTTTATGGTGACGTAACCCGAGCATGGATCCCCGGTCATCCGGTTGTTCCTGCGTTGCAGGGTATTTCAGGTTGCGGTCAGGCCGTATGCAACGACTCCCCGAAGAGCCGGGGAAGACGATTCCATGGAGCATGGCGGCCTTTTTGATAGGCACCTGTTTCTGTCTTTGTGGGCCCGGCCGGTTTGACGGTACCCTGCGATTTTCGTCTTTCCCGCGCAGGCGGGAACCCATGTAGGAAGAGCCGTATCATCCTAACTTTTTATAATGAAGTACCGGGTGGATGCGTAGGGTGCGCCGTGCGCACCGTCAGGCGTATCGTAAACCGGAAACACCGCATTATGAACTAAGACTCGTGGCCATCGTTAACTTGCGAGGCCGATGGTCCTCTCTACGGTAGAAGGTGCGGGAGCCGCACCCTACGCGGTGATGAAAAGACGTGACGGGTTGGCATTTGAACCTTTCTGGAATTTGCCTCGAACCGATCTGGCGAAGGCAAGCTGAATAGTTGCAAAGTAAACGAAGTTTTTTGTCGAAAAGGTAGAGTGAGAAGATGGCATCGAAGGCTGTTTCGGGCATGAATTGATCAAGTCTTTGAGGCCGACCTGTCTGCGGATTGAGTATGGCTTCGTTGGTTGTGGGATCTCGCTCAATTATTCGGCATGGGTATGAAAAGCCGCTGAGTCTGTAATATCCTACTTGGGATAGTTTCCTTTCTGAACGAAAGGGGTCGTTGATGATCATTCCACGCCGTTCGAGAATCTTTACAAGATTCTGATAGCTATTGTGGGGTTTCGTAAGCTTTGAAGGGGGCATTTTATATTCTGAGAGGCAGAAAAAAAGAAGGCCCAAACGTAATCCAGAACAAGTCTGAATCAGAGGAGTGGGCGCGATTGAATAAAGCATATGTTAAGTCTGGACTGGTGTCAAAGTATGAATCACTATGCCCCGTAGCTGTGCAGTCCCGGCAGCAGGTTGACGCCGAAATAGGTGAACATGACGGCGGCGAAGCCGACAAGGGAGAGGATGGCGGTTTTTTTGCCATTCCAGCCGCGGACGAGGCGGACATGGATCAGGGATGCGTAAATGAACCAGGTGATGAGGGACCAGGTCTCTTTGGGGTCCCACCCCCAGTAGCGGCCCCAGGCGGAGTTGGCCCAGACCGCGCCTGTGATGATGCCGATGGAGAGGAAGAGAAAGCCCAAAAGGATCATCTGGTGGGAGGTCTCGTCGATGTCGAAGGCGCTGCCATCGGAGTCTTCTTTGCCGGAGCGGAAGAGGAAGAGGAGGCTCAAGGCAAAGGAGAGGGTGAAGGCTGCGTATCCCACGAAGCAGGTCATGACATGGGCGGTGAGCCAGTTGCTCTTTAACGCGGGCATCAGGGGGCGGATCTGGGAGCCCACGTTGGGGGAGAGGGAGGCGTAGGCCAGGGCCAGAAAGGAGAAGGTGAGGGCAAAGCCGCCGGCGATGCGGATCTTCATGAGCCGTTCAAGGATCAGGTAGAGCGCCGCGATGGCGAGGCCGTAAAAGACCAGGGACTCATACAGGTTGGAGAGGGGAATTCGTCCGATGCCGATGGCGTAGGACTCGGACCAGCGAAGCAGAAATCCCGCCGTGTTGATTCCTAAGCCCGTGGCGGCGAGGCCTGTGGCTGGCAGATCAAGTTTTTCTGTTTTAAAAATCCATGCGCAAAAGTAGAGCAGGGCGGAAAGGCCGTAGACAAAGGTCGCGATGGATATGAGCAGGGAGCTGGTCATATTTCTTTTCTCCGGAGTGTCAGTCTTGAAATAATAAATTTGGTGCGAGAGCCTGGGTTCATAGTACAGCCCTGGCGGTCATATTTTTTATGGTGAAAATCAGTCAATGGGTTATAAGCCGAAGCTCCTGAGGCTTCTGCAGGCCCTTATCCCCCACGCGAATGCTGTCCGATGTGCTTTTGCCTGACTCTCACCGCCGAAGGTCAAACTTTTGCCAATTTTACGCGCGGGGTTTGACAAACATGTTTTAACCATCAATTGCCGTCATGGCACCTTAGGTTACTGGCGATCCCATCAGCGAATGTGATCGCCCTGAGGAACGAAGGGGGGAGCATTCGCAACCCGCTTTCAAGGTGGCACACCTTGCCGCCGGAGGCTTTTTTTTATCTTTCCCTTCCCATCCCTTCCAGCAGCTGTTCGGCATAGCGTTTGACCCACACTTTGTTTTTCGGGGCAGCGCCGGAGACGGTGACGATGGAGCCCTCTGGGGTGGGGGTCACCTCAACGCGAATTTTTTTATGGCCCATGAAGAAGGCGACGAAGCAGCCTGTGATCATGAGGAGAAAGCCGGTGTAGACCAGGCCAACGCCGGGGTCTCGGGTGACCTGGAGGCCCGTGTAGTAGGCGTGCTCATGGCCTGCGATGGAGAGAACCCACTCGCCTTTGCGCATCTTGTCGTAGTTTGAGAAGCGGGAGAGGAGCACCACCTCCCGGGAGGATTCCTGATCGGTGAGGGTGCCGATGACGGCTTCGCCCACCGCCCTTCCTTTGAACGCATGGTTTGATTTGTACCTGTCAAAGGTGAAGGTTCTGCCGGGGGCAAAGGAGACAGATTCCCCGATATCCAGAGGCTTTTTGATTACCTTTCCCGAGGCCTTTTCGGTAAAGGCGAAGGTGAAATCCCTGGCGCCCATGGAGCCATAGCTGGACTGATAGAAGGTGAGGCCTTTATAAGAGAGGGGCTGGTTGACGATGATCTCCTGGGTCAGGACCTCGTTCCCGTCTTCAAGGATGGTGAGGCTGGAACGGTATTCCTTGACGCTGCCCGAGTCGTAGTGGCTGAGGCTGAAGTTGTTGCACCGAACAGAAAAATCCAGGGGCTTTTTTTCGTTTGTGTTGCGAAGGGTGATGGCGCTGACGGTGTCACCTTCCGGGACGTTTACAAATCCGTCATATCCGAAGAGCATTCCGAGCAGGGCACCTGCCAGCAGGGTGAGGATGCCCGCGTGGACCACGTCCGCTCCGATGCGGGTCCAGCGCCCTTTCTCCGCTTCAAAGGCGCAGCCGGTGGCGGTGACGAGTTTTCTCCGGGTAGCAAATCGTTTTTTGAGGGCTTCCTGAAGCGGCGCTTCGAGGGTTTCCGGGGCGCGCTCGAAGGCAGCACTTGCCTGAACTGGGAGTGAGGAGAACCCTTTAAACCCTTTTCCAAAGGCCATTCTCCGGGTGGTGCGAAACCGGCTGACCGTGCAGACGAGCATATTGGTGGTGAGCAGGAGGATCAGCAGGACAAACCACCAGGCGCTGTACATGTCCGTTAAATCCAGGATGTGGAAGAGCCGGTAGAGGGGCTCGCCAAAGGTCTGGATGTAGTCGGCTGCGTGTTTGTTCTGGGGAATCAGGGTCCCCAGGACCGAGGTACCGGCCAGAAAAAGCAGAAGGACAACGGTCAGGCGGACCGATTTGAAGACGTCGGTGATGGGGGACAGAAAACGAGACATTATTTTTTTCCCTCTTTGTCGTGGTCGTCCCTGAAATGAGCGATGAGCTCATCGATGGATTGGTTTCCTGCCATGGCCAGGGGATTGATCTCCCGAAGGGCTTCCCAGGTTGCCATGGCCTCTTCCCGTTTTTTGAGATCGTACATCAGGACGATGCCCTTGTTGAGGTAGGCGTTCTCATGGGCTTTGTCGGCCGAGATCGCCTCATTAAAGGCGTCAACCGCTTGCAGGGGTTGCCCGTTCCTGCGGTACATGATTCCGAGATCGGTGAGGATGTTCGAATTGCCGGGGATGAGGGCCAGGGCGCGTTGGTAGGCGTCGATGGCTCCGGGGTATTGGTCCATGTCAAAGTAGGTGTTGCCGAGACGGACCAGCAGGTCCGCGTTCTGAGGGGCTTTGGCAATTTGCGCCTCCAATGCCTGGGCCATTTGTGATATCTTGTTGGTTTCCTGGGGGTTGGACGTTTTATAGGCGGGGGATTTCAGTTTCCAGGCGGAGAAGGCCACCCCAGAGATAAATCCGATGGCAAGGACCAGAATGAGAAGAAGAGGGGAGGTCCGGGTTTGGACGATCTGCCCTGGACTGTCATTTTTTTCCGTCATGGGGATGGGTTCCTGAAGTCTGTGGCCATGTGCCGATTTAAGAGTTAAGCGGTCGTATGCGCTGATTCATGAGGGTTTTCCCTCAGGCAACGCCACCGGTCTTTACCGCCCACGTACCATAGCGAAGTCATGTTGCCGAAACCTTACCCGGAAATTACATTTATGAAAGGATGGCCGGGTTCGTTGACAGGGCAGGGGGGCTTTTTTAGGGTATGGTTGGCGGGTGGGTTATTTAAAACGTTCTTTGTGCTTCGTTCTTCGTTCGAGGAGTCGTTGCGCTCTATCAATGAATAAATAATAAAAAAAAAGCAGGCATGCCGGAGGCATTGTTTTTTTGTGCGTTTATTTTTCCGGTACCTTTAATCAAGATATTAGGACACCTCTATGCGGATATTGATTGTTGAAGATGATGAAGAGATTGCCGGGTTTATTGCCAAAGGCCTTCGGCAGGAGGGGTTTGCCGTGGACACGGCTTTCCGGGGGGATGACGGGTTGGTCCTCGCCCTGGCAGAGCCCTACGATGCGGCCGTGATCGATATCATGCTGCCTGGGTGCGATGGGCTTGAAATTATCGAGACCATGCGGAAGAAACGGGTGAACACCCCGGTGCTGATTTTAAGCGCCCGGCGTTCAGTGGACGATCGGGTGCGGGGCATTCAGCGCGGGGGGGATGACTACATGGTCAAGCCTTTCGCGTTTTCTGAGCTTCTGGTGCGTATTCAGGCGCTGATTCGGCGGTCCGGCGGGGTGGCGGAAGCCTCTACCCTCACTGTGGGGGATCTCTTCATGGACCTCCTGAAACGGGGCGTTAAGCGCGGCGATACGGTGTTGGACCTTCAACCCCGTGAGTTCTCGCTTCTGGAGTACCTCATGCGAAACGCAGAGCGACCGGTGTCTAAAACCATGATTCTGGAGCATGTGTGGGACCTGCATTTTGACCCTCAGACCAATGTGGTGGATGTGCTTGTCTGTCGCCTGAGAAACAAGGTGGACAAAGCGTTTGACGCCAAGATGATCCACACCATCCGAGGGGTGGGGTATGTCCTTAAAACACCTGCGTAATATGACGCGTACTTTGGGGTTTCGAGTCGGGGCGTGGTACTCCGCGATCTTTATCGGAAGCTCGGCCCTTCTGTTTGCCCTGGCTTATCTTTTCCTCGGGGCGACCCTGAGGGGCCAGGATTACGAAGAGATTCAACTTGAACTTCGGGAGGTGCAGACCCTTTATGATATCGGGGGTGTCACCGCACTCAATCGGTATGTGGATGAGCTCGGCAGTGAACGCCGCTCCCGGCCTCTTTTTATCCGCGTGGCGGACAGGGCCAACCACACCCGCCATATTTTTTCCCGAGACAGCTGGAAAGATTTTGATCTGGAAATCCTTTCCCGGAGTTGTCACGATTGCCAGGGGTGGCAGACCCTCACCTGCCGGAAAGGCACTTACGTGCTGGATGTTCTCTCCGGTCCTCTGACCCCGCGGGGCAATCGGGTGCAGGTGGGCATGAGCAGCCAGCGACGCCAGGAGATCTTGAGCCAGTTTCGCAAGATCTTTCTTGTGGTGATGCTCCCCTTGTTTGCCCTGGGCCTGGGCGGCGGCCTCTTTCTCTCCCGTCGGACCTTACGGCCCCTGCGTGCCATTATCAAGACGGTCCGGTCCATTGACGCAGGCACCATGGATGCCCGGGTCGAAAGGGCCCATACCGGTGACGAACTCGACGAACTGGCCGGTCTGTTTAACAGCATGCTGGACAGTATTCATCGACTCATTACCAGCATGGAGAACTCCCTGGATGACGTCGCTCATGACCTCCGCACCCCCATGACCCGTCTGCGCAATGTTTCAGAGATGGCTCTAAGGGACGGCAACGACCCCTCGTTGCTCAGGCTGGCCCTTGAAAAAGGCATCGAAGAGTCCGATCGCATCCTAAGCCTTCTCACCACCCTCATGGACGTTTCCGAAGCGGAAACCGGCATGCTTCGTATCACCGCCTGTGAGAATGATCTCACCCGGCTTATCGAGACCATTGTCGAGATGTATCGGTTTGTGGCTGAAGAAAAAGAGGTGGTGATTACAGCAGATATAGAAAGCGGGCTTGTGGCCACCATCGATCCCCATCGCCTGAGCCAGGCCCTGGCCAATATCCTCGACAACGCCGTGAAGTTTACCCCCGAAGGGAAGACCGTTCGATTGGCCGCGCGCCGGAATGGGGATGCGATTTGTATCGAAATCGAAGACTCCGGCCCCGGCATCCCCCCCGAAGACCTTCCCCGCATCTGGGACCGCCTCTTCCGGGGCGATCGCAGCCGTTCGGAAAAAGGCTTGGGCCTTGGCCTCAGCCTGGTGAAAGGCATTGTGGCCGCCCATCACGGCGAAGTCCATGTAGAGAGCAGAGACGGCCAGGGGGCGCTGTTTACCGTGGTGCTGCCGGGTTAGCAAATGTTTTGAACCTTTATTCCCTGGGGATTATCCCCTGGTTTGGGGCCTTGCGCGTTCCATGAGCAGGAGGGTCTCCTGGTTTCTGGCTTTGTTGGTGAACTCGTAGGAGGCGATCCGGAATTCATCGTAGGAGACGCCGGCGGCCCACGCTTTGAGGCGTTTTTGTTCGATTTGGCCCTGGGGGTGGCCGCCGTAGATGGCGATGGAGATAACGCCTCTGCGGTGAAGGAGCTTCATGGCGGTCTCGATGGCAGCCAGGGAGGTCTCGGCGAGGGTGGTGACCGGGGAGTCGCTGGCCGGGAGGTAACCGAGGTTGAAGCTGACGGCTTTTATGAGGCCGTGGGTTTCAGGGGGCAGGTGATCAGCCATGGTCTCATGGCCTGCGTTGAAGAGGGTGACCCGGTCCATGAGGTCCGCTTTTAAGAGGGTGTCCGTGGCTCGGGTCAGGGCCTCCTCCTGCACGTCAAACCCGTAGACGTGGCCTTTGGGTCCCACACTTTTGGCGAGGAAGCTGGTGTCGTAGCCTGCACCCACGGTGGCGTCTACGACGATATCACCGGGCGTGAGAAAACGTTGCATGGTTTGCTGGGCAATATGGACAATGCCTTGAAGGGACATCTGTGTCTCCGAATGGTTGGTGAACCGAAAAATATTTTATGAAAATAAAGATCTTGGATTGGCCTTCTCACGGGCTGCCGGGACCGAAAACCATCAAGGCGCATTCCATTGGAATGCGCCTTTTTTGTGCCGTGAATGTCATCGTGAAAGGTGAAAATCGCTGCGCCGCTAAAGACAGCCTGAAGGCCGGGAGTCCCTGCGTCCCGGCATGGTTTTTACTCTTTTTCCACCCATCGTCCCACGGCTTCGGCCACGTTGAGGCCGTCCATGGCGGCGGAGATAATGCCCCCTGCGTAGCCCGCTCCTTCGCCGGTGGGGAAGAGGCCGGGGGTGTCGGGGTGCATGAAGGTGTCGCGTTCACGGGGAATGCGGACCGGAGAACTGGTGCGGGATTCCACGGCGATGAGGGTGGCATCGGGGTGGTCGAATCCTTTGAATTTCTGGCCAAAGTTTTGAAGGCCTTCGGCGATGCTTTCCGCCACGAAGGAGGGGAGAAGATCGTGGAGGTTTGTGGGGTAAAGGCCTGGGAGGTACGAGGTCTTGTGCAGGGATGTAGACGGGCGGTTCTGTAAAAAGTCCTCCACGCGCTGGGCTGGGGCTTTCTGGGTGGTGCCGTCCCCTGCCTGGAAGATTTTCCGCTCTATCGCCTCTTGGAATTCAAGGGCAGCCAGGGGATGCGCGTCTGTATCCTTTGCGAGGTCGGCAAGGCGGACTTCAGCCACAAGGCCTGCGTTGGCGTATTCAGCGCTTTGGTGGGAGAGGCTCATGCCGTTAAGTACCAGCTCGCCGGGGGCCGTGGCAGCGGGTACGACAAAGCCTCCGGGGCACATGCAGAAAGAGAAGACGCCTCGGCCTTTGACCTGACAGGCAATGCGATAGCTTGCGGCGGGCAGGTTGGGATGGCGCGTCTTTGTTTTATAGAAAATCTCGTCAATGAGTGTTTGGGGGTGTTCGATGCGAACGCCTAAGGCAAAGGGCTTGGCTTCGATTCGGATTTCCTGGGCGTGGAGCTGCCGGTAGATATCCCGGGCCGAGTGGCCGGTTGCAAGGATGACGGCATCAGCCGTCAGGGTCTCTCCGTTGTCAAGGACCACACCGGTCATGCGATTTTCTTCCATCACGAAGGAGTGGACGTGGGTGTCAAAGCGAACCTCTCCTCCGGCCTTCAGGATGTTCTCCCGCATGGCCCGGACAATTCGTGGGAGCACGTTTGAGCCCAGGTGGGGGTGTGCGTCGATGCGGATGGAGTCCAACGCCCCGTGGTCTATGAAGAGATCCAGAACCCGGGCAACATCCCCTCGTTTACTGGAACGCGTATAGAGTTTACCGTCGGAGTAAGTCCCGGCTCCGCCCTCTCCAAAACAGTAGTTGGAGTTGGGGTTGACATGGCCTTCTGAATAGATCTTTTTCAGGTCGAATCGTCGGGTTCGAACATCCTTTCCCCGTTCGAGGACCAAGGGGCGGATGCCCATCTCCAGCAGGCGAAGGGCCGCAAAGTATCCAGATGGACCCGCGCCGACCACGATAACCTTTTTGTCTGTGAGGGGGACCGGGTTAAAGGGGCGACTGGCCGTAGGCTCGGGAAGTTCTCCTTCGGCGACCTCGGCCCGAATCGAAAATCGAGGTTCCCATCCCCTGCCGTCGATAGATCTCTTCAGCACCCTGTAAGTAAACGTCTCTTCATCGCACGGCCCGTATTTTGACATCAGGCTTTTTTTGACAGCCTCGGGGTTGTTGATTTTTTCCGGGGTGACTCGAATTTCTATGATTTTTGGCTCCATGAGGGCTCCATGTGTTTGTACAGAACGGAAAGAGGCCCGTCCGTCTTTTTTGTTTCTGTAAGAAGCATTCGGGTTATCAGGGTTTTGAGGCCTGTTGTCAAGTGCGAGATTGAGGGAAGGGCGGGAAAAGCATGCCACCGGTAACGAGGCCGCAAGTCAGAGGCGGGCATGTCAAACATGAGGCGTTTGCCTCAGCGGATTATTTGGGAAAACGGTATTGTCAGCCCTGAAGCTGTATTAAATGCAGCCGGAAGCGTTATTTTGATGCATTATAAAGGGAGCGCTCTGGATGACGTCATGGTTTACAATCGTTTATTGCTTTGTTTAAAACATGGAACACCTGTTTTTTTTAAATAGACGTACCACCTGACTTCGTCAGGTTTGTTTTTGTGGGCGTGTGTCCCCCTTATGATGGCTTGAAAAGTATGAATGGCTTTTATCGCGTGAAATACACTCTGGAGAGACGAATGAACATTCGCCGCCCGATGGTTTGCCTTGCCCTCCTTTTCCTGTTGACCTTGCTCGTTTTAGCCGGGTGCATGGGGGGGGCGAAGGTTCTGGATATGCCTTATTGTACGATGGATGTCTCACCGCTGCCGTGTTGGGTTCACGATGTGGCGCTCCTTGATGGGTACTATGTGGGTGTGGGCTCTTCGGCTCCCTTTGCCGAAGGCTTTACGCCTCAAAAGTTTCGAGCAAAGGCCATGGCCTTGGAGAACCTGATTCACCAGATACAGGTGACCATTGAAAGCAGCCTGGAGGTGACTGAGAGCCAGGAGCAAATCGCGGGGGGGGAGACATTGGCGAGTCGGGCTGTCACAAGGCATCTTCGGGTGGCATCCAGTCTTACGTTGACGGAGGTTAAAGAGGCCGGGTACTACATGGACCCTTCGACCTGTATTTTCTGGATGCGGCTGAAGATCAAGCGGGAAGTGGCCGATAATCTCATTGCCTTGAAGCAGGCCAAGGGGCTCTATCAGCTTACCGTGGATGAGTCAGCGGCCACCCCGGCCCAGAAGCTGCGTTGGATTGTCGATGCCACAGCTCGTTTAAGCGATGTGGATTTTTCCGTCCTGCCCAGGGATGCGGGCAATAAATCTCACCTCAGTGAGCTTTTTGCCCGGCGAAAAACCGAACTGGAGCAAAACGGACATGATCGAACCCTCTGGGTGTTCTCCGGCACATTGGAATTAAGGACAGCCCTTGCCTTTCGCCTTCGCGCCCTGGCCGAAGCCAACGGCGCTGTCTATCTTGATACCCCTTGCCGTGGCACCCACGATTGCCTGTTTCTGGCCCGGGAATTTCGATCGAAGCATCTGGTGTGGATAAAAGCCAACGCTGAAACATCCACTGGGTTTTTGGGTATATACAAAGGGTTCCTGCGCGTCGGTGTGTCTCGATTTGATGTGGACACGGGGACTCTTCTTTCCAGGCAATCTGACGAGGGCGGGACCTTTGCTTTTGACGAAGGGAGCATTGAGTGGCCCCGGCTGCTTGAGCAGCTGCTGGCGACTGAGAAGATGAAACCCGTGTTGGCCCCTCAATAACCTTGAATGGTGTTGACGCACCCAGCGCTTGGGAACCCAGAGGTATCGGGGTAATGGTAGGGTGCGCCGTGCGCACCGTTTACCGCCCAAAAGCCCAACATCGCTTATTCTTGCGGTGGTCCGATATGTTGAAATGGTTCAGAAGAACAGGCCGGAGGCTTGCGTTACGTTAGAAGGTGCGGGGGCCGCACCCTACGCTCGGGAACCCGGAGGTGCAGGGGGAATGGTAGGGTGCGGCTTCCGCACCGCTTACCTCCCAAAAACCCAACACCGTTTTTCTTGCGGTGGCCTGTGATGGTGAAATGGATCAGGAGAAAAGGCCGGTGGCTTGCGTTACGTTAGAAGGTGCGGGAGCCGCACCCTACACTCGGAAACCCGGAGGTGCAGGGGGAATGGTAGGGTGCGGCTCCCGCACCGATTACCTCCCAAAAACCCAACACCGCTTTTTCATGGGGTTGCCCGTGGTGGGGAAATGTTTCAGGAGAACAGGCCGGTGTCTTGCGTTACGTTAGAAGGTGCGGGAGCCGCACCCTACGCGCGGGAACCGGAGGTGTCGGGGTAATGGTAGGGTGCGGCTCCCGCACCGATTA
>NZ_JAQYWB010000084.1 GCF_030145185.1 Desulfoluna sp. | reverse complement strand
TGTCATGCGGTAACCAACCCGCGTATATCAGGTTGATCAAACGTCGTTACAGTGCTGCGCCCCTGTTTTCTTTTTGAAATATCGAAGAATGCATAACCATTATGGCAAATAATGGATGGGGGGCTATTTGTCTCTTGACAGGGGCAATCATATCAGGATGGGCAAAGGTAGTGCCGTGCCCATCTGGCGCGGGTGCAACCGATCACGCCGGGGAAAGAGGCTGCGTCATCGGAATTTATGTAATTTTCATCGTTGTGGGTTTCCCGACTGCCAGATGGGCACGCTTCGCCCTTTGATATTAAATGGGTGCCCATCCTACGATGCCGCCGTAATCTCACCGGTGTTGATAACTTTCGTGTGGTTCGTGGTCATCTCTTCGTTTTTGCTTTTTGTTCTTATTTTGTAACTCTTCAGCTCAAAAAAATCCTCCGCAGCTTGAGATGCCACAGTGGCCGTTACTTACGTCACATTTTACCACCCGTACATTTTAACCCCCTGATCTCGCAGAACATTCGCCATTCATTTTAAACTTTTTGCCATACATGCCCGACACAGGATGCACAGACATAAAAAAACCTCCCGAAGGAGGCTTTTTTATATCTCACTGAAATTCCAGCACATCAGGTATTTCTACATGCGTTGGCACACCTTTTGAAACTACGACATAAGACGGCCACATAAGACGGCCACAAAAGAAGACAACACATCAGGCACCCGTCACACTGTAAATACACCCGATTCCCCAGGCGTCAAAGTGTCTGGAGGCGAACAATCCGTAAGGCGCGGTGGACAATCAGCCACCCACACCTCTCTCGCCCGGGCATCGGCTTCCACAGAAACGAAAGGAGACTCACCATGTATGATCTCGAAATCGGAAAAACCGACCTGTCGGTACTGAAGCAGTACCTCACAGATCTTAAAAAACGAAACGCCCTTAAAACACATCGAAAAGCACTGAGAAACGTCAAGCACCAGCTTGAAGCCATTTTTTCACCCAAAAAATCTCGCCGGCCTGCCATTCCCTGGGGCTACTGATTCCTTGGCCCGAATGCGTTTCCATAAGAACGGATCCCCCCACACTCTCCGTTTGGAACGCCTTCGGGCCATTTTTGATTCTAACGGGAAGAAAACCCTGAGGTTCAGTTAATCCCCCTGCAGCTCTTCTCTCTCATTGGGCAACACCCCATGCAAAATTTCAAAATGATCAAAGGGCGGCATAATGCAGGCCCCGACAAAATGTTTTCGGGCGGTCGCAAGCAGACTCCGGGTCAGCCGAATGCCTTCGGCGGTGGGATTTTCCGCGTTGGCCATGGCACTGCGGACCTCATCTGGCACCTCGATGCCCGCCACCTTGTGATGAAGAAAAGCGGCGTGCTTAAAGGTGCGTAAGGGCAAAAGCCCCAGCATCGCCGGAATCCCCAGAGGCTTCACGGCCTCGGCGATGAGTTCGGCATCTTTTTCGGTATACACCGGCTGGGTCACCACAAACTGAGCGCCGGCGTCAACCTTCTCCTTTAAGCGCTTCATGGCAATCCCCAGGCGCAGTTCGTCGGTAAAGGGGTTCATCACAACCCCGGTATGAAGACCGGCATCCCGAGCCATGGTGATCAGACCCGGCAGGGAAATATCGCGCACCGAGCTGGTGACTCCCTCCTCGGCCAGGGGCACAAAATCGCCTGTCATCGCCAGCACGGTGTTTATCCCGAGAGCTTTCGCCCCCCAGAGGAGGCCTTGGAGGCTGAGGCGGTTGTGATCCCGCGTGGTGACATGCAGGGTAGCCGGTCTCTTCAGCTCATCTTGAAGAATCCGGCACAGAGAGAGGGCATCCATCCGGGGTTTGGCCACCGGGTTGGTGGCCACGCTGAACCCGGAAAACGACAGATCGTTGATACCTTCCAGAATTTTCACCAGAGGGGCCACATCGGCACCCGCCGGGGGCACCACCTCCACCACCACGTCAAACCGACCATCCTTCATATCATCTCTCCATAAATCTCATGTCCATCCTCGGTTAAAACCACTGACGCCACGGCGGCCAGCCCATCTCTTCCCGGCTGTCGGATGTCCGGGTGACAGCCCTGAACAGAACCCACGTCTCAATCACATCACGGAAAATGCCCACACGACACAACCAAATGAGAAACCCCGGATGCTCGTCCCCCGGTTTTAGGTTCTCATGATCCATGACAGACCTCCTTACCGAAACTCAGTGCGCATCCTCTTCTTATCGAGTTTCCCCACACTGGTCTTGGGTATATCGTCCACAATCTCAAACACATCGGGGACGGCATACCGGGGAAGATCTCCCCGATCCGCCGCCTTTTTCAAGTATGCACGCAAATCACTCGCCCCGACGCTGTCCACATACTCGGGTTTCAGGTGCACAATCATCATCGGCCGCTCTCCCCACTTCTCATGGGGCACACCAATGGCGGCCGATTCCAGCACGGCCTCATGGCGGCTCAACACCGTTTCAAGGGCCAGAGAAGAGATCCACTCCCCCCCGGTTTTGATGACATCCTTCATCCGGTCGGTCACCTGCAGGTAGCCCTGCTCATCAATGGTCCCCACATCTCCACTGTAAAGCCAGCCGTCCCGCCACAACTCCGTGGTTCGCTCCTCGTCATCCACATACCCCTGGGTCAACCAGGGAGCCCGGAAGACTACCTCACCCGTGGCGGCCCCATCGTGGGGGAGAAATCGGCCGACTTCATCCACCACGGCCACCTCCACCAGGGGAATGGGTCGCCCGGTTTTCACCACGATATCCATCAGCGCATCTGCGCTCAGATCCTCCCACCCGGCTCCGGGCATCCCCAGGCTGATAATGGGGCAGGTCTCAGACATGCCGTAGCCAGAGTACACCGTAATCCCCATGGCCAGAGCCGACTCCGCCAGCCCTCGGGGGAGACGGGATCCACCGATAATCACCTTCCACCGGGAGAGATCAAAGGCCTTCACCGCGGGATGGGTGGTGATCATCTGAAGAATGGTGGGGACACAATGGGAAAAGGTCACCTTCTCGTCCACAATGAGGGGCAACAGCACCTCCGGCTCATACCGACCGGGATAAACCTGCTTGACCCCCAAAAGGGTCGCCAGATAGGGCACGCCCCAGGCGTGAACATGAAACATGGGCGTCAGGGGCATGTAGACATCATTGGAACGGAATCGCCCCACGGAATCGTAAGCCCCCACCGCCGCAGCGGTAGAGAGGGTATGGAGCACCAGCTGACGGTGGGTGAAATAGACGCCCTTGGGGCTGCCCGTGGTGCCCGTGGTGTAAAAGGTCGTGGCCACCGTGTTCTCATCCAGATCGGGAAAATCGTACTCGGGATCGCCCGCCTCAAGCAAAGGGTCATAATAACCGGCAATGGGAAAGGAGGGCGTGGGGCTCTGGCCCTGTTCGGTCATCACCACCACGGTCTGCACCGTCTCCAGACGATCCCGCATCGTTTCGATCAGGGGCAGAAAATCGGTGTGCACCAGCACCACACGGGCACGGGCATGATTCAAGGTGTACACCATCTGATCCATTGAGAGGCGCCAGTTCACCATCTGCAGCACCGCCCCCATCATGGGCACAGCAAAAAAACATTCGAGAAACCGATGGCTGTCGTAGTCCATCACTGCCACCACCTCGGGCCCCGTCACCCCGATCCCCTCTAACATCGATCCCAACTGGCCGATGCGCTGTCTGAGGTCTCGGTAGGTGTAACGAACCTGATCGCGGTACACAATCTCCTGATCCGGGGAATAGATGAGCGGCGTGGTCAAAAGCTTCTTGATGATAAGGGGGTAGTCATACGGTTCGCCGGGCTGATAGACCATGGATGAGCCTCCTGGGCCTGGGGGTTGCATGGATCTGTTTTCTGAATATGGGAGAAGGGATGCCGAATAATGATGAAAATAAGCGTCTTAATCATAGCCAGAGAAGTTCAAACCTGTCAACCATGCCGTGCACGCCAGGGGACCCTGACAGGCTTGAACGCCGAGAGAGGGGAAGGCCGTCTCAGCCCAGCGAACGGATCTGGGAAGGAATGTCGAACCGCTCCATGGGCTGCCAGACGGTCCGCATGCGCATGAGCTCTCCCTCCCCATCTTTGCCGGAGATGCGATGGAGAAAGGCACGCTCTGATGTGTCCTCCCGCTGAGCCTCGGAGAGAACGGCTCGGCCCCGAGCGATCTCACGGACAAAGCGCACCTCCAGTTCCGTGGGGAGATGGCGGCTGAGAAAAGACTCCGGGAGAGCTTCCAGGGCCCAGCCAATGTAGATGGAGTTGTTGACGTGGCGGTTGAAATCGAGGTCAGAGATACGCACCCTGAAATCCGTGGTATGTTGGGGGTTTTTCACAGGGAGAATGCGTTCGAAACTATCGGGAATGAGCCCCTTCTCCGACCGCTGAGCCTGGGTCAGGCACCGGCTGAGCCGCGTGGGTTTGCGGGTGTTGAAATCCATGATCACCCAGGCGCTGTTCCCGGTGATCAGGGTCTCACCCGAGGCATCCGTCACCCGAAACTCCCGCAGATCGTAGAGATCGTTCAGGGGAGCCCGCCAGGAGGTGAGGGTCACCTCTTCGTTCCAGCTGGGGTAGCGGGTGACCCGCACCTGATACTTGAGAAGCACCCAGGTATAATTTCGTACCAGAAGTTCGGCCGCGCTGATACCCAGCTCCGCGGCATGCTCGCAGCCGATATCCTGAAACCAGTCAAAAATGCTCTGCACCTTTAAAAGAGCCCAGGGATCCACTTCAGAAAGTCGGACTTTCAATGTTCGCGTAAAGATATCAGTCATGGCGTGTGTGCTTTTCATCATCACAAGAGGTCAATAACAGCTCGCATGATCATACGAGAAACCGAATCGTTCCGCCAAGGCAAGAACTTACGAAGGAACGTCTCACAGGCCTTCACCATACCCCATCTGCGTGAAGAATCAATAAGCCGTGCCGGGAGATAAGACAAAAAAACACCCCGCGGGTTTTGAACGATTCGCGTGAAGGCAGATTTATGACACAAAGGGGAAAAGGGCGTCCGAAGGATAAAACGGGAGAGGAGGACCGGAAACGAGGCGAGAAACCTTCCGGCAGGGCTCTCAAAACGGGTGTTATCACTGCACCACTGTTCCTCTGATTCTCCCTTGACATCCCAAGGTGTTGGCGTTACGTTGTCGGCGTCGTCTTGTTGAGTATTTGCCAATATTTACATCATTGATAAATAATTTTGATATACCCAGGTTCGTACCCCCTCGAAACACCCTCCCTCATTTACATTTCAGGGGCGTGCCGGTGATGCGCGCCATGAAACATATCAACATCAACAAGCCCCATTCTCAGGTGGTTATCCTTTGATTGGCCACGACAGACAGTACACAAACACTGCCCGTGCCGCCTCATTGCCGCCTTGCTGTCACATGCAATCCGACAGACCAATCAACCGATATGCACAAAATTTAAGATGTACGCGAAAAACGCCGCATCCCTTTCGGGAGATCCACGCGCTTTTCCCTCTCATCAGAACTCAACCCGTTGCAGACGGAGCCGCTGAAGACCGTCCATTGGACCATGGATCGTTTTTTTCCGCGTCTTCGCCTCGGAATTCCCGGCACCCAATGGGTGCGTTTTCCGACGCACTGCGGGAAATAGTCTTCTTCAAGGAGTCGTAAGATGTTTTCGCTTTTTGTTCCGGAATCGGTGCGTGCCGTCAAGGAAGGGATCTCTAAAAAGACCCTGATAAACGACGTCATGGCCGGTGTGATTGTGGGTATTGTTGCCCTGCCCCTGGCCATCGCCTTTGCCATTGCCTCAGGGGTCAAACCCGAACAGGGGATTTTCACGGCCGTTGTGGCCGGTTTTATTATCTCCTGCTTCGGAGGAAGCCGGGTTCAGATCGGTGGGCCCACCGGGGCCTTTATCATCGTGGTCTTCGAAATTGTCGCCCAGTATGGCTACGATGGGCTGGCCGTCGCCACCATGATGGCAGGGGCCATGCTCCTGATCATGGGGGTTTCCAAGCTTGGCGGGGCCATTCGCTTCATTCCCTACCCCATGACGGTGGGTTTCACCAGCGGCATCGCCCTGATTATCTTTACCACCCAGATACCGGATTTTTTCGGCCTCTCCCTGAGCAATGTCCCAGGAAGTTTTCTCGGAAAACTCGGCGCCTATGCAGGCGGCATGGACACGGCAAACCTTCAGGCCCTGGCCGTGGGAGCCGCCACCCTGGCCATCCTCCTTTTCTGGCCGAAAGTCACCCGAAAGGTCCCGGGCTCTGTGGTGGCCATCATCGCCACCACAATTCTCACGGCCCTGCTTGGGTTGGACGTAGAGACCATCGGCAGCCGCTTCGGCAGCGTGCCCACCTGCCTTCCCTCGCCATCGATTCCCAAGGTCAACTGGGAGATGATCAAGCAGCTGAGTTCGCCCGCCTTTACCATCGCCATGCTCGCTGCCATTGAGTCCCTTCTCTCCGCCGTGGTCGCCGACGGGATGATCGGCAAACGTCATAACGCCAACATGGAGCTGGTGGCCCAGGGCCTGGCCAACCTCGTGGTCCCCCTCTTCGGCGGCATCCCCGCCACAGGCGCCATCGCACGAACCGCCACCAACGTCAAAAGCGGTGGCACCACCCCCGTGGCCGGTATTATCCATGCCATCACCCTGCTCCTGATCCTTCTGTTTTTCGGCAAATGGGCGGTGCTCATCCCCATGGCCACCCTCTCGGCCATCCTCATGATCGTGGCCTACCACATGAGCGAGTGGCGCTTTTTCGTCAAGCTCCTGAAGAGCCAGCCGGCTGACGTCGCCGTCATGCTGGTCACCTTCGGCCTCACCGTCTTCGTAGACCTGACGGTGGCCATTGAAGTGGGCGTGGTCATGGCCTCTCTGCTCTTTATGAACCGCATGGCCAACCTCACCAAAATCAAGCGCCGCACCCAGGATCTCGAAAACGACCCCCACGCCCTGGCCAGCCGAAAGGTCCCCAGACGCGTTGAGATCTTTGAAATCAACGGCCCCTTTTTCTTCGGCGCCGCCAACCGATTTAAAGACACCTTGAAAGTGGTCCGCGAAAAGCCCAAGGTGCTGATCCTGCGATGCCGCCACATCCTCATGATCGATGCCACGGCCCTGCACGCCCTGGAAGAGATGGTGGAGGAAGCCCAGCGCGAGGAGACCCTGCTTATCCTCTCCGGCGTCCACGCTCAGCCCCTCATCTGCCTCGAGCAGTCGGGCCTCTACTACCAGATCGGTGAAGACAACATCTACACCAACATCGATGACGCCCTGAACGGCGCCCGCCGCTTCCTCGGAATCGAAGAGGTCCCACTCCCCGTCCCCTTCGTCCCCACCGTCAGCCGGGAAATCAAGACCGTGGACGGGCTATAAAACCTGCCTTCGGCAGAACCGCCGGAGACACAAGCTGAATCGTTAAACCAAAACAGGCCGTAAGCGATCCGTTCGGATCACCCACGGCCTGTTTTGGTATGACGCCTCCGGCGGCCCTGCCGGGGGCCAACCTTTTGAAAAGGTTACCAAACAGAACTCACGCGAATGCGGACGCATTGCAGCCCGGAGTGACGACGCCCGATGCGCATTCGCAAACCCGCTTTCGAGGTGGCACACCTCGCCGCCGGAGGCACGCTTTTGCCTTCCCCCCTCCCCTCCTACAAGCCCTTCCCGCAGATGTCATGGGCGGCGATGCGGCCCATGAGGACGCAGCTGCCAAGAAAGGTGCCTTCCAGCGACCCTTTGCCGTGAATACCGCCGCCGCCGAAGCCAGCTGTTTCGCCTGCAGCGTAGAGGCCGCTGATAGGGGCTCCGTCGCCATTCAGGACCCGACAGGCCAGATCGGTCTGGATGCCACCGAGACTTTTGCGGCTGAGGATAAACTCGCGTATGGCGATTAAGGGGCGGGCTTTCGGGTCGTCGATCTTCTGAAATTTGCAGGTGCGGATGCGGTCGCCCCGGTAGGTGCGGAAGTTGGCGATACGCCGGAGCTGATCATCGTTAAAGAAGGCAGGGCCGCGGTCGATCTGGTCGTCGTAGGCCCACACCGCCTCCTTGAGACTCTCTTTATCGACGGTGTACGGGTTATCCATCTCGTTCATCTTCTCCACCATCTCATCCAGGGAGTTGGCCGTGATGAAGTCTTTGGACTCCCCGATGAGCCGATTCACCAGCTCGGTGTTGCCGAGGAGGACCTCTTTGACCAGGCGCACCTTATTTTTATGACGAAAGGCTTTCATGTGTTCGCTGCCGGAGATGGCCAGCTCTTTGATGGCAATTTTCCAGTTCATGAGCTGAAAGGAGTACTGGCCGGGTTGCTGGCAGATTTTTTTCACGAGGTAGCGGGTATCGGTGTAGCCCATCAGGGGCACCGGGTCCATGATGCGCTGGCCCAGGGCGTTAAACCAGAGGGCAGAGCGCGGCGGGACGATGCTCAGCCCTTTGTTGGGCATGTCGGCGTTGGGGTAGTCCACGCCCGCGGCATAGTTCCACTGCTTGTCCAGATGGGTCACACGGGCTCCCACGGCTTCGGCGGCATCGTGGATCAGCCCGTCGGCGTACCGATGGGACCCGTTGAGAATTTTTTCCGGCGGGGTGCCCCACTCTTCCGTCCAGTTCTCCCGCACCTTGGTGAGATCGCCGCCGCACATGCCACCGGCAGACAGAATCACGGCCTCCCCCGAGGCGGAAAAATCCTCGCCACTCCCCTCCAAAGTTCCGCTCACGCCGGTGACCCGTCCGGCGGTGTGGTCCAGGCGTTCCACCCGGCATCCGAAACGAACCTCCAGATTCTCCCGCTTGGGGTGAGCTGCCAGATACTTTTCAATGCCCTCGATGATGCTGAACCCTGTGCCCCAGGCGATATGCCAGCGGGGAACGGAATTACCGGGTTTAAACAGACCCCGTTCCGGCCAGTTCACCACAGGAAGAAAGGTCACTTTCCGGTCTTTTAAAAAATTGTGAATGATGTCTTTGGATCGATGAACATAGACTTCGGCCCATTTTCGGGGCCAGTGATCCTCCTCTCCAAATTCGGCACAGCTCAACCAGTCCGAGAGAGCCAGCTCCGGGGTGTCCCGGATCCCGTTTTTCCGCTGCAGGGGCGTGTCCACCATCATCACCCCGCCAAAGGACTCTTTGGCCAACCCCCCAAAACGCGCCGGGAGATCCCGATCCAGGATCAAAACCTTGCGCCCCAGATCAAGCAACTCACAGGCCGCCGTCATTCCCGCCAGCCCTCCCCCGACAATCACCACATCCGATTGAAAACTTGTGTGCGTCATCTCTCCCCCCTTTTTTGGGAATAGTCTTCAGGGACCTCGAAAAAACAAACGTTGCCTCTGCGGCCTTGCCGGAGGCCAAACGTTTGAAAAATTTGACAAACAAATTTTTGAAGGATTGCTTTCGCTAGGCCCTCTCGGTCCCGCCTGGGAGCGGGTAAGAGAGGGTTTTGCAACCGAACAGTTTTTGGGGCTTGTCACGGCGGAGGCTTTTGCGTAGACGGAAGTTTTTTTCAAAAAGCGACCCGCTGCAGGCAAATTTTCAGTCAACTGATAATGTATTCGTTCCTAACCCACGATTGCAAAAACCACCTTGAAAACGGGCTTACGAAGACGCTACGGGCCTCGTCACGTCAAGGTGAAATACGTCCTCGCCTAAAAACAGACCGCGCAGTCTGTTTTTGAACTTTCACAGCTTGCCCCTGCAATGTCAAGAAGTTATCCTCCGCGCTCGAACATTGTTCTCAACCAGAGATCAGGAATACCGCTCCTCATCTCTGAATCCGAGCCTCCCCCCACAGGGTGCGCCAAAGGCGCGTTGACAGGGGATGACCGATAGAGCAAGGTGACGTTTTTTTTACGGTAAGGAGGCAACAACGCTTTGAATCATCGCAACCCAGGCACGGCGCAAGTGGCGGAAGTGATCCGGACGATTCAGAGAGAGAGACTGAAGGGCCATGCCCCGCAGCAGGTAGAGAGAGAGGTCCAGGAGGTCTTTGGCTCGGGCGTAGGTGTCGGAGCTGGGGAATCGCGAGCGCCAGATGGCGTCCAGCTCGTCAAAAAAGCCCTCGATCACCGGGGTCAGGCGGGTGAGCAGTTCGGGGTCGGTGCGGCAGGCAACGTTAAACTCCACCCAGACGTCCCGATACGGCCCCTGGTAGAAGCGATTCCAGACATCTTCCATCAATGCCTCCACATCCAGGGTGTGGGAAAAAAAGCCCCTCCCCCACCCCGTGGGCTTCAACCAGAGCGGTGGCCAGAAGAGTCTCCGCGCTGTCAGCCACCATGGCCCGTTTATTTTCATAGTGATGGCTCCAAGCCCCGCGGGAGACGCCCGCGCGCTCAAGGATCCGAGAGAGGCTGGCCCCGGCGTAGCCATGGTCCTGCAGGCAGGACAGGGTTGCGTCCACCAGCTTTTTGCGTGTTTGCCGACTTCTCTCCTGCTGGGTGCTCATAGGGGTGACCTTTGCGTTGGGATCGCATTGCCCTTTTCGAGGGTTGTGTGATAAGTAGCTCGAAGAGATTGCGGTTGTTTCAGATGAAGCCGCTAAAAACAGGCCAAACCTTCAGGCTGCTGTAAATGCACCTTCATTCATCGAAAAAACATTTTTTTAAATACAGGAACGATACATCATGGGCAAGAATAAGAACAAGGTCAAGAAAAGTCACGTGGATCCCGAGCGCCAGATGTCCCTGGATGCCCTCCCCCCCAACATTCGAGGGGTCCTCACCGAAGAGGAGGTGGAGCTCTTTCTCAACGCCGAGGTATGGCCCGAGGAGATGTGCGAAAAGCTGAACGAGTTCCTCAGCCCTGAATAGCCCGGGGCCGCGTCCCATGCCGTCACCCTCATGTCCCATCACCCCAGAAGGCATCGGCGAAGCACCTCACCCTCATCGACGTCTTCACCTCAATGGAGCCACCATGACGCTGTCAGGCACACGGCAGGACCTTCTTTCGGCACTGCGTTCCCGCACCGGCCAATGGATCTCGGGCGAAGAGCTCAGCGGCCGACTCGGCATCAGCCGAGCAGCCATTTCCAAGCATATCGCCGCCATCAAGGCGCTGGGGTACGTCATTTCAGGGGCTCCGGGAAAAGGATACCTCCTCACCCAGGCCCCCGACCTGCTCCTGCCGGAAGAGATACGCTTCGGCCTTTCCACCGCCCAGGTGGGGAAGACCAGTATCGTCCACCACGCCCTCACCGACTCCACCAATATTCGGGCACGGGAGCTGGCCCGCGAAGGGGCTCCTTCCGGAACCCTGGTGGTGGCCGAAGCCCAGAGCGCCGGCAAGGGGCGCAAAGGACGATCCTGGCTGGCCAGGCCCGGTGAAGGGCTTCTCTTCTCCCTGATTCTCCGCCCCGACATGGAGCCCTCCAGGGCAGCCCTCATCACCCTGATGACAGCCGTTTCCGTGGCCGAAGCCCTGATCCAGGAGACCGGCATCGACGCCCGCATCAAATGGCCTAACGACATTCTGGTGGGGGGAAAAAAGCTGGCCGGTATCCTGACGGAAATGAGCATGGAGCTCGACGCCGTGGACTATGTCATTGTCGGGCTGGGGCTCAACATCAACACACCCGCCGAGGCCTTTCATCCCGATATCCAGGAGATCGCCACCTCGGTCATGGCCGAATCCTCTGCGGCCTTTTCCCGAGTCGCCCTGCTCCGCGCCATCCTCTCCCGGTTTGAAGCCCACTATAAAACCCTGACAGAACAGGGACCAGAATCCATGCTCAGCCGTTGGAAAACCTTGTCCGATATTATCGGCCGACGGGTCCGGGTCTCCATGATGCGGGAAGAGATCGAAGGGCAGGTGATCGACATCGATACAGACGGGGTGCTTCGGGTGAAAAACGCCGCCGGGGAATCCCTTCGCATTCTGTCAGGGGATGTGACCTACCTTGACCAGCCCCTGGGATAGGGTCATTCACAGGTCAATCGAGGCGCAAACCCTCCGTCAGCGAGCGATTGCTCTATAAACAACAATTTCAACACCAAAACACCCGTTCACTATTCGATTGTAATTACTTATCAATCACCTGCAAAGCCTATATCTTCTATGGTTATGCTCATGTTTTCCTTTGACAAATTCCGACAACATACTTTATCTTTTATTATATTATAGGAATATAAAGGCTGGATCGTTCTCTATTCGAGTCTTTCAGAAAAAATTCTTTTTACTATCTTCGATATAATTAAAGTTATTTCTGAAAAATACGACAGAATAAAGAGTTCTTTCCATGGGATTATCCCATGATGAAAGCATCATGGATAATGACTCATTACTTAAAGCCCGTGATCCTTCCCGGCAACTCAAAACGCCTGCATCATATTCCTGACCCAGATCTTTAGCAGCTAAGGAGAAACCTATGTGGCAGTCGCTCAGCACGGGGAAAAAAATTTGGTGCAGTCTGTTAATCCTGATAGCGGGCTACGCCATCACAACAGGTGTCGGGCTCATCGCCGGCTACACCATGCAGACAGACCTGAATCAGGTCTCCGACGCCATGTTTCCTGCCACCCTGGAAGCCCAAAGCGCTTTGACCGAATTTAAAAATCAGAAAAAATATTATGAAGATGCTGTGGTCATGGGGGACACCGCTCCTCTGGAAAACGCCGACGCCACAGCGGCCGAAGTCACCGCCCACCTGAACGCCATCATCAAACTCGATCCCGCATCATCTGAAACCCTCGGTACTCTGGTCACACGTCTTCACACCTTCACAGAGCAGGCGCTCTCCATTTACACCCGCATCGCCGAAGACTTCGACGGAGTCGACACCGAAGCAGTCCAGCTCTCCCAGGGACTGGCGACAGAAACCCAGGCACTGACCCAGGCCCTCACCCAGCTCACCCAAACACGCTCCGAGGCGCTGCAAACCCGTCTCACCGAGCTTGGACGACAAACCGGACACCAGCAAATGATGAACCTGGGCCTCTTTATCGTGGTGGTGGTCGCCACCATCCTGTTTAACCTCATCATCATTCGCCGCTTCATCACCGGCCCCCTCTCAGACACAGTGACCATGGTCAAAGACATTGCCCAGGGCGAAGGGGACCTCACCAAACGTCTCACCGTCCAGAGCAAAGACGACGTGGGGCAGCTGGCCCTCTGGATGAATCAATTCATTGAAAACCTCCAGGGAATGATCGCTCGGATTGCGGACAACGCCAACACCCTCAACGGCTCAGCCGAAGAGCTCACCCGGCTCTCCGGGACCCTCAAGGAGGGCGCCCAGGGAGTAAAAGCCAAATCGGATACAGTCGCCACCGCATCCGACCAGATGAAAGCCAACATGGACTCCGTGGCCGCCGCCATGGAACAGGCCTCCACCAGCACCTCAGCCGTGGCCGACTCCACCGAAGAGATGACGGCCACCATCCGAGCCATCGCCGAAAGCTCCGACAAAGCCCGTGAAATTACGATCGAAGCCGTCACACAGTCCCGCACCGCCACCGAACGCGTCGGAGAGCTCGGCACCCAGGCCGAAGCCATCGGTAAAGTGACCGAAACCATCACCGAGATTTCAGAGCAGACCAACCTGCTGGCCTTAAACGCCACCATCGAAGCCGCCCGGGCCGGTGAGTACGGCAAAGGATTCGCCGTGGTAGCCGCCGAGATCAAAGACCTCGCCCGCCAGACAGCCGACGCCACCCGAGACATCCGCGCCACCATTGAAAACATCCAGACCTCCACCCAGGCCACCATTGGTGACATCGAAGGGATCTCCGGGGTCATCGATAAAACCAGCGCCATCGTCTCCGAAATCGCCTCCTCCGTAGACTCCCAGGCCCTGACCACACGCGGTATCGCTGACAACGTCACCCAGATCTCCAGCGGCCTCTCCGAAATCAACGCCAACGTCGCCGCCACCTCCACCCTCTCCTCCACCATCGCAGGGGATATCGAGGACGTGAGCCACGCCTCCGGCGACATGAACGAAAGCTGTGCCCGCTCCGATGAGGGCGTCTCCAGTATCCTGGCCATGAGCGGAAACCTGAGCACCATGGTGGGTCGGTTTAGAATTTAAACAGCTGCCTTCGGGTGGCCCGAGGAAAGATCGTGTCGTATCGCCGTATTTTTCCACTTGAGATTGACATGTTACAATTGATGCGCATAAAATATACGCATTAAGCGACACCCATTGTAACGGAGGTCTCATGACAACAAAAATCCAAAAAACCACCGCAAAAAAAGCGACCAATCTGAGCATTCGAAAGGATCTGCTGTCAAGGGCCCGGGAGCTTGAAATCAATCTTTCGGCGACCCTTGAAAAAGCACTTCACGAAACGATTGGGGAAAAAGAGCGGTCACTCTGGCAAGAGAAAAACAGGGGGGCTGTCAAAGCCTACAATGAGGATATCAAAAAACACGGCCTGTTCAGTGCCCATTCGAGGAGCTTCTGATGGCCCAATTTTCAGTGTATGAAAACAAAAACCCTGACAGTTGTGAGGCCTACCCCTATCTTCTGGACGTCCAAAACGCCCTTCTCAATTCTCTGGATACCCGGGTGGTGATCCCTGTCGCTGGACAATCACGACTCCTCAGCACCCCCATCGAACGGTTGACCCCTGTGCTGACCATCAAAAAAACGTCCCATGTCCTTTTAACGCCCCAGCTTGCCGCCATCCCTGCTGCTGAACTCGGTCCCTTCGTCTGTGATCTCAGTGAATACCGGCCCAGCATCATCGGCGCCCTGGATTTTCTCTTTACGGGCTATTGATACCTGTAAACGCAAATGAAGACGCATGGCACTCCCGAATGACGACACCCCAAACCCGCTGTCCAGGTGGCACACCTTGCCGCCCGTTTGACACCCCTCCCACATCTTGCTACTCCTTGATAACCAACGAATCAGGCGTATCTGCCCCCCACCGTTTTTCTGCACTGAATTTGGAGCACGGCACCCATGAACATCATCCACACCTCGGACTGGCACCTGGGCCAGCGTTTTTTCGATCGGGACCGCTTTGACGAGCACGAAGCGTTTTTAGGTTTTCTCCTTAAAACCATCAAAGCACGAGCCGTCGATCTCTTGATCGTGGCGGGCGACCTCTTCGACACGGCCAACCCGCCCCGAGAGGCGGAGCGGATGTATTATCATTTCCTGACAGAACTTTCGGCCTTAGGAACCTGTTCAGCGGTCATCGTCGGGGGAAACCACGACTCGGCCCCTCATCTGGATGCCCCGGCCACGGTGCTTCAGGCGCTGAGGGTGCAGGTGGTGGGGGCTCTGCCCGATGACGCGGAAAAGGCCCTTTTTCACATCCCCTGCCTGCGGGATGAAAGCGACCCCGGGGTGTGGGTGGCGGCGGTGCCCTACTTAAGAGACCGGGATGTGCGAAAAGCCGTGGCCGGAGAGAGCTTTGACGATCTGGAGGCCCGGACCCGGGCCGGAGTGGTGGCCGCGTATGAAAAGGTAGCGGACGCCTTGAAAGCCAAAAAACCCGAAGCACCCGTCATCGCCACGGGTCACCTCACGGCCCTGGGAGGATCCGTCTCCGATTCCGAGCGAACCATTCACATCGGCAACCTGGGGAGCATCTCGGGGGGGCAGTTTCCCGAATGCTTTGATTACGTGGCCTTGGGGCACCTGCACCGCGCCCAAAAGGTCGCCAAAGATGAGAATATCCGATACTCCGGGAGCCCGATTCCTTTAAGTTTCAGCGAAGCCACAGGGGAAAAAGAGATCCGGCTGATTGAAACGGGCCACGGCACCCTGACCCAGGAAACCCTCGCCGTGCCCGCCTTCAGGCGGTTGATTCGCCTGAAAGGAGAGGCGCAAGCCTTAAAAGAAAAACTCACCGCCCTGGAGGTGGCAGAAACCGACATGACGCCCTGGCTGGAACTGGTGGTGAAAGGAAGCCTGACCTCAACGACGTTAAACGAAGAGCTGAGAGCGCTTGCAGACGCCAAAGGCGCAGAGGTGCTTAAAGTCGGCTTAGATGCCGGAAAGAGAAAAAGCGTGGATCTTGAGCTGTCCGGCCTCACCATCAGCGAGCTCAAACCCGAGGAGGTCTTCAAAAGACGACTGGACGCCTACGACGGAGAGGTGCCCACCGAAACCTTAAGCCAGTGCTTCGCCCACCTGCTCACCCAGGCCCAGGAGGTTGAAAAATGAAAATTCTGCACCTTGCCTTTCAAAACCTCAACTCCCTTGCCGGCCGCTTCGAAATTGATTTCGGCGAAGGCCCCCTGGCCGAAGCGGGCATCTTTGCCATCACCGGCCCCACGGGGTCTGGAAAGACCACCATCTTAGACGCCATCACCCTGGCCCTCTTTGGCAAGGCCGCCCGATACGATGAAAAAAAACGTAACAACCCGGAAAACATGATGAGCCGCGGCACCGGGGAATGCTTCTCCGAGGTCCTTTTTTCCTGCGGACAAGGGGTCTATTCGGCCCGATGGGACCTGGCCAGGGCACGGAAAAAACCCGATGGAAAAATTCAAGGGACCAAACGCCAGCTCGCCGATGCCTCCGGCACCATCCTGGAGACCAAAATCCGGCAGGTGGATGAAAAAGTGACGGAGCTCACCGGCATGGACTATTCCCGGTTTCTCCGCTCTGTGCTCCTCGCCCAGGGGCGGTTCAAGGAGTTCCTCGATGCCGGAGTCAAAGACCGAGGCGAGCTTTTAGAGCGCATCACCGGCACTGAAATCTACTCGGAGCTCAGCATTCTGGCCCACGAAGCCGCCCGGGAAAAAGAGGAGGCCGTCAACAAAGCGCGGCTGGCCGCCGATCTCATTCGCCTTCTCTCCGACGAAGAGACCCAAGCCTTCACAGACGAACGCGGCACCCTTGAAGCACAAAAAACAGACTCCGACACAGAGCTCACCGCCCTGACCAAAAAAATGCTCTGCCATGCCGAGTGGACCCAAAAGAACCTGCAAAAAAAAGCCCTCCAGGAGGAAGAATCCAAATGGATAGAAAAGTCCACGGCCTTTTCTCCCAGCCTCAGGCAGCTGGAGCGACACAACACGGCAGCCCCCCTTACCGGTGACCTGAAGCTCTGGGCTTCGAATCATGAGGCGGTGGCGCACACTGAAACCCAACTCGCACAGCTCCTGACAAGGCACGGCAGCGCACGGATCACGACCGCGACGGCCCTTGCCTCCGCTGTGGCCGCCTGCACCCTCCAGAACCACACCATCGAGGCCAGGCGAGGGGAGGGAATCAAAAAAAGAGAAACCCTCGCAACCGAGATCGCCCAACTCACCGCATGGCAAGACACCCATGCCGCCGATGAAGGTATCGAAACGGCTCTGCCGCAAATTCGAGACGCGGCCCAACACTACCGGTCCATGAATCAAGGGGTAACGGAGGCGGAAAAAGCGTCAACCCTCACCCGCCAAACCATGGACCGCCTCGAAAAAGAGATCACACAGATTGACGCCCAACTGGCCGTCGCCCAAAAAACACTTCGCGAAAAAGACGAGGGCGTCAAAGCCGTCACATCAGAACGAGTCACCCACAAACCCAAAACAGAGTGGCTCTCCCGAAAAGAGGACACTGAAAGGATGCGGAGCGTCCTGCAAAATTTGACGCGCCACACCGAGACCCATCTCACCCTTCTCTCAGAAAATGACGTCCTTCAAGAAAGCCGTGCCGCGCAACAAACCGAAATAAAACAGTTCGAAGCAGACATCGCCCAACTCATCTCGACCCTTGACTCCGAACGGCGAATTCTTACGCTTAAAGAGCAACTCCATTCCCAGGCCACCCTCATGGCCAGCCTGGAAGAAAAACGGAGCCTTCTCATTTCCGGCCAGGAGTGCCCATTATGTGGAGCCACAGACCACCCCTTTGCCTCCCAGGAGCTCCCCAAAACCTCTGAGACCAAAGCGAGCTGGCTTACCCAACAAAGCGCTGTGGCGGCCCTGGAGAAAAAACAGCAGGCCTGTGAAAAAGGCCTCGCGTCCACAACAGCGACCTTTCTTGGCATCGAAACCCAAATAAAAACCCAGGCAAAAAAAGCGGCAGAACTCTCTCTTGCCTTCTCACGCATCACCACCGAAGCGAACCTTGTGGCCACCATCGGCGACCGCCCACACTTAGAGACGCTGACCGCTGAAAACAATGCCCGGCTCACCGCTGTCGTTGAGCAGATTAAAGCCATCGAAACCCTGGAGGCCACCCTAACCCTAGCTGAAAAAGAGTGCATCGCTGCCCGTGGTCGAGTCGACTCCTGCGCGGCCCAGCGCCTTCAACTCAAAGGGTCTCTTGAAAAAACAACCGCCCAGCACACCCGTCAGTCTGCCCATCAGAAAACCATGGAACAGAAAGCCCTGACAGCCCTTGCGGCCTGCACAGAGTCCACCTCCCCCTGGAATCTCGCTTCAAATACCCCTGAATCCGCGGTAAGCGCCGTCAATACCCTTGAAAAACAGGCTGTGGCCTGGCGAACGGCGGTAAAAAAACTGGCCGACGCTCGTCACACCGTGACCCAAATCGATGCCGGCCTGGATACCCTGGCCCTTCAGATCACCCGCATCACCAGAGAACACGACGAGTGGACCCTGAAACAAAAACCCTTCAGCGATCTCCCCATCGATGCACCCGAGGTGCCGGAGACCCTTCTGGACGAACCCGCAAGACGAGCCCTCTGTGACAAAGCAGGGCAACACCTCGCCACCGTGAGCACGCAAAAAGCCACCACCGAAACCGAGCTTGCCTCAACCAAAAAAAAATGCGCCGCGTTTCACGTGGAACTTCTGGAGAGACTCTCCAACATCGGCTTCGAAAGCATTGACGCCCTGAAAGCCGCCCTTCTCAGCGAAGAGACACACAAACAAGTCCTTCAAGAAAAAGACCTCCTGGCCGCAGAAAAAGTGCGCCTTGAGACCCTCCTTCAGCAAACCACAGAGGCCCTTTCCAAACTCGCAGAAGAGAAGCCACCCACCGACGAAGAAGCCGCCGCACTCACCGCCCGAAAAGTCGATATCGATACGCAACGGGACTTACTCCTCAAACGCATGGGCGAAATAAACGCCGCCCTCGCAGCCGACCAGAAAGCCCGCCTGGAACAGGCGCAGCAGATCACCCGCATCGACGCCTTAGAGGCCGAAGCCCTCCCCTGGCGCGTCTTAAAGGATCTCATCGGCTCCTCCGACGGCAGCAAATTTTCCAAATTCGCCCAGGGCCTCACCCTGGCCCAGCTGGTCATCCTCGCCAATCAACGCCTATTCACCTTAAACCCCCGCTACGAGATCCAGCGGATCCCCGGCGAAGACCTGGAACTCGAAATCATCGACCGCTACCAGGCCGACGCCGTCCGCCCCACCCAAAGCCTCTCCGGCGGTGAATCCTTCCTTGTCAGCTTGGCCCTGGCCCTGGGCCTCTCGGAAATGGCCGGCCAGAAAACCCGCATCGAAAGCCTCTTTATCGATGAAGGCTTCGGCAGCCTCGATTCCGAAACCCTCGACACGGCCCTTGCCGCCCTCGAAAACCTGCGCCTCGATAACCGCGCCATCGGCATCATCTCCCACGTCGACCTCCTCAAACACCGCCTCGGCACCCAAATCGAAGTCACCCGAAAAGCCGACGGACACTCAACACTGACGGTGGTGGACGGATAGGGAAAAGAAAGGAGAAGGGGGGGGAAGGAAAAAGCCTCCGGCGGCAAGGTGTGCCACCTTGAAAGCGGGTTTGCGAATGCGCGTTGGGTCTCATCATTCGAGGCTGTAATGCGTCCGCATTCGCGTGAAGGGTGTGGGACTGCGACCGACCTACCATGCTCGTGAGCCGATCGGTGCTTCAACGACAAAACAACGATTGGCTTATACCGAGATCACTCCGGCTGCAAGGTGGGCCACCTTCAACGCGGGCTTGCGAAGACCCGTCGGGTCTCGCCCCAGGCTCTAAATATAATGGGTACCCCTTGAATATTGCGCCTCTGACGACTATGTATTCAACTGACAAACAAAACACTGCGCCCATGCGACAACGCATCGAAGCACATCACCCACCGCGCACCCGGTGAGCCCCAGGCGAACCGAGTGCCACCTGGGGTTCAGGGGATCATCCCCTGGCCGCCGGAGGCAAAAAAACATGACTGAAACCCTTTGCGGGGAAATTGTGCGCACGACGTTCGCCAGTGAGGAGACGGGGTTTACCATCGCCAAGGTCCGGGTGAAGGGGCATGGTGAAGTAACGGTTGTGGGGCCGCTCATGGGGCCGCCGGATGGGACCTTTATTGAGGCGTTGGGGCGGTTCGAGAGTCACTCTCAGTATGGGTTGCAATTCAAGGTGGAAAAATTCTCCACGGCGCTGCCGGTGACCTCAGAGGGGATCAAGAAGTACCTGGCGTCCAAGGCGATCCACGGGATCGGTCCGAAGATGGCCGAGAGACTGGTAACGGCCTTTGGAAACCAGACCCTTGCGGTGATTGACAAGCATCCGGAGCGGCTCCTGGATGTGGAGGGGATCGGCAAAAAAAAGGCGGAGCAGATTCTTTCTGGCTGGGAAGAGCAGATGGATGTGCGCCAGGTGATGGTGTTTCTGCACTCCCACGGGGTGGGCTCGGCCTTTGCAAGCCGCATTGTGAAGGCTTTTGGGAAAAAAGCGGTGTCGGTGGTAACCAGAAACCCCTACGCTCTGGCAACAGAGGTGGCGGGGATCGGATTTCTCACGGCAGACCGCATCGCCCGGTCCACCGGGTTTGCCCTGGACGCCCCCCAACGGATCCACGCAGGACTCTTGTATGTGCTCTCCCACGCCACGGACGAGGGCCACCTCTTTTTGCCCATCGAGCCCCTGGTGCAAAAGGCGGTGGAGCTTTTGCACCTCCCCCACGACCCCATTCGGGAGGGCATTGCCACTCTCGCCAAAAACGAAAAGGTGATCACCCTGAAGGTGGATCACCCCGAGATCGGCGAAGCCGTCTACCTCCCCTGGCTCTTTCACTCAGAGCGGGGCATCGCCAGAACCCTCTCTCAGGTCGCAGCCGCGCCCAAATTCCCCGTCTTTGATAATCCTCAAGACGAAGTGGCCGCCATGGAGAAACGTCTCTCCATCACCCTGGCCCCCCGGCAGAGAGATGCGGTTCAGGGCGCCCTCACCTACAAAACCATGGTGATCACCGGCGGCCCCGGCACAGGCAAAACCACCATCATAAAAGCCATTTTAAAGATTTATCACAAGGCAGGTGCCCGGATGCTGCTGGCCGCCCCCACGGGCCGCGCCGCCAAGCGCATGACCGAATCCACCGGATTTCCCGCCAAGACAATCCACCGGCTGCTTGAGTTCAGCTTTCAGAAAGGCGGCTTTCAGAAAAACAGGGAGAACCTTCTGGCCTGTGACGTCCTCGTGGTGGACGAGGCCTCCATGATCGACGTGCCCCTGATGTTCAACCTCTTAAAAGCGGTCCCCGATACCGCCACCCTCCTTCTCGTCGGCGACGTCCACCAGCTGCCGCCCGTGGGCCCGGGCAACGTGCTCAGGGACATCATTGCCTCCAAACGCATCCCCGTCATCACCTTAACGGAGATCTTCCGACAGGCGGAAAAGAGCCTCATCGTGGTCAACGCCCACCGGATCAACAGAGGCGAAAAACCCTTCTCCGGAAGCCGGGAGCCGGGCGGGGATTTTTTCATCATCGAGAGAAACGACCCCGAAGCCGTGGCCAGTACCCTCGTCGAGCTCATCGCCCGGCGCATCCCCCGGCGCTTTAATTTAAACCCCATGAAAGACATTCAACTGTTAACCCCCATGCATCGGGGCTCTCTGGGCGGCGAACGCTTAAACCAGCTCCTTCAGGAGACCTTGAATCCCAACCCCCCAGGCACGGCAGATGAGGCCCACTTCAAATTTCGTTTCGGTGACAAGGTGATGCAGCTCAAGAACAACTATGACAAAGACGTCTTTAATGGAGACATCGGCCGCATCGTCGCCGCGGACCCAGCCGCTCGCCGCGTCACCGCCCGCTTCGAAGAGAACGAGGTCACCTACGAAACCGCAGAACTCGACGAACTCTCCCTGGCCTACGCCATCTCCATCCATAAATCCCAAGGTTCTGAATACCCCGCTGTGGTCATCCCCGTCTCCACCCAGCACCAGATCATGCTCCAGCGAAACCTCATCTACACCGGCATCACCCGCGGCAAAGAGCTCGTCGTCCTCGTGGGGTCCTACAAGGCCCTGGCCATCGCCGTCCGAAACAACAAAACCACCCAACGCTTCACCCGCCTGACAGATCTACTGCAACTGGGAGGATAGAAAACAAGGTGAGCCACCTTGAAAGCAGGTTTGCGAATGCGCCTCTGCTGTCGCCACTCCAGCTGAAATGCGTCCGCATTCGCGTGAAGTGCAAGGAAACGCACAGTGCGTCGCAGGTGCATGAGCTTTAGCCCGGATATTTCATGAGAAAACAATCAGAGCTAAGGAATAACTTGTAATTACAGTTCTTTGCAGTAATATTTTCAGCTGTTTCAAAAATACAAAATGTAATCCACGGTATTCTGTCTGATTTTCTCACCCTTCGGGCGAGCCGGGTGCACTCATCTGCCGCGTTATCAGAGCTTTGAGGTAAACCACTACATCTTCAGCTCTGATGCCTTGCATATGAGCGCACCCAACTCGTG
>NZ_JAQYWB010000083.1 GCF_030145185.1 Desulfoluna sp. | reverse complement strand
GCGCTCATATGCAAGGCATCAGAGCTGAAGATGTAGTGGTTTACCTCAAAGCTCTGATAACGCGGCAGATGAGTGCACCCGGCTCGCCCGAAGGGTGAGAAAATCAGACAGAATACCGTAAATTACATTTTGCATTTTTGAAACGACTGAAAATATTACCATAAAGAACTGTAATTATGAGTTATTCCTTAGGCCTGATTGTTTTCTCATGAAATATCCGGGCTAAACCATCATCTCAGGGCTTAAAATAAGTTACTCGTCACCCAGGGTGGGGTGATCGTCAAGAAAACGATAAAGGGTCGCCCGTCCAACCCCTAAGACACGTGCCGCCTTGGCCTTATTGCCACCGGTTTTGACCAATGACTCCCGAACCGATGCTTCGTCTAATTTTCGCGTTGGGCCGCGCTTGACGGACTCCTCACGCATCACCCCGAGTTCCATGGGAAGATCCGAGGCAAGAATACTATTTCCTTTGCAACGGACAATGGAAAACTGAACGGCGTTCTCAAGCTCCCGAACATTGCCCGGCCAGGCATACACCACCATAAGACGCATGGCTTCGTTCGAAAAATCCGGCGATTTACGCCCCTGACGCTGGGTGCACTTGTCGAGAAAATGATCCACGAGAAGCGGAATATCATTCCTGCGTTCCCGCAAAGAAGGCAAAAGAATCGGGATCACATTCAAACGGTAATAAAAGTCCTCCCGGAACCGCCCGGCCTTCACCTCTTTCTTCAGGTCTTTATTGGTGGCGCTGATAATCCGGGCATTGGAGGTCAGGGTCTTTTCGCCCCCCACCTTCTCAAAGGTACCCTCCTGAAGAAATCGAAGCAGCTTGACCTGCATCTCCAAAGAGAGTTCGGCCACCTCATCTAAAAACACTGTGCCGCCCTCTGCCAGCTCAACACGCCCTTTTTTATCCCGGATGGCCCCGGAAAAGGCGCCTTTCACATGGCCGAAGAGTTCACTCTCGATCAAATTTTCAGGCAAGGCCCCGCAGTTAATGGGAACAAAGGGACCGCCCCCCCTCCTGCTTTCGTTGTGAATGGCTGCCGCCACCAGCTCTTTACCGGTGCCTGTTTCCCCGAAGAGATGAACAGGAAAATCATACTCCGCCACGTCGCGCACCTGTTGGAACACGTCGAGCATCTTCACATCCCGACCAATAATATTGGAAAAGCTCACCCTCTCACCGGCCCGGCGACGCAACTCCATAAGATCGGTCAAATCCCGAAAGACGGCCAGCACCCCGAAGGGTTGCTCTTCATCATCCCGCATCATGGAGACAGTCATCTCCACGGTCCGGGTCTCCCCCTGACGGGTCACGATATTGGTTCGATAGCAGGTGGTTTCTGCCAGATCGACAGACTCACCGCAAAAAGAGCAGCGGGCACCGCATAACGGTCCACCCAGGGCGTCATGGCAATCTCTTCCGATCACATTTTCCCGGGAGAATCCGGTAATGCGCTCGGCTTCACTGTTAAAGTAAAAAATCCTGCGCTGGAAATCGTGGGCAACAATCCCATCTTTGAGATTATCCAGGATGCGCTCCAGGTTCCGGACGTTACCGACTATGTTGTTCAAAGACAATCCACTCATAATGCACTTAGTTAAAATATTATGATAGGAAAGTCAATCGCCCTGAAAAACGCGGGATCTCATGTCGCGGAATACCCGGCCGCGGTGATCGCTTTCTTGACCCGTCCCACGACCCCGTCTTCTTCTGCTTCGAAGGTGACGCAGGCCGTCTCGAGGCTGACCATCACATACGCCGTTCCAGCCACCGCCTCCACCGCCCGGGTCACCGCACCGGCACAGTGCATGCAATTCATGCCGGCTACCTTGATTTCCTGCCTGTCTGCCTCTGCCATGGTCTCCTCCTCACCCGAAAGCCTTCCGATCTGAAAGGTCCCAACCTCACATGCCCTCTTCCCCCACCTCGCCAATTAAAGCCGAAGAAGAGCAAAAAAAATCCGCATCATGGCCTCAGGGTCTCAGACTCCCCACGGGAATCAAAGACCGGGGAAGAAAACGAACCGTCACCTCCTGATAATTTTCTTCCGTAAAAAGACGGGAAAACCGTTCCCCATGAGTACTCCTGGCTTTGTAGTCCGCCACACAGTGGCGAACAATATCATAGGCTGCCTCTTCATCATAAATGCCAGGCAGTTCCATGGCGAGACGGGGATGGCGTCCCAGGCGTCCCCCCAGCAAAATCCGATACCCCTTGCGCAGGCCGACCAGGGTACTGGCGTCGCAGGCATCCACACATCGCCCGCAGAGCAGACAGGTCTCAAAATCGATCACAGGCCCTTCGTCGGTGAGCAGAAGGGCTTTTTCTGCGCAGGCCGCCTCGCAGGCCCCACACTGGGTGCAGGGGACCTCCCCGGTCTCCGGGACCACCGCACCGATGATGCAGATATCTCGAATCTGGGGTTGCGAACAGGCGTTGGGGCAATCGGCAAAGGCCACGCGAAGTTCATGGTGAAATTTAAGCTTCCCGGAGACACTCTTCTTCAAAAAGCCCCGAATATCTTCCGCCTCCAGGAAAGTCGTCACCCGCTGCTGAAGCTTCTGGCTTCCATGGGCTTTTCTCGGACACCCCCCGTCACCGAAACAAGACTCCACCTGAAACCCAGCCACTTCGTCCTCCATCTTATTTAAAAACCGGGCTCGCGTTTGATGAACCTCTGTGAGGGAGATCTCTTCCAAACCCGCGTTCTTCGCCTCTTCTTCCACTCGGGACCTCACCCGCTTCCGGACAAAAAAGGGAACCTTCTTTATCTCTGTCTCTGCCTCTTTCGTCCATTTCATACCATTCCACGTCCTCTTCACCATCGTTACAACGCGCCGATGGTTTTGGTTTTTTTCACTGCCGTGAGCAACATTTCAAAAGGGATCAGGGCTTGGAAACCCTCGATCGGGTGCGTAAAAACAACTCAGTCAACAGGGACATTCAAGAGGCCCTTATGGGTCTCTATCAGTGCGGATTCGTCCTCATGAACGAGTCGCCAATCCACCGTATAAAGCATCTCACGGCCGACCATCGTCCCCTCTTTCAAGGTGGCCACTTCCATGGCGCGTGCCTCCGCAAAAAACTCCACCCACAAGACCTTGGTCAAAGCCATCCCGAACTCCTGACAGAGAGATTGGGCAAAATACTGAAAATGATTTCTCACATTAAACCCTTTGCCCGTATCGGCAAACAGGCAGATCACCGGCTTCATGTGAAACACCCCCTGCGGGGTTGTATCGGAGATATCTACAATCTTCACCCTGTAGGATCCCGGCCACCAGCTCACCGGACGTTTTCCGGTGCTTGTCTTGCCTGACCAGGAGTAGATGCCATCAAATAGAATCATCGTTTTATCCTGCATGAAGTCTACACAGGCCATGGGGCCCCGCGCCAGCACATCATTGCCCGTGCGGCGGTCGGACCCAGCCTGCCCTGAAAATGTCGACAGAGCGGACGATACTGCCTTTTTTCGCCCGCCCTGTCACCTGTTTACAAGGCCAGTTCACGCCGCGTGGCCATGTCCATCAGCACACGTTCGCGGGACTTGTCGATGCCCAACTCCTGACGTTTCTTATCGATATGAGCGATCATCATGGCCGCCATTTCGTAAGGATCCGGGGTCACCCCCCACTTCCCAAGGCCCTGATCTTCAAGGCCGCCGAACAACAGCTCATGAAACTTCGTATTCTTCACCGTAGGGAACCCCACCCCAAAGACGGTGTAAACACCTGAGGCCACGAAATATTGCCCGATGGCCACCGCCTTCTCACTCATCCACTCCGGAGCCGCACCGGCCACAGGAAGATCGGCAATGGAATCACCGAGACCGCCCTGTTTCACCATGGCGGTGGCGGCCATCAAAATCCGGGTGTTGTCCACACAGGAGCCCAGGCCAAGAATCGGAGGCATGCCCACCGCCTCACACACCTCCCGCAAACCAGGACCCGCCAGATACGCCGCTTCCGGAACGAGGAGGCCCTCTTTGGCCAGGGAGATCTGAGAACATCCGGTCTGGATCACCAGCACATCATTTTTGATGAGCTCCTTCACCAGCTCCACATGGACCCAATCCTGTTTGACCCGCGGATTGACGCAGCCCACGACGCCTGCCACACCCCGGATACGACCGTTGATGATGTTATCGTTTAAGGGGGCATAGCCGCCGCGGAAGGTGCCGCCCAGCATGTAGTTGATGTACTCATGGGAAAATCCATGGATCCCCTTGTTGACAATCTGCGGAATATCCACCTCCACCCCGCGATTGGCAAACCGGGCAATGGCCAGGGTGATGATCTCATCGGTACACGCCCTGGGGGTATGCTCCTCGAATTCGATGTGTCGTGCCCCTTCGATATGACATCGGGGGTTGGTGGTAATGAGGTGGGTTTTATAAAAATCGGCGGTCTTCACCAGCCCCTGCTGAATGCACTGAATATCCACGGCCATGGCATCCACGGCTCCGGTGACCATCACGGCTTCAGTGCTCATAAAGTTCCCGGCATGAGGAACGCCGTGGCGAGACATCATCTCTGCACCGGAGCAGCACATCCCCACCAGGTTAATCCCTTTTGCCCCTTTGTCCCGGGCAATCTGGGTCAGGGCCGGATCGTTAACCGACGCCAGCATGGATTCGAAGAGATTGGGCTCGTGCCCGTGGACAATGACGTTGACATGATCTTTTTTAAGAACACCGAAGTTCACATCGGCCTGCACCGGGGAGGGGGTGCCGAACATGATATCCCCCAACTCTGTCGCCACCATGGACCCGCCCCAGCCATCGGCCAGAGCCGTCCTGCTGATGGCCTTGGTCATGTTCTTGTAATGCTGATCACAGCCCATATGGGTGCGGCTCATGATGCCCATCACCTCGATCATCGCCCCCCGAGGGACGATATCGAGCTTACGCCAGGTTTCAAGGGTCTTGGCCGGCACGCGTTTGATAAAGGGGATCTCGCCTTCGGTCTGTGTGTAGGTTTTCTCCAGTTCGGCCGCCAGGGCCAGAGCCATCTCCTGGATACTCATGCCCGCGATCTCTATCTCCAGCTCAACGCAGAGGGCTTCCAGTTTGTAAGGGTCTTTGATGGAGTAATCGGTGATGGTACCGGACGCGACCCCTTTAAAGAGTTCAAGGACAGCCATGCCGTGGTCGTTATGCGCCGCAGAACCAGAGGCCACCATCCTCGCCAGGTTCCGTGACTGAATGGTATCGATGGTCGCCCCGCACACACCCACCTTGCTATAAGGGTCCCTCGCGTTCAGGCGGCACGGCCCCATGTAGCACATCTTGCAACAGGCGGATTCCGCACCGATAGGACAGGCTTTCATCTCTGCAGCCCGGTCAAAAGCCAACTTAACGCCGTCTTTTCTTGCCTTCTCCAGCATAAGACCGGTGGCCTCACACTGGGTGACATCTTTAATGGCGAGGATCTTCTTGATCGACTTATCCGATTTTTCCATCATTCACTCCCCTTGATGGCCGAATAATGCGGAGAACAACGTAGAACCTTCAACGGAGACGAACGGCCACCAAATCTTGGTGTTGGGCCTGCTTCAGCAGGTCGATGAGCTGTGACTTCATGTCTCGTTCGAAAATGAAACCAGATCGAGCTGACCGGCAGATGAGACCGCCCCCACTTTTTTCTATTCGAAGGGAAGCAGGACCTCACCTGTATCACCGATACGGAGCTCTTTAAGAGGATCAGATGCAGGATTCATGCCGGTGGGATATGATTCACCATACCCCACCAACCTCATTTATACAATATCGCGAAGGGGTTACCCTTTGATCGTCCCATCCAGAGCGATCACCACCTCCGTTATCGGGACATCGGCTCCAGATAACTCAAGCCCTTTTTTTACAATCATCGGCAATCCGGAACAGCAGGGCACCTCCATGAGGAGCACCGTGACGCTCTTGATACCGGCCACGGAGAAAATATCCCGAAACTTTTCGATGTAGCTCTGGGCATCGTCAAACTTGGGGCACCCCAGCATCACCTTGCGTCCCTTGAGATACGTGGTGTGAAGATCGGGGTAAGAAACCGGCACACAATCGGCGGTGACCAGAAGATCGGCCCCCTTCAGAAAAGGCGCCGTGGGCGGAATGAGACGAATCTGTACCGGCCAGTGAGACAAGGCTGAGACACCGGACAATTGATCCTTGGGAATGTTGGCGCTCTGACAGGGCGACGGAGCCTTCAGATCCATGAGAGTCGCCGAAGGGCACCCACAACCGGAACCGGCCTCTGCAGCTGGCGGTTGCGCCCCTTTGTCTGTGCGCTCCTGCGCCGCCAGATGCTTATGAACGGCCTCCTCATCATACGCATCGGCCTCACGCTCCACAATGTGCAGGGCGTCCTCCGGGCAGTCCCCAATACAGGCACCCAGACCGTCACAAAGCAGGTCTTTGATCACCTTGGCCTTTCCGTCGATGATTTCAATGGCCCCTTCGGCACACGCAGGCACACACGCTCCGCATCCCGTGCATTTGTCCTCATCAATTTCGATAATTTTTCTCATGATCTTCATGGGCACTCCCCTTCTATTTTAAGCCTTATTCTTCGGCATACATGTCTTGTTACCCGCCCTGTTCATCCGGCAGGACAGGATCCTGGGTGATCAAATCCTATCCGCGGACAAGGGCGCTGCGAGCCGTTTTTTCTGCACCGGCCGTCTTCAGCCGGCGGGCCAGCCCGCCTTGAAAGGCCACCTCGTCAAGGGGATCTCCCCCGCAGCGGTCCTCTTCGTCAGCGATTTCGCATGCGTCCTGCAAGATCGACTGGTTATCACTCCCCCCATCCTTTGATGAGAGCCCCTCCAGAACGGCCATCACTTCAGTAACGAGCCCTTCTGGAGCGGAAATCGTGGAAAAAACCTCGACCCTCTCCTCGGGTGAGAGAGCGGTCAGGTAAGCCCCGCAAAGAAGAACAGCGAGATCCGCCCCCTCTTCCTGGGCCGCGATGTGTTCCGCATGGCCCGCCAGACGTGCGGCCCGACCAATACGAGAGAAATCTTTCCCGCAGCGTTTTTTCACCTCCACCGCCACCCGATCCTTGATAAAACTCCGTTTTTCCGCCAGAAGTTCAGGCGGCAGGGAACCAATACACGATTCTGCAAACTGGCAATAGGAGGCGCATCCGAAATCGAGCTTGGGGTTCACCAGTCGTTTTCCACACCCACGGCAGGTGCGCAGGGTGTCGTCTTTAAAGAACTCCACCGTGGCCCCGCAATCGGGGCAGGCGGCTTCAAAAATAGCCCCAGCCCCCCAATATTGGGTATCCTGACCTGGACATTTCATGGTGCACCCCCTTGGGTTGGGTGAGATCATCACTGGGTGGTTGAGAAAAGCCTCTGGCAGCCCTGTTGGGGGACAACCTTTCGAAAGGGTGCCAAACAGATCTTAACGTTTGACACCCAATGAATGTTGATGAGGAGTTACCCCAGAGCAGCCTTCAAATCGTCTTCTACGGTGCCGGTGGGGGCAATGTTAAAATTTTCCACCAGGACGTTGAGGACGTTGGGCGAAATAAACGCAGGCAATGTGGGCCCGAGTTTGATGTTCTTGATCCCCAGGTGGAGCAGGGAGAGAAGAATGACGCAGGCCTTCTGCTCATACCAGGAGAGAATAAAAGAGAGGGGAAGCTCATTCACACCGCAATCGAAGGCATCGGCCAAGGCCAAAGCAATCTTCACCGCTGAATACGCATCGTTGCACTGCCCCACATCAAGGAGCCTGGGAATGCCGCCAATGTCGCCGAGTTTCTTGTCAAAGAAACGGAACTTTCCGCAGGCCAGGGTCAAGACGATGCAATCGGAAGGAATCTGCTCCACCATCTCGGTGTAGTAGTTACGTCCCGGCTTGGCGCCGTCACATCCACCCACCAGGAAGAAATGACGGATATCCCCGCTCTTTACCGCCGCAATGATCTTGTCTGCCACACCGAGAACGGCGTTGTGACCGAAACCCACCATGACGGTGTCCTTGTCGGTGTCGGCGGGAAATCCGTCACAGGCCAGCGCCATGTCGATGACCGGTGTAAAATCCTTGCTGTCCCCAATATGCGCCACACCAGGCCACCCCACCAAACCGGTGGTGAAGATACGGTCGTTGTAGGTTTCTCTGGGCTTCTGGATGCAGTTGGTGGTCATGAGAATGGGCCCGGGAAAGGCGTCAAACTCTTTGGCCTGGTTCTGCCATGCCGTGCCGTAATGACCATGGAAATGATCGTATTTTTTCAGCCCAGGGTACCCATGGCAGGGAAGCATCTCACCATGGGTGTAGATGGTAATTCCCTTGCCTTCGGTCTGTTTGAGCAGAAGTTCCAAATCCTTCAGGTCATGACCGGACACAAGGATGGCCTTGCCCGCCTTGGCGCCCAGGGGAACCACGGTGGGGACGGGATGACCGTAGGTCCCGGTGTTCCCGGCGTCCAGAAGCTCCATGGCACGAATATTCACCTCACCGCACTTGAGGCAAAGCCCCACGAGATCGTTGACGCCCAGCCCATCATTGACCGTAGCGGCCATCGCTTCATAAACAAAGGCGAAGACGACCGGATCCTTCTGGCCGAGGATGGCCGCGTGGTCTGCGTAAGCCGCCAGCCCCTTCAGGCCGTAAACGAGGAGTTCCCGCAAGGAACGAATGTCTTCGTCAAGGCTTGGATCGGCCTTGACGCCCACGCTTTCACCCAGAGTCACCAGCTCGGCCTGGCTTTTCCCCGCACAAGAGCAGGAGGGCCCTTCCAGGCTGAGCCCGGTCTTCTGTTTAAGTGCCTGGGTGTAGCTTTCACACTCAGCGATGAGTGCCACAAAACGGGCCGGATCAAAATCAACGTTGGTCAGGGTGGAGAAAATCGCTTCACAGGTAAAAAGATCCATCTTCTCATCACGATGACCCATCTCGGCCGCTTTCACCGCATAGAGTGAAAGGCCTTTCACGGCATGAATCAACAGATCCTGAAGAGCTGCCACCTCAGGTTTTTTGCCGCACACGCCAATCTTGGTACACCCGGTTCCCTTCGTTGTCTGCTCGCACTGATAACAAAACATGTCGATCTCCTCGCTCTTATTTATGGTTGCCATGTGTCTACCGGACCCGAGTCATGCCCGCCGGCATCTACCATCACCAAGCGTCAGGGCCATTTATTTATTTTTTAAAAGAAAAACCGTGTTCTTGAAAATGAAGCTCTTTTCTTATTTACGTGTCTCTTATCTACGCCATCTGCCCTCCGCGTTCCTTGACTTAGGTCAAGGAGAATGCAAAAACGTAAAAAAACACAGCGCCCTGGATCAAAACGGGGTGAACCCGATTAAACACCCACATTTCAGGAGAGAGTGCCCCCATGCCCCTTAAGCCCCCTGTCATCCTTGCTTCGGTTCCTCTGTTCAACGGGCTGGGGTCCCACCACCTCGACCTGCTGACCAATCTGGCGATTCAAAAGAGCTATAAAAAGGGAGAATTCGTCTTTTCCGAAGGAGATCCCGGCGACGGGTTCTATATCGTCGTCGAAGGCCAGGTAAAGGTCTTCAAGACCTCCTCGGAAGGGAAAGAGCAGATCCTGCATATCTTTGGTCCCGGGGAGCCCATCGGCGAAGTGGCCGTCTTCGCCGGGATTCCTTTTCCAGCCAACGCCGCCGTTCTGGCGAAAAGCGTCCTGCTCTTCTTTCCCAGAGATGCCTTTATCCGCCTCATCGCCAAGGACCCCTCCCTGGCCATGAAGCTGCTGGCCGTCCTGTCCACACGACTCAAACAATTTACCGTTCAAGTCGAAAACCTCTCCCTCAAAGAGGTCCCGGGACGTATCGCCTCCCACCTGCTCTTCCTCGCCGAGGAACAGGGAAATCGACATCGGGTGACCCTGACCATCTCCAAAGGGCAGCTGGCCAGCCTTCTGGGAACCATCCCTGAGACCCTCTCCCGCATTCAATCCAAAATGGCGGCCCAGGGGCTCATCACGGTCTCCGGCCGGGAGATCGCCTTGTTGGACCTTGAAGGACTTGAACGTCTTTCAGAGACGGGGAAACTGTGATCTCTCAGTCATAAAAAGCACAGCAAATAACATGCCGCCAAACGACCTGAGGGCGAAACCGCATGCAGTTTCGCCCCCAAGTCCCTCGGCTCACCCCACCATCAAAGGGGGCCGGTGCTCATCACAGGGCTCAAGGCCTCGATCCCGTTTGTCTTCACCCGCAGGTTGTAGAGAGCCTCCATGTCCTTGTAGACCTGAAATATCTGGAAGAACCCATGCCAGTGCGCATAATCCGGCCCGCCCATGGCCGCGCCATGACGCGCCCTGCGCCCGGTATGATGCCAGAGGTAATACATCAACTCCTGGAAACCATCTTTCCAGGGGTCGTCTTTGAGGAGCTTTCGGGCCTCCAGGTCTTTTTTCATCACCACCGCCTTGTCCCAGTAAAGATTGTAAAGCGCGACCGTGCTGTCCAGGGTGTCACGCTGAACCTTGATGTGGGTCGTTCCATGGCAATTGGCACACACTTTTTTCATCAGGACTTCGCCCTTTTTGCCATCCCCGCGCACCCCGCTTCGAATCTCGCTGCGCTGGTGGACCAGATCCCACTTCAACCGCTCATTGATATTGTGGGTGGTGCCCAGTTCGCCAATCCCACTCATGTGGCAGGTGGCACAAGTGGGCGCCGTATAATCCCCCGGCTCCCAGGTGTCCGGTGCGCTGTCCCACTCCCACTCGTCTCCATGGGCGAGAAACACCTGGCCATGCTTGCTCTCGGTATAAATTTCAATGTTGGGATGATCGGGACCCAGGTGGCAGCTGGCGCACGCCTCGGGCTTCCGCGCCTCTGCAATGGAAAAGGTGTGGCGGGTATGACACACCGTGCAGTTGCCGATGGTGCCATCTGGATAACGGGTCCCCACCCCACCAGGCCAGGTCTCCTTGATCGGCTTGTTGTCTGCCCCCACCTCCACCTGTGTGCCATGACACATCTGACACCCGCTCGACCGAGCGGCTCGATTGGAGGGCGACCCCATGGGATTCCCTATGAACTCAGCCCCTTCAAAATGGTACATCAGCTTGAGAAATTTTTTATTTTCAATCACCGGTATACCGGCCAATTTTGCGTGGCCACTCTTCTGAAACTGCTCCACCTCCACGGGATGACACCGGCTGCAGGTTCCCGAGGAGACCATGGGTGAGATATAGGTCTCGGACCCTTTGAGCCCCTCACACTGAGAGGCCATCGGAGATCGTTGGGTTACGGTGTGACAATCGTAACACGAGACCCCGGCGTGGGCCATTTTACCGAGTTTCCACCCCTCCACCACCCCGGGGGTCTTGGCGGCATGGCATTCGATACAGGCCAGCGCCTCCTGACTGTATCCCCGAACAATCTTGAACTCCTTGGCCGCAAGATCAGGGTAGGTGACCTCGGCCCCCCCTTGAGTCGCCATGCCCATCAAAAAAATCACCATCCACATCACCACGCGCTTGCCTGAAGTCCACATGAACGTCTCCCCTTTCATCATAAAGATCACGTCACAGGCCTACATCGCCCTCTCCCTGGAAAAATAACGGTCTGCCATCTCCAGCATGTCACGATGCCCCACATGGGGGTGACACTGGCTGCAGGTTTTCTCTGTTTCACCACGTAATTTGGCCCTGTGGGCCAGAAATCCGCCTCGCCGCATCCCCGGCGGAGTCAGGTCCATGTGACAGGACATGCACGCACTGTCAAAAGTAAACGACTGGCGATGCGCTTCGGCATTGCCCGCCCAGTCGTAGGTGTAGGGGTCGATAAACAGGTTATGGTAATAGTCGTTGGCACCGGTCCGGGCCTTCACGACCAGATATTGCAGGTAGCTGCCATGGGGCAGGTGGCAGTCCACGCACTGGGCCACCACCCCCCTCGGGTTGGCACCGCCGTGCGCGGAAGCCCGCCAGGCATCACGAAAAGGATTCATGTAATGACAGCTGATGCAAAATTTATCGGTGTTGGTGGACTCGATCATAAACCCAGAGGCCAGCACCAGAAGAACCGTGACCACGATGCCGAAGCCGGCACCCCAACCCAGAATTTTCAGAGGATTTTTGCCTTTCAACCACGCAGGTCGGGTCATACCGTTCCTCCTTCATGAAAAATACCGACAAGGGGGCCTGACCACCCCATCGATCGGCATGTGCGGGAACTCAAAAGGAATGAAAAATGACGAAAACCTCACAAACAGCAGAGCAGACAGGTCCCGGGAACCATCGAAAACGACATCCGGGAAGAAAATTTACAGTGACACGCAGCCGTAGAAACAGGAGAGAAAAAAGGATGAAATGCGTTGAGGAAGAATTTATAATCGATGTAAAAATTTAAACTTTATTGGATCAATTTTCAAGTAAAATCAGAGAGAGGGGTCTCATCAGAGAGTAAAAAAGCCATCGATACCGGTTCACCTGACCGAATCGCCACCCGGAGGATTTCAACGAAACTCAGGCAAAAAAACACCTGCCCCCACAAACGAGGAAACAGGTGTCGTACTTCTGCATGCCGGGCATGAATCCCGGACAAAAAACGGCTCCGGTTACTTACCGATGGCCATAAGGCGACCGGAGAGAAGCTTGATATGCTTCATCTCTTCCTTGATGATGGCATCAATACGGTCTTTGCCACGGCTTCCGGCGACCAGGTCCTTCATGCCGAGATAAAAAACGATGGAGTCTTTTTCTGCGGTAATGGCCCCTTTGAGAATTCCGGTCATAGAGGAGAGGTCCAAGGCCTTGTCGTAGAACACACGGGTGTCTGCCAGGGCCTTCAAGTACTGAGCCGCTTCGTCTTCCGGGTCGAAGGTGAGCTCAGATTTTTCATCGGCGCCCAGGTTTTTTCTCAGATCGCCGAACGTCACTTCATGATCATCTTCCATCTCGGCAAGCTCAATAAGAAACTTTTTGTCCGCGTCATTGGTCACCGCCTCAGCAGCTTCCCTGTAGTAGGCAGCGCCATTTCTCTCAATCTGTTCTGCCATCTCAAAAATTTCATTTGCGTTAAAACCCAGACCCATCGCTCATTCTCCTTATGATAAATGATAAAGTATTCACCGATCCTCTGACCCAGCCGCTGAGGTTCTGATCGGTATCAATCAATATTCGTGCCATTGAAACAAAAGTGTCGACCCGTGCCTCTGTTTCCAGAAGGAAAAAGGCCACCAACGGATTTCATGGTTCATCAATTAGCTCACCATAAACAGACTCATATATATAATTCCTCTTCCGCACAAGTCAAGTCAAGTGGCCATTTTCCAAGCCAATAATGTCTATAGCCAAAAAAGACGGAGCCTCCAGCCCTCGGACATCGGCATTAAGGGGTCATCCTTTGACCCCAGGCACCGGCTCGAGCTGCTGCATCACCTGTTCCATATTAATAGAAAAATGAGACATTAAACCCCACCCGTCTCTGCCGCGTCCAGGCCCCACACCGCCTCAAAGGCCCCACACTGCGCCTCGGCTCGCGGCCAACCCCCTTAAATAGGAGAGAAACCCACAATGACACCCCTCCGGCCACGCCCTCTGTCTCATCGCAATACGGGACAGATGCGTCTCTTTTCGCGCCACCACGACGTGGCCGCTGGAAGGGCTCCCTCCGGCCCCATCTCCTCGGGATCTCATCAAAAAATAATTTCCCTTTGCACCACACCCCATTAATCAGTATAATTTGCGAGTTGGGCAAGAGGCTGCCCTGTTAATCATGGACAAAGAGCTCTCCCCTGTTGTTCCCCGCTGTTCTGCATGGTCCGACATGCATACACAACGTTGGCATATGTTTTGCTGTACTTTCTTCAATCGGTTTTTTAGACGCATTTCACCCCCGTTTGACTGCAGCGGCATCTCGATCCCAAGACAGAATCGCCATGCGCTGATCACAATAAACGCTGGTCCAAGCGCCACTTTAAAAAGGAGGCCCCCATGAACACCACCCCCCATTGCCCTGGGCATGAGCCCTTCAAAAGCATTCAACCTATTGAAGTCACGTGTAAAAAATGCGGCACTGCCAACGAAGTCTTCTCTGACGAGGTGGAAAAAACCCACCTGTGCAGCAAATGCAAAGAGCCTCTGGATGTTAAAAAGGCGATAAGCTGATCCTCTTTGCCTTGACGTAATAAGCGTTCTCGGGATGGTTCCCTTTGACGTCTGCCCAAGAGACGGCACACGGAACCATCCTTTTTATTTAGATCATAAAAAAAACCCATGGTCCGTGTTGCTGATACTGATATTGATCTGGATGTAAGGAGGAATGTATGGATGTCGTTCTGCTCTCCCGTCTGCAGTTTGCCGCTGCGACAATGTTCCATTTTCTTTTTGTCCCATTAACCCTGGGACTCTCCGTCCTGGTGGCTATGATGGAGACCCGGTACGCGAAAACCGGCGATGAGACCTGGCTGCGCATGACCCGATTCTTCGGCAAGCTCTTTCTCATCAACGTGGCCTTAGGGGTGGTCACCGGCATCACCTTAGAATTCCAGTTCGGCACCAACTGGTCCCGCTACTCCGAGTATGTCGGAGATATCTTCGGATCCCTGCTCGCCATTGAAGCCACCGCCGCCTTCTTTCTGGAGTCGACCTTCATCGGCATCTGGATCTTCGGATGGAAAAAGCTCTCCGCGCGGGCGCATGCCAATGTCATGTGGCTGGTCGCCCTGGCCGGATCCCTTTCGTCTGTCTGGATTCTCATCGCCAATGCCTGGATGCAGCACCCCGTGGGATACGTCATCAGAAACGGCCGCGCCGAGCTCGCCGACTTCATGGCCGTCGCCACCCAGAAGTACGCCCTCCTGGAGATCTCCCACACCCTCTCTGCCGCTTACCTCTACAGCGCCTTTGTGGTCATGGGCATCAGCGCTTACCACCTGCTGAAGAAGCAAAACGTCGAACTCTTTACCCGGGCATTTCGCCTCGCCCTGATCTTTGGCGTCATCTCTGCTGCGGTGGTTGCCATCTCCGGGGACATGCACGGGGTCAATGTCACCCATACCCAACCCGCCAAACTGGCCGCCATGGAATCCCACTGGGAGACCACCACCCGAGCACCTTCCTTTATCCTGGCCATCCCCGATGAAAAAAACGAGCGAAACCTGATTGAATTCGGGCGTATCCCCGGCCTTCTCAGCTTCCTCGGCAAGCATGATTTCAACGCCGAGATCATCGGACTCAATGATATCCCCAAAGACGAAAGACCGCCGGTGCTCATCACCTCGCTGGCCTTTCGAGCCATGGTGGGAAGCGCCACCCTCATGATCTTTCTCACCTTCTGGGCCTTTATCAAGCGCAACAAGCTCCTTGAGAGCCCCAAACTCCTGACGGCCATCGTCTTTGCTATCCCCTTGCCCCTGCTCACCATTGAAGCAGGCTGGGTCCTCACCGAAGTCGGAAGACAACCCTGGATCGTCTACGGCTTGATGAAAACCTCCCAGGCCGCCTCTCCCATCGCCTCCGTACAGGTCCTGGGAAGCCTCATCGGATTCGTCGTGGTCTACAGCATCTTAGGGGTCGCGGGGTTCTGGCTCATGATCAAACACGCCAGGACCGGTCCTGAACCCGCCCGTGAGGCTTCCGTATAGCATCCCGAGGCCGTCACATACGCAGCACACATCTTCTGAATTGATTTAGGAGGACTGATACATGGTTTTGCAATCAACGTGGTTTTTTCTCTGGGGGCTCCTCTGGGCCATCTTTTTTATTACCGATGGATTTGACTTCGGGGTGGGCACCCTCTACCCCTTTCTTGGCAAAAACGACACCGACAAGCGCACGATGATCGCCGCCATCGGTCCCTTGTGGGACGGCAACGAGGTCTGGCTTATCACCGCAGGTGGCGTCACCTTCGCCGCCTTCCCCAAAGTCTACGCCGTGATGTTCTCATCGCTTTACACCCCCTTGATGCTGATCCTTTTCGCCCTGATCATCCGCGGGGTCTCCTTTGAGTTCCGCGATCAGATCAAAAGCCCGGCCTGGACCCGGGTCTGGGACACCGCCATCTTCGTCGGCAGTTTTGTGCCCGCCCTTCTCTTCGGGGTGGCCTTCGCCAACATCTTCATGGGCATCCCCTTCAACGGCGACGGCGTTTACGAAGGCACCCTTCTCACCTTGCTCAACCCCTACGGCCTGGCCGGCGGTGTGCTCTTCGTGCTCCTGTTCACCCTGCACGGCGCACTCTGGCTCTGCATCCGCACCGATGGAGACCTCCAGCAACGGACCATCCGCACCGCACGCATTCTCTGGCCGGTGCTCGTCGTGGCCGCCGTCACCTTCCTGGGGGCCAGCTGGTTCGCCACCGACCTCTACAACAACTACCTCGCGCAACCGGCCCTCTTCCTGGTGATTGTCTTCACCGTGATCGCCCTGCTGGCCATTCGGATCTTTATCGCCCGGGAAGCCTGGTTCAAAGCGTGGTTCGCCTCCTGCGCCACCATCTTCGGAGCCACCTTCTACGGCATCGTCGGACTCTTTCCCAACCTCTTTCCCTCCAGCCTGGATGCGGCGTTCAGCCTCTCGGCCTTCACCGACTCCTCCAGCCCCCTGACCCTGAAGATCATGTTAGGGGTGGTGCTCATCTTCATCCCTCTGGTCATCGGCTATCAGGTTTGGGCTTACAGCGTCTTCAGCCACAAGGTCACTGAAGAGGATTTTTACGCTCACTGATTCCCGGACACCTGAATGGGATCTGCCGCACTTACGTCTCACAACCCCAAAAGCCCTGCCTGCCCGCAGGGCTTTTTTTTGTTACAGACGCAAACCCTTATGCTATGACTGCTGGGGTGCGTTAGAATACACCGACGTTCACGGGCCTGACACGATGCCCCCCCCCCTTCCACCCCTGGAGATGCCATGAACATCGAGAGACTCCGTTTCAACGCCATCCAGAAAAGCCTGAGATCTAATATTTTTCACACCGCCGGAACACAGGTGATTGAACAGGCCCTCCTGACCCTGGCCGCCCATCCTGAGGTGCAGCACCTCGCCCCGGAGACCTGTCACTGGCAGTCCCATCTCCTCACAGCCAGAGCCGACCACGACGTGGAGGAGCAGGAATACGCCCTCCTTGAGCTCTACCGCACCCTCCACACGGCAGGGGCCGGGTACACCGACGATGAACAGCTGCAACTCGACGACCAGAAAGGCCTCCACGGCCTCTCCGGCGGACTCCTGCCCCTTCTCATGGCCAGGGAACTCATCACCCCGGCGACCCGCATGGCCGACTTAGGAGCCGGAAACGGCCTCCAGGGCCTCCTCCTGCAATGCCTGGCCCCCCACCGGCACACCCTCCATGTTGAACTATCCAAAAGTCACATCGCCGCCGGACGCCTCTACCAGAACGTTTTGGGCATCCCGGACGACCGCATCTCCTGGCGCCACGGAGACCTTTTCTCAGCCGACCTCTCCGACACCACCCTGGTCTACCTCTACCGCCCGGTGCGTCCCTCAAAAACCACCGCCCCCCTCTACCGAAAGCTGGCAGCAACCCTTGCGTCCATCACCCACCCCGTCCACCTCATCAGCGTGGCCGACTGCCTGACCCCCCACTTTGAAACCCCGGTAATCCCCCTCTATACCGACGGGTTCCTCACCATCGCAACAATACAGTGAGCCCCCCCGCAATGAATCAATCGTTGATTTTTTCATCTGAACGGCGTTTAATATACAGAATCCCATTTAATAGTTCCCCCATCCCAGGGCTTCACGTCCCCATCGGAGTATCCCACCAAGGCCCAATCGTATCCCATACACACCATAAGATGTGATGTCCCGGCAACCGGACCTCTTTTCGTGCCATTGATACATCCCCCACGGCCGGCCGTCCATCAAGGCCTCTTCACCCCATTTTTTTTTACGCCTCCCAACCCAAAGCCAGGAGAATGCCATCATGCGCAAATGGTCCATCATCCCTTTTTTGGTAATCGTATTCGTCCTCCCCTTTCTTTTCGGGGGCTGTGACGAGGACATCCAGTATTACAAATGGAACCTGGTCCAGCTGGAATCAAAAGACGGCGTCGACTACGTCTGCGGCAATGGATCCCCTTACAAATTTTTCGTCAACCCCTCCCTTACCAGCAAAAATGTGCTCATCTACTACGAAGGGGGCGGAGCCTGCTGGGACTACCCCAGCTGTTCAGGCCAGAGCGGCATCCGCGGTGCAGCCAACCCCAACGGGATCCCCGACGACTACATGGAAGGCTTCTCTGTTCCCGCCATCATGTCCCCCTTCATCTTCCGTGCCCATCCCTGGGAACGCGTGGCCACCCAGGACTGGACCCTCATCTTCGTGCCTTACTGCACCGGAGACATCTTTATCGGCGACAACACCGCAATTTACACCAGCGAGGACGACACCGAGCTGACGTGGCACCACAACGGTTTCAAAAACACCCAGGGGATTCTCGACTGGATGACCGATGGCCCCTTTAAAAAACACTTCAAAACCATCCCGAAACTCATGGTTACCGGCTGCAGTGCCGGGGGAGCGGGGGCCTTTCTCAACTACCACTTCATCCGCGACAAACTCAAAAATAACGTGGACGAGGCCATCCTTCTTAACGATTCCGGCCCCATCTACTACACAACCACAGAGACGCCTCCCGACGAGATCGATCCCAACTGGACCGGGAACCTCTGGTCCGGCCCCCTCCACACAAAAATCCAGGACGCCTGGGGGGTTGGCACCGTCCTGGACCACATCGACGATGAGTACGGTCTTAACCGAGAGGACTACGGCTCCCTGAACACCGTCCTCTCCAACCTCTACCCTGATGACAAACTCGCTCACACCCAGTTCACACGGGACGCCATCTACTCCGGCTACTCCTACGACCGGTTCTACGACCCCGTCCCCACGCCGGACAAGATTCATGCCATGTGGGGCGATGATCAGACCTATCTGCTGGCCATGTACAACGACCTCTACGGGAAAAATAAAAACATCGGCTACTTCGTGCCCTACTACCGCCCCTTTAACGAGAGCCACTGCTCCTGCGTCCTCTCCTTCGATGACACGCACATCACCGGTACCGGCATGAACGTGGGAGACTACGCCAACAGCCTCCTGGACAGCCGACAATCCATGACCGACATGCGAATCCTCGAAGAGCCCAGTGAAGAAGAGCTCACCCGCCCCTACCCCTTCTGGAATCTCCTCGATCTTCTCATGGGCGCACTTTAAACCAGAGCGCTTGGCGCTCTCCTCCCGCCAAACGCTAAAAAGCAGCCTCCGGCGGCAAGGTGACGCCACCTTGAAAGCGGGTTTGCGAATGCAACTAAAGTTGTCGGGACTCTGGACACCTCGCGTCCGCATTCGCGTGAAGGGTGAGGGGGTGCCTTGTACGCCACAAGCGCAAGAGTTGCGGGAGCTTCTCTTTTAATCCAGAGGTTGACTTTAACCGGAATAACTCCGGCCGACGTAAATTTTAAATATGTATTTAAGACCTGTTTGTTAAACTTTCTTGTCGCGCCGTAGCCCTTGGGCGAAGGCAGATCAAAAGTTTAGCCCCCGGCAGGGCCGCCGGAGGCATATGCTGGATAGTTACCGGCGGCCGGGGATTTATCCCCTGCCTGCCGAAGGCATGTTCGTGTTTTTCTCTTTCATTCGCGCAAGCACCCGGGCCTGCCGGTCGGGGATGGCCGCAAGGCGTTTTTGGAACTGTTCCAGAAGGAAGCGGTGTCGCGCGAGATCACGTTCGCCCATCTCCCCTTCGTACTCTGTCAGGATCCACTCCAGCATGGCGATGCTGTCCCGGGTGAGGAGGGCCTGTTCCTCATAATAGCTGTGAACCTCATCTTCCGATGCGATGTTGGCGCTGATGCGGCCGTAGAGTTCGTTTCGCGATTTTTTCTCTTCTGAACGCAGCCACTGCTCATCCTCATCCTTGGGAGGCAGCGCCAGATTGCCGGGGAGACTCTCCCGAAGGCGGTCCATGTCGGGCGTAAAGGGTTTGCCTTCATCAGCCACCTCGGGCATCAATGCCGGGGCTCTACCCTCGGAGCTCGGACTGACATCGCCAACCGGAAACCTCGCTTTCTCCGCCACCGCTTCGGCAAGGGTGAGCGCAAGGCGCCTCTCTTCGGTAACCATCCGATATCCCAGAGTTAAAACAACCCCCAACACCAATCCCAGCGCCATCCAACCCATTCGTTTCATTGCGTCTCCTGTCCGTGAGGTTTGGTCCGTCGTCCCTGAATGCGGCCCTTTTCCCTTACGCCACAAAATCCCCAGCAGGCAGCCATTAAGGACCATGGCACACCCGATCCCCAGGGCAATCATCCAGAAAAAAAAAGTTCGTGGCATCAGGTAATAGGAGACATCCAGGGGGGTGTTCAGCCAGAGATGATTGGAAAATAGAAGCGGGTGAAAGACCTCCCGCCAGAAGGTCTTGAAAAATGGAAAGACCCCCGTAAGAAAGGGAAAAATGAAAAGATTAATCAGGGCAGATCGCCTTAGCATCCCCCGGGTTGCGGTAAGACCCAGAAAAAAAAGCGCCGCCACCGCCATCCACGAGGCCACGTCCAGTCGCGCCCGCGCCTCCGCCAGATGCTGCCGCTCCTTTTCGGTCCACGCCGGCGCCGACAATTGCCCGGTATGAGTCAAATACGAGGCCAACTGCCGAATGAGCTCGTGAGGCGGCCCCTCTTCCCAATGGGCACACCGGCTATGCAACCGGCAGGAGAGATCGTACGAAAAAGGGGTATAAACCATGACCGCCACCGGCAGCCAGAAGGTGGCATAAAAAAGAGACAGCCCGCAAAGCAACGCTCGAATACGCGACATACCCCTCCTGAGAGTCTGGATTGAAGCGAAAGAAAAAGAGAACGATTCAGCTCATGAAAGCAGCCCTCTATGGGCAAAGTACGGGGCAAAAACGTACCTCCGGCAGCAAGAGAGGCACCCTTACCGCTTAGCCCGGATATTTCATGAGAAAACAATCAGAACCAAGGAATAATTCATAATTACAGTTCTTTGCAGTAATGTTTTTAGTCGTTTCAAAAATGCAGAATGCAATCAACGGTATTCTGTTTGATTTTCTCACCCTTCGGGCAAGCCGGGTTAGCTAACTTTCTGGTATCATATCCACTTTCTCCTACCTTGTCGAGTGCGACATCACGGTACTTTTTTCCAGAAACGTTTGACGAGAAAAGGAATCACCCCCACCGCACCCAGCAGGAGAAACCCCCACACAAGGGGGGCGGTAATCCGTCCCTGGAGAAGATCCAGGAGGGAGCTGGAGAAGAGGATAAAAGCGAGGGTGGCGGGAAATATGCAGACCGAGGTCGCCGCCACATAATGGGAGAGGCGCACGCGGGTGAGCCCAAAGGCATAATTCAAGAGAAAGAACGGAAAAACGGGCACCAGCCGGGTAAAGGCCACCACCTTCCACCCCTCCTCGGCCACCTTTCGGTCCAGACGTTCGAGACCGGTGCCTGCCACCTTGCGGCGCACCCAGTCCCCGGCGAGGTAGCGTGAGGTGAGAAAGGCCAGAGTCGCTCCGCCGGTGGCACCCACCATGGTGTAAATCAGGCCCATGACCGGGCCGAAGAGAAGACCTGCGGCCAGGGTGAGCGGGCTTGCGGGAAGCAAAAGACAGGGACCGATGCAATACAAAGCAATAAAGATAACCGGTGCGGCAAGGCCATAACCTTCCACCCACTGCCTCACCGCCTCCGGCGCCAGGGAATCGGTCAAACCGGAGCGGTGAAGGACCATCCCGGCTCCCACCAGCCCCAAACATATAAACAACTTCAGCCACAGGCCGCCTTTTGCCGGTCGGTCCATGGGGATATGCCGCTCCCGCGTCACCGCAGGCTCCGACAGGTTCTTCACCTTTCGCTTCAGCAGCCATCGGTTCACGTAGGTCAACGGGCTTTTCGCTACCCTGGGCACCGCGCCCTCCCCATTCAAATAGAGATCGAGAATATGACGGACCTTCCCCCCCTGGCCCAGACGTGACGCGCACCCGGTGCAGTAGGTGAGAAGCGCCCCCTCTTTCCGCCGGGTCAGAATACTCTCCCGCCAGGCACCGGCATACCCCGGACAGACCGCCCCCACGGCCCCCCCCTCCCCACAGCAGTGGGTCAGACGGCCCCCTCGGGTCGAATCCACCATCCTCGCACCGCTCCGCAGAGCCAAGGCCTTGACGGCCTGATGAATGGCCACGTCAAAACGGACCGCGCACGGGTCATGAATCATCTGAGGGCCGGTCAGGGGAGACGGGGTTAAATCGGAATCTGCCGCCATGAGCTCATACACGCTTTGGGTCTTAAGGCCCTCTCCATACTGGTGAAACACCTTAAAGCAGTTCGGACAGGCCACCACCACACGGCGCACCCCCTGATCCAGAAGCCAGCGCTGCAGCTCCCCGAAGGCGGTTTCAAACACATCCTGACGCCCCAGATCATGGGAAGGTTTGGTACAACAGTCCAACACCAGGCCCATGGCGGGAGAGGACTGGCGCAGGTAGTTCCAGAGGCGAAGCACCTTCTCATGACGCGTCCCCGACAGGCCGCACCCGGGGAAAAAAACCGTATCACACCCTTCCGGAAGATGGCTCCAGGTAAACCGGCGCGACACCCCCCGGGCTTCGTAAGCAAGCAGGGTCGAGTACGAAGCCAGAGCCACCTTCCCGGCCCTCACCGCCTCCTGCCTTAAGGAGAGAAAATAAGCGGCGGGATCATCCCCTTCCGGGCAGAGGGCCGTGCAAAGCCCGCACAAAGAGCAGAGATACGAAAGACGAAACGCCTCTTCCGGGTGGGTCTGCGCCAGGTCACGAATCTCACGGGGGCTCCCATGCTCTTTCAAAAAAGCACAGGCCCCCAGGCACCGTCCGCACCCCGAGCAAAGCGGTTCCCGGGACGGATGGGCATCAGGGTAACGACGTAAGATTCCGTTTTTCAATCGATGCATGCTCCTGATATATTTCTGAGAAAGGTTTCTGAGAAAGGGTGGTAATGAATCAACCCCTTAAAATATGCGCAGATCTTCCCGCTGTCAAAACGAAAAAATCGATTCCCCTGTCCCCCACCATTCATCACACCAATCAGTGGCGCATCTTCGCTCTGATCCATCCCCCCACCGCAAGCAATCAAATCTCTCATGGTATC
>NZ_JAQYWB010000082.1 GCF_030145185.1 Desulfoluna sp. | reverse complement strand
CCGGTGGGGTGGAGATCGGCGGGGCCAGGAAAAACATCATCGCCAGTGCCGCGGGGATGGGTGATGGGTTGGACGCCGGGCGCAACCCGAGGGCGGCCCTCATCACTCGGGGGCTTACCGAGATGAAGCGGCTGGGCATGAAGATGGGTGCAGAACCCCTCACTTTCTCTGGTTTGGCCGGGGTGGGGGATCTTATTTTGACCTGTACAGGAAACTTAAGCCGCAACCATGCCGTGGGGATGAAAATTTCCCAGGGCATGACCCTCGACGAGATTCTCGATGAGATGCGCATGGTGGCCGAAGGGGTGAAGACCACGCGTTCGGTCTACAATCTCTCCCACAACCTGGGGGTGGAGCTGCCCATCTGCAACGAGGTGTACCACATCCTTTTTGATGGCCGGGATCCGGCTGAATCCATCACCCGTTTGATGACGCGAGATTTGAAAAACGAGATGGATCTGTAGGCAGATGACATAAAACGTTTCTTTTCTGGCCAGAGTGGGGACAGCCACAGCGGCAACCCGCTCTCAAGGTGGCTCATCTTGCCGCCGGAGGCACTCTTTTTTATGGGGGGCAGAAGGTGAAGGAAGGGATAGATGACCGGCAGGGGCACCGACAACGGTTGCGGGAGCGCTTTCTTTCAGGGGGCCTTGAGGGGTTTCATGACTACGAGGTGGTGGAGCTGCTGCTGACGCTGGGCACGCCTCGGCGCGACTGTAAGGGCTCCGCCAGAGAGGCCCTTGCCCGGTTCGGATCCCTTCAGGCCGTGTTTGAAGCCGATGATCGGGAGCTCATGGAGGTCTCGGGGATCGGGCCCAGCAATCTTTTCGGGCTGCGGCTTATCAAGTCGGTGGCCGAGCGTTATCTGGAGGCGCGGATGGTTCAGCATCCCTGTATTTTAAACTCCAGGGAGCTTTTGGATTTTTTGACCCTTAAGATCGGACACCGGCGGCGGGAGTGCTTCTTTGCCGTCTATCTCAATGCCAAAAATCGTGTGGTCGCGTCCAAGGTTCTTTTTGAAGGGAGCCTTACCTCCAGCGCCGTGTACCCGCGTGAAGTGGTCAGTGCGGCCCTTGCCCATAAAGCCGCCGCGGTGATTTTTGCCCATAACCACCCCTCTGGAGAGGCCGAACCTTCCAAAGAGGATATTCGCGTGACCCAAAAATTGGTGAGCGCCTTAAGGGTGATGGGGATCACCGTCCATGAACATCTGGTGATCGGAGCCGCCGGCCATTACAGTTTTGCCGAGCACGGCTATATTGATCGCTTTGTCCGAGAGGCTGAGGCGGCTGCCCCCGAGCCATGAGGAGCATTTTGTTGTGACAGATGACATCAAAAAACCGGGTTGCTATGGCGTGCTTGCCAAGGTGTTTCCCATGGGCGGCGAAGGCTTGCGTCATTCTCCGGAAGAGTGCCTGGCATGCCCCCATAAAACCCCGTGTCTGAGGGCTGCCCTGTCCTCCGACCCCGCCGCAGACCATGTGCGGGAAGAGCGGATGGATCGGGCCTATGCCTCGGGCAATCTCTCTTTTATTGAGCGTTGGTCCCGAAAAAAGGCAATGGCCGGAAAAAAAGGACGGGCCGAAAAAAAAGGACGGGAGTGAAGGCGCTCCCGTTTGTGTAAAATCAAACCGACCCTTTATGATGACACTCATATTCTAAGGAACCGTGTGATGAAGACAATCAAGGAACTGGACATTACTGGCAAGCGGGTCTTTATCCGTGTGGACTTCAACGTACCCATGGATGCGGCGCAGTGCATTACCGATGATATTCGCGTCCGCACCTCCCTGCCGACCATTGCCTACGCTGTGGCACAGGGAGCCAAGGTGATCCTGGCTTCCCATCTGGGGCGTCCCAAAGGAAAAAAGGTCCCTGAGATGAGCCTTGCTCCGGTGGCAAAGCATCTGGAAGGGTTGCTCGGACAAAAGGTGGCCATGGCTCCCGATTGTGTAGGGGCTGAGGTGGAGGCCATGGTGTCTTCGATGAAGGAAGGGGAGGTACTGCTCCTGGAGAACCTTCGGTATTACAATGAAGAGCAGGCCAACGATGCTGCCTTCGCCGGGCAACTGGCCGCCCTTTGCGATGTGTATATCAACGATGGCTTTTCCGTCTCCCATCGGGTCCATGCCTCGGTTGCAGCCATCACCGAAAAGGTGACGCAGAAGGGTGCCGGGCTCCTTTTGGAAAAAGAGATCGCTTTTTTCAACCAGGCCATGGGGGCACCGGTACGTCCCCTTGTTGCGATCATTGGTGGGGCCAAGATCTCCAGTAAGCTGGGGGCGTTGACCAACATGCTGAATGTCGTGGACAAGGTGATTGTCGGCGGTGCCATGGCCAGTACCTTTCTTAAGGCCCAGGGGCTTTTCATGGCAAATTCTCTGGTGGAGGACGACATGCTGGACAGTGCGCTGGCTGTGATCTCTACCTGTCGGGAGAAAGGGATCCCGCTTTATCTGCCGGTGGACGGCGTGGTCGCCAGGGAATTCAGCGCCGAGGCTGATTTTGACGTGGTCTCTGTCAACGCCATCCCGGAAGGCACCATGATGCTGGATATCGGTCCGGAAACCTTGGCGACCTATGCTCTGGTGGTGGCTGAGGCCAAGACCATCGTCTGGAATGGTCCCATGGGAGCCTTTGAGATGGCGCCTTTCAGTCAGGGCACGATGGGGATGGTCGCGGCGGTTGCCGAGGCCGAGGCCCTGACCGTGGTTGGGGGCGGCGATACGGACGTGGCGCTTCATATGGCAGGGGCCGAAGAGAGTGTCTCCTATGTCTCCACCGGTGGCGGGGCTTTTTTGACGCTGATGGAGGGCAAGCCCCTTTCTGGTGTTACCTGCCTTGGGGAGTGATGCCTGACGGGCGATGGGTACCGGCATGTGCCGGTGCCCGGTAATAAGAATGCAGAGCCTCGGTGAGGGGTATTTTACTCGAGGCTTTTTTGCTGAAAAGCATCGTTTTCAAGCGATAATACGAGAAAATAAACGATTGGAAAGATGCTTTTGCGGGCTTGAGCACTTTGGTGCTGTGTGGCAATGGCTCTTAAACACGCTGAAATAGCAGCTTATATGCGCATATTCAAGCGCTATCCTGTTGACCCTCTCTGGGGAATTATGGTACAAGATGTTGTGATGTGTCCAGCCAAGATCCTCTGAAACTTAGGATCACAGGATTTGCATTGGCATTGACGAGTCTTCGTGAGCTTTTGTCAGCTCGCAGGGGACTTTTCTACATAGAAAGAAATCAGCGCTTTACCCTTTATGCTGAAGGTCCTCTGATGCCACTGCTGCCTCTCTTTTTGCCCGGTGATCGGTCCACGATTACGCTGGGTGACTTGAAATCCAGACCACGTACTATGGATCACTACATGAATGATGCCTGCTTTTATCAGCCAACCAGGTGGGCGATACACCTTTGAGGGGGGGTCCTTTGGGATACTGGAGCTATAGGGAAGAGCTCAGCCGCGCCCATAAATTGAGGCGTGTTTATTATGAAGTGCTGCGGGATGACCTCGATGAGTTCGTGCTGCAATACGGCCTGGTGGAGTCGTATGATAATTTTAAAAAAAATAACATGGAGTACCCTTTTGTTGAACGGCGGGAGCTGAAACCAAGGGCGCGTATTCCAGGTTTTGAATATGAGGAACACAATGCGTTTCTCATCATCTTTATTGAGGACACGATCCCTGCGTCTTTTAAGAAGTATATCCGCTTTTTTGACGTCAACAAGACGGTGAAGAGTAATCTCCTCGCGTCCGGTGTCCTTGATCTCTCTTCTGAATTCGATCGGGGGTGGAAGTACCTGGATTCCGTTCGGTTCAACGAGTTCCTCAGAAAAATGGTTCCCGTGGATTACGCCTTGCTCATTCAACGGGACCCTGTCTCCCGTGCCACGGACCGCTACGCCCTTTCCCATTATCATGTCCGCATCGATTGGCCCATTGCCGAGGCCGCCGAAGAGATGGGCAAGGATTTGCGCTATATCATCAAGGATCTGTACGAGCGTGGAGACAAGTGCGCTGAGGATATTCAGAAGAAATTCTTCGAGATGTACGGCTTGCCGATCATGGCGGGTGGCCGGAGGACGGCGGCCAGTGTGGCGGCGCAGTACCTGAAACGCCTCAATTCGATCTCCACGGTGTATGTCTCCAGCAGCGAATCTCGATGTGTGCTTCGTTTTTCCGAACGGGGGATCTCCCGTTACACCCTGGTGAGGTTTACTCTGGCGGAGATGCTGGAAGTGTCCGGTGAGAACTCCATGAACCTTGAAACCTTCACCAGCAATTATGTGATCGATTATGAAGAGAAGGACGGCGTCTGTATTTTGAGGGTGGATTACGATCATACCTCTCCGGCCAAACCCCCTCCAGATGGAAAGATTCGCGCCATCAAGGCGGAGACCGCCTGGAATACCATCAGTAATCAGCTGGTCATGCCCAGGCCTGGGGTGTGGAAATATCCCTTGCTTCGCGTCAATGTGGTGTACACCTGACCCTTCTTTCCCCTGCTGTTTCGTTAAAAACGAAAAACGCCCCGCTGAATGTCTTTCAGCGGGGCGTTTTTTATTTGCGTGCTCCAGAAGGGGGCATCAAGCAGGGCTATCGTTTGACGTCGAGGTGTCGTCTCATGGCGGTCTCATCGCAGTCGGGGAACTTCACGCAGGTGATACAGTCGCTCCATATTTTAAGGGGGAGCTCCGCCCGATCGATGATGACAAAATCCAATTTCTCAAAGAAACCTGGCTTGTAGGTCAGGGTGAAGATCTCTTTGATGCCGAAAGCCACCGCTTCATCCAGAGCGCTTTGGGCCAGTAGCTTGCCGATGCCTTTTCCTGTGTGATCGGGATGGACGGCAAGGGACCGCACTTCGGCAAGGTCTTCCCAGCAGAATTGAAGTGCCCCACATCCGACGACTCCCGCCTGCTGATCTTCATAGACAAAAAAATCCCGGAGATGATCGTAGAGTTGACTTAGCGGTCGGGAGAGGAGCTCTCCCCGGTTGCCGTATTCGGAAAGGAGGCTGTGAATTTGTTTGATATCTTGGATGGTGGCTTTTCGTATCATGGGTGTGTGTATCCAGCGATTGAGGTGGTGCGCTGATCCTTTTGCGGGGCGCGGAAAAGATGTTTTGCCCGGTTCGGGGCAGACAACAGGTTGAATGTATAACCGAAAGGGATGGCAAAGGCAAGTCCCTAAAGCACGCGGCAAAGCCCCTGTTGGCCTTGCTTTCAAGAGGGATGACCGGTCCCGTGCCCAGGTATTGCCGAAGGAGGTGTTGCCGGATGTGTTTTCTCCCTTCAAGACAGGTACCGGATGACTTAAAGGCTCTCAGGGGGGGGAGGGTCATCGGTAAGCCAGACTCGGGCAATGGGAGGGTAGCAACGGTCCTTTTTTTCGGATTTTGGGTGGGGAAGGGAACATCTGTGTGAAAGGCGATCCAGGTTCAATGATTCGTAATGATTCGTAATGATCTATTTGAGGGAACAGTATGTTCTGTGGCACATTGCTTGCATATATAATTATTGTCCTTGACTACCGGATACCGTGGCGTGGATGATTTGTCTGGAATTGTATGCTGGAGCTAGAAATTACGGCTCTATGTATATCTGATACGTTTTATCCTTACGAACAGCAGACAAACAGGATTTTTTATGGATACACTGATTCTTTATCTCTCTGTTGGCTTATTTACCGTTGGTTTTGTGTATCGTGTCTCGACTTGGTTCACCCGTGATGCCTGGTATCTATCCAGGGTTGGGGCGGGGCGTGTGGGTCCATGGGCGCGACTTCAGGCCTTGGGTAGGGGCGTCAGTGGATTTTGGAAGGGGCATCTTCTTCTTAAGGTGATTTGGGAGTGTTTAAAGCAAGGGGTGATTCAGGTTCGGTTACTGGAGAAGAATCGGTTTCGTTGGAGCATGCATATGCTCATTTTTATCGGGTTTTTAGGCCTTACCCTGATGCATGGCTTTGAGCAAATTATCAGCGAACGTTTTTTTCCGGACTATTACTCTACCTTGAACCCTTATTTTTTTCTTAGGGACTTGTTTGGCCTGTTTGTGTTGGCTGGTCTTGCCATGGCGGTGGGACGCCGCCTGGTGATGCGGCGGAAAGGCCTTTTGTCTAACGGCATGGATTACGGGGCCATTGCGGTTCTGGCCGTGATTGTTCTGTCTGGTATCTTCCTTGAAGCGGCCAAGATATCCTCCCATACCGAATTCATGGATATGGTGGATGAGTACGCCATGCTCGATGATGAGGAAGAGATAGAGGCTCTTGAGGCTTATTGGGAGCGCGATTTCGGTCTGGCTGTTCCGGGAGAACGGGGTGCCGAAGATCCGGATCTTCTTGAGATGGGGCAAGAGATACACGAAGAGAGCTGTATGTCGTGTCATTCCAATCCCCGCTGGGCGATGACGGGGTACCTCCTGGCCACGAGTGTAGGCGACGAGACGGCCCTTCATTTTGATCGTGCTGGAGCGGTTACCTTTTTTTGGTGGACTCACTACCTCAGCTGCTTCCTTTTTTTGGCGTGGATTCCTTACGGGAAGATGTTTCATATGTTTTCTACCCCGCTAAGCCTGGTCGTGAATGCGGTGGCGGGTAAAAACGGGGGCGCAGAGGCTCTGTCCATCCGGCGCTCTCTGGCGCTGGATGCCTGTACGCGGTGTGGTACCTGCAGTCAATATTGTTCGGTTCAACCGGCCTATACCCTCATACAGAACCCGTTGATCCTGCCATCGGAGAAAATTACTTTTTTTAAAAGCCGTGCAGGACAGAAGGAACTCTCCGGGGATGATTTTGCCCGGGCAAGGCAGGGGGTCACCCTGTGTACAGACTGTGGCAACTGCAGCAGAGTTTGTCCCTCGGGGATTGATCTTCGAAGTCTCTGGCAGCACATGAAGGGAGACCTTCTCCAGTCCGGCAAAAGTGACGCGATGTTTCTTTCTCCCCTCTCTTTTGGCAGCTGTATGGAGGAGGGTGGGGTGGACAGCGAGCTCTTGGTGCCGGCAAAGGAAAAGCTGGCCGGACGCTTTGACGAGCTGTCAGATTCTCAGCGTGTGATTCATATCGGGGAAGGGGCGTCCGAAAATGAATTCAGCTCTTTTCATGTCGAGGCCTGCTTTCAGTGTGGGGGGTGTTCCAGTGTTTGTCCGGTGGCTGATACCGTGGATGATCCACAAGAGAGTCTTGGGCTCTTGCCTCACCAGGTGATTCAGGCCCTGAAACTCGGAGAAGTGGAGATGGCTGAAGGGGCACCCATGATCTGGAATTGTCTGACCTGTTACCTGTGCCAGGAGTATTGTCCTCAGGGCGTCCTGGTGACGGACCTTTTTTATGAATTGAAAAATAGAGCCTACCGGCGAACCGGTGAGGGCCAGAGGCTTGCTTCGGGTCACCGCATCGGATCAGGGAGATAAAATATGGGATATCAGCTTTTTTCGGGATGCACGATTCCCTCACGACTTGGCGGCTATCGGGACTCTACCCTGGCAGTCCTCGAAGCCTTTGGTGTAGATGTTGGCAGTGAGTCCAAGTTCAACTGCTGTGGGTACCCTTTGAGAAATACGGACCGGGAGATTTACCTGCTTTCATCGGCCAGAAATCTCGCGCTGGCGGAAAAATCGGGCAGCGATATTCTGGTGATGTGCAAGTGTTGTTTCGGCAGCTTCAAACACGCTCAGAACGCATTGAACCAGGACCTTCAGCTTCGGGACGAGGTGAACGCCATCCTGAGCCGAGAGGGCTTGGAGTATCGCGGTGTGGCCCGCGTGACCCACATCCTCTCTTTTCTGCGTCATGAGGTGGGCCTTGAGGCGATCCGGCAGCGGGTGGTGCGTCCCCTTGCCGGGGTGAAGGCAGGGGCTCAGTATGGCTGCCACATGTTACGTCCGAGTCATATCAATGAATTGAATGACGCCGGTGTGCCGGAGTTCTTTGACCTGCTTCTTTCTGCTATTGGTGTGGAGAGCCTCGACTACAAACGGAAATTTGATTGCTGCGGGGCTCCGTTGAACGGGATTAATTCCGTTCTGTCTAAAAAGATGACGCTCCGTAAGCTTGAAGCGATTCGAGAGATGGGCGGTTCTCTGGTCGCCACGGGGTGTCCTTATTGCCATCTCCAGTTTGCCGGTGCTGTGGAAGAAGGGGATGCGCTCCCACGACCGGTGGTCTACCCTCAGCTGTTGGGGCTGGCCATGGGGTTGTCACCGGAAAGCCTGGGGATTGAGGCCGCTGATGCCGAGACCCTCGCCATTGCCCTTGATGGGGCGGACGTCCGCCAAAGCATGTAGAGTGTCTGTTGGGGGGCGTCAGGCTCCCCTTCAGATGGTTTTATTCGGTGAATTTTCGGATGGAAGAAGGGGGGATGAGAAGGCTGCGTCCCTTTCAAAACCCCTTGAGGTGACTTTAAAAATCGTCAATCGCTCTTGAAATAACCCCTCTCATATGCCATACATTTTTAATGTGTTTATTTATTTGGGGGACCTTGGGTTGACCTGAGCCTGAATGAAGGATTTTTTTTTGCGCAGGGTAACCAATGTTCAGGTGTGGCTTTCGGCCATTTTGATTGGGAGTATTGTTTTTTAACGGCTCTTGCCCTCCCCCGAAACCGATTTCAATAGTGACGGCATGAACTTAAATCCCATAACACTTACATTTTCCGGTTCCGACGCCGAATTGGAAGAGGCGTACCTGCAAAGAGACCACGATAAGTATATCTGGCAGGTTCGTATCGTTCTGGTTCTTGCTGCCATATTTTATATCCTCTTTGGTTTTCTGGATGTTCAGCAGGTCCCTGAGCTGCTCGCCACATTTCTTATGATCCGGTTCGCCTTTTTTCTGCCGGTCGTGATCCTGGTCCTTTGTTTCTCCTTTACCCGTGTTTTTGTCCGTGTCCTGCAGCCGCTTCTGGTCCTGGTGATCATGACCGGTGGTGGGGGGATTATCATGATGTTAAGCCTGGCGCCCCGGCCTGCGGGGTACGCCTACTTTGCCGGGCTGCTGCTGGTGTTTATCTTCGGGTACAGCTTCGGTCGGATTAAGTTTCTCTGGGCCAGTCTCTGCGGGTGGTCGCTGGTGGGGCTGTATACGGCCTCGGCTCTTTATCTGGCAGAAACCCCGGTCTCTGTTATCATCAACCATAATTTTTTCTTCATCACCGCCAACCTGGTGGGGATGGCCTCCTGTTACATGTTTGAGTACAACAACCGGAAGAGCTTCAGCATCTCCTGCCAGTTGGAGAACGAACGCTGGAAGGCCCGCCAGGCCAATCTGGAGTTGGAACACCGGGTTCAGGAACGTACTGCTCAGCTGGCCACCATCAACAAGAACCTGCGTGCAGAGATCGAAGAACGAAAGAAAGTGGCCCGGGAGCTGCGGGAAATTCACGGCGAGCTGGAACTTCGGGTGGATGCCAGAACGCGGGAGTTGGTCCGGATCAACGACGAACTCTCCAAGGCCAAGGAGGTGGCGGATCAGTCGGCCCGCGTCAAGACCGAATTTCTGGCCAACATGAGCCATGAAATTCGGACCCCCATGAACGCCATTATCGGCATGAGTGATTTGGCTTTGAACGAAGAGATTACCCGGGACCAGCGTCGTGAGTATTTAGATATTATCCGTATCTCGGCCCGCTCCCTTCTCGGGATCATCAACGATATTCTGGATCTGTCCAAGATCGAAGCGGGGAAGCTGGACCTTGAAGAGACGGCCTTTGATATCGGCAGTCTGGTGGAGAGTATTTCCGGGATGTTTCTGGACCAGATTAACGAGAAGGGGCTGGAGTTTATCATCGATATTGATGAAGGCATGCCCGAACGTCTGGTGGGGGATCCCTTGCGCCTGCAGCAGGTTTTGGTCAACCTGACCAGCAACGCGGTCAAGTTTACCGATGGGGGGGAGATTACCCTGCGCATGGAGGTGATGGAGGAGAGCGAGACCCATGTCACTTTGATGTTTCAGGTGGCCGATACGGGGATTGGCCTGGACTCAGAGACCAGCGCCGGCCTGTTTGATGCCTTTGCCCAGGCAGACGGCTCCACCACCCGGAAATACGGAGGGACAGGGCTGGGGCTTACCATCTGCAAACGTATTGTCCAGATGATGGGTGGGGACATTACCGTCTCCAGCACCCTGGGGGAGGGGAGCTCTTTTACTTTTACCGCACCCATGGCCAAGGACACCACCATACCCTTGAGGTGCCCCTATGACCTGCCAACCCACCTCAAGGAGCTGCAGGTGCTGGTGGCCGAAGGCAACGTGACCTTAAAGCGGGTGTTGGAGCGTATGCTCATTTCCTTTGGGTTCGGGGTGACCTGCTGTAAGAACGGGATGGACGCCCTCTCTCTTCTGGCAGGCAAACACAGCTTTGATCTTCTCCTCGTGGATATGAATCTTCCCGATATGGATGGGGTGGAGATGGCGCGTAAGATGAGTGTCCAGGGAGGGCATGCCCCCCACGTGATTCTTCTCGATGCCTTCAGCTCTGGTGTCAATCTCTACGACAAGGGCCGGTTTGGAATCGACCGAGTGGTGACCAAGCCTTTGCGCCCCTCCACGCTGTTTGATGCCATCATGGAGACCTTCGGTGAGGCGGTGGTCTCCCGAGACGCCTCCTTTTCGGATGCCTCCAAGTTCACAGGGCACTTTGGTGCCGTGGACGGGGCCACCGTTTTGCTGGTGGAGGACAACCGGATTAACCAAATGGTGGCCACGGAGATTCTGACTTTTTCCGGGGTTCGCGTGGAGATTGCCGAAAACGGCCTTGAGGCCATTGAGCGCATCAAAGAAAAAGATTACGACGCCGTGCTTATGGACATGCAGATGCCGCAACTCGACGGCATGGAAGCCACGCGTATTATCAGAAATGAGCTCAAGTACACCCGGGTGCCCATCATCGCCATGACCGCCCATGCCATGGAGGGCGATCGTGAAGCCTGTCTGGATGCGGGCATGGATGATTACATCCCCAAACCCATCGATCGGGAACGGTTGATGGGGGTTCTTTCCCGGTATATTGGGCGGGGCGAACCCAAAAGGGGGGGGGGGGACATGCCGTCTTCCATGATGCCTCAAGGACAGCAGGCCCTGGATGTGAGTGAGGGGGTGGCGCGTATCGGCGGCAGTCACGACATTTACCGGTCCATCGTCATGAAGTTTGTGGATCTCTATGCCGATCGCCTTGGGGACATTCGAGGTATGGTGCATACCGGCGATTTTACCCAGGCGGCTTATGAGGTTCATGCCATCAAGGGGGCGTCGTCCAATATCTCGGCCAATGGCCTCTTTGCGTCGGCCCGTGAGCTCGAATCGATTTTGAAGACGGGGCTTGAGGCAGAATGCCTGAAGGGGATGGACGACCTGGAAGAGGCCTTTGTGGGCGTTCGAAACGCGGTGTCCGGCCTTTGAGGGGGCAGGCACCCTCTTTCAACGATTTTCCGTTTTGCCGGGTTGACAAAAGAGAATAAAATCCTGTTACTTGTGTCGCTGTGTGGTATACTGATGCTCATAAAGGCAGGTGTGCGACAGGGCAGAAACCTCCCCATCAAAATGGGTTTGATCCTTCCTGAATTCCACGTTATTCGAGACGGCTTCCGTCTGTTTCCGATTTTTTCGGTATGCTCCCTATCATGATCCCATGGCTTTGTTCTCTTTCTTATGATTCGCTCCTTCATGACGTCGCATTCCAGGCGACTTCCCATGCGCGTCGAACCCGGCAGGGACCCTTACGCCCACTCGGGATAAGGTGCCCAGGCGGATGAAGCAATGGATGAAAATTCCCTGCATTCGACGCTTTTCATGGTGAACTCCTGAAATGAATAGGCACCGTGGTTAAGACTCGGCCTGTTCGGGAGACAGGCGAAGATGATCACTCTTGAGGGTGATTTTTCCACTGTCCCGTATGCCTGCCTTTTTAAAAAATGGAGGTGCTGTATGAGTGTCTTTCTGGATGAGAGGAATAACAAACGGATGCATATTCCCGGGACGATTCAGTACTCGCGATCACCGACCGGTGATTACAGAGATGCCGATCTTCTGAATTGCACGGACAGGGGGCTCTGCTTTCAAAGCAAATGCCCGTATCTTCCTGAAACCTCTCTGGTTATTCGTTCGAAAAATCGAAAGAATCCGTATCGGCAATTTGCCAAAGTCGTGTGGAGTCGGCCCATGAGCCCGACCACTCGGGAAAATCCCGCGTATCGTGTCGGTGTCATTTTTATCAGCTGAATGCGGGGAGGGCGGTCTTGCGGGGTTTCATCGTTCCAGGGCCTGTGAGGCTGGTGGGGTCGCAAGGGGTTCGACCGCAGGGACTCATCCACCACCCCCTAATAAAAAAAGACGGCTTGGGATCTTTCAGGATCGCAGGCCGTTTTTTTGTCTAAGGGAGGGGACTCGATGGGGGGGTGTTACGAGCTGGTCTGGTGAAACTCTTTGTCCAGCGCGGCCTGAATTTTTTCTGGTGTTTTGGTTTTGAATTTTTTGAGCAGGCTCGCATACTTGGCCATGTCCGGCTCACCCTCCCGATTTCGTCCTTCCAGGACCAGGGGAAAAAAGATGGCGCAGAGAAGATGCTGGGTGGTGTGCTCGTCAATCCCCTTTTTTTTCATGGCGTTGACAAAGGGGATGACTTCAAGGGGCTTTTTACGGATCACCTGGGTTGCCACCAGCCCGTGGAGGAGGATGTGGAGGTAGGGGTTTACGCCCTGACCCGGCAGGTATTCATGGGTCTCCGGGTGATCGATTCCGTCCACCTCTTTCGCGAACATCGCTTCGTGTTTCTTGATGATGGCAGCATAAAAGAGTTCAATCTCAGAGAGCCCCGTCAGATCCTGCCCCTTCACCTTCTCCCATAGTTTGAGCAGTTCATTCCTGGAGGGCTGAAAGTCGTCATTTTCCGTCTGCGCTGTGTTCATCTGTCACCTCATGGTCGTGCCTGGAATGGATCGGTTAAGACCGAATGTAAAAAAAACAGGCTACCCCTTTATCTTCGTAAATGTCAATTCAGTCGCCCTGGCAGCCTTTCTGGGACGATCTCTCCCCTTACGCGCTTTGGGGGCTGATTCCATATTTATCGATTTTTTTGTAGAGAAGGGTTCGATGGATGCCAAGTCGTCTGGCGGTTTTGGCTTTGTTGTAACTCTCTTCCTGGAGGGTGGCTGCAATAATGTTTTTTTCTGCGTCGTTTAAGGCCTCTTTCAGGGAGGAGTGGTTCAGGGTCTCTTTGCGCTCACTGTACTGCAGCATGCAGAACGGCAGGTCATCTTCGGTGAGGGCATTGTCTGTCATGGAGGCCACGGCCCGTTCCAGGCAGTTGGAGAGCTCGCGGACGTTGCCGGGCCAGGTGTAGCCGGAGAGCAGCTCTTCGGCATTGGTGGAGAGGCTGACCTGGTGAAGCCCTTCTTTGTCGGCGATGAGACCGAGGAGGTGACGGCTGAGCAGGGGGATGTCCTCGCGGCGTTTGCGTAAAGGGGGCAGGTGGAGGTGGATGACGTTGATCCGGTAGTAGAGATCGCTTCGAAAGGTTCCTTCGGTGACCATCCGGGCGAGGTTGCGGTTGGTGGCGGCGATCAGACGAAAATCGGACTGGATCACCCGGGTCCCGCCCACGCGCTCAAAGTCTTTTTCTTCAAGGACACGAAGGAGCTTGGGCTGCATTTCAAGGGGTAGCTCGCCGATCTCATCCAGAAAAATGGTGCCCTTGTGGGCCATCTCAAATTTGCCGGGTTTGCCGTCGTTTCGGGCACCGGTAAAGGCCCCCTTTTCATAGCCGAAGAGCTCGGATTCCATGAGCTCCCGTGGGATGGCTGCGCAGTTGATGCGTATGAAGGGGTTGACGCTCCGCGGGCTCTCATGGTGGATCGCCTGGGCAAAGATCTCTTTACCCGTTCCGCTTTCTCCCGTGATGAGAACGGGAAAGCTGTTGGATGTGGCCGTAAGGGCTTCTTTTTTGATGCGGTGCATGGGCTTGCTCTCACCCACGATGCTTTCAAAGGAGTATCGGGTGGAGCGCAGGTGCCGCAGCTCCTGTTCGTAGTGTTTTACTTTGGATTCAAGAAGCGAATATTTCCGGGCGAGGCTGGCGATCTGGCGGATATCCTCAAAGATGACCTGGCCTACGGCAGCCACCACCTTGCCATCTTGTTTGATGGGGAATCGTCGGGACAGAACTTGCTGGTTGTTGATGGTCTGTACCTGATTCATTTCAGCTTTCCCGGTCTGGGCCACGATATGCAGGCGGGAGTCTCCCAGAATTTTGGTGCAGTGGGTGCCGATGACCTCGCCATAGGAGATGTTCACAAAATCGAGGTAGGGCTTGTTGATATCGATGATGTATCCATCGGGATCCACGACCACGGTCGCCCCGTAGGTGTAATTAAAAATCAGCTGATAGTGATCGATCTCTTCTTGAAGCTCTTCAATAATACGGTCGTTATCGCGTTTCATGGGCCTACTCAACCTTGCTGGGGAAAAATCCTGTTACCTGTATCTGTTTGACGACACTTTAAGGTGTATCAAAGACGCTATATGTCGCATTTTTGATACAGTGTAAAGCTCTTTTTCTTGCCTTGACCCGGTGTGCGGTAGGTAACCGCTTGGGATGTGGGCTCTTTTAAGCGTTGTCCGTAAACGGACAGGATCCGCTTTCGGCGCCGTGAATGGAAGGTGTTTCCCGAAGGATCATCGGGTTTTATCATAGGAGGGAGGGGGATACCACAGGTTTTGGGTGATTTCTCTCGTCCGTCGGGGGAGTACGGAGGCGATTCGCCATATTCTACAAGGGTTACCGTGGGTGTTTATCGTTCCACCCAGGCGACGACAGGGGCAGGACGGTGTTGTTAAGTGGTATTTGTGGATAAGTCACCGATAAAACACGGTATCGTAAGATATGGTAAAAACTGGCATAACAATTGCTGTGTCCAGTGGACTGTGAAGCGAATGTGCCCACTGGGGCAGACGCACAGTTTTCTCTCTGGAGGATCAACCTTTCTTCGTAAGGGAAAATTGCACACGGAAACCCCAGGATGCAATGGCGCATCCTGATGAAGATCTTCACCCCAGGCCCCGATGGGTTTCGGGTGGACATGAGGCATAGAATCATTCGCAAGCGGTGGTGCCTTTCTCTTGCTTTGGACTACCGGACTCCCACGTGCCGGCTGAAGCGAAAGGGTGCACACGTCACATCAGGTGACATCCGACCTTGCGAATCCAGCAATGGTCCCTCGGGAGATTGAGAGATCATGTAAAGGAGCGAGTCAAGTTATGAAAAACGCAGTCATTGTTTGTGGAGCGCGTTCTGCCGTCGGGACCTTCGGTGCCGGACTTAAAAATGTCAAGGTAGCGGACCTGGGTGCCGCAGTCATGAAAGATCTGTTTAAGAAGGCGGGTCTTCGCCCTGTTGCCAGTGATGAAATGAGGACGATCTGCCCTGATGCCTTGAAGGACCAGGGGCTCACTGAGTTGGAAGCCAAGGGCTGTGATTGGGACGAGGGAGCCATTCCTGTAGAAGTTGACGAAGTCATCATGGGCAACGTGCTTCAAGCAGGTCAGGGGCAGAACCCCGCCCGTCAGGCGATGATTCGTGCCGGTTTTCCCAAAGAGATCCCCACCTTCTCCTTGAACAAGGTGTGTGGCTCAGGCTTGAAGTCTATTGCTCTGGCGGCTCAGTCCATTATGTGCGGCAACGCGGATGTGGTTCTGGCCGGTGGCATGGAGTCTATGAGCAATACCCCCCTGGCCCTGCCCAAGGCACGCTGGGGACACCGCATGGAACTCACCGGTGTCGGGGAAGTCACCGACCTGATGGTGTTTGATGGTCTGTATGAGATTTTTTACGGATACCACATGGGGATTACGGCTGAGAATATTGCTGAGAAATACGGCATCACCCGTAAAGAGCAGGATGAACTGGCGCTTCTTTCCCACACCCGCGCCCGCAAAGCGATTAAAGACGGCTTGTTTATAGACGAAATAGCCGATATTATAATTAAATCACGTAAAGGTGATACGATCTTCAATGTGGATGAGCGGCCCATGGATACCTCCATGGAGATCCTCTCCAAGATGCGCCCTGCCTTCAAAAAAGATGGCACGGTCACCGCCGGGAACGCCTCGGGCATCAACGATGGCGCGGCAGCTGTCCTCGTGATGAGCGAAGAAAAAGCCGCTGAACTGGGGCTCACCCCCATCGTAAAAATTAAAGGATTTGCTTCAGGAGGTCTGGATCCCGCGTTTATGGGCCTGGGTCCCGTTCCCGCCATCAGAAAGGTGTTGGGCCGCCTGAATATGGATATTTCCGATATTGACATGATTGAACTCAACGAAGCCTTTGCTTCCCAAGCGATCGCCTGCATGAGAGAGCTGAATATCCCCATTGAGAAGCCGAACCAGGTGGGCAGTGGGATCTCTCTGGGTCACCCCGTCGGTTGTACCGGCGCACGTCAGATGGTGACCGGTATGAACATGATGAAGAGAGATGGCCTTTCAACCGGTCTGATCTCCATGTGTATCGGCGGTGGCATGGGTATGGCCATGGTCATCGAAGCTTAAGTCACACGTTTGTGTTGGGTACCGGGGGTGCCGCGCAGTCACACCCGGCCTACTGGCAGGAGAAGCCTGGCCCCCGTCTTGTATGAAAAAGGATACCATCCTTTTTCATACAGGCGGGGGCTACAACCAAAGACCCTGTGATCTGACCCGGACAGTTCGCAATGAAACATCGTAAGACTCGGTGGATCAATTTCCGGTGACACAGCTATTTAATACGATTGGGTGAGATGATGAAAATTATGGTAATTGGCGCCGGCACCATGGGCGCAGAAATAGCTCAGGCCTTCGCACAGAAAAAGTTCGATGTTGTTTTAAGAGATATTAATGAAGAAGCCGTCGCCAAAGGGCTTGCCGGCATGGAAAAAAGGCTGGAGCGCCTGGTTTCCAAGGGCAAAATCGAAGCCTCTTTCAAAGAGGAGGTGCTCACACACGTGACGGGCTCTGTGGATATCGCAGAGGCTGCTTCCTGCGGACTGATTGTGGAAGCTGCCGTGGAGAACATGGGGATTAAAAAGGCGATTTTCAAGGAGCTTGACGGGATCTGTCCCGCCGAAACCATCTTCGCCACCAACACCTCTTCTTTGTCCATCACGGATGTGGCGTCAGCCTCAGGGCGACCCGACAAGGTGATCGGGATGCATTTCTTCAACCCCGCCACGGTCATGAAGCTGGTGGAGATCATTCGGGGCATGACGACCTCTGATGAGACCTATGGTGCGATCAAAGAGATCACGGAGAAGATCGGGAAAACCCCCGTGGAAGTGGCGGAGGCCCCCGGGTTTGTCGTCAACCGCATCCTGATTCCCATGATCAACGAAGCCATCGGGATCTTTTCTGAAGGCGTTGCCTCTGTGGAAGATATCGACAGCGCCATGAAACTCGGTGCCAACCATCCCATGGGGCCTCTGGCCTTAGGGGACTTGATCGGGTTGGATGTCTGCCTGGCCATCATGGATGTGATGGTGGAAGAGACCGGCGATCCCAAATATCGCGCCCATACCCTGCTTAAAAAGTATGTCCGCGCAGGGTGGCTTGGCCGGAAAAGCGGGCGTGGTTTTCATCATTACGCCAAGTAAGCGGTATTCATTCCATACAGGGTGCCGGCCATGAATTCTGGCGGCACCCATGTTTTGAATCCAAAGCATGCCGGTTGTCTTTCGACGGGGTGAAAGAGCCGGCATGCTTCAGCCTGTTTATAAAAAATTCAGTGGTATGACGACGTTAAAGGCTTAGATTGTTATGAATAAATTTTGCTAAAAAAACTTCCTTACAAGCAGTGACGCGGCACAAAGATGTGCGGCGTAATGAAGGCGACGAAGCTTGCTGAAGGGAACGGACGAGAGAGGATTCCTTTTTGCAGGCTTTTTTTGTCTTTAATCCCAGGTGGGAGGGCAATGGGCCCGCATTTGGGACGGGCGAGGCCGGCTGGTGCCGCTTTCGCCAGATATGACTCTGTTCAGACTTTATAAAAAAACGAAAAATCACGTGCGATGCATCGGCGATGCACCGAGGGTGAAGCTCACCCAAAAATTGAGATTATTTGGTGGTGTCAGAAAAACAGGATCCTGATTCGGCGTTGTTTTGTCGGTCGGGAAAGGAAAAACCAAACATGGGAAGGCATGGGGATTACGCCGCTGACTCATGTGGGTTGAAAATGACCATTTCGGTGCTTCTGGTCGAGGGATTTACGTCAGCGGGCGAGCCCATGGAAGATCCGGATTAATGTGCGCACCCTAATTGATGGCTTTTGCCACTCTGGGTGCTGTAACACACCCCGGTCCGTCGTGAATATCATGATGTTGCGGGAGAGAGGACATTGCAGATGAATAGAACAGAACCCATCCGAATACAGGCTGGCTTCATGAATGAAGTGACCGAGAGAAGCGGACAGATGTTCAACTCCTGCTTTCAATGCCGCAGCTGCTCTGGGGGCTGTCCCATGGCTGAGGAGATGGATTACCTCCCCAACGAAATCATTCGGATGGTCCAGCTGGGCATGAAACAGGAGGTCCTGGAAAGCCAGTCTATCTGGTTTTGTGTGGGATGCCTCGCCTGTGTGTCTGAGTGCCCCAACGGCATCAGCCTTCCGGAGATGATGGATACCCTGCGACAGATTGCCCTGGAGGAGAAGGTGACCGTTAAGGAGCCGGAGGTGGTGGCCTTTCACCAGGAGTTCCTGGGACAGGTGAAACGTTACGGCAGGCTCTATGAGCTGGGTTTTATGGCCCGCTACCGCATGAAGTCTCTGCCAGCCCTTCGGGATATACCCAATTACATGAAATTCCTGTTTTCTGGCCGGTTGAGTATTCTTCCTGAGAAGATTAACAAGCGTGTGGACATGAAAAAGCTCAATGAGGTGTGTCATGTCTAAGGCTGTAAAAAGAACGATCCCGGTGGGGAAACGACGGATCTGTATCTATCCGGGGTGTTCGCTGACAGCCAGCTCCCGGGACTTTGCCGATTCTCTCTTTCAGATGGCCAAAATGGCCGGCATGTGGGTTGAGGAGCTCAAAGACTGGAATTGCTGCGGGGCCTCTCCGGCTCACAGCGTGAACCCTGAGTATGCCACCCTTCTTTCCGGCCGGAACCTGATTCTGGCTCAGAAGCAGGGGGTGGAGGATCTCTATGTGGTCTGCCCCAGCTGCTATATTCGTCTGAAAGAGGCCAAGCACAAGCTGGCAAATGACGAACAGATGCGGGACAAACTTTTTCAGGCGTATGGCACCCGCTATACCGGTGAGGTGAAAGTCCGATTCTTTCTGGAGGCCATTGAGCCCGGGGACGAGGCCATCTTCGAAGGGCACATGAACCGCTCTCTGGAAGGACTGAACGCCGTGATCTATTACGGGTGCCTGATGTCCCGCCCAGAGCGGGTTACCGGCTTTGATCTCAAGCATTATGAGTCCAGTATTATCAAATTTGTCGAGAACACCGGCGCAAAAGTTCGGGACTGGGGCGCTTCCAGTCGTTGTTGTGGATCGCATCTGGCCGTTTCCCGTCCTGAGCTGGCCGATCGTCTGGTGGACCGGATCCTGGATGCAGCCATTCAGGCCAAGGCCAACTGCGTGGTGACTTTTTGCCCCTTGTGCCAGGTGAACCTGGAGATGCGCGGGACGGCGAAAAACAGGCTCCCCGTCTTTTTTATTCCAGAGCTGGCCGGTTTCGCCTCCGGTGAAGTCAAAGCCGAGAAGTGGGCGCGCCGCCATCTGGTGAATCCCATGCCGCTTTTGAAAATCAATCGAATTCTTTAATGCGCTCAAAAGAGTGTTGTTGAAAGGCGACGCTCAACCCCTTCGTTGTCTCCGTTGACAAGGGGTTCATCAAAAACAGGCGAAGGGCTTTTTCGCCAATGACCCCAGGGGGCTATTTTACACAAACCCGGGGAGCCTCTGATGTGCACTTCTCACCCACAACACGCCGCATGGCCTCAGTCTATTTTTTTTTAAAGCCCCCGGTTTTTACCGGGGGCTTTTTTTTTTGAGAGTCCCTCCCGGACCGTATTCACTTTAAGATCAGATGAATAAAAATGGGGAATGGTGGTTTTTGAGGCGCGATCCTAATTTTTAGATGTAAACGACGTTAAGATTTGTGTTGGGGTGTCGATAACTGATGTATCACAGTTTTTCTCGGTTCCTCAATGTGGCTTTATGGACACATGATTGAACTATCGGAAGCGTCTTTTTTATTCAGGATCAATGGATTTCAAACGGCAGGCTGTTTTTGCTCTCGAATTGAATCTGAGAGATTCGTCGTCCATTAAAACGGGGGGGGGAAGTATGTTTGCATCAGTGGGACTTAAAAAAAAGTTAATTGCTGGATTTATTCTTGTGGTGTGCGTTCTTTTTGTCGTGGGAATGACAGGATATTTCAGTCTGAACAGGGTGATCGATGAGGCCGATAACGGGCTGATGACCCTGGAGCTTGATGTGATGGTCAACGAACTGCTGAGTGATCAGGTACGCTATGAGCGGACGGGTGAAGCAGAATTGTTTACTGCGTTGGGGGAGCATCTGAAAAAAACGCAGGTTAAACTTTCCGGGCTGGTCGACATCATGGGGGAGACCCCGGCGCTTCAGGCGTTAACGGCCGGCACTCTGCGCTATTCACTCTCCCTGGCCACCCTTGAAGAGGCCAAGGCCAAGAAGCTGGCCTTGAGAGGCGAATTGCAACAGAGTGTCGATAAGACCCGGTCTGTGGTGAATGATACCTCTGTACATGCAGAGAAAATGATTCGCGACCAGGTGCTTGAGAGCACCATTCAATCCATGAAAAAACAGTCGTTCGGAGCCGTCCGCGAGCTGGTGGATGTGGCCTACGGCGTGATGGACATCGCCTACAAGAATGGAAAGACCCAGGAAGAGGCGTTGGACACCCTTCGCAACATGCGGTTTGGTGGAAAAAATTATTTTTTTGTTGTGACCCCGGACTTTACCATGATGGCCCATGGCGGTGATTTTACGCAGGAAGGGAAGGGGTTTTCTGACATTAAAGATCAAAAGACCGGTAAAGCCTTCATGAAAGAGGTGGTGAATGGGGCGATCAAAGACGGACATTCAGTCACCGAATATTTTTTCACCAAACCGGGACATGGAAAGGCCCTCTTTCCCAAGGTTACCGTGGCTCGATATTTTATGCCCTGGAATCTGGTTGTCTGTACCGGCGTCTATCTCGATGAGATTGATTTGGCCGCAAAAAAGATGGAAGAGGTGATCGGAGAGGGCTTTGAAAAACTTCAGCGTATTTCTCAGCTGAACGATTATTTGATGAATGTACGAATCAAGGCCTTGTATTATCTTGCGTATCAGTCGGACCCGGGAGATGTTGAAAAAACCATGCAGTCACTGCTCTCTGCGGATGAGGCCAGTGATGCCGTGAAAGCTGCTGGATCCTCTTATCTCACCCACTGGAACGAGTATGTGGCTCAGGATGTGCATGAAAAAAACACCGGAAGAGAGGCCCAGGTGATGGTTTCCGAGGCATCGAACGGCATGCATGCCATCGCGGATGAAGCTCGGAAATCCTTTGGCATGACGGCAAAATCCGGAAAAAGCGTGATCGTCTGTTTTCTGTTGGTCGGTGTCGGTCTGGCGATGGGTGCCGCCGTGGTGCTGATTTTTGCCATCACCATTCCTTTAAAACAAGTCAGTTCCATGCTTCAGGACATCGCCGAAGGTGACGGGGATTTGACCCAGCGGCTGACGGTGGCCAGCCAGGATGAACTCGGTGATGTCGCGACCTGGTTCAATCATTTTGTGGGAAAATTGCAGCAAATGATTGGTGAAATCGCTGAAAACTCGAAGACTCTGGCTCTGTCGTCCGGGGACCTCAGAGGTCTGGCCAGTCAGATGGCCGACGGTGCCGAGGCCACGTCAGGGAAATCACACACGGTTGCAGCCGCCTCCGAGCAGATGAGCTGCAACATGGCGGATGTCTCGCGGGAGACCGAGCAGTCGGCCGGTGCCATCAATTCCATGGCGTCGGCCACGGAGGAGATGACCGCCACCATCACCGAGATTGCGCAAAACTCCGAGAACGCACGTTCTGTCACCGGGGAAGCCGTGGCTCAGGCAAAACGAACCAAGGAGAAGGTGGGCGACCTGGGCAATGCCGCGATGGAGATCGGCCAGGTAACGGAAGTGATCGCAGAAATTTCAGAGCAGATTAATCTGTTGGCTTTGAATGCCACGATTGAGGCAGCCCGGGCCGGTGACGCCGGCAAGGGGTTTGCCGTGGTGGCGGATGAGATCAAAGAGCTTGCCAGGCAGACCGCCTCCTCCAGCAAGGATATCAAGGCTCGGATCGCTGGCATTCAAGACTCTGCGGGAGACACCGCCACAGAGATCGATATTATCACGGGCGTCATCGACCAGGTGAACCAAATCGTGGTTACCATTGCGGCGGCGATTGAAGAGCAGTCCGTGACCACGGCAGAGATTTCAGGCGCTGTGAATCAAACCTCTTCAGGGATTCAGATGGTGACGGACAAGGTCCAGGAGAGTTCCAACGTGGCACGGGATATGGCCATTGAAATTGCAGAGGTAAACGAAACCGCCGGGAATATGACGGCTGTCAGTGCCAAAGTGAATGCCAACGCCGCAGATCTTGAGGCCCTCGCCGGTGGTTTGAAAATTCTGGTGGGGAGATTTAAGGTGTAGGGGGGCAGGGGACAGGCAAAAGGGCAGGGGACAGGCAAAAGGCAAAAGGCAAAAGGCAAAAGGCAAGAGGCAAGAGGCAAAAGGCAAAAGGCAAAAGGCAAAAGGCAAGAGGCAAGAGGCAAAAGGCAAGAGGCAAAAGGCAAAAGGCAAAAGGCCTCAAGGATAAGGTTGAAGGGCGAGAAGGCATCCGGTGGATGGCCCTTTTCGCCCTTTGTTTTTTAAAGCCGTTTATTTATTCTTTCACGTTTTAAAAACAGTTGACCCCTGTCTTTTCAGAAAATAAAGTGGCCTTTATTCCTTCGTGTGTCCATGGGGCATAGCCCGGATATTTCACGAGTTGGGTGCGTTCATATGCAAGGCATCAGAGCTGAAGATGTAGTGGTTTACCTCAAAGCTCTGATAACGCGGCAGATGAGTGCACCCGGCTCGCCCGAAGGGTGAGAAAATCAGACAGAATACCGTGG
>NZ_JAQYWB010000006.1 GCF_030145185.1 Desulfoluna sp. | reverse complement strand
AAGCACGCCGCCAGCGTTCATTCTGAGCCAGGATCAAACTCTCCAATTAAATCATATTTAACAAAATGACCCAATAGGGCTTGATGTTGACAAAAAATTATTCTGTCGTTTCTTCGTTGCTTACTGATTTTCAAAGATCAAATGATCTAAATTGCCCTGATCACTAAAGTTAACCAAGATAATATATGCTACTCATACTATATCGTCAAGAAGAAAATAAAAAAGCCGTTTTTTCTTGACGATGCCCGCGCTTGAAGCCGCGTAAATAGCGTCTGTTTCGCGTTGAAGACTTGAAGGTTCTACCCCGAACGATCCTTTGTGTCAAAGCTTTTCTTTCCTTTTAATCGTTTTCTTGGAACCGTGCGAATTTCTATTGAAATTCGCACGGCCGCCCCACGGAAAGCGAGCTCAAAGAGGCTCTACCCTTTCAAAGCAATGCGATGGTACCGCTTTTTCCCGGCACGCAGCAAAATCTCTCCCCCTTCAAAATCAGCCTCTACCACCAGACGATCTTCCTTGTCCAAGCGCTCACCATTGATGTAAGCCCCCCCTTGACGGATAAGCTTACGTGCGGCACCTCCAGATGCGGCCAGCCCGGCAAGAGCAAAAAGCTTAAACACCGGCACCCCCTCTCCCTGAAACAGCTCTGTTTCGACCTCAAGACAAGGAACGGAATCAAGGGCGCTGGCATCGCCCCCCCTGGGAATCGTGCTGGAAGGCAAAAGTGACTCCGCGATCTTCTTCACCCCAAACATAGCCGCGGCTGATTTGTACGCCTCAAGGGCAGCCTCGTGCCCATGACACAAAGCAGTCGCCTCGAAGGCCAGCACCGCTTTAGCCGCATTGAGCTCCGCACCGGAAAGGCCGGCAACAGCTTTGACCTCAGCCATGGGAAGAAAGGTAAAAAGAGCCAGAAAACGCTCAACGTCAGCGTCATCGGTATTCACCCAGAACTGGTAATAATCGTACGGAGAGGTCCGTTCGGGGTCAAGCCACACCGCCCCCTTGTGAGTCTTCCCCATCTTGATCCCTGAGGCCGTCATGATAAGGGGAAAGGTGACGCCAAAGGCCGTCTCCCCGCCTTTTCGACGGACCAAATCGACCCCGGCCACAATATTGCCCCACTGATCGCTGCCCCCCATCTGAAGGTAGCAGTTATGGGAACGGGAAAGCTCATAAAAATCGTAGGCCTGAAGAAGCATGTAGTTGAACTCAATGAAGCTCAAGCCTTCATCGGAATCAAGCCGCGCCCGGTAGCTCTCTGCCTTCACCATTCTATTCACGCTGAAATGGCGACCCACCTCCCTCAAGAAGGGAATGTATTCGAGACCCGTGAGCCAATCGGCGTTGTCCAGCAGAAAGGCCTTTTCATCGGAAAAATCGAGGAAACGAGAGAGCTGCGACCTCAACCCCGCCTTGTTCTCATCAATGATTTCCGGAGTCAGCATCTGTCGCATCTCCGTCTTTCCGCTGGGGTCCCCGATCATGCCGGTGCCGCCCCCGACCAGGGCAATGGGACAATGGCCGGCACGCTGCATGTGACACAAAGCCATGACCGTCACGAGATGGCCCACATGAAGGCTGGATCCTGTCGGATCAAAGCCGATATAGCAACGTCTTCCCGGCGTGGAAAGATACGCCGCCAACTCCTCTTCATGGGTTGTATTATCTACAAAACCGCGATCTCTAAGCGACTCGATGACACTCATAGCTTTTTACCTCATCTATAGTTGGTTGGGATCCGTAGATTGACCCACCCCTTTAATATATAAGGTACCGGTTCACGGCACCCTGGATTTTATATCGGTACAAGGGGCGCAGCAAAGGCACCCCCCTGATAACAAAATAGCCGAAACGCCCGGCAGGGGCAAAAACTGTCATCACACAGTTCTGCCCTTGCGTCAGCGCTCGGCTTTTTACGTTCCCCTTCAATGGCCGGAGATACCTCTATTTGTTTGCATACCCCACGGCACGAGTTTCCCGAATAACGGTCACACGGATCTGTCCGGGAAAGGTCAGGGTCTCTTCAATCTGCTTGGCGATGTCTCGGCTCATGACCACGGCATCTTCATCTCTGACCACATCCCCTTCCACAATAACGCGGAGCTCACGACCCGCCTGGATAGCGTAGGAATTGGACACGCCTTTATAAGCGTTGGCAATCTTCTCGAGATCGTCCAGACGTTTGACGTAGTTTTCAAGAAGCTCTTTTCGGGCGCCAGGACGAGCCCCGGAGAGGGAATCTGCAGCCTGAACCAAGAGGTCGTAGACCGATTCCGGGGGCACATCTTCATGGTGAGCCGCAATGCCCTGAACAATCTTGGGATTCTCTCCATACTTTTTGGCCAGGTTGGCACCGATCACGGCGTGAGGTCCTTCGACTTCATGATCCACCGCCTTACCAATATCGTGGAGCAGGCCCATGCGCTTGGCAAGCTTCACATCAAGGCCCAACTCGGCAGCCATCACCCCGCAGAGAAAACCCACCTCCACCGAGTGTTGAAGCACGTTCTGGGCGTAGCTGGTCCGAAACTTCAGGCGGCCCAGGACAGCAATAAGATCATTGCAGATGCCGTGAACCCCCAGGTCAAAGGCAGCCTGGTCACCGGCTTCTCTGATGGTCTGGTCCACTTCCTTTTCCACCGTCTTCACCACCTCTTCAATGCGAGCGGGATGAATACGGCCGTCGTTGATCAGTTTGGTCAGGGAGAGACGGGCGACCTCTCGACGCACAGGGTTGAAGCCAGACAAAATGACGGCCTCAGGGGTATCATCAATAATCAAATCAATACCAGTGGCAGCCTCCAGCGCCCGAATATTGCGCCCTTCCCGACCAATAATCCGCCCCTTCATTTCATCGTTGGGAAGGGGAACCACGGAAACGGTACGTTCAGCAACAAAGTCGCCGGCATAACGCTGGATGGCCGTCGCAATAATCTTCTTGGCTTCCTTATCGGCACTCTCCTTGGCTTCGGTGGTGACCCGTTTAATGAGCTTGGCACCATCGTGGCGAGCATCGTTCTCCATGGCACTCAAAAGAAGCCCTTTGGCCTCTTCGGACGTCATGCCCGATATTTTTTCAAGTTGCATCTTCTGTTCGGCGATCAGGGCATCGCAGTCACCCCGTCTTGCCAGGAGTTGATCGGACTCCGCTCTCAGCTCTTTCCCCCGCTGAGCCAAATCGTTTTCAACCCGTTCGATCTGGTCCTGCCGACGATCAATCTTTTCTGTCTTCTGGTTCAGCCGCTTATCAAGCCCTTTAAGCTCAACCCGTGTTTCGTTGGTCTCGGCATCGAACTCGCTCTTCATTTTAATGAGCCGATCCTTGGCCTCCACATTGGCTTCCATCAACAGATTTTCGGCCCGCACCCCGGCATCACGAATTATTTTCTCGGCCTCTTCTTCCGCTTCCTCTGCCCGCCTGTTGTCCACCCGACCTTTAAGCACAAAGGTCAGAGCAGCGCCGACGAGAAGACTGACGATGCCAGTTGCCATAATTTTCACTATCATTTGATTCCCCCGAGTATATATCCACCTCAGTTTTGACGGAAAATCCGCCTTACGGACTCCACACCATAGACATTCGCCCAACCTTGAGGGTTACATGCATTTGCATACCCAAAGACCGCAGCGGGGTATTATACGAGCGGACAAGCGCATCCGACGTTCAGCCAATGCGACGCTTCAGAGTCATAACACGGAGACGATACCGCATCGACACGGGGCATGAAATAACTTTTTGGATGTCGGAGACCCTTGACAGAGTCGTCGGATTCGAGGGGTGGTGGTTGGAAGGATGGTGCAGACAGAAGGGGGAAAATTGATATGAAAATATCCCCACCCGGGTGCCGTGTTGAATTATGGTCTTTGAACCGATTGTTCAAAGGGGGGTGCCTCTGTAACTTCTTCAGGCTTTTCTGTCAGGCAGAACATGCGCACCAAAGCCAGAGGAGGCTCCCGTGATATTGCCATTGGGTCAAAGGATATACTCCAATCACGAACACGGCAGGGATATTTTATTCAAATTGTATCGTATTTCATCGGCACAGAACAGCCTTTTCTGCACTAACGTTACGGTTGACACCCCCCCAATTTTTCAATGAGGGTGGTCGACTTTCGGGCAAGCGTCTCATGGAGCTCCGCATGGTTCTTTTTAACCTCAACCAGTTCCTTAGCGATATTCAACGTGGCCACCAGAAGTTGGATAAACTTGCGATTCTCAGTCAAAGGACCTTTCATCCCTTCACCCGCACGAGTCACTTCATCCACAACACCTCTGACAATGGCCGAGGCTTCGCTCGGATCAGCGTCGGTCTTGAACTTATACGTTTCTCCAAATAGGTCGACTGTTAGAATCTCTTCCAATGATTGCGCATTCGCTTTTGTCATTCGGTTAGAGATCAGGGTGCCACATCGATGTAATTGTTGAGTCGATCCATCAACCCGTCAATTTTACCTCGAATGTTCTCCCTCTGCTCCACAAAGGCAGCTTCTGACTGAGTCTTTTCCTGAAGTTGACCTTCAAGTATTTCGACCCTGCCCTTGAGTTCCGCTTTCTCTGATTTCAGGCTGTTGCAGAGCTCAATGAGAAAATCTACCTGTTCTTCTATATAATCAATTTGACCAACTATTGCTTCGTCATCCAATTTAGCACCTCTCGAAATTCAAATCACTATAGTCTTCAATTTTCAATAAAGTCAAGGGAATTCATGTGGGCCGTTATTCCAGCATTTGGCGTACGGTTTCAAGGTCATTTACGGTATTTACACCCGTAACTTCCCTGCCCGATCCACCGGTTACAACACCGGCTCCGGCCCCCTCCTGAACGGCTATCTCCACGATATCGGTGAGATAGTACTCCCCTTGCGCGTTATCCGATTTCACCTTGTCAAGGGCGGAAAAGAGAAAGCCCGCATCCACACAGTAGATGCCGCTGTTGACCACTTTGATAGCCTTCTCTTTACCGCTTGCATCCTTCTCTTCCACGATGCGAAGCAACCTGCCATCCTCGGCGGTGACCATCCGGCCGTACCCGGTCGGCTCATCAAAATGAACCGCCAAAACCGTCACGGCTCGCCCGGCGATTTCGTGAGCCTCGACCAGGCATCGAAGGGTCTCCGATTTGACCAAAGGAACGTCCCCACAAAGGATCACCACGTGGCGGGTGGCCGCACCTATAAAATCTCGGGCACACATCACGGCATGGCCCGTCCCCAGCTGTTTCTCCTGCAGTGCAAAAACAGCCCTACGGTCCGCCAGCGAGGCGCGTACGGCCTCTGCCTGATGCCCTACCACCACCACCACATCATCTCCGGCAATCTCGGAAGCCGAACTCACCACATAGTCGACCATGGGACGCCCCAAAACCTCATGGAGCACCTTGGCCTTGTCCGAGTTCATACGGGTACCCCTGCCAGCAGCAAGAACAACCACCGCCGTTTTTCCTGTGGTTTTACTCAATTTTCCCCCTGGTTGCAATAGGGCCTGACTGACACCCCAAAAAACATGATATCCCCCGCCTCATGCGGTGCACGAAACAAGCACTCAAAAGGCCCCTCTCGTTCGGGTATTAAAAAGGGGCAAACCCACCGGGGCCGCCCCTTTGAAACTCGATTGCTCTCGATACGATCCAAGCAGCTCAAGGGGCGCATGAACCTTTGCCCCCCTGCCCCACACAAAGACCTTACCGTCCTTCCACCGCCTGAAGACGGTGTATAGCCCGTACAAGAGCTACCTTGGCACGGGCCTCATCAATCTCTAAACGATTCCCGGCGAGGCGTTTTTCCGCTCTCTCCATGGCTGCCTTGGCGCGATCGGCGTCAATATCACGACGACGTTCTGCCGATTCAGCCAAAATGGTGACCTTGTCCCCCAACGCCTCGGCAAATCCGCCGCTCACGAAGACACCGCACTCGTTGCCGTTGTCATCCTTGAAACGGACCATCCCCACCTTCAGTGAGGTGAGAAACGGAGTGTGCCCGTCGAGCACACCGAACTCACCCTCCGAACCGGGGGCCATGACGATCTGAGCGTTCTCGCTGACCACACGCTTTTCAGGCGTCACGATTTCGAGTCTGATAGTATCTGCCATATCAACCCCTTATAGTTTTGAAGGAAGAAAGGCGAGTGCAAACCACGCCTCCCCCCCGTTCACATCTTATTGATCGCCCATCTCCTTGGCCTTGGCCACCGCATCTTCGATGGTCCCTACCAGGTTGAAGGCGCCTTCGGGAAGATCATCGTGCTTGCCTTCCAAGATCTCCTTGAAACTTCGAATCGTGTCCTCAATCTTCACGTACTTGCCCTTGAGGCCGGTGAAGATCTCGGCCACATGGAAAGGCTGGGAGAGAAAACGCTGAATACGGCGCGCTCGCGTGACGAGCACCTTATCTTCATCGGAGAGTTCATCCACACCGAGGATCGCGATGATGTCCTGGAGCTCCTTGTATTTCTGAAGCACGGTCTGCACCTGACGAGCCACCGCGTAATGCTCTTCGCCGATATAAGCAGCGTCAAGAATACGAGAAGAGGAGTCAAGGGGGTCCACCGCAGGATAGATACCCAACTCCGAAATGGCACGAGAGAGAACCACGGTGCCATCAAGGTGAGCAAAGGTCGTGGCAGGAGCCGGGTCGGTGAGGTCATCCGCAGGGACATAAACACACTGAACCGCGGTAATAGAGCCTTTGGTTGTGGAGGTAATGCGCTCTTGAAGAGCACCCATATCCACCGCCAGCGTGGGCTGATAACCTACCGCTGAAGGCATACGACCCAAGAGAGCCGACACCTCAGAACCCGCCTGGGTAAAGCGGAAAATGTTGTCAATAAAGATCAGAACGTCCTGGCCTTCTTCATCACGGAAGTACTCCGCGCAGGTCAGAGCCGAGAGAGCAACACGGGCACGGGCTCCCGGAGGTTCCGTCATCTGCCCGTAAATAAGGGCACATTTTTCAAGAACACCGGAGTCTTTCATCTCATGATAAAGGTCGTTGCCTTCACGCGTTCGCTCACCCACGCCGGCAAAAACGGAAATGCCGCCGTGCTGCATGGCGATGTTGTTAACCATCTCCATCATGATAACGGTTTTACCGACGCCTGCACCACCGAACATACCCATCTTGCCGCCACGGGGGAAAGGAACGAGAAGGTCGATCACCTTGACGCCCGTTTCAAGAACCGTCACGGACGTATCCTGCTCGGTAAATTCAGGGGCAGGACGGTGGATGGACATGGTCTTCTCCATACTCACCGGCCCCAGGCCATCCACGGGACGTCCCACAACGTTCAGGACACGTCCGAGAGACGATCGGCCCACAGGCATCAAAATGGGGCTGCCCGTATCTTTCGCATTCATGCCGCGTACCAAGCCGTCGGTAACGTCCATGGCGATAGTACGCACCACGTTGTCACCCAGGTGCTGAGCCACTTCCACGACCAGGTTATCTTCATCATCATTAATAGCCGGGTTGGTAATGGTCAGGGCAGAAAGAATCGCCGGCAGTTTTCCGGGTTCGAACTCGACGTCAACAACAGGCCCCATGACCTGTGTGATATTTCCGATATTGTCAGCCATTGAAGTACCTCCTATGTACCAAAATCTGTGCTGTCTATGCGATAGGCGAGTGACTATCAGCCCTTTAAGGCTTCTGCACCACCGACGATGTCCATTAGGTCCGCTGTAATTGCGGCTTGTCGTGCCTTATTATATACCCGTTGAAGATCAGTGATGATGTCGGAACATGCCTTCGTGGCGTTGTCCATGGCCGACATGCGTGCCGCATGCTCACTGGTTGAGGTCTCCAAAAGGCCCCGATAAATCTGAATATAAACATTTTTCGGGAGCATCTCGCCAAGAAGCAGGCCCGCACTGGGTTCACAGATGTGCTCCGCCTGAAAGGCCGTCGCTTCCTCTTCCTCCACCATCTCAATGGGTGGAATCGGAAGGAGCTGCTGAACCACAGGCACCTGCCTGCCCATGCTGACAAACTCCGCATAGACAAGGTAAACTTCGTCGTACTCACCCGCAAGAAAGCCGTTAATCAGCTTCTGTCCGCCGGTGGACGCAATACCAAAACCGACGTTTGCACCCACCACACCGAGGTATTCATCCACCCGGGCCTGGCCCTCTTTACGAGCCCAGTCTCGGCCCCTCTTGCCAAAGTTGGTGATGGAGATCTCGACCTCATCGCCCTCTTTTTCTTTAATCAGCGCTTCTGCTTTGTTGATCAGGTTTACGTTGAAACCGCCACACAGCCCCCTGTCTGATGTCAGGAGAACGATGTGGACCTTCTTCACCTCTTCGCGTGCTTCAAGGAGCGGACTGGCTCCTTCACCTGCCTTCTGAGCAAGGCTTCCCAGCACCTCTGCGTATTTTTCCGCATAGGGCCGGAAGGCCTCCATGGCTAACTGAGCACCACGCAAGCGGGAAGTCGCCACCATTTTCATGGCGCTGGTGATCTGCTTGGTCTTTTTGACCCCTGAGATCTTTAATTGTACTTCCTTTAACGTTGCCATATGCCATTTACCTTTACGTATCTCAAATTAATAGATTTGCTCTTTCAGCAAGCTACTTGATAGTGTCTTTGAACTCCTCAGCATACGCTTCAAGGGCTTTGACAATATCGGCTTCAATCTCAGAGGTAATCTTCTTGCTCTCTGCAAGGGCAGGGAGAATTCCGGGAAAGCGACCTTCCACGAAAGGATAGAGACCCGCTTCGTATTTGGTGACACTCGCACGGGGATACGCATCAATGTACCCTTTGGTCCCGGCAAAAAGGATAAGAACCTGCTTTTCAAGGGGCAGAGGCGCATACTGAGGCTGCTTGAGAACCTCCACGAGACGCTGACCACGGGTAAGCTGCCTCTGGGTGCCCGCATCCAAGTCAGAGCCAAAGGCCGCAAAGGCCTCCAACTCGCGAAAGGAGGCCATATCAAGACGCAAGGTACCGGCCACCTGCTTCATGGCCTTGTCCTGGGCGGATCCCCCAACTCGGGAAACAGAAAGACCGACGTCGACCGCAGGGCGCATACCGGCGAAGAACATCGCCTTATCGAGATAGATCTGACCATCGGTAATGGAGATAACGTTGGTGGGAATAAAAGCTGAGACGTCACCTTCCTGGGTTTCAATAATGGGAAGGGCTGTCAGGGAACCAGCGCCCAGATCGTCGGAGAGCTTGGCTGAACGTTCCAGAAGACGGGAGTGGTTATAGAAAATGTCTCCGGGGTACGCTTCACGTCCTGGCGGACGACGAAGCAGCAGAGAGACCTGTCGGTAAGAAGCCGCCTGCTTGGAGAGGTCATCGTAAATAATGAGGGCGTGCTCACCCTTGTCACGGAAGTACTCACCCATGGCACAACCGGCATAGGGGGCAAGGAACTGAAGGGCGGCGGGATCAGAGGCACAGGCAGACACCACGGTGGTGTACTCCATGGCACCATGCGCTTCAAGAACAGAAACGACCTGGGCGACGGTGGACTTCTTCTGACCACACGCCACATAGATGCACATCACGTTCTGGCCCTTCTGAGCAAGAATCGCGTCAACGGCGATGGCGGTCTTGCCAATCTGACGGTCACCGATGATGAGCTCACGCTGGCCCTTGCCCACGGGGGTCATGGCGTCGATGGCCTTGATGCCTGTGTAGCAGGGTTCATGAACGCCTTTACGCTGGATAACCCCGGGGGCTACCATCTCAAGCCGACGAAAATGATCGGTCTCAATCGCGCCCTTGCCGTCGATGGGCACGCCTGTGGTGTCGACCACACGGCCAAGGACAGCCTCACCGACAGGAACCTCTGCGATACGTGAGGTTCGCTTGACGATATCGCCTTCTTTAATATGGGTGTCATCGCCCATAATGGCGATCCCCACGTTGTCCTCTTCCAAGTTAAGGGCAAGGCCGATAATGCCACCTGGAAATTCCACAAGCTCCTGGGCCATAACTTTTTCGAGGCCGTAGACCCTTGCAATGCCGTCACCTACGGAGAGAACGACGCCGGTTTCGGAAAGTTCGACCTTCTTGTCGAAATCCTTGATCTGCTCCTTGATTATTTGGCTTATTTCTTCAGCTCTGATTTCCATTAGACACTCTCACCCCTTTTAAAAGATTCTTTCATGTTCTGCAGCTGTGTGCGCACACTGCCGTCAAGTACGAGGTCGCCTATCTTCGTAACAATGCCCCCAATAAGCCCGGGGTCTTTTTCCAGATTCAAAATGACGTCTTTGCCGGTCAAGGCGGAAAGGGACGCCTTGATCTTCTCCACAGCATCTTCCGACAATCCCACAGCAGAAACCACATACGCGTGGGCCACGCCGTTGAACTCGTCCACCAAGGCTTGATAGGTTTCGTCGATGGACCCAAAATGACCGAAACGGCCCTTGTCAAATAGAAGCAGGGTAAAGGACGCGATCACAGGAGAGAGGTTCAGCTTCTCAACCACCACCTTCAACACACCTCGCCGACCGTCCAATTCATAGACCGGATTAATGATCACACTGGAGAGTTCCACTTCCTTGGCAAGAAACGACGCCAGGCCACTGAGTTCTCCCCGGTAGGCCTCCGCATTGCCATCCTCTTTCCCGATGAGCAGCAGAGCTTTGGCATAACGCCTCGATATTGCGATATCTTTCATTACGCCACCACCTTGTTCAGATAATCATCCACCAGCTTATCCTGATCGTCCGCGGTGATCTGCTCCTGGATCAGCTCCTCAGCCTTTTCGAGGGCCAGAGCCATGATCTCGGCTTTAAGATCCACACGAGCGGCCTTGAATTCATGGTCAATGTTACGTTTGGCCTGTTCTTCAAGTTTCGCAGCATGAAGCTCGGCCTCTGCAAATATGCGCTTTTTAGCCGTTTCGCCCTGCTCCCTGTACTGCCCCAGAATCACCTCCACCTCACTGTCCAGTGTGGCAATCTTGGTTTCGTACTCGGCCAGGGTTTTTTCGGCGTCTGCCTTCTGCTTTTCAAGGGTATCCAGCTCATCACGAATGCTGTCGATACGTCCGGAAAGGGCATTGGAAACTGGTTTTCGAAGCACGAAGAACAAAAGCGACATCAGCACCACAAAGTTCAAGACACGTGCAGTATCCGTGGTAATCCAATGCTTGGCTTCCGCCACATGCTCACCTCCGCCCGAGGCAAAGGCCACGCCGGCCGTCAGACTGAGCACAGCAAAAAGGCTCCAAGAAAGCAGCCTGCGCCTTTTGGACGCGTTACTCATACAAAGCATTACAGAGCCCTCCCCAGAATTTTTTCGCCAATTGCTTTTGCAAAATCATCCACCTCGCTCCGCAGACTCTCCCGCACCGCAACCATCTCCTGAGAAATTTTTTCACGAACAGCGGCCAGATCATCCTGGGCACGGTTGGTGATCTCTCCGACGATACGTCTCTCTTCCTGAGACGCCTCATCAATAAGCGCATCCTTCAGTTGAACGCCCTTGGCACGTCCCTCCTTGATTCCAGCTGCAAACGTCTCCTCTTTCTCTTGTACCCCGACGGATGACTCATCGATGCTCGCATTGAGCCCGTCGATGGCCTCTCGACGTTTCGAAAGGACTCCCCGGATCGGCTTATACAAGACGATGTTCAAAATAAGGATCAAGAGGATGAAGTTGACAATCTGCACCAATAAGGAATAATCCACACTGACCATTGGTGACCCTCCAACAAAAGTTAATAAGAATGCCAGATCTAACCTTAGCGACACAAACTAAGACTGTTACAAGTCTTAGAAATTCCCTCATTTTAGCACTAAACCTATACCAATTTTTATCTTTTTATGTCAACCTGTTTTAGAAAAACCTTCCATGTTTAACAAGTGATATCAAGTTTTTCCATCACACGCCAGCCCCTGCCACACAAAGGCCTCCATGCTTTACCCACAAGCAGTATACTGTTAGAGAACTTTTGCCCCCTATCAATACGATTCTAAGCATTAAAAGGCTTTTCATATACAGCACAAAAAGAGTAAAAGCGCCGGTAATTACGCCCACTTTCAGTCGGCACCACAGCGCCCACGAAACGATGGGCCTTCTGTTCCCCGTGAACACACGCGAAGGGTTGGCTTCTATTTTTTGAACCGACGCATGCTGACACCCATCAAGAGCCCAATCGACATCAGACTGGTAACAACCGACGAACCGCCGTAACTCACCAGGGGAAGAGGAACCCCCACCACAGGCATCAGCCCCATGACCATACCCATATTGATAAAAACCTCCCAGAAGAGCATGGCCGTGACCCCCACAGCCGTGATGGTTCCAAAGGTGTTCTTGCTTTTATGGGCGATATTCAGGCTCCAGACAAAAAGGGTGCAATACATAAACGCGAGAAACACCGTGCCGAGAAAGCCCCACTCTTCGGCCAGGACCGAGAGAATAAAGTCGGTATGCCGCTCAGGAAGAAAACTCAAGGTATTCTGAGTCCCCTTGAGAAACCCTTTACCCGTAAGCATCCCGGACCCGATGGCAATTTTAGATTGAATGATGTGATACCCTGCCCCCAGAGGATCCCGGTCGGGATTAAGAAAGGTCAGCACACGCTGCTTCTGATACGCCTTAAGAAAAAAAAGCCAGGCCGCCACCGCAAGACCCAGCCCCGCACACACCAGCATCGTCAGCGTACGGCGCTCAATTTTAACAAAGAGGGTCATGATCCCTGCGATCATCACGATCAGGAGACCGGTCCCCAGGTCGGGCTGAAGATAAATCAAGACAAAGGGCAACAGCACGATAGCCGCAGGCTTAATCAACTCTCGAAAACCAAGCCCACGTGTTGTGGCATTTCGCGCGTAAAAGCGGGCCAGCATGAGAATCACACCGATCTTGGCCAGCTCTGAAGGCTGAAGGGTGAAGGGCCCCAAGACCAACCAGCGCCTTGAACCGCCCACCATGCGCCCCACAAAGAGCACCGCCACAAGAAGAATCATGCATCCTGTATAAATCCCGGGAGTCCATCGTTCAAACTCCTTGGGGCCCAGGCAGAACGTCGCAATCATCACCCCCATGCCCGCTCCCAGCCAAATCAATTGCTTCACGAAAAGCGGGCGCAAAGAGGGATCGTTCCCTGCGTAGACAGCACTGTAAAGAGCCACCAGCCCCAGGCCTGCGAGAATCAGGGTAATCAGCAAAAGGCCCCAATCAAAATGTTCCACCACACGGCGATCAATCACGGACGTCCTCTCCTTTTCCCAGATAGGTCTCGATCACTTTTCTGGCAATGGGAGCCGCCTTGGTGGATCCGCCTTCACCATGTTCCACGATCACCGCCACGGCGATGGTTGGGTTTTCCATCGGAGCATAAGCCACAAACCAGGCATGATCCCGAAATTTACGAATCCTCTTTTTTTTCTTGACGCCGCTCTCCCCCTTACTGATCACCTGCGCGGTCCCAGTCTTTCCCGCCAACGTCACCCCGTTGATACGGGCACGTCTCGCGGTCCCCTTATGGTCATTCACCGCCCCCCAAAGCCCCTTTTGAATCAGCCCCAGATTTTTTTTCCCGACGGGAAGATGCCCCTTCACGACGGGCCGGGTCTCTTTAACCAAGGAGCCGTCGGCCGTTTCAATCTTCCCGAGAATATGGGGTTTGTAAATCGTCCCCCCGTTACCCACCGAAGCGATGAGCATCGCCATCTGAATCGGCGTCACAAGATTGTAGCTCTGCCCGATGGTCAGAGACAGGGTCTCCCCACTGAGCCAACTCTGCCCCAGCTTGCGCCGCTTCCATTCAGCCGTGGGAATAAGCCCGGCAGCCTCGCCAGCCAGTTCAACCCCGGTGGGACGCCCCAGGCCGCAGCCACGCGCATAAAAGGCCAGGCGGTCGACCCCAATCCTTTCCCCCACCTCATAATAGAACACATCACAGGACTGGGCGATGGAGTCCACCACATCCACCGAGCCATGGCCGGTACGTTTCCAGCACCGATACGTTCGGTCTCCATAGGCATGACGGCCCGAACAGTAAAACCGGGTCCTGGCATCCACCACCTTCTCCTCCAGGGCCGCCATGGAAGAGACGATTTTATAAATGGACGCAGGAGGATAAAGGGCCTGAGTGGCCTTGTTCTCCATGGGACGCCCGGGATTATTTTTAAGGGAATTCCACTTGGCGTAAGAGAGCCCGCTGACAAAATCGTTTTGATCGAAGGTGGGGCTGCTGGCCATGGCCAACACCGCACCGGTTCTGGGATCAAGGGCCACCACGGAACCGACATCTCCCTTCAGCAGGGCCTCGGCTTTTTTCTGAAGTTTCGTGTTGACCGTGAGATAAATATTCTTACCGGGATCCGCCTCCACCCGCTTAAGCTCACGGATCACACGGCCGTGGGCATCCACCTCAACCTGCCGGCCGCCTTGCGATCCGCGCAAAAGAGGCTCCATCACCTTCTCAACCCCAAACTTTCCGATGAAATCTCCGCCGGAGGCCTCGGGATGCTTGCCGCTTGAAAGCTCCCGGGCGTTAATCTCCCCCAGATAACCCAGGAGGTGAGCCGCCATGCCTGGGTTGAGATAAAATCGCTTGGGACGAACCTTCACCACCACACCGGGCAGGTCAAAGCTGTGAACCTCCACCGGGGCCAGGACATCGCGTCCAATCCCCCGTTTGAGCACAATCTGACGAGAAGACCCCTCCCCCCCTTTCTTGGCAATCCTCTCCATCATCTCTGCCACAGGAACGCCTGTAAAACGGGAAAGACGCTCAAGGGTCTCCGACAAAGGCTTGGCATCCCGAGGGACAATAAGGAGGTCAAAAGCAGGTCGGTTGTCCACAAGGAGCTTGCCCTCGCTGTCGTAAATCAACCCCCGGGAGGAAGGCAGGCTCTGAAGACGAATGCGATTGTTGGTAGACAACTCACGATAAACATGCCCCTGAACGACCTGAAGATAAAAGAGACGCACCAATATAACGGAAAAGGCGATAAAAATGAGGATCATGGTCCCCTTGAGCCGACGGTTAAACCACTCCCCATCAGGGCTGTCCAGATAGCCGCACATGGCTTTGGTTCTTTTGCTCTCCGGGTTACCGCCAGAACTACACACCGTCGCCCCCTTCCAGCTGGCAAACGATCCCACGAGTCAGCCCCCCTCCGATCCGGTATCCCACGGCCAGCAGGACATACACCAAGGGCCCCAGCAGAGCCCCCCAGAGAAGCTGCTCGACCCCCTGCTCGACGGCCCACACCATGGTGGCGGCGTTGACCCCGGAGACACTGAGCGCAAGAAGCGCCACAAGGTTTTCGAGCAAAATCCCTACCAGAACGGCAACATAGATCAAGACACGGCTATACACGTGCAAAACCTGAATCGCAATTTGAAGAGAGAAGAAAAGCCAGAAATAACTGGTGAGATAAAAGCCAAAGGGACTGCCCGAAAGGCCGTCCACAAGAACCCCCGTCACAAGAATCACGCCGCAGCCCTTCAGGCGAGGCAACGCAAGGGCCGTGTAGACCACTTGGACCACCATCAAATCAAAGGGGGCGCGCACGGGAATCTGGGGCAAAAAGGCCGTTTGGACAAGAATCAGCAAAATGGAGGCCAGGATATATCCGATGACCGCCATCAGCTTCCCGCCTCGGGACCAAGCACCACAAGCACCTCCTCCAACTTATCAAAAGGCACGGAAGGGGTCACCGCCACCTCCTGGAAGATTCCGGACACCCCCTTGTGCACTTCACTCACCGTTCCGATGAAAAAGCCCTTGGGGAACACACCGTCCAGACCCGAGGAGACGATACGCTGACCGGTCTTGATGGTATCGTTTCGATTGGCATAAGCAAATCGGCATTCCGCGGCCCCACCGCCCTTCAGAACGCCCCTGGCCCGGGTATCCTGAGCCAGAGCATCCACGGAGCTGTTGCGATCCGTAATGAGAAGAACCTTGGCGTATCGCCCTGAGGCTTCAATGACCTGCCCCACGATGCCTTCGGGAACCACCACGGGTTGCCCCTTGGCCACGCCGTCTTCTGTGCCTTTGTCTATAATAAGGGTGCGATACCAGAGAGAGGCATCCTTGCCGGTGACCATGGCGGCCACCATATTTCGGGCCTTAGCCTCTTTAAAGGAGAGAAGGCTGCGCATTCTCCCGTTGAGCAGTTTAAGCTCGTTGTACCCGTTAAGCTGCTCTCGGAGCTGGGCCACCTCACTACGGAGGACCTCGTTTTCCTCTGCCGTGGTGACAAGATTGAAGTACCCGTGCCAGATGGAACGAATCCACCCGAGGGTAGCCGTCAGGCCTTTCTGAAAGGGCGCCGTTAAATGCAGAGCCAGGGGGGCTGCACCTTCGGCGGAATCGGGACGACTGCTTGAAACGGTTAAAGCGGCAATGTTGAGCAGAAGCAGTCCCAAAACCGCCACAACCAAGACCATACGCCGTGAAAACATAGGCTACCTGATGACTACCTGTCGCAGGATTTCGATGCTGTCCAGAGACATGCCGGCCCCTTTGGCCACCGTCGAGAGAGGATCATCAGCGACGGTAATGGGAAGCCCCGTATGCTCTTTGAGCAACTTATCGAGGTTTTTAAGCAACCCCCCGCCCCCGGTGAGAACAATCCCACGGTCCACAATGTCTGCCGCCAACTCCGGTGGGGTCTGCTCAAGGGCAATCTTCACGCACTCCACAATGGCGTCAATCTGCTCGCTGATGGCCTCACGAATCTCTTCCGAGTCGATGGTAAGAATTTTGGGAATCCCGGAGACCAGATCGCGGCCCTTGACCTCGATGGTTTCGATATTCTCTGTATCGGGATAGGCATTGCCGATGGTGGTCTTGATCACTTCGGCGGTCCGCTCCCCGATGAGAAGGTTATAGCGACGCTTAATATACTGCATGATCGCCTCATCGATGCGATCGCCGGCCACCCTCAGGGAACGGGAGTACACGATCCCGGCAAGGGAGATCACCGCCACCTCTGTGGTGCCGCCACCGATATCCACCACCATGTTACAGGTGGGCTCGGTAATGGGAAGCCCCGCGCCAATGGCTGCCGCCATGGGTTCTTCCAGGAGAAACACTTCACGAGCCCCGGCAGACTCAGCAGATTCCCTCACCGCGCGCTTCTCCACCTGAGTAATGCCGGAAGGAACAGCAATGATGATGCGGGGTCGAACAAACTTCTGGCGATTGTTGTGGACCTTCTTAATGAAGTGACTGAGCATCGCTTCCGTCACTTCAAAATCAGCGATCACCCCATCCCGCATGGGACGGATAGCGACAATGTTCCCCGGTGTCCGGCCAAGCATGGCCTTGGCCTCGGCGCCCACGGCCAGTACCTTGTTCTTGGATCTGTTGTCGGTGCGAACAGCCACCACGGACGGTTCGCTGAGCACAATGCCCTTGCCTTTCACATAGACAAGGGTGTTGGCCGTTCCCAGGTCGATGGCCAGGTCACTGGAGAAAAGCCCCAGCAGCGAGTCAAGAAGGTTCATAGTCAGCCTTTGTTCCCAATAATATGTAATGGCCTGATAATATAGGAAAATCGGTCTGCCACAAGGGTCGGATTCCCGCAGCTCGCGTCTGTTCCGTCTGAAGTCATCGTTACGGTAATCGATTGCACAAAACATCCCGCGAGACAAAGGGGCTCCATGCTGACGTTATCCTCATCATGGAACGTGTTCCGGGCCTGCAGGACAAAAACAAGCGCAATAATCACCCTCCACCGCTATCAGAAATCATGCCAATTGACAACTTAAAAAGCGGCGGCGATCACGGGCCGACAACGCCCGGACCATAGATTTCCATCGCCAGATCATGCACCTCAGGACGAAACAAACGGATCGCCAGATTCGCGCGCGAGGGATACACCCGATTGGTGAGAAGAACCACCACCATCCCGCGGCTCGGGTCGGCCCAGAAAGAGGTCCCGGTAAAACCCAGATGCCCCACGCTGCCCGGCCCGAAATAACGCCCGCTGGCCGACCCCTCCGGCGATGGCAGGTCAAAACCCATCCCCCGGCCCCTGCCCTGTGACTCCTGGAGAAAAGAGCCCACAACCTCCCGACGAAAAGGGGAACCAGGGACACCGTCGCGATGATGCGCCACCAGGTGCCAGACCAGGCGCCCCACCGCCCGCGCCGTCCCGAAAAGACCGGCATGGAGGGCCACACCGCCCATGGCCCAGGCATTGTCGTCATGCACCTCCCCGCACAGAGTCCGGGCACGCCAGGGGCAGGTTTCCGTGGCAGCCACCGCCCTGTCCCCCGGAATATCGATGGCGTACATGAGATCAGAAAGCCCCAGAGGGGCGCGCACGACCTCGTTAAACTGATGCCTCACATCGACCACGGCCACGGCCTCCACCCCCTCTTTAAGGAGCATAAAACCGATATCGCTGTAGCACACGGCCGCCCCGGGCGCTCGCTCCAGAGGACACCCCTGAATCAGCCGCCTCAGCTCCTCCCCCCGCTGTGCCGCCGCAAGGGGTGCCAGGGTTTCGTAAAAGGGGCGCCAGGCTGGAAGCCCCGAGGAGTGGTCCAGGAGCTGACGAATCGTCACCGCTTCTCGATGCCCGCCTGAAAACCAGGGGACATAACGGCAGACAGGGGCCTCAACATCCAGCTGTCCGGCCTGCACCAACCGCATGGCAAGGGTCGCAGCGGCCAGGGGCTTGGTCAGCGATGCCAGGTCAAAGAGTGTCTCCGGCGTCACCCCGGTGTTCCTTGAATAAAGGGTGCCGACGCAATATTCCGCCACCACCTTCCCCTCACGCATCACCACCAACTGGCCGCAGGAGAACACACCGCCCGCCACCCCCTCGTTCATTTTTTGTTCCAGAGGATCACACATACCGAAACCCCGTATCCGACGAAAGCTCCACCCGCACGCCAAAGAGCATGGGCAGGTTGGTGGCACCGTGACCAAACCGGCCCCCGGTCACCACCGGAATGCCCAAGGGGGCAAAAATATCTTGAAACACGGCGTCACGGGCCATCGTCTCCCCACAGTGGAGGCACTCCCCCACCATCACCCCGGCCACGCCGGACAGGGCCCCGGACAGCCGCATCTGGGTCAATGCCCGGTCCATGCGATAGGGCGCCTCATGCACATCCTCCAAGGCGAGAATACATCCCGAGAAATCGGGCTGAAAAGGCGTCCCGCAGAGGTGAGCCAAGGTGGTCAGATTGCCCCCGGTCAACACACCGCCCCCCTCTCCGGGCACCAGAGCCTCCCAGGCAGCCCCCAGGGGAGAGGGAAAAAAACCTTGAGTGAACAACCCCGCAAGGGCGTCCACGGTCTCTGACGAGGCCGTGGCCAGCGCCTGCACCGTGGGGCCGTGAATGGCGCAGGCCCCCAACCCCACCAGACGGACCAGAAGGGCCGTGGCATCACTGAACCCCATAAACAGAGGAAGCCCGGCAAGCTCCTCGCAAGAGAGGTGGTCCAAAAGCCGCATGGCTCCATATCCGCCACGCGCCGCGATAATCAGGTCCGGCTGCCTCCTGGCCAGACGCAAGAGGGACGCCTTGCGCACCGCCTCATCCCCGGCCAGATAGCGCATCGCCCCCAGCACCGCCTCATCGGCCTCCACGGCCCATCCCACCCCACGAATCCGGGCCATCCCCTTTGCAAACATAACGGGATCAACCACCCCCGACGGGGCCGCCACACCGATCTTCGCATTTTCTCCCAGTGGAAACATAAACCCGCCCTCTGCCTTCAACCCCTTGATTTCAGCCTTTGGTTCTGTGGGCACCTGCCACAGCCCCTCCACGTTTTTTGCGCCATTATGGGGGTGGGCTTTTTTTTTGTCAAAGAGTGCTTGACATCAATCGAAACATGGGGGTATAACCCACCTGTTTTTGGCGGGGCGTAGCGCAGCCTGGTAGCGCACTTGACTGGGGGTCAAGGGGTCGGAAGTTCGAATCTTCTCGCCCCGACCAAAACACAAAATATAAAAAACAAAAAGGACCTGATCGTTACCGATCCGGCCCTTTTTTTTTACCTTTTTTTCCTCGAAGACCTTATCGAGGGAAGATCACCCCGAGCCCTCTTCTCTGCCTCACGCCCCTTTCGAAGCGATGCGTTCAATCTCAAAGAAAAGCTCTTCCTCTCTCACAATCCCCTGACATTGACCCCAGGCCATCACGGCCAGCCGACGCTGATTCATAGACACCATCAAATAGGCCGCTTCCATGATATTGGCATCAATATCCACCTCATGGGGAGGTTCCGTCATCACATCCGAGACCTTAAGCTCCATCAGCTTTTTCGACTCGGCCGTAAAAAGTCCCTTCCAGAACATGGGCGAGTATCGAATCGTGGACGCGGTACTGGGAAGATCGGCTTGTGTGTAATCGGGCAGCAAAGCCTCAAGCAACCCCCCGACGGAAAACACCCCCTTCACCTCACCATCTGAGATCACAAGCAGGGATCGCTGCCCCGACTCAATGAGGGAGCCGGAAAGGGTGCGCGGTGAAAAGGAGGCCCGCAAGGCTCGAACGGCGTAAGACAGGGTCTGGTTGGGGCGGGCTGTTTCGTAATCCGCCAGAGGAATCATCACCTCTCCCACCGTTTTTTCCATCTCGGAGTCGAATCCCGAGACCACCCCGGCTTCGTAGATCTTTGTCGCCAGGAGATCGATATCACAGGGTTTCGCCAGATAATCATGGGCCCCGGCGGCCAGCGCTTCCTCGGCCGACTCTCCGGTCCCATGCCCGGTCAGCATGATCACCGGCAGCTTGGGCTTGCGCTCCTTAATCAACCCCAGGGCCATCAACCCGTCCATTCCTTTCATCCGGATATCCAGCACCACCACATGGGGGCCCTGATCAAGACAATCCAGGGCCTCTTCCCCCGATTCCGCTGTGAGCACCTCAAACCCTCGGCGCTCCAGCACCTTGGAAGTGGCCACGCGAAAACGTTCCTCATCATCCACGATCATCACACGTATTTTTTTAATCATCTTGTTCTTCTCCTTTCACATCAGTCCAGTGCAATGCGAATTTGCTGGCACACGCCGTTCTCACATGCCCTGCAGCATGAAGAGCCCCTTGAAAAGCAGCATCAGGGAGACCAGGGTCAGAAAAACCGCCCCCAGGGCCCGGCGGCCACTGACGCCTCCGAGCTCTCGGAAACCCACCCAGATGACCCCCCATTTCCAAGGTTCCGTGTACACAAAGGAACCTGGAATCCATGAGACGAGCAGGGTCACCCCAAACCCGTAGGCCACAGAGGGCACCACGACGGAAGCCCCCGGTCGGCGCCTCCCCACCAGCCACAGGGCCAGCCAGCCCATCAGCGAGGAGAGAAACGCCATGCCCAGAGAATTGAAAACCGCAACGGCTCCGAGAACCGTCAGCCCCCCTTCTGGACCTATCATGCCGGCCATGAGGCCATTCAGAAGCACCGCGCCAGAAAATCCCCACAACAATCGATGGAGAGTGCCCCGCTGCTTCAGTGTACGATAGACCTGTGAAGGTGAAAGCAACACAGCCCTCACCCCAATTTTCTTGATGTCAGGGGCCAGGCCCCCTTCCAGGCTCAGTGTCATGGATCAGCCCCCCATAACCCAGATCACCACCCCATAAAGGAGCATGAACAGAGTCAGCACGAAGCAAACACGACGCTCCGTCTCCGCAGAGAAGAAGAGACGTCCGTTCTCCCATTTTACCGCTTTACGACCCTTCACAGGCATCCACTCCTTTTATGATTAGAAACCCGGCAGGGCGTTAAACCCGCGCAGAACCCAATACGCCCCGGTGAGAAGCAAAAGGACGGCGTTTGCAACAAACCACAGGGGAAGCCCCACCCTGAGATAATCCTTGGGCTCCAGATAACCCGACGCATACACAATGGCGTTGGGAGGCGTGCCGATGATCAGGCAATAAGCAAAGCTTGAGGCGATGGCCGTACTCATGGCCATAAAGGGCAAAAAGGAGGTCCCCGGATGCACCAGACCCGCCATGTTCAGGGTGATGGGTCCCACGGCCGCTGCCGCCGGTCCATCCGCCATGAGGTTGGTCAGCACCGCGGTCAGGCCATTGGACACGGCCATGAGCGGAAGACCGGAATCCATGCCGAAGGGAGCCAGAAAATCGATGACCGTCCGGGCCAGCCAGTAAGCGGCGCCCGTGGTGTCTAAGGTGCGGCCAAAAATAATGGCCCCGGCATAGAGCCAGACAACCCCCCAGTCCACCTTCTCATGGTAATCCCGCCAGTTCACCACCCCGGTCAGCAGGTAGGCCACGGCCCCTGCCACGGCAATCACGCCGATGCCAAGGCGAATGGGGTAGATCCCCATGTTGTAAAAGGCTTTTTCTGTAAACCACCCGAACACCATCACCACAAACACAATCAATGCGATGATCTGCTTGCGGTTCCAGGGCCCCATTTTGTGAATCTCGACACGAAGATGATCCATGGCTGGGGCCAGGCTGGTGATACGCGGCTTAAACCGCCAGTTCACAATCAACCAGGTGATGGGAATCATGACAAACAGATAGGGAAAGCAGTAAGTGATCCATTGAAAATACCCAATATCAAAACCGAACATATCGGTGAGATAGGTCATCATGATCACGTTTCTGGCACCGCCGGAAGGGGCGCCAGGCCCGCCGATGTTACACGCCATGGCGATACCGATCATGAGCATTTTCGCAAGTTCAGGGTCCTCCGGCACCTCCGGGGTGAGGCTGTTCTGGTAAAGAAGCATCCCGATGGGGAGAAACATGGCAGCCAGGGCGTGGTCGGAGATAAAGGCGGCCAGGGGCGTGATGATCAAAAAGAAGATCAGGGTAATCCAACGGACGTTGGGTACCGCCAACTTTTCAAACATCAGCAGGCAGACCCGTTTGTCCACCCCGGTTTTGACAAAGGCGGCGGCAAACATCAGGGAGCCCATGATGAACCAACAGGCGTCCGACCAGTAGAGCATGGCCACTTGCTGTCGGCTGACCACCCCGGTGAAGACCAGGATCAGACCAATACAAAAAGACACCCCGGGCAGTGGAATGCACTCGGTGACAAAACAGATCACCACAAAGGCCACCATGGCGATGGCCACCTTGATGTGCCACCCGCCTTTGTCCGCCGCGGCCTTATCCCTTCCGGTAAGGTCTTCATAGCGAAGGGTGTCACGCCTCTGCTTCAATCCGCCCTCCATGAGAGCAAGAAATCGAGCATCGTCCACCTGATCCTTGACAAAGGCATGAGCCCGTTTGAAGTTGGGCGCATCCACGGCGATCTTATACTTTTTGCACCACTTCTCGTTGCGTTTTAAAAACCGCGTCTTCGTGAGAGCGCCCATCCTCAGGTTTCGTTCCATCATCTTGACCGTCAGGAGCTGCCACTGGGGTACTTCCGTACTTCCAACCCCAAAGAGTTCCTGACTCAGATAGTTGGTGACCGCCTTCGGCCCCACCTTGTACTCGGTCCCAACGTCCATCATACCGCCCGGTGTCGGCATCAGGAGGATGAGAAAAAAAAGAACAACCGGAATGGAAAAAATCTTCCAGTCCACATACTTGTCATACCCGGTCAACTTTTGCTTGCCACGCTTTCCCATGATAGCTGTCCCCCCTCCTTAGGCGTCGATGTCCGACCCCTTTTGCTTCATGATGTCCCTCGGGCTCTGCATACTTCGCTCAAGCATGGCAAGGCGTATCTTCTCTGCATGCCGCCGATAGGAATCCCAGGCTTCACTGACCTTGCCCCAGAGCAGGTCAATATCGGCCGGCTTCACCAGGTAGTCAAAAGCACCCGCTTTCAGACCCGCCACAGCCGAGTCCACGGTTCCGTGACCCGTTAACAGAATCACCTCCACCAGGGGGTAGGTTTTTCGAATGGCCCGAAAGGTTTCGTGGCCATCCATTCCAGGCATCTTCACATCCAAAACCACCACGTGCACCGGCTCTTTGGAGAGCTGAGTCAGGGCCTCCACCCCGGATGCGGCCGTGGCAACCGAACAGCCTTTACGAGCCAAAAGCCGTGAGGTGGTCTCAAGATAGCGGGGCTCGTCGTCCACGAGCAAAACATAGAGAGTCTCCATTCACTCCTCCTAATAATTATAGATTCATCATTCTCATACGCATGTATTGGAGTATTGCTCTATGAGCAAATGCACGGGACATGCCAAGAATATTAAAAATATAACCCACTGGTTTTAAAGAAATTATTTGCGGATTGCTTATTCAGAGTAATTCTGAATTGTCAACGCTGTTTACAAGGTGTCAGAAGAGAGTGAAGGGTGGCCACAGACACAAAAACCCCAGGCATCGACCCGTGACGAAAGGGCGATGGCCGGGGTTTTTGTCACTCCACGCCGCCTTCACACTGAAAAGCGGCGTCTTGCAGACAAAGGGAAAACCCATCCGATCAGCGGGGAGGCTGACACGGCAAAACGATGGTAAACAAGGTCCCCTCCCCTGGGGTGCTGGTCACGTCAATGTGCCCCCCCATGCTCTCTACGATACTAAAGCAGACAGAGAGCCCCAGGCCCGTTCCCGATCCTGGGGGCTTGGTGGTGTAAAAGGGGGAAAAGATCTTGGCCTGGGTCTCCTCATTCATGCCTCCCCCGTTGTCCTCCACGTCGATAGACACCGTCTCCGGCTCCTCTCGAACCGAGACCTGAATCAAACCTCCGCAGCTTCCATGGCGGGCATCCACGGCATCCAGGGCATTATTAATAAGGTTCAGGAAAACCTGCTGAAGTCGAGAGGGATCGCCCCAGACCAAGGCGCCATTTTCTGGTATCTCCGTCTGTAAAATTACACCGCTCACCTCCGCCCGCTTCCGAACCATCTTGACCACATCAGAGAGAAAATCACCCATGGCAACGTCCTGGTCCTTTGAGGTGCTCTTACGTCCAAAATTAAGCACCGAGCGGGTAATCTCCGAACACCGACCGATCTGGAGTCGCATCTGGTCCAGGGACTCACGGACCACCTCAAAATCTCCCTCCCCTCTTTCCACATCGCCGATGGTTTCGCCCATATAAGCCAATTCGCTCTGCATCACCTGAAGGGGGTTGTTGATCTCATGGGCAAAGCCTGCCGCCATCTCTCCGAGCTCTGCCAGCCGGGCCGCCCGGTAGAGCTGCTCTTCCAGATGCACCGCCTGATCATCGCTGCGACGGATCCGAGAAACAATCCGGACCGTCAGGCCATACCCCACCGCCAGAAGCGCCCCGCCCCCTGCCACCATGACGGCAAAAATCACAAGATAGATCTGCAGACGGCTCTCAAAGGCCTCGTGCTTGTTCTGTACCACCACCAGACGCCACGCCTTTTCGGTCAGCCGTGTCGTGGCAAAAACCCGCTTCACCCCATCGCGACAGGCAATCACCCGAGCCCCTGCCCACCCGTCCCCCGTGACGTAGGCATCGCTGTCCGGGTCCTTCTCCATCAGCTTCCCTCGAGAGGCTGGCAGGCTCTGGTAAATGCCCTCATCATTTAATAAAAAGGCCTGTCCCGTTACGCCAATGTGCACCCGGCTCGTCAGGGATTGAAACAAATCGGTGTCAATGGTGGCACGCAGCACCCAGGGGCGCCCCGCACCCTGAACGCGGACGGCCACAACCACATGAGGGGTCTTTCGAAAGCCAGAAAAAACATCGCTGATCCAGGAGCCGGTGGCCATGGTCTTTCGAAACCAGAACTCCTCCTGATAATCTATGCCCTCAAGCCGATACGGACCGGTGTACGCCACATGCACCCCGGCCTCGTCAAAAACACCCAGATCCATAAAGGCACCGGAACTTGCCTTGAGATGCCCGAAGGCGACCTCCAGGTTTTCGGAGGTGGAAAGGGCCTCATACGAAGAGACAGAGGCCAGCAAAGCCAGATCGGAGCGTCTCTCCTTTAAAAAGGTATCCACCATCGCCCCGTGGTCACGGGCTGTCTGAGAGAGCCGTTCCATGATGCTCTTCTCCATGGCGCCGGAAAAGAGAATGGCCCCCACCACCAGCAGCACCAGAAAAGGCACGAGGGGCACAAGGGTCATGTTCCCCAGAATAAACCGTCCAATGTTTCGATCGTGTGTTTTATTTGCCATTATCCCTTGCCTTTCTGGGCGTCCGACTCGGCGCCGTTGATTCGAGCCCCCACGGTGATCCCGTATTTGTCCATGCGGGCATGGAGTGTGGGACGGGAAATACCCAAAAGTCGGGCGGCCTGGGACCGATTGCCCTCTGTGGTGGCCAGGGCTTCAGACAAAATCACCCGTGAGCACTCGTCGAGGAGTCGCTCAAACAAATCGTCTTCTTTACGCTCCAGACACCCACGGACCCAGCGCCTTATGATGTCCTCCGGGTCCTTCCTGGGCTCTTCGGCCACCCCATCCTGCCCCAGACTTCTCGCAATACTCTCCTGGGTGATGGCCCCCCCCCGATGAAAAATCAAAAGCTTCTGGATCACGTTGGAGAGCTCTCGCACGTTGCCGGGCCACTCGTACCCTCCCAGAAGATGAAGGCCTTCTTTGCTGATGCCGGGGTTGGCCATGCCCAGCTCCTGGGCATGACGCCTGAGAAAATAATCGGTGAGAAGCGAGATATCTCCTTTGCGCTCACGCAAGGGGGGCAGCAAAAGGGTCACCACCTTGAGACGGTAATAGATATCCTCACGAAATCGCCCCTGTTTGATGGCGCCTTCAAGGTCTCGGTTGGTCGCGGCGACAATCCGCACATCCACAGGAATGGTCTCCCGCCCCCCGATGCGCTCGATACTGCGTTCCTGAAGCAGACGAAGAATCTTGGTTTGCAGCTCCAGGGGCATATCGCCGATCTCATCAAGAAAAAGGGTCCCCCCATGGGCCTGCTCGATCTTCCCGACCTTCCGGTGGGTGGCGCCGGTGAAGGCCCCCCGTTCGTATCCGAACAGCTCACTCTCCAAAAGGGTCTCTGGAATCGCCACGCAATTGATCACCACAAAGGGGCGTCGGCTCCGGTTGCTGTGCTGATAAATGGCCCGCGCGGCCAGCTCCTTGCCGGTGCCGGATTCCCCCCGGATCAGGACCGTGGCATCGCTGGCGGCCACCCGTCCTATCGACTTGTACACCTCCTGCATGACCGGGCTGATGCCCACGATGCTCTCTTCATCACTCCCGTGAACCGCCCCCGCCCCGGTGCCCCCCATGGTGACGGTGGACTTCATGAAACGCCCGGCCTCGGCGGCCTGGGCAATCAATCGCAGCAGAGCCGGAATATCAAAGGGCTTGAGCACGTAGTCAAAGGCCCCCATTTTCGTCGCCTTGATGGCGGTTTCCGTGGTGCCATAAGCGGTCATGACGATGACCGGCATGAGACTCGCCACCTCTTTGAGGCGCCCGAACAATTCCAACCCTCCCATGCCGGGCATCTTCATATCAATGATGGCCAGATCGGGATGAAGGCGCTCGGCCAGATCGATCCCCGCCAGCCCATTGGCCGCGCTGTGAACGCGGTACCCTTCGGCTGCCAGCAACTTCTCAAATGAAGCCCGCAGGGAGTCGTCATCGTCCACAATGAGAATGGTAATCATATGTCTCCTTTGCTAAGGGGGTGCAACCCGCCTCTATTCGTCGCCATCCATGGGTAGATAGACGATAAACATCGTCCCCTTGCCCGCTACCGAGTCCACGTCGATCCAGCCGCCGTGGTTTTCAATAATCCGCTGTGAGATGGGAAGGCCCAGCCCCGTGCCGTCCTCCCTCGTGGTGAAGAAGGGCTGGAACACCTGTTCCAGTTCCTCTTCGGGGATGCCGCATCCGGTGTCGGCAAAGGCAATTTCGGCCAAACCGGCGCCATCGGTCTCGTGAACGACCCGCTCGCTGATGACAATACGCCCTCCGCCCTTCATGGCTTTGCAGGCATTCTCCATGAAGTTCACAAAGGCCTCCTTCAGCTGCTCCGGGTCACAGGTCACCTGGGGAAGCGCTGCCGTCCGCTGCACCTCCACCACCACCTCGTAGGAACGCAACCGATGAGACAGGAGCTGAAGCACCCGGTCCACCACCCGGGAAGGACTCTCCAGCTGCATGGCCAGACGCGGAGGCCGGGAAAACTCAAGGAAATTCTGAACAATGGTATCCACCTGCCCGATCTCCCGGGTGATGACCTGAAAATCCTCCTCCTGCTCATGGGTGAGGGGCAGGGACCGGTTCAGGGAAAAAAGACGCATTTTGACTGAGGTGAGTGGATTTCGAATACTGTGGGCCATACCGGCGGCCAGCTTCCCTACCAGAACCATCTTCTCGGCCATGAGAAGATTCTCGCGGCTCCGCGCGAGCTCGGTATGGGCCTCGCCGGCACTGCGGATCAGATTTTCAATCCGATGGGTGACCGCCTTCACCTCGTTGGGCTCTATCAAGGCGAGTTCCCCCGCCTCTTCTCGAGCCAGAAGGCGCAGGGGGGTCAATACCTGACGTCCCAGGAGTATGGTGAGGATACCGCCCAGACCCGCCACGCAAAAAAGCGCCAGAGCCGTGACCCACCGCAACCTCACCGCCCGGACGTGCACCGATGAGCGGGCCTCAAAGAGCTGCTTTTCATATGCTTTTTTATAGGTTTCACAATGACCGAGGAGCTGAAAGAACTGGGTCCTCACCTGGGCATGGGCCGCACCACCGGCCTCTTCGTCTCCCTGAATGTACAGGCCCAGGGCGTTGTCCTTGGCGGCCACGTAAAGATCATACCTCTCGCCGATTTTCTCCAGCGTGTCCCGCTCGTCCTCCGTCCTGGCAAACCCCATGGCCCGTTCGAGGCGCATGCGAAAAAGCTGCCGATACTCTCCCAGGCGCTGAAGCCACTCGGGATTTCGGTCCATGATATAATACGACATGAACCCCTTTTGATTCACAAGAGCCGTTTCCAGGGCTTCAGCGGCCTGATACGCATTGACCGTATCGCTAACCATGACCTCGATCAGACGATCCACCCGGTAGGTATTCCATATCATCACCCCACCGCAGCCCAGGGTCACCGCCACCATCAGGGCCACAATCGTCGTCGTCTTTGTGCGAAGGCTCAAAAAGCCTGGCATCCTCACCTCCTCACTCCGTTGGGGGAACCTTCATTCCCCGTCTCAAGCCCCATGCGGGCAACCAGCCATGCGTACCTCGACGCCGGGAGAACCAGTCGGCGCCCCGGATAGAGCGCCATCAGACGCCAAATCGCCTCTTCGGGATCGGCCAGAGTCTCGGGAAGATCCACCAAAAGCCGTCCCTGCCAGCCCAGACCGCCGTGAAGCACCACCTCGGTCTTTGCCGGGCCCAGTCGCGCCCCGTTTCGACCCGCCACGGACGCGGCAACCTCCTCAAGTCCACGATCTCCCTCGAGCCGCATACACAGGCTGTAGGGAACCCGCTCTTCAAACAACACCGGGGGAGCGCCCCGCCTGCAGGAGACCGATCCCAGGCCGTAGTTGCGACGCAACCGCTCCTCCAGATCGCCATTTTCCAAAGCGGAACGGTTCCACACCGTCAACCCACCCTCCTGGGTCCAAAATTCCACATCCACACCGCGACGGACCAGATCAAACTCAGCCTCTGCCATATCCGACGCCAGCTGCAAACGGTCTCCTCCCAAGGGGCGCCCGGGGTCCCCAAAGGCGACGGCCGTCCGTTCCAGAATCGCCCTGGCTTCTTCATCCACAGGTTCCTTCCCTCCGGGTAGATACATATCGTAGAGGGTATGATCGAGAAAACTTTGTCCGAACAGGCGCCTGCGACGTCGTTCCGACCCGCGATCCCACCCGTGATCCCCTTTACGTTCAGGCTCCGAGAAAAGCACCCGAAAAACCGCCACCGGAAAACGCTGCAGCAAGTGCCCCAGGTCTCCGTAAAAAATCCTCACCCCACGTCCCAGGGCGGTGGCCATGGCCTGGCACATTTGAGCCCGTGCGCATTTGCGCTCCTTCACCATGCGGTCCGCCAGGGGATGGGCTCCAAAAAGTGCCCATGAAAGGGTGATGTTCCCACCGCCCCCTTCAACCGCCATATTAATGAGGGCCTCATCATCCATAGAAGCGCTGCCTGTGTCCCGTTCAAGAATACGAACCAGCTCCTGAACATGCCCACTCTCGCCCCCTGAAATCACAATGGCTGTCATATCCGCTGTCACCCTCCAAACCTTGCAATCGGCGTTACCATCATTTCAGGGAGCCCACGCACCGACCCGTCGGCCTCCTGCACACATTCACTACCTCCGCTGCCCAAGGGATCCATATTTACGCCCATGGCGGCATGTTACTTTAAAAAACATAGCAAAACCCATGCCAACCTACCCCACCTGAAATCCTTTATGATCCTGTCCTAAAAAAAGCCCCCCGACAATCAAAACTTACACAGTGTAAAGATTCCTGACGCCTTAATAATATAAGAATCCTCATCTCAAACCATCCCAAGAAGGTCTCTGTCATGGTTCCCGACGCCCTCGGTTTCAACGGCGCCCGACCGTGATCACGACGCACTTTGCCTCTTGACACCATCGCCCGGGTAAGCAAAAGATAGAGACTGGCAACGCGTCAGCCTCAAAGACGGGAGTAAACACCCGCCAGCCAGCAACAATCAGGCCCCAGATGAAGGAGACCCCATGCCCGTGCCCTCCCCAGCCATCGCCCACCTTCTCTCCAACGAGCTCTCCTTTGACCAGCTCATGGATGAGGTCCCCCTGGCCATGGCGGTTCTGGACAGAGACCTGCACATCGTCTGGCTCAACCGCGCCTTTGAAACCCTCACGGGGTTCTCCCGAAGCGACGCTTACGGGGTCCCCTGTCGCTATATCGTCCGAAGCCGTGCCTGCGTGGAAAACTGTCCCAAGAAAAAGGGAGACCTCAGCGCCTCGGCCCCCTGCCAGAGTGACCTGATCAACCGGGACCGCGTCCGCCTGCCGATCAAGCTCACCTTGGCCCCCCTCACCAATGCCGAAGGACGTCTCACCGGGTATATGGAAACCATTGAGGATCTTCGGGCGGTTCAGGAACTCGACAGCAAAAAAAACCAGGCCTTCAGCTTCGAAGGGATTATCGGTCGCAGCGAGAAGATGGAAAAAATCTTTCAGACCCTGCCCATCCTCGCCCAGAGCGATGCCTCCGTCCTGATCACGGGAGAGACAGGCACCGGCAAAGACGTGGTGGCCGAAGCGATCCATCAGACCTCCCTGCGCGCAGGGGGCCCCTTTATCAAGATCAACTGCGGCGCCCTTCCCGAGACCCTTCTGGAAAGTGAACTCTTCGGGCACGCCAAGGGCGCCTTCACCGGCGCGGTGGAGAGCAAGCCAGGCCGGTTCCGAATGGCCCACAACGGCACCCTCTTTCTCACGGAGATCGGAGATCTTCCCCTGTCCCTGCAAGTGAAACTGCTCACCTTTCTCGACGATCAGGTGATCTACCCCCTGGGGGATACCCGCCCTTTCCATGCCAATGTCCGCGTCATTGCCGCCACCCACCGCAACTTAGAACAGATGGTGGCCGACGGGCATTTTCGTCAGGATCTTCTCTTCCGCCTCAATGTCGCCCGGATTCACCTCCCCCCCTTACGAGAACGCAAAGGGGACATCCGAATCCTCCTCGACCATTTCCTGGAGATCTACCGAGGCCAGCTGGGCAAACGCATCAGCGGTTTCTCCAGGGAGGCCATCTCCTTCCTCACCCACTACCGATTTACCGGCAATATCCGGGAGCTGCGAAACATCGTCGAATTTTCAGCCAGCATGTCCACCGAAGCCACCATCGGCGTGAATGACCTGCCGGCCTACCTTCTGGAAGCGCCCCTGCCCCTCATGCAGGAAGCACCTCCCGCCTCCCCCTTTCACCCCGGGCCCCTGCCCGCCCCCCTGCCCGAGACCCAAGCGCCTCGCACCTGGGCCGCCACCGAACGTGAAATGATCCTGGAAGCCCTGCGGGAGGCTCGGGGCAGACGTCAGGAGGCGGCAGAACGCCTCGGCTGGGGAAGAAGCACGCTATGGCGCAAAATGAAACAACTCGGAATAAACGCTTGAAACAATTTAAAACATCATGCTACTGTTTTTCTCATGTCAAAGAAAATCCTCATCCCCATCGCCGGTGACGAGGTGGCCCCCCGCTTCGATCTGGCCGCCGAAGTGCATATCGTCACGGGCCTGAAGAGTGGCGAGACGGAAGATAAAACCGTCGTACTGCCCCAGGCCTCCGCCGAAAAACTCTGCCACCTGATCCTGACAGAGAATATCTCCTGCGTTATCTGCGGAGCCATTGAGGAAGAGTATTTCGAGTTTCTTTCCTGGAAAAAAATCACCGTGATCGATGCCGTGGCCGGATCCTGGGAGAAAGCCCTCATCCTTCACCTCAAGGGAGACCTCTCCTCCGGGGAGATTCTCTGCGACCGCAGTGTGGAGGGACGCCATGTGGACCATCCATAACCTGATCACCCACATCGATAACCTTTTCAGCCGAAGCGCCGATGCTCCGGGCCACTACCGCATTCTCACCCGAAACATCATCATCACCATGCTGGTGGTCACCATCACCCCCTTAACCGTCATGGGGATTCTCAACCACTTTCAATACGGCCGCCACCTCCAAAACGAGCTGATTACCCCCCTTGCCAACACCGCAAACAAGGCCAAGCACTCCTTTGAGCTTTTTTTTGAGGAGCGGCTCTCCACCGTTCGGTTCATCGCCAACGCCTATGATTACGAGGAACTTCTGGACGACAAGACCCTCCACCGCCTTCTCCGAATTCTCAAGACCGAGTTGGGCGGCTTTGTGGATCTGGCCATCATCAACGACGACGGGGATCTGGTCAACTACGCCGGTCCTTACAACCTTCTGGGAAAAAACTACGCCAGCCAGCGCTCCTTCCAGGAAGTCCTGGTAAAGGGATCCTACATCAGCAACGTCTTCATGGGCCATCGCAAGCTGCCCCATATTGTGGTGGCGGTTCAACGCTACACCGATGAGGGGACCAGCTGGATCGTTCGAGCCACCATCGACACCGATCGTTTCTACAAACTCCTCGGCACCCTGGGGCTCTCTCCCCAGAGCGATGCCTTCCTGGTCAATTCCGATAATATCCTGCAAACCAACTCCACCTTCTACGGAAAAACCCTGGAAACATGCCGCCTGACAATCCCCAGCGGCATGCGCAGCACCTTTGTCACGGAAACCACCGACCCCGACAATCGCCAACTCCTCCTGGCCTGCTCAGGCTTCACCAATGCCGACTACGTTTTAGTCATCGCCAAACCCCGCTCCGTAGTCCTGAGATCCTGGTATGCCCTGAAATCAGATGCCTTGCTGGTCTATACCCTGAGCCTGCTGGTCATCATCTTCATGGTGGTCAAAATGACCGGCACCCTCGTCAGGCGCATCAAGGAGTCCGACGAACGACGTGAAACGGCCCTGACAGAGCTGCAGCACAACCAGAAGCTCTCCTCCATCGGACGCCTGGCCGCCGGGGTGGCCCACGAAATCAACAACCCCCTGGCCATCATCAACGAAAAAGCGGGCCTCATGAGTGACCTGGTGATGGTCAGCGATGATTTCCCCCATAAGGAGCGTCTCTCTGAGCTGACCGCCGCCATCATCGCCTCGGTCTCCCGCTGCAAGACCATCACCCATCGCCTTCTGGGATTTGCCCGAAAACTTGACACCCTGATGGAAAGCCTCGACATCAATGAGATCTTAAAAGAGGTCATGGGCTTTCTGGAGCGTGAGGCCCTCTACCGCCAGATGGACGTCAGCCTCAACCTCGACCCGACGCTGGCCCCCATTCTCTCGGACCGGGGACAGCTTCAGCAGGTGTTTCTCAATCTCCTGACCAATGCCTTTTCTGCCGTGGATGACGGGGGCACGGTCCTGATCGCCTCCGCCCCCGCCCCGGACGGCGGCCTTTCGGTGACGGTCCAGGACAACGGCTGCGGCATGACCGAGGATGTGGCCAAACGCATCTTCGATCCGTTCTTCTCCACCAAGAAGGGCAACGGCACCGGACTGGGGCTTTCCATCACCTACGGCATCATCAAAAAACTGGGCGGTGCCATCACACTGAACACACGGCAAGGGGAGGGCACCACCTTCACGGTCACCCTGCCGAAAAACCCTCCTGCCGACAAAACCAAGGGAGACCCAACCCCATGAACCCACGCGTTCTGCTTATCGACGATGAAAAAGAATTTGTCACCACCCTGGCCGAGCGGCTGGAAATCCGCGAGTTTTCCACCGCCACGGCAGAGGACGGAGAGACCGGCCTCGCCCTGATCCGCAAGGGAACCTTTGATGTGGTGATTTTAGACCTGCTCATGCCGGGAATGAATGGCCTGGAGACCTTGAAACATATTCGCCATCTGGCCCCCGACCTGCCCGTGATTCTTCTCACCGGCCATGGGTCGACCCGAGAAGGCATGGATGGCATGCGCCTGGGAGCGGTGGATTATCTCATGAAGCCCCTGGCCATCGAAGACCTCCTGGAAAAAATCAAGGAGGCCCTCGCATCATGAGCACTCCCGCCTCAGACCTTACAACCACGGCCCTCATGGGGTCTGTCACCGCCCCGGCCACCCATGATCTGATGAACGTGCTGGCCATCATCAACGAACACGCAGGACTTCTCTCCGACCTGCTTCAATTCGGGGGCCCCGAGGCCCTCACCCCAGAGCACCTCGAAAAAGGCATTGCGGCCATCGCCACCCAAGTGACCCGGGGGAGAACCCTTCTCACCCACCTCAATCGCCTCGCCCATGCCCCAGACCCCAACCCGAGCCCCGTGGATGTTGGCCTCGTCACCGAAGAGATCGTGGCCCTCACCCAGCGACGGTTCCACGCCAGACTGGCCGCCCCCGCCTCCTCCGGCATCGTCACCTGCGACCCCGTCAGGGTGCGCCTTTTAATCTTTCGGCTCCTCGAAGCCGCCTGCCACCCAACACAGCAGGAAGAGACCCTCGTGACCGTCACATCCCAAGGGGCCACCCTGGACATCACCCTTGAGGGCCACCGGCCCTTAGAACACCCCGACCCCCTCGCCGAAGAGATCGGCGCTCTCCTCACCAGCCACCATCACACCCACACCCTCTCCCTGAAAATCACAGACTGAAACCGACAGGAAACCGTCCCCTGTGACGGCTTCCCTCACCCGCCGGGGAACAAAGCAGCCACCGGCGTCAGGGGGTCTCCGGCCCCCCTCTCTCTGCCCCCTCCCACGCGACACGCCACGCCCCTTTTTCTATCCACCAAAAGTTTCATTTTGTTTCATTTTGTGCGTTTCAATTTAGTTCATTTCGTCTCGTTTCTTTTTTCTTCCCCCGCCTCAGAAACACAAACCCCTTGTTTTACATGACTATCCAGCTATTGGCATAGCCCTTGCAGAACATCAATATAAATGAATTCTTTCATCAATCTTCGCAATTACAAGGAGCCACATATGCCATCCATTACCATTACAAACGGCGCATTCAGCCAGGCCGGAGCCATTGTGGACGCCCTCAGCAGTGCCTCCGACATGAAAGTTTACACCGACCGAGAGATCATCGCCCTCACCGCCGAGAGAGAGCACCTCAAAGAGGCCTCACTCTCGAAGATTCTTAAAGGGCAAACCCCGACATTCAACACCTTCACCAAGGAGAGGGAAAAGAGCCTGGCCGCCGTCAAACTCACCCTGGCCACCCTGCTCTCATCCAACGATATCATCCTCCACGGCTTAAGCGGACACCTGATCCCCGAAAGCCTCACCCCGGTCCTGCGCGCCCTGATCATCACCGACAAAAAAAGGCGGATTGCCTGCGCCCGGGAAACGCGGAACATCTCTGACAAAGAGGCCAGTGCCAAAATTCACGACCTGGACGAAGCCGCCCTCCTCTGGTGCAGCAGCCTCCATGGAAAAAGCGCCTGGGACCCTAAACTCTACGACCTGGTCATCCCCACCGACAAAACCCCCGTGGAGGACGCCCTGGCCCTGATCACCCGAAGCCTGGCCCGTATCGAAGTGGCCCCTTCAGAATCCCAGCGCCTCATGGCGGACTTCACCCTGGCCTGCCAGGTTGAGCAGGTCCTCATTGAGACAGGAGAAGGACTCACGGCAGAGGCCAAGGATGGGCATGTCACCGTGACCATCAACAAAAACGTCTTGATGCTGAGTAAATTCAAACAGAAGGTAAAATCTGAGGCCGGCCGGATCAAGGGGGTCCTCTCCGTAACGACCCGCATCGGAAAAGGATTTTACAAAGCCAACGTCATGTACGACTTCGACCTGCCCACACCACCCCGTATTCTTCTGGTGGACGATGAAAAAGAGTTCGTCCAGACCCTTTCGGAACGGCTCCGAATGCGCGAAATGACCACCTCCGTGGCTTATGGCGGAGAGGAGGCCCTGGCCATCGCCAACCAGGAAGAGACCGACGTCATGGTCCTGGACCTGAAGATGCCCGGCGTCAACGGATACGATGTGCTGAAAAACATGAAGGATCAACGGCCCCACGTTGAGGTGATCATCCTCACCGGCCATGGCTCGGAAGAGGACCGAAAGCGATGCCTGGCCATGGGTGCTTTTGCCTACCTTCAGAAACCCGCGGATATTGACCGCCTCACGGAAACCATGAAGGCGGCCTATGAAAAGATACAGTCAAACCGAGCCGAAGAGCCTTCGGCAAAGGCTTAGGAAAGAGCGTACCGCGCAAGGCAGCGCGAACCACGCCCGCCCAACCAGCCCATTTCAGGAGAGAGAGCGATGACATACAAACCCCATGTACTCGTTGTGGATGACGAGAAAGAGTTTGCCAACACCCTGGCCAAGCGACTGGAGCTGAGGAACTACAAGACCAAGGTGGCCTATTCCGGCCAGGAGGCCCTGGACATCCTCGCCGAGGGTCTCATTGACCTTGTGATTTTAGACGTCCTCATGCCCGGGATGGACGGCTGCGAAACCCTGGCCCAGATCAAGACCGATCTCCCCCTGATCCCGGTCCTGATGCTTACCGGTGAGGCCACGGTGGAACGCGCCATCGCCGGGATGAAAGCCGGGGCCCTCGACTTCCTCATGAAGCCCTGTGACATCGGCGTCATCGCCGAGAAGCTGGAAGGGGCTTACAAGCTCAAGTGTGACCACGAGGCCCGAATTCGAGACGCGGAGATCAACAACCTCATCAACCGAAAAGGCTGGTGAAAAGCGCCCCCCGCAACCCCCTGTCCCACCCCGGAGTCGGGGTGCAATCCAGAGACTGAAGACTCCCTGCATGGAGGTTTATACATGGTAACGGAAACCCTACAGGCCGAAAGTCGGCCCATTGACTGGAAACGCATTTTCTTTCTCGCCCTCGGGCTAGGGCTTTTTGCCCTGGTCAACTACAGCTCGGCCTGGCCCGACGCCATCGACCCCAACGGAGAGCATTTTGCCCTGTCTCCCCAAGCCAAGGGGGCCATTGCCATCTTTCTGCTGGCGGGAATCTGGTGGGTGTTTGAGGTCCTGCCCATCGGCATCACCAGCCTCACCATCGGTGTCCTGCAGGTGATGTTCATGGTCAGGCCTGCCAACAGTGCCTTTAAAGACTTCATGGATCCATCGGTCCTCTTTATCTTTGCCTCCCTGGTCATCGGCATGGTGTTCACCAAGACGGGACTCACCCGGCGCATCGCCTACAAGATGCTCTCCATCGTCGGTGAACGCACCAGCATGATCTACTTAGGCAGCTTTGTGGTAACGGCCGCTCTCACCCACATCATGGCCCACACGGCCGTGGCCGCCACCATGTACCCCCTGCTTCTCACCATCCACTCCATGTACGCCGAAGACCGCGAGCCCACACGATTCGGCAAAGGGCTCTTCATCGGCATGGCCTGGGTGGCCGGGGCCGGCTCTATCATCACCCTGCTGGGCTCCGCCCGGGCCGCGGTGGCCGTCGGTTTCTTCAAGGACATCGTGGGAAGAGAGATCGATTTTTTCGAGCTCTCCTTTTTCATGGCACCCGTCGGCTGGAGCATGGTCTTCATCCTCTGGGCCTTTGTCATGGTCTTCTTCAAGCCCGAGAAAAAACGTATTGAGGGCATCAAAGAGCGCTCGGCCTATATGCTTAAAGAGATGGGCCCCATGAGCCGAACCGAGGTCATCTCGGCCCTGATCATCTTCGGCTGCATCTTCTGTCTCTCCATGCGTTCCTTCATCCCCGCCCTGGGCGGCGTCAACAAGACCGCCATCATCCTCGTCTCCACCATCCTCTTTTTTATCCTCAACATTCTGGACATCAAAGACCTGGAGGCGATCCCCTGGAATATCATCCTCCTGTTCGGCGGTGCCATGAGCATCGGCTTCTGCCTCTGGGAGACCGGGGCGGCCCAATGGCTTGCTGTCAACTGGCTAACCCTCTTCAAGGAAGCCCACTGGTTTGTCTTTATCATGAGCATCTCCTTCTTCGTCATGGTGATGACCAACTTCATCATGAACGTGGCAGCCATCGCCATCTCCCTGCCCGTGGCCCTGGTCATCGCCCCGTATCTGGGCGTAGCCCCTGAGGTGATCCTCTTTGCCGCTCTGGTTCCGGCGGGGATGCCCTTCCTCCTGCTTGTTGGCGCAGCGCCCAACGCCATTGCTTACGATTCAGGCCAATTTACCACCGGAGAATTCTTCTCCTACGGCCTCATTTCCAGCCTGATCCTCATGGTCATCACCGGCCTCTTTATTCTCGTTGTCTGGCCCATGATGGGCATGCCGGTTTTACTTCCATAAACACGAAATAGAGGCACGACTCCGGGGTGAGCACTTCGCTCATCCCGGACAATCAAATCAATATCCTGCAGAAATAAAGAGAGATATCCCCGTTGAATAACTAAACGACATCTCTCAGATGATAGCTATACGGTTCAGTTATTTGCGCCGTTTGCCCCATGGCTAATAAATAAATTTAATTGACCATTTCGATCAATCTCCAAAACCCCTTGACACCCCATATGATCTTTTGCAGAATAACCATTTATCCGCAGGTGTTCCCTTTTATCGGGCAGGTCAACCTGTAATTTTTATCGTGTGTTTCGGGCCATTGACAGGGCCACCAACAAGCCGTTTGCACACAACGTCACCCGTAAAAAATGTGTGATGAATTAGCGTAAAAGCCACCGGACAGGACACAAAACCAGCCCCTTAGGCTTGTGCCCATACCCGACCCGGTTCTTTCGCCGAACCTCTGAAACCGGCTCAGATCATCCCCTGAGCTGTCTCAGCGACAGTGTCAATACTGAGGAAGGTAGCAACTGTGACAAGAAAAATGAACTCTCCTAGGCCGCAACCCGACCCCCCTGAAGCAGGAGGAGGCTTCAAGCCGGTCCCCTTTGTGGTCACCTTTGTCGTCATGATGGCAACCTGGGTGGCGTTATCGGGAAAACTCGACATCTTCCACCTTTCATTGGGCGTCATCTCCTGTGTGATCGTCTCTCTCATCTCATCCGATCTTCTCATCACCACCTCCACGTTTAAGGGAATGCCCGGCCTCTGGCTTCGCTTCCTCCTGTACATGCCATGGCTCATTAAAGAGATCATCCTGGCCAACATCCATCTTCTAAAACTGGTCTTTCACCCCCGGCTTCTTGAGGAAATCAACCCCCAGATCATTGAATTTAGAAGCCGAATGGAAGATGACATGGCCCTGGTGACCTTTGCCAATTCCATTACCCTGACACCCGGAACCATCACCGTCTCCCTCTCCGTCTTCGGAGACTATGTGGTACACGCCATTGACGACGCCTCTGCCGAGTCCCTGCCCGGCGAGATGGAAAAACGTGTCGCAACCGTATTCGGAGAGGCCCATGGATAACTTTTTTCTCAGCGCAGCCATCGCAATCTGCCTGATCTCGCTGATCTCGTTGTACCGAGCCATTGCCGGTCCCACCATTTTGGACCGCATCATCGGCATCAACGCCCTGGGCACCAAGACCACCGTCCTTCTCATCATCATCGGGCTGCTCTTTGATCGGGTAGACATGTTTGTGGACATCTCCCTGGCCTATGCCCTCCTGAACTTTATGACGGTGCTGGCCTCGGCCCGATACTTCCATAAAAAGAAGGGGCTTCACGGCGAATCCCTCACCCAGAAATAAGGAGAGACAAAAAAATGATCTTTGTAAGCCTCCTCATCATCGCCGGCGGCATTTTCTTCTTCTTTGCGGGTGCCGTGGGCGTGATCCGATTCCCAGACTTCTATTCCCGGCTTCATCCCGCCGGGATGATTGATTCCATGGGACTGCTGCTCTCCATGAGCGGCCTGGCCCTTTATGTGCTCTCCCACCACGGCCTCACGGGGACGAACATCCTGACGGCCATCAAGATCATCCTGATCGTCATCTTCGTCTACCTCACCAGCCCCACCGCCACCCACGCCATCGTCGATGCCGGTATCCGCGCAGGACTGGCACCGTGGACAAAAAAGAAAAACGGAGGCAGCGATGACCCTTCCCATTGATCTTGCGATCCTCACCCTTGTGGTCATCAGCGGTATCGGCGCCCTGGCCGTGAAGGACCTCCTCGGGGCCTCCATCGTCTTCAGCGCCTACAGCTTTCTCATGTGCCTGGCCTGGGCCTCCATGGGGGCCGTGGACGTGGCCTTCACCGAGGCAGCCGTCGGGGCAGGCGTCAGCACGGTCTTTTGCGTGGCCGCCGTCTTTCACACCACACGGAGGACCAAAGATTGAAATTTTTAGCCATGATCGCCGTCGTCCTGACAGGAGGGCTTCTCATTTTTCACACGGGGGCCTTTCCCGATTTCGGCGATGCCAACTCACCGGCAAACACCTATCTCTCCCCCTACTATCTGGAAAACGGGCAGGCGGATACCCACGCACCCAACGTGGTCACCAGCGTCCTGGCCGATTACCGAGGGTACGACACGATGTTTGAAACCACCGTGGTTTTTGCCGCGGGCCTGGCCTGCTTCTTCCTGCTCCGCCGGAAGCAAAAACCCGGAGACACCCCGCGAATGTACCGTCACCTGCCCACGGGCGTGACACTGCATATCAAAGAGGGCGGCACCCTTCCCGCCGAGGACTCCGCGGTCTTCCGGCGCCTGGACTCCGAGTTTGTCCCCCACCAGATTATTATCAAGAACACCTGCCGCATCGTCATCCCCTTTATTCAGATCTTTGCCCTTTATGTGGTGGCCCACGGTCACTACAGCCCCGGCGGCGGGTTCCAGGGCGGTGTCCTCCTGGCGGCATCCTTCATTCTCTACGCCATCAGCCACGACCTGCGTCGTGCCATCCGGCGATTCCCTGAAAAAGTAGCCGCCCTCTTTGGCTCCATGGGCGTCCTGATCTACGCGGGCACCGGGGTCTTGTGCCTCCTGTTCGGAGCCAACTTCCTCAACTACGAGGCCCTGGCCCCCTTATTGGGCGTAAGCCCCGTCATGGCCCGTTCTCACGGAATTCTCATCGTGGAAATCGGCGTCGCCTTTGCCGTCATGGCGGTGATTATCTGGATTTACTACAACCTGTCCTCGGCAGGGAAACACGACGAGGGGCTCTGATACCATGAACGACCTGTTGCCGCTCATTGCGGACAAATACAACTACTGGATCTACATCGTCTTAATGATGCTCGGGCTCTACGCCATGATCGGTAAAAACAACCTGGTAAAAAAAATCATCGGCATGAACATCTTCCAGACCTCCATCATCCTCTTCTACGTCTCCATCGCCTACAAAAAGGGGGGGACCCTTCCCATCATCATGGGAGACGCCCACGGGGGAGGCCACGCGGCCGTCCACGCGGCGGACTATATCAACCCCCTTCCCCATTGCCTCATGCTGACGGCGATCGTGGTCTCCGTGGCCACCCTCGGCGTGGCTCTGGCCCTGGCCATCAAGATCTACCGCCAGTACGGTACCCTGGAAGAGGATGACATCAACCACCAGATTCGAATGCAGGCAGGACAGTAAGAATGACACAGCATTTTCCGGCACTCCTGATTATCATACCGCTGCTGTCGGCGCTCCTCGTCTCCGCCATGGGGTGGATCGACCGGCGCTGGTGCTTTCCCCTGGCCGTTGCGTCCCTGGCCGGGGCCCTGGCCGTCTCCATCGGCTTGGCAGCCCACGTCATGGCAGCAGGCCCTATTGTCTATAAAATGGCAGGATGGCGCCCACCCATCGGCATCGTCTACGTGATTGACTACCTGAACGCCCCGGTCCTTGTCGTCATCCTGGCCGTCGCGCTCTTAAACCTCATCAGCGCCAAAGTCTGGATTGAAAAAGATTTTGAGGACAAAATGGGGGCCTACCTCGGCCTTTACCTCCTCTTTCTCTCCGGTATGGTGGGGATCGTTGCCACCGGTGACGCCTTCAACCTTTATGTGCTCCTGGAGATCGGCTCCCTGACCGGCTACGCCCTCATCGGCCTGGGCAAGGAGCGAGCCCCCCTGTCGAGTCTCAACTATCTCTTCATGGGAACCATCGGCGCCTCCTTTTACCTGTTGGGGATCGGCTACATCTACATCGCCACCGGCACCCTGAACATGGCGGACATCGCCCTCCTGGTCCCGCAGCTCGAAGGCTCAGGCACCCTGTTCCTGGCCCTGATCATCTGCATGGCCGGCCTCTTTGTGAAAATGGCCCTCTTTCCCCTGCATGGCTGGCTGCCCAACGCTTACAGCAACGCGCCGTCCGCCTCTGCCGGACTCATCGCCCCCCTGACCACCAAAGTGATGATCTACGCGATGGTGCGGGTCGGTCTCACCGTCTTTACCCCGGCGTTCACCTTCGCCCGGCCCCTGCTCTCCGAAGCCATTGTCTGGCTGGCGATCGCGGCCATTGTCAGCGGCTCTCTGCTGGCTCTGATGCAACGGCGCCTCTCCCGCATGTTCACCTACATCATTGTGGCGGAAGTGGGCTACATGGTCGGGGGCTTCTGGTTGGGCAATAAAGCCGGCGTCACGGGTGCCACCCTGCATATCATCAACGATGCGGCCATGACCCTCACCCTTTTTATGGCGGTGAGCGCCATCATCTGGAAGCTGGGCAGCGATAAATTTGAAGACCTCCAGGGGCTCTTCGGCAAGATGCCCTTCACCATGATCGGGTTTGTCATCGCGGCCCTGGCCGTCATCGGGATCCCCCCCACCTGCGGTTTCTTCAGCAAATGGTACCTCATCACCGGCGGAATCAACGCCGGCCAGTGGGGATTTGTCGCCGCGCTGCTCTTCAGCAGCCTGGTCAACGCGGTGCTCTTCTTCCGCATTTTTGAGATCGCCTTCTTCGAGCCCTTTGCAGAAGGCCACGGCCATCACGACCACGGGCCTGTCTTCAATGAAGCCCCCGTCACCATGGTGGCACCGCTCCTTATTGCGGCCCTCTCACTGATCGCCCTGGGACTCTATACCGGTGACATTGTCACGAAACTCATTCAGCTGGCCTTACCGGCAGGGATTGCATAGATATGGAAATGCTTTATTCAGCCAAACCCCTTGCTGCGATTCTCGTCTCCTTTTTTGTGGTGCCCATCATCTTCTCCAGCCGGTCGGAGAACGTGCGTGAGGCGTGGACCTTTGTCGCAGCCATTTTAAAATTCGCCATCGTTCTCTCCATGCTTCCCTTTGTCTTAAAGGGAGGTCAAATCGCCTACACCCTGGTCGAAGTCTTGCCGGGGCTGGCCATCGAGTTCAAGGTGGATGCCTTCGGCATGCTCTTCGCTCTGGTCTCCTCCAGCTTGTGGATCGTGACCTCCATGTACTCCATCGGGTACATGCGAAGCCTGAACGAGCACGGACAAACGCGCTATTATGCCTGTTTTGCCCTCTCCCTTTCCGCCACCCTGGGCGTTGCCTTTGCCGGTAACCTCTTCACCCTCTATCTCTTTTACGAGATGCTCTCCTTTGCCACCTATCCTCTGGTCACTCACCATCAGGATCAGGAAGCCAGGAGCTCGGGACGCAAATACATCACCTACATCCTGGGTGCCTCCATCGGCCTGGTGCTGCCGGCCATGCTGGTCATTTACAGCCAGACCGGCACCTTCGAGTTTGCCCCCCAGGGATTCATGAACGGGCACTTTTCTCAACCCGCCACGGCGGTGCTGCTTCTCATGTTCGTCTTCGGGTTTGCCAAGGCAGGCGTCATGCCGTTCCACTCCTGGCTACCGGCCGCCATGGTGGCCCCCACCCCGGTGTCTGCTCTGCTCCACGCCGTCGCGGTGGTCAAAGTCGGGGTCTTTTGTGTGGCCCGGGTCATCACCGGGGTCTTCGGTACCAAGATGCTGGCCTCCATTGGGCTGGGCACCCTCGTCTGCTACGTCGCCTCGTTTACCATCATCGTCTCCTCGATGATCGCCCTCTCCCAGGACGGCCTGAAACGACGGCTGGCTTTCTCTACCATCGGCCAGCTCTCCTACATCATCCTGGGTATCGCCCTGCTCTCCCCCTCGGGGATGACAGGCGGTATGCTCCACATCGCCATGCACGCCTTCGGCAAGATCACCCTCTTCTTCTGCGCCGGGGCCATCTTTGCCGCATCGGGCATCAAGAACGTCAGCCAGATGGTGGGTATCGGTCGCCGCATGCCCTACACCATGACCGCCTTTCTCCTGGGCTCGCTCTCTGTCATCGGGCTGCCGCCCCTGGGTGGTTTTATCAGCAAATGGAACCTGGTGATCGGCACCCTGGAGTCGGGACAGATTTTCTTTCTCTTTGTCCTTCTGGCCAGTTCCCTCATGAACGCCGCGTACTTTCTGCCCATCTCTTATAAGGCCTTCTTCTGCACCGATGAAGAGGCGATGTTTGAGAAAAAAGTCGACGAAGTGCCTACCTGGTGCCTGATTCCTCTGTGTATGACAGCCACCTGTTCCGTGATCTTCTTCTTCTATCCCCAGCCGTTCCTGCAACTGGCGAAATTGGCCGTGGCGACCATTATTGGCGCTCCCATGCCCTAGGCTTAAGGTGACATATGACGACAAAAAACACTCTTTTTGACAGCCCAAAGACTCTGAAAACCCTGATCGTGCTTGGCGCGATCTTTCTGGGGGGCCTGCTGGGGGCCGACTTTCTCATTCACCCCCATGCGTCCTTTACCGTCGACGGATGGCCCGAGTTCAACCCTCTTTTCGGGTTTCTCTCCGGTCTGGCGCTTCCCGTCCTGGCCCTGGGCCTTTCGTTTTTGGTGAAAAGCGGAGAATAACAGGTCATTTTTACAGGAGACATTCGATTCCATGCCACTTCATATACCGTTTATTGATATGCCCCCCGCCCTCATCATGGTGATCGGGGCCCTGGCCCTGCCCATCCTGAAGGGACGCGGCAGGGCCCTCTGGATGACGGCCCTGCCCCTTGTCGCCCTGGTGACCCTGCTCTCGGTTCCCAACGGCACGCACTGGACGGTCCCCTTCCTGGACTATCAACTCATCTTCGGCCGGGTGGACGCCCTCTCCCGCGTCTTTGGTACCATCTTCTGCATCGCCGCCTTTGCCGGCAGCATCTATGCCATGCACGAAGACGATGCCCTGGCCCATACCTCTGCCATGATCTATGCGGGAAGCGCTGTGGGCGTCACCTTTGCCGGTGACTTCTTCTCCCTTTATGTCTTCTGGGAGTTCATGGCAGTGGCCTCCACCTTCCTGATCCTGGCCCGAAGGACGGAAAAATCCCAGAAGGCGGCCTTCCGGTACATCATGATTCACATCCTGGGAGGGCTCTGCCTCATGGCGGGTATTGTCCTTCAGATTCAAGAGACCGGCACCCTCGCCTTTTCGGCCATCAAACTGGCGTCTCCTGCCTCCTGGTTCATCTTTTGCGGTGTGGCCGTCAACGCAGCGGTTTACCCCATGCACGCCTGGCTCAAAGACGCCTACCCGGAAGCCACGGTCACCGGCGCTGTCTTCTTAAGCTCCTTCACCACCAAAAGCGCCGTCTACACCATGGCCCGAATCTTTGCCGGAGCGGATATCCTGATCCCCTTAGGCCTTGCCATGGCGCTCATCCCCTTGTGTTACGCCGTCATTGAAAATGATATCAGGCGCGTGCTCGCCTACAGCCTGATCAACCAGGTGGGCTTCATGATCGTGGGAATCGGTATCGGCTCAAACCTGGCTTTAAACGGGGTGGCGGCCCATGCCGTCTGCCACATTTTCTACAAATCCCTGCTTTTCATGAGCGCAGGCGCCGTGATCCAGCAGACCGGCAAACAGAACCTGAGCGAGCTGGGGGGACTCTTCCGGGCCATGCCCTGGACCGCCACCTTCTGCATCGTCGGGGGGCTCTCCATGTCTACCCCCCTCTTCTGCGGCTTTGTCAGCAAGTCCATGATCATCTCCGCAGCGGCCCACGAACACCTCACCCTGGCCTGGTTTGCCCTGCAATTTGCAGCGGTGGGGGTCTTTGCCTATGTGGGAATCCGGGTCCCCTTCCTCACCTTCTTCCACAAAGACTCTGGCCTGCGCCCCAAAGAGGCACCCTGGAACATGCGGATTGCCATGGGCTTTACCGCCCTGGGCTGCGTTTATGTCGGCACCAACCATGAGGTGCTCTACAACATGCTGCCCTTTGCCGCCGACTATGAGCCGTATACCTTCGGCCACGTGGTGGGGCAACTCCAGCTCCAGTTCTTCGGCACCCTTGCCTTTCTGCTCCTTCTGGCCAAAGGGCTGTTGCCCCGCCTGGAAAAAGTCACCTTCCTCGACACCGACTGGTTTTATGCCGGGGCCGGGCGACTCTTCCATTGGGTGGCCGATAAATCACTCAACGGGATTAACGCGGCCTGTGATCTTCTCCTGGTCAAGGGCCTGACAGGGCGGATCAATCACTTTGCCCAGAAAGCACCGCAATCCCTTGCCATCGCCCTCATGGCCCCCCTGTCTCACCTGTCCAGCAAAGGACACAGTGACCAGGCGGACCTTTCCGAACGGATCAAACAGGCCTTTCAAACGGGGACCGTCCCCTCGGGGGTGGGCGCCTTTGTCGCCGTGCTCTTTATTTTTCTTCTCTATGCTGTCAGGGGGTAAGCCCTGACGGCAACGAAGTTGCCTGGAGGGCATGACGTCCCAAAGGGCAACAGAAGACAAACAAAACAATGCATTTTCAGCCATACGCATAACGAGGACAGAGTTCATGATCTCACGAGACGATATAAAAAACGCCTTTATCTTTACCGCCCTTTCCGATGATCAAGTCGACAGCATCATTGCCATCGCCAAACCTCGGTCCTTCGAAGAGGGAGAAGTGATCTTCACCAAGGGGGGACAGGCCGGGGTCCTCTATCTGGTCCGATCCGGAACGATCCTCATCGAACAGGAGATGACCCAGCACATGACCGTTACCGTGGCCACCCTGAATGCCGGTGAGTGCTTCGGCTACTCCTCTTTGATGGAAGAAGTCTCCTTCAGCACCACCGCCGTGAGCCCCGAACCCTCCGAGGTCGTTGTGATCGACGGCTCCGCGCTTTTAAACGCCATGGAAGCAGACCACCATCTGGGATTCCTGGTTTACAAAAAACTGGTCCAGATGATGGCTGGGCGCCTGGATCGGCGCACCGAGCAGTTCCTCCGTGCCCTCTCCACTCACCCCGAGATCCATGAGCTCGAAGAGTAGCCATTCTTGCGCCGCCTGCCTGATCGGAGCCGGCCCCATTTCATAAAAAAAAAGGCCACCCCATATCAGGGTGGCCTTTTTTGATTCATCGTCTCATCGGGGTCACGGCTCCCCCATCAATAAAAAGAGAGCCAGGGACGCCACCAGAGGAAACAGAAACAACAGCACCTCACGGCGGCCAGGCCTGAAAACGGACCGATGCCGTAGAACCATGCCGGTGAGGTAAAAAATGGCCAGAACCGGCAAGGCCGGAATGAACACCTGGAAGATCCGGGCCGAGGCGGAAGCCAAAAAAAGACCGAGGACCGCCAGGGGAATCCCCATCACCCGATCGTCTATATGGAAAAAACGGGAAGCCCCCCCTAAGAAAATCACCATAAACCAGTCGGCCATGCCAAAGAGAGGGTAAAGGTCGAAGGACCCTGGGATGGGAAACTTCATGAGCAGCATCTCGGAGATCGGATAGAGGCCCTCCCGCCCGGCCAGGTAATAAGCAGCCACATCATTTGCGATGAAGTGGGTGGGGCCGGCAAGGAAGCTGACCGCATCCGCACACACCATCACACTCACCAGGGGCCACAACTCTGCGGGGTGCTTCACCAGCCGCGAGAGAGACCCCGCCCCCACCCCCACAATAAGGATCTGCCCACAGGTGATCGTCCCCTCCCAGAGCCCTCGCAGAGGCAGCCCAAAACGAACGGCCAGCCAACTGACAACCGTCACCCCACATCCGATGGCAAGCACGCCCCAGCGAGTCCCGGTAGACACCTCCGGGACGGCCACACGCAGCACGCACTGCTCCGTCACGAGAACAAGGGCCCAGAGGGTCAAGGCCAGAAAGGCCAAAGAGACCCCCAACGAGTGCCCGAAACGCTCAGGAAAGAGCCCCAGCACCCCGCAAACGGCAAGGGACCCGATGGCCCAAAGCCCCAACAGGCCAAACACCACCCCGGCATCCGATTTTTGTCGTAATTTCATGGACGTCATTAAACCATAAACAGAACCCAAGAGCAAAAAGAAGCCCTCTCCAGTCCCCAGAACTGCCGGCTCTCCGAGGCGTAGAGTCCTCCCTGTGTTAAGCCGTAACCCGAGTGCAAAAAAAAAGCCACGGCGATGAAGCCCGTGGAACTCGAGGCACATCGCAATGGCAATCAGTGATGAAGGCCGCCGGGGTATGACCCGAGGCGGCCTCACGAATCATCTTTCGCCTTAAAGGGTCACCTTGGCCCCCCAGGTCTTGAGGGTCGCCATGCCACCCTGAACGCTCACGGTATTGGTGATACCCATTTCACGCAAGTTAAGCTGGGCTTCAAAGGAGCGCACGCCGGTGTTGCAGACAAGAACCACCAACTTGTCTTTGGAAACCTCGTCGAGACGGGTTTTAATCTCTCCCTGGGGAATACTGTTCCACTTACCGGGGAACTTGGTGCAAAAGGGGGTAGAGTCCGGTCGTTCGCGACAGTCGATAAACACACAGTCCCCCTCCTCCCAGAGTCCCTCAAAGGTCTCAACGGGAATGGAATGAAGGAGGCCGTCCACCGCGTTGTCTGCCACATTGCCCAGAGAGTTGACGATATCCATGGCCGAACTGAAGGGTGGGGAGTAGGCAAACTCCATGTTGCTGATATCAAGCAGGGTGGGCTTGTACTTCAAGGTAGCCGCCACCGTGTTGATGCGCCCCACCATGGCGTCCCCGCTTCCTGCAAAACCCTGAATCCCGAGCACCCGCTTGGTGGCCTTCTCCACCACCAGTTCCAGGAACATCAGCTCTTTCTCCGGATAAAAATGGGCCCGGTCCAGCTGACACATGGCAACACTGATGGCATCAAAACCAGCGGCCTCTGCCCCCTTCAAGGTCAGGCCACTGCCTGCCAGAGACTTATCAAAAAGCTTCACCACAAAACTGCCTACCGGCGCTTCAGTGGTGGCTGAACCCCCGGCCATATTGGTCCCAATCACGCGACCCTGACGGTTCGCCAGAGACCCCAGGGGCCAGACCCCGGATTTGCCGCTCACAGCGTGGGTGAGTTCAATGCAGTCCCCTCCGGCATAAATATCCGGATCGGAGGTTTCAAGCTTCTCGTTCACCAGGATCCCGCCGGAGGATCCCACCTCAAGCCCGGCATCGCGGGCCAGCTCGCCGTTGGGCTGAATGCCCACGGCCATAATGACGAGATCGGCCTCCAGAGTTCGTTTGTCGGTGACAACGCGACCCACGGCCCCGTTCTCCCCTTCAAACGCTTTCACGGTCTCACCGAGGCAAAAGTTCACGGCGTTCTCTTCCATGGAACGCTGAGCCATATGGGCCATCTGCTGACTCACGAAGCCGGGCATGATCTGATCACCGATCTCGACCACGGAGGTTTCGATCCCCCACATGTCCGCCAGGGCTTCTGCCATCTCCAGGCCGATGAAGCCCGCGCCGACAATCACCGCCTTCTCCACCTGCCCCGCAGCAACCAGCTTCTTGATCGCCATGGCATCTTCAAGGTTGCCCACAGCATGGATATTGGCAAGCTCCTGGCCGGGGATCTTAAGATCCCGGGTGCGACTGCCCGCGCCGATGACCAGCTTGTCGTAAGGATAACTCTTCTCAACCCCATCCTTGCCCTGGGCCCAGACCACCTTGGCTTCACGGTCGATACGGGTCACGAGGGTCCCCGTAACGAGATGTTCAAAACCCTTGATGGTTTTAAAGAACTCTTCGTTACGCACCATATGATAGGCTGTGCTTTGAAGGGCCGTATGGTCCGCCACATCTCCAGAGACGTAATAGGGAATGCCACAGCCTCCATAGGAGATGTAGTCGTCTTTGTCGATGAGAGTAACATGGGTTGTGGGATCGATGCGCTTCACTCTGCAGGCAGCCTTGGTCCCCAAGGCCACGCCGCCGATGACAACAACTCGTCTTGACATTTTCTTGTCTACCTTTTTTGCTTATACTTATCGCCACTGGGTCGGCGTCAACGGACACAGACTACAGTCCAATGGCGTCGCACCCCACTCGATCGTTACGTTTTCCGGGCTGACAAAAGGTCCGTTCAAAGGATAAACGGAAGAGATCATCCGCCTGGTCACCTTCCGGTTGTAGTACCTTATCCTCTGAATTACAAGAAAAACAAGGAGGAACCCAAAGGGTAAGAAATGAAGGGGGAGGCCCATAGAAACGAGCGGCTTTACGGTGAACAGGGAGCATCCCAAGCGGCCTGATCCTTCGACTAAAAAAACCGGTCATGGAGTACTGACCATGTCAGCTTAAGTATTGTGCGTCATCACAGGAATCAAAATAAATCACGGGGCCGAAACCGAAGACGAAGACTCATCAAACCCGCAAATGATGTTTCTCTTTTCTCAAGAGGTCGGAGGCAGCATCCAAGGTAGGAACCTCCAGAATCGTCAGGCCAATCTCTTCAAAAATAGCGTTGACTCTCTCCTTGACAGGCTTGGGGAGCCCATCTGCAATACAAATGATTCGAGACACATTCAGTTGCTCCAGGGTACAGGCCACTTTTCGGATATGAAACGCATTCTTTTTGTCTCCATTCTCCTGGATGCGACTGACATCTACAATGACATCGCAGCCACTGCGCAACGAGTCCAGAACCGAAAGAATATGATTTGAGAATTGCTTGGCCCCTTTGTAATCAAATTCCCCCGCCATTTTCACGTAAAGCCGATTTTCGATCGTAAACCCGCGGATGGCCCACATGGCGGAACGAGTCCGCCCGACCTTACTCTCGCCCTTTTTCTCACGCTCCAGGTCCTTGATACGTCGCTTCGCCCAGCTGATTTCCTTTTCTCGTACCGAAACCCCTTCAAGAAGTTGGAAGATATCGGTCAAAATCTCTTCTTCCTTCAAATCCTTCAGTTGCTTCTTCTTGTATTTCTCGGCAATTCCGGAAAATCCGCTCTCCCTGACGACCATGCCCTCGTACCCCCGCTTTAAGGCGTTTATATCTATTCTCTTGACTTTATTATCGGATTTAAACTATTTTTTTTAAGCTTCTTTTATTTTTTTTAATAACCCATCGTAAAAATTAGGCATATGCTGACATTCCAACAACTCCTAAATCGAGTCAGGGAAAACGAAATAACATCTCGTAAATTCAACAAAGTTGAAGCAAAAATCCTGACAATCCTAAATTTCAAAGATCTCTTCGAAACCCTTCTTTCGGAAATATCAAAACAGTTCAGCATTCCATATGTCTGGATTACTTTGGTTGAAGGCAGCGACACATCGAGGCTTCTGCTCAAGGCGTTCGGCTCTTCGGAGCTACTTCCTGAGCGCGTCAACCTCACAACACGCTCCCAATTCCAGGGCCTTCTAGGGACCGGCAGCACCCCCACCCTCATCAACGAAGATATCAGCACCTACCGCGCTTTAATCCCCAAGAAAAGCAACTGGCTGATTCGCTCCATGTCAGTGGCTCCCATCAGTCTGGACGGGGATATCATCGGTTGCCTCAACCAGGGAGATGTCACGGCTGACCGATTCTCACCCGAACTCGATCCTGTCCTTCTCGCGCAACTCGCCCTCAAGTTCTCCCTGTGCCTCTCCAATGTCACGGCACACGAAAAATTACGGCTCCTCGCCTTCAACGACCCCCTGACCGAACTGCTCAACCGGCGATCCATGGAACATGCCCTGAAGCAAGAGTTCAATCGAGCCATACGCTACAACAGGGAGCTCTCTGTGTCCTTTATCGATCTCGACAAATTCAAGCTCGTCAACGACCAATACGGCCACGATGCGGGGGATAAAGTGCTCATGGATGTAGCCAAAATCCTCTCTCGCTATACACGGGAAAGCGATATCCTCTGCCGTTTCGCCGGAGACGAATTTGTCCTGGTTCTTCCAGAGACCCCCGTGTCACAGGCCGAGTCCATGATGCTGCGTATTCAGGAGGAGATGGCGTCAACCCCCATCGCCATCAATAGCCACACGCTTTACCAGCAGATCAGCTACGGGATCGCCTCCCTGCAGGTCGAAAAGTCCCACAGCTATCCCTCCCTGCTGAAGCATGCCGACAAGGCACTGTATCGCAACAAAAAACGAACGGCATAGCCCGTCGCCACAGGCCTTAGAGCCTTCGGTGAAAAGAGAACAAAAAAAGCCCGCGGCATGAAATGCCGTGGGCTTTTATGTGCAACAGGTCACAGCCACCTCCTGAGCAAATGCTCCTTGGCTGTTACTAACTGCTCATGCAGAGACCGGAAGGGCAAAGCCCTCCCCGATTTTACGCGTCAGTTGCTGCAGAGGCTTCGACCTTGGGAGCGGTAAACTCCACAATAGCCATCGACGCTGCGTCACCGGCACGAAAACCGATTTTGGTCACTCGGGTGTATCCGCCGTTTTTACCGCCGAAGCGTGCAGGAGCTTCTTCGAAAAGCTTGTGCACCACGTCTTTTTCGATAATAACAGCCATCACCTGACGTCGGGCGTGAAGATCTCCACGCTTGGCCAGAGTGATCATTTTATCAGCCCAACGACGTAACTCTTTGGCTTTCACGTCGGTGGTCTTGATCCTCTCATGCTTGAACAGAGAGGTCACCATATTACGAAACATCGCCTTACGATGGGCAGAGGTTCTGCCCAGCTTAACGCCTGCTTTTTTATGTCTCATTTCGTCTTACTCCCCTTCAGCTCCGTCTTCCTCCTTCGGATTGAAACCGTCAAGTTTCAGTCCGAGGGAAAGCCCCATCTCAGTCAAGACCTCTTTGATCTCGTTCAAAGACTTGCGACCGAAGTTTTTTGTTTTGAGCATTTCGGCTTCCGTTTTCTGAACAAGCTGATAGATCTTGATGATGTCGGCATTTTTGAGGCAGTTGGCACTTCGTACCGAGAGTTCAAGTTCATCTACATTTCTGTAGAGGTTCTCATTGAAATCTCTGTCCCCACCATCTTCACTGACGCTGTCGTGTTCAGGCTCGATATCCTCATCAAAGTTGATGAAAGGACTCATCTGCTCCTTAATGATCTTTGCAGCATACGCCACAGTATCTTCTGGAAGCAGGCTGCCGTCCGTCCACACCTCAAGGGTCAGCTTGTCATAGTCAGTTTTCTGACCCACACGGGAGTTGGAAACCGTGTAATTGACCTTCTTGATGGGAGAAAAGACGGAGTCGATGGCGATGGTTCCGACCGGTGCGTCCTCGTCTTTATTATCCCTGGCCAAAGCATACCCACGACCCACCTTAACGGTGAAATCCACGTTCAGCTTGCCCCCTTCGTTCAGGGTCGCAAGATGAAGCTCAGGATTGAGTATCTCCACCCGGCCATCGGGACTGATGAGGTCTCCCGCAAACACTTCACCCGGACCTTCGGCCCTTAGCTCCAGTGCCCGCGTTTCGGTGTCATCCACCTTCAACTTAATCTCTTTGACGTTGAGAATCAGCTCAGAGACATCCTCAAGAACCCCGGGGATCGGAGAGAACTCATGCAATACATCCTCAATTTTGACCGACACAACGGCGGCACCATAAAGGGATGAAAGAATGATCCTCCGGAGGGTATTACCAATGGTAATACCGTATCCCCTTTCAAGAGGTTCACATACAAACTTACCGTAAGTTGAGCTGCCGGACAAAAGAACTTTGTCCGGGCTGATCATCTCACGCCAGTTCCTGTATATCATTTCGTTTGATGTCATATTGATCTCCAGAATTGTGCCAAGAACAACAGTATGCTCACGTTAATATGCTCCACTACTTGGAGTATAGCTCGACGATCAACTGTTCCTGAATCGGCAGGGTGATGTCTTCACGTACAGGAAGATTTACAACTCTGGCTTTCATGTTATCTTTGTCAAGTTCCAGCCACTGGGGCACGCCTCTGCGAACAACGGCGTCAATGGCATCCTGAACAAACTGAACCTTCTTGCTCTTCTCACGGATCTCAACCACATCATCTTTTTTGACAAGGCATGAAGGAATATCCACCTTGCGACCGTTCACCTGAAAATGTCCGTGACGGACAAAGTGACGACCCTGAGTACGAGAGTTGACAAAACCGAGTCGGTAAACAACGTTGTCAAGTCTGCATTCCAAAGCCTGAAGCAGGTTGGTACCGGTAATTCCCTTCTTCTGATCCGCTTTTTTGAAAATAATACGGAACTGTTTTTCGGAAACACCGTAAATGCGTCTTACTTTTTGCTTTTCCCGCAGCTGGATACCGTAATCGGAAAATTTGCTGCGACGCTGGCCGTGCTGACCAGGTGCATAGCTGCGACGATCAAAACTGCACTTGTCTGAGTAGCACCGATCGCCCTTAAGGAAAAGTTTCATGTTTTCGCGTCTGCAGAGACGGCAGACGGAACCCCTGTATCTAGCCAAATCCTCCTCCTTTGATACTCAAAATATATATCGTATCATTCCAAATAATCTTTTTTAAACTCTTCTCTTTTTCGGGGGGCGACAGCCATTATGAGGCACAGGGGTAACGTCCCTGATCTTGGTAATCACAAAGCCCGCTGCCTGAAGAGAACGAAGAGCGGATTCTCGACCAGCTCCGGGTCCCTTCACCTCAACTTCCACGGTTTTCATGCCGTGTTCCTGAGCCTTTTTGGCCGCATCTTCTGCCGCAAGCTGTGCAGCAAAAGGGGTGCTCTTCCGGGATCCTTTGAAGCCGTGCATGCCGGCACTGGACCAAGAAATAACGTTACCATTGGTGTCGGTAACAGAGACAATGGTATTGTTAAATGTGGACTGGATATGAACCACTCCACTTGATATATTCTTTCTGACCTTTTTCTTCTGTCTTGCGCGTGTCTTCGCCATGACGCTTAAAAGCCTCCTTTAATCGTGACCAGGTGTCCCAAGCTGCACTTACTTCTTCTTCTTGACAGCAGCTCGTCTGGGGCCTTTGCGGGTACGTGCATTGGTTTTGGTTCTCTGTCCATTGACAGGGAGGGATTTACGATGACGAAGTCCGCGGTAGCAACCCAGGTCCATCAAACGCTTGATGTTCATGGAGATCTCGGTGCGAAGCTCGCCTTCTACACGACAATCTGCGTCAATTGTTTTCCTGATAAGGTTGACGTCAGATTCGGTTAAATCCTGAGTATTGGTACTCGGGTCAATATCGTTCTTCCCAAGAATATCTTTAGAAGTGGAAAGGCCCACACCAAAGATGTAGGTCAATGCGATATCGATTCTTTTTTTTCTGGGTAAGTCTACCCCTGCAATCCTTGCCAAAATTTAACCTCCTCTATCCCTGTCTCTGCTTATGGCGTTTGTTTTCGCAGATAACCCGTACAACGCCGTGACGACGTACAACCTTGCACTTAGGACATATTTTTTTTACTGAAGCTCTGACTTTCATATGGGTTATACTCCCTCGTCTTATCCTTCAAATATCGTAAGGATACCTACTTGGATCGGTAGGTGATTCTTCCTCTGGTCAAGTCATAAGGTGACAGCTCTACCGTCACCTTGTCCCCAGGCAGAATTTTGATAAAATGCATTCGCATTTTACCCGAAATGTGAGCCAGGATCTGATGCTTGTTTTCCAGTTCCACTTTAAACATTGCGTTGGGCAAAGTCTCAAGTACAGTCCCCTGTACTTTAATGGGTTCCTCCTTTGCCATAACTCTCCTCCCACGATAATTGCATCTGTCTGGTCCAATGGGTTAAACGGCTCACACCGCTTTCGACCAGATTGCAGAGTTTACCTTACGAATGATATCCAAATATCGAGTATCTTAACATTGCAACTCAACCGGCAGTCCCATGGAGAGGTGGCCACGAAACAAAACAAAACCAGCATGATGTGATACTACACTCGCAAATGGATAACAACCCTTTTTTAGCCGCCCTCCACAAGAGGAAGGCGAAAGGGTTGTGCATCCACATACGTTTTAGAAATTAACGTCGACCTTTTATCGCTTTCCCGTCACCCAGAAATCCGCTGTAATTCCGCATCACAAGATGCGATTCCATCTGGGCCACAGTATCGATGGCAACACCCACGACAATCAGCAGTGCTGTGCCACCAAAATAAAAGGGAACATGCGCCTTGGTTATCAGTATCGTCGGAAGGACACAGATAGCAGAGACGTAAACAGCTCCCACGACCGTAATGCGGGTCAACACACGGTCGATGTAGTCGGCAGTACGCTTGCCAGGTCGAATACCTGGAATGTATCCACCATTTTTCTTCATGTTCTCCGCAACATCCGTAGGGTTGAACTGGATGGCGGTATAAAAGAAACAGAAGAAAACAATAAATCCAACAAAGATTAACGAGTAGAGCAGGCTGCCTGGCGCCATCAGGTTACTGATCGTATTCATCACCGGAATATGCGGAAAAAACGACGCGATGGTCGTCGGAAAAACGATGATGGACGAAGCAAAGATGGGCGGAATGACACCCGAGGTGTTGATCTTCAGGGGTAGATGCGAACTCTGCCCCCCGTAGACCTTACGCCCCACAACGCGCTTGGCGTACTCCACGGGGATGCGGCGCTGAGCCGTCTCCATGAAGATAATAAAGCCCATAACAGAGACCATCATGGCAACAAGCAGCAAGGCGCTGAACAAGTTCATTTCACCTGAAGAAATGAGCCGGAACGTGCTGATCACCGCGGAAGGCATGCGGGCAATAATGCCTGCAAAGATAATGAGAGAAATCCCATTGCCGATGCCGCGTTCGGTAATCTGCTCACCCAGCCACATGATAAAAGCCGTACCGGCCGTCAGGGTAATGACAGTCATAATGCGAAACCCCCAACCGGGGTGCCCCACAACATGCATGGCTTCCAGGCCCACACTGATACCGAAGCCCTGGATCACGCTCAGAAGCACCGTACCATACCGTGTGTACTGAGTGATTTTCTTCTGTCCCTGCTCCCCTTCTTTCTTCAACTGCTCAAGGTGGGGTACCACCACGGTCATCAATTGAAGAATGATGGATGCACTGATATAGGGCATAATACCCAGGGCAAAGACCGAGAGGCGCTCCAGGGCGCCCCCGGAGAACATGTTGAACATGCCCACGATGCCCCCGCCATATTTAGAAAAAATATCGGCAAGTGCATCGGCATTGATCCCGGGTGTGGGAACGTGCACACCGATGCGGTAGACAAGCAACAGCATCAGGGTGGTCACGATCCGCTTCTTCAGTTCCGGCAGTTTGAATAGGTTCTGGAATCCACTGGTCGTCATATGGTCTTAGGCCTCTACTGTTCCACCTGCTGCTTCAATTTTCTCTCGGGCACTCTTGGACACCAGACACTCTTTGATCGTGAGTTTCATGGTGAGATCCCCGTTTCCAAGGATCTTAATGCCGTCCCGGTTACCTTTTACAAGACCAACCGCTACGAGAGCCGCCTCATCCACGACCTGTCCGTCTTCGAAACGAACAAGGTCTTTGATGTTCAAAATGGCAAACTCTTTTTTGAAAATATTGGTAAAACCACGTTTGGGCAACCGTCGGTGGATAGGCATCTGACCGCCTTCAAACCCGGGACGGACATTGCCGCCGGAGCGACTTTTAAAGCCCTTGGTACCACGGCCAGAGGTTTTACCCCAACCGGATCCCACACCACGGCCAATACGCTTGCGCGCTTTTACCGAGCCTTCGGCCGGTGACAGTTCATTAAGCTTCATTGGCGTTCTCCTCAACTTTCACAAGATGAACGACCTTGGTGACCATGCCCCGAATAGAGGGGGTGTCTTCCAGCTCTACTGTTTTGTTCATCTTGGTCAGGCCCATGCCTCTGAGTACCTTACGGTGCTTCTCGGGTCGGCCGATCATACTTTTGACAAGAGTGATTTTCAGCTTCTGTGACATTTGCTAACTCCCCCGATTACAGATCTTCAGGTCTCAGACCCCTGCGTCGGGCCACCTGTGCTCGGCTCTGATTAGCTTTCAGGCCTGCAATGGTAGCTTTGACTACGTTATGGGGGTTGTTGGAACCCATGCATTTGGTCAGAATATTGTGAACACCCACCGCTTCGAGGACGGCGCGAACCGCACCACCGGCGATGAGGCCAGTACCTTCAGACGCGGGCTTGAGCATCACGCGACCGGCGCCGAACTTCCCGATTACCTCAGAGGGAATCGTTCCGTTCACCAGGTTTACCTTGACCATATTCTTCTTGGCGGTTTCCACACCTTTACGAATGGCTTCGGGGACCTCACCGGCTTTGCCGAGTCCGTAGCCGACGCTTCCCGCTCCATCACCAACGACAACAATGGCACTGAAGCTGAATCTGCGACCACCCTTGACGACCTTGGCAACGCGGTTGATATAGACAACCTTGTCAATCAATCCGTTATCTTCTGTGTCTTTCTTAAACAAAGGACGCCTCCTTCAGATTAAAATTCAAGTCCTGCTTCTCGAGCCCCTTCAGCAAGGGACTTGACACGACCATGGTAGATGTAACCGCTGCGATCGAAAACGATGCTATTTACACCTTTTTCCATAGCCCTTTCCGCTACAAGTTTGCCGACCAACTTGGCCTTGGCAGACTTGTCGCCACCCTCTACGGCGCTGTAGCCCTTGTCGACGGTAGACGCAGATGCAAGTGTCACACCGGCTGAATCGTCAACAAGCTGCGCATAGATATGCTTGGCGCTGCGAAACACACAGAGACGAGGACGTTCCTGAGTTCCGATAATTTTCTTACGGATCCTGATCTTTTTTTTGAGTCGCTTCTCTTTGCGAGAGTTTGTAGTACCCATATCTTTATCCTGTATATGATAAGCTGAAACTTGACGGGACCCAATGAGTCAGATCCCGCCGGCACCATAGCTGGTGACACAATGTCAGTCTTATTATTTTCCTGTCTTCCCAGCTTTTCTCTGGATGTGCTCGTCGACATATTTGATCCCCTTGCCTTTAAAAGGCTCGGGAGGACGAACGTCACGGATGTTGGCGGCAACCTGGCCCACCATCTGCTTGTCGGCACCGGCAATCTTGAGAATATTCTTCGCCACAATGGCAGTGATGCCCTTGGGAAGCTCATAGCTGACAGCGTGTGAGTATCCGACGTTCAGGATGACCGTCTGACCTTTGACTTCAACCTTGTAGCCGATACCATTGACCTCAAGGGCCTTTTCAAATCCCGTGCTGACGCCGGTCACCATGTTGGCGGCAATGGCTCGGACCATCCCGTGATACGCTCCCGCATCACGAACATTGTCGATGATTTCAACGGATATGACGTTGTCCTCAATCTTCAGGTCCACAACAGGATGAATCTCCTGTTCCAGCTTGCCTTTAGGGCCCTCTACTACAAGTTTTCTTCCCACATAGGCAGCCTTGACGGATTCAGGCAGCACAATGGGCTTTTTTCCAATTCGAGACATTATGTCACTCCCTTGCTACCAAATATTGCAGAGAATCTCTCCGCCAAGTTTTTCCGATCTGGCCTGCTTATCGGTCATGACACCCTTGGAGGTTGAGACCACGGCCGCGCCGAGTCCATTGAGCACCGGCTTAAGTTCTTTGTGCTTGGCATACACGCGTCGGCTGGGCTTGCTCACTCTGGTGATTCCGAAAATGGCGTGGGTACCTTCCTGATCATACTTAAGGTACAGCCTCAGCATGCCCTGCTTTCCGTCTTCAACAAACTTGTAGTTCTTAATGAAGCCCTGTTCCTGAAGAACCCGCGCGATCTCGATCTTAATTTTAGATCCGGGGATATCGACATGGGGGAACTTGGCTTTGCCGGCATTGCGGATGCGTGTCAGCAAGTCCGCAATAGGATCACTCATCGTCATGATTTACTCCGTTGAATAGTACTGTAAAGGTTTATACCAGTATCGAGGGTAGGTCTGTCCTACCAGCTCGACTTAGTAACACCGGGTAACTTGCCGTGCGATGCAAGGTTCCTGAAACAGATACGGCAGATACCGAACTTTCGCATAAAAGCCCTGGGCCTCCCGCACATCGGGCATCTGTTGTTCGCACGGACTTTAAACTTGGGCTTGCGTTCGGCCTTCACCATCATTGATTTCTTCGCCACAGCTTTCTCCTTGCAGACTTCCCTTATGGGGACTCGGTCTCCCTTACGCCCCCTTCATGAAGTCAGATCTTGTTCCTCTAATTCCGAAAAGGCATCCCAAGGAGCTTAAGAAGCTCTTTGCCTTCCGAGTCGTTCTTAGCAGTGGTCACGATCGTGATATTCAGGCCCTTGATCTGATCAATCTTATCGTAATCGATTTCAGGGAAAATAATCTGCTCACGAACGCCCAAAGAGTAGTTGCCTCTGCCGTCAAAAGCCTTACCGGAGATACCACGGAAGTCACGAACACGAGGAAGAGAGATGTTGATCAACCTATAAAGGAAATCCCACATCTTCTCTTTCCGTAGAGTCGCCATACATCCGATGGGCATGCCTTCACGCAGCTTAAACGCCGCGATAGACTTCTTCGCTTTGGTAATGACGGGTTTCTGACCTGTAATGGTCGCCAACTCAGCCGCAGCCGAATCGAGGAGCTTACCATTTTTAATGGCTTCGCCCAAACCCATGTTCAAAACGATCTTCTCAACCTTGGGAACCTCCATGAGGTTTTTATACCCGAAGGCTTCCATCAGCTTGGGAACAACTTCTTCCTGATACTGTTTCTTAATGTCTGACATTTACATCCTCCGCCTCGGCCCTAAGCTTCGATGGTTTCATTGCATTTTCTGCAAACACGAACCTTCTTACCATCTTCCAAGACCTTCATCTTTATTCGGATGGGGTTGAGGCAGTGGTTACACATCAATTGAACATTAGAAAGGTGAATCGGTGCCTCAGATTCAATAATACCACCCTGGGTATTTTTGAAGTTAGGCTTCTGGTGTCGTTTCACCTTGTTGATGTTCTCCACAACAACCCGGTTTTCTTTCCGGATGACTTTGAGGACTTTTCCAATCTTGCCCCTGTCCTTTCCGGTAAGAACCTTAACTTTATCATCTCGTCGGATATGAGATTTTTCACTGTTCATCGTTCGTCTCCAAAATAGCGACCGGGATCTTTTCCGGAATTAAAGTACTTCAGGAGCCAGTGAGATGATACGCATAAACCGCTTTGCCCTCAACTCCCTTGCAACCGGGCCGAAAATACGAGTTCCAATAGGCTCCTGGTTCTGATTAACCAGTACCGCGGAGTTCTCATCAAAACGAATATAGGAACCATCGGCACGTTTGATGGCTTTTTTCGTGCGTACAATCACAGCCTTCATCACATCGCCCTTTTTCACTTTGGCGTTGGGAATGGCTTCCTTGACAGACACGACGATGATGTCGCCGACACCTGCATATCGCTTTTTGGAACCGCCCAATATCTTGATGCAGTACAGCTCCTTGGCACCGGAGTTGTCTGCCACGGTCAATCTAGTTTCTGTCTGAATCATCGTTGTCTTCCTTCTTTATCAAACCGCCTTTTCAACAATCTTACTCACGCGGTGCCGTTTGCTTTTGCTCAGCGGTCTGCATTCGCAGATGACCACTTTGTCGCCAATCCCGCAAGCGTTTTCAGCATCGTGGGCTGCATATTTGTTATGGCGCTTGATATACTTCTTGTAAATAGGATGCTTAACCAACCTTTCAACAAGAACGACGACGGTTCGATCCATCTTATCGGACACCACAGTTCCCTGCAGCTGTCTTTTCATTCCTCGTTTTTTCATAGCGCTAACTATTCTCTACCTTTAGAAAGTTCAGTTATCCCGAATGACGGTCTCGACCCTGGCAATGTCTCTGCGCACATTTTTCAGTGTGGAGGTCTTTTCAAGCTGACCGACACCATGCTGAAAGCGCAGGTTGAAGTGCTCTTCCTTCAGGTCCTGAAGCTTTGCCTTCAGATCGTCCTTGCCCATGGCACGAATATCTTGGATCTTCATTAGTAGTCGCCCCTCTCAACAAATCGAGTTTTTATGGACAGCTTGTGGGAAGCAAGACGCATCGCTTCACGAGCCAGCTCTCTGGGAACGCCTTCAAGTTCATAAAGAACCTTACCGGGTTTAACAACAGCGACCCATGCCTCAGTGGAACCTTTACCTTTACCCATTCGGACTTCGGCAGGCTTCTTAGTGATGGGTTTGGCCGGAAAAATCCGGATCCACATCTTCCCACCACGCTTCACGTGGCGGTTCATGGCAATTCGGGCGGCCTCAATCTGGCGTGCGTTGACATACCCGCACTCCAGGGCCTGAAGCCCAAACTCACCGAAGCTGAGGGAAGAGCCACGATAGGCTTTCCCCGTCATTCTTCCACGCTGCTGTTTTCTGTATTTGACCTTTTTAGGACTCAGCATTTGGAAACTCCTTCATTATCCTGACAAAACAAGGCAAAATTAATCCTTGTTCAGGATCTCTCCTTTGAAAATAAACACTTTGATGCCAATGATCCCATAGGTCGTATGGGCTTCGGCAAAACCGTAGTCGATATCCGCACGGAGGGTATGAAGGGGAACCCTGCCTTCCCGGTACCATTCGGTACGAGCCATTTCTGCACCACCGAGACGGCCGGCACAGATAATTTTGATGCCCAAAGCACCGAAACGCATGGCCGAGGAAACGCAACGTTTGATGGCACGACGGAAAGCAACACGACGCTCCAGCTGGAGAGCCACGTTTTCCGCCACCATCTGAGAATCGAGTTCAGGGCGTTTGATCTCCTGAATATCGATCATCACATCACGTTTATCACCACCAGAGGAGATGAGCTTCACCAGATCGGTCTTCAAAAGACCAATCTCGGAACCCTTCTTTCCGATAACAATCCCCGGACGGGCAGTGTGAATGCGGAGCCGGATCCTCTTAGAGGATCGTTCAATCTCTACCTTGGAAATACCGGCATGGTACAGTCGCTTTTTGAGAAACTTGCGAATCTGGAAATCTTCCATGACGAAATCCGCATACTGCTTGTCGGCGTACCAGCGGGAATCCCAGGTCTTGTTGATTCCGAGTCTAAGTCCTATTGGATTTACTTTCTGGCCCAACTTATTATCTCCTTTTGGTTACGCCTCATCAGCCACGACGACTGTGATGTGACTGGTTTTCTTCAGAATGCGTGATCCTCTGCCGCGCGCTCTGGCCCTAAATCTTTTCAGACTCGGCCCCTGATCAACAGTGATATTTTTAATAAAGAGCGCGTCAACGTCAAGCTCGTTGTTGTGATCGGCGTTGGCAACAGCTGACTGCAGAGTCTTTACGACGATTGCAGCAGCTTTCTGAGGCATAAATTTGAGCGAATTAATACCCGTCTCGACGGGCTTCCCCTTCACGGCGCCTACGATCTTTCGCACCTTCCGAGGAGAAATTCGCACATACCTTGCTACAGCTTTTACCTCCATTGTAAATCATCCTCTACTTAAAGGTTGCGGGGCGCTATTTGCCCTTGGTCTTTTTATCAGCCGCATGCCCCCAGTAGGTGCGTGTCGGTGAGAATTCCCCCAGTTTATGTCCTACCATATTCTCAGTAACGAATACCGGAATAAACTTTCGACCATTGTGTACTGCAAGTGTCAAACCGACCATTTCGGGAAAAATGGTAGATCGTCTCGACCACGTCTGGATGACCTGGTTGGATCGGTTTTCCTGAGCCAAGAGCACTTTCTTGACAAGCTTTGCATCAACAAACGGCCCTTTCTTAAGCGAACGTGGCATTTTGTCTCCTGTTCTTAAACTTTCAATTACCCGTACATGCTTTTACGTGAACCTGTTATTTCGTGCGCCGCTTCACGATGTAGCGATTGGTGGTCTTATTCTTTCTGGTACGATACCCTTTAGAAGGGACGCCCCAGGGAGAACAAGGGTGACGGCCGCCGGAAGAGCGTCCTTCACCACCACCCATGGGATGGTCAACAGGGTTCATAGCCACACCACGCACGCTGGGACGAACGCCCAACCAACGGGTCCGGCCTGCCTTGCCCTTGTTGATGCTACTGTGCTCTGTGTTTCCAAGTCGCCCGATGGTCGCCTTGCACTTGGCAAGAACCATACGTACTTCACCGGAGGGAAGCCGAACCATCGCATAGGCCTTTTCTTTGGCCATAAGCTGAGCAAAGGTGCCGGCACCGCGAACAATCTGCCCGCCTTTGCCAACCTTGAGCTCAATATTGTGGATCTGAGTACCCAGGGGAATGTTCTCCAGGGGGAGGCAGTTCCCGGGCTTAATATCAGCCTCGGCGCCGGACATGATCTGATCACCCACATTCAAGTTGATGGGGGCCAGGATGTACCGTTTCTCGCCGTCGACATAATGAAGGAGAGCGATCCGTGCGGTTCTGTTGGGATCGTACTCAATCGTAGCTACTTTTGCAGGGATCCCGACTTTATCACGCTTGAAGTCGATGACCCGGTAATGTCTCTTATGACCACCACCCTTGTGACGGCAAGTAATCCGGCCGTTCACGTTACGACCGCCGCTTTTCGTCAGAGGCCGCAGCAGACTTTTTTCGGGTTTGTCGGTGGTAATCCCTTCAAACGTCGAATATTCCTGGTGCCTGCGGCCAGGTGATGTCGGTTTGGTTTTTCTAATTGCTGCCATTTATCGCTCCCGGTCTATACACCTTCAAAGAATTCAATGGTACTTCCAGGCACCAGCGTCACAATCGCCTTTTTCCAGTCTTTGCGTTTTCCGACGATTTTGCCTTTCTGCTTGACCTTGCCCTTCACGACGATCGTGCGGACATCTTCCACGCCGACTTTGAAGATCTTCTCGACAGCCTTCTTGATCTGAATCCGGTTGGCCTTCGGAGCAACTTCAAAAGATACCTGATTCAGCGTCTCTTTCTGAATGGTGGTCTTTTCCGTATTTAACGGCTTGATAATGATATCGAATGTGTTCATGCTGACAGCCTCCCTTCGATTCCCTTAATGGAAGACTCGAGCAGGAGCAGCGTCTTGTACTTGAGAATATCATACACATTAAGGCCCTCGGTACGAATCACCTTGATGCCTTTGATATTGCGCGATGAAAGCTCGAAGTTGATATCTTCCGCATCCGTCACAATCAGTGCGTTCTCAATTTTCAGATCAGCAAGCGCCTTTACAACGGACTGGGTCTTGATCTCTTCCAGACCGAAGGTGTTGACCACCATCAGGTTTTCCCCCTGGAAACGGCTTGAAAGAGCCATTTTCAGAGCGAGTCGGCGGACCTTCTTGGGCACTTTGTAGGCCCAGCTCTTGAGCTGGGGACCGAAGGTCACCCCCCCTCCACGACGCAGAGGAGACTTCACGGAGCCGGAACGGGCGTTGCCGGTACCCTTCTGTCGGTAAAGCTTTTTGGTGCTACCGGTAATATCGGAGCGGCCCAAAACGGATGCAGTCCCGGCACGCCGGTTGGCCAGCTGCATCTTGACCACTTCGTGAAGGACACTTCCTTTTACGGCTACATTGAAGATATCGTCCGCAAGTTCAGCCTGCGACACTTTATCTCCTGTAACATTCAGTACATCAACGACAGCCATAACTTCCCTCGTTTTTTATTTTCATGCATCCACTTCGCTTGGTTTCTGCGGTTGGACACACGTTGATGTTCATCGTTTACTTGCCAAACTTCGGCTTCTTGATCTCAACGAGACCGGACTTCGCGCCGGGGATGCAACCCTGAATCAGGACCACATTCTCTTCTGCGCGGATATCCACTACGATCAGGTTGCGAACGGTCTTTCTGACGCCGCCGTACTGTCCGGGAAGCTTCTTTCCTTTAAAAACTTTGGCAGGCCAGGCACTGCAACCAATGGAGCCAGGGGCTCTATGGTTACGACAACCGTGGGTTTCAGGCCCACGAGAAAATCCGTGACGCTTGATTGTCCCTGAAAAACCGCGACCCTTGGAGGTACCGGTTACGTCAACAAGTTCACCCACTGCAAACATCTCAGCGGTGATCTGCTGACCCAGGGCATACTCGGCTGGGTTAGCCACTTCAAATTCACGAACGTCGGAAAAAAAGCTCTCGCCACTCTTGGCGAAATGGCCCTGGAGGGGCTTGGTCGTGTGCTTGGCTTTTTTATCTCCGAATCCGAGCTGAACGGCATTGTACCCGTCCGTGTCCACGGTCTTAATCTGAGTTACGACGCAGGGGCCTACCTGTACTACAGTGACGGGGATGTACCTCCCGTCTGAGGAGTAGACGCCTGTCATCCCCAATTTTTTACCCAAAAGTCCTCTACTCATTGGTAATATACCCCTTAACTACAGTTTAATCTCTACATCGACACCAGGTGAAAGATCCAGCTTCATCAGAGCGTCCACGGTCTGCTGAGTCGGTTCAAGGATGTCCAGCAGACGCTTGTGGGTTCTGATTTCAAACTGCTCACGTGACTTCTTGTTCACGTGGGGTGAGCGAAGAATGCAGAATTTATTGATACGTGTGGGCAGCGGAATGGGTCCGCAAATCTTTGCGCCCGTCTTCTTGGCGGTGTCAACAATATCAAGTGCTGATTTGTCGAGAAGCCTGTGGTCATATGCCCTGAGCCTGATCCTGATCTTGGTATTGATCATCATGATTTGATTTCCTACCTATTCGATAATTTCAGAAACTACACCTGCGCCAACAGTGCGCCCACCTTCACGAATTGCAAAGCGAAGCTCTTTTTCCATGGCGATAGGGTGAATCAGTTCAGCAATAATGGCGGTGTTGTCGCCGGGCATGATCATCTCAACACCTTCAGGGAGACCAAGAATACCGGTTACGTCAGTAGTGCGGAAGAAGAACTGGGGGCGGTAGCCTTTAAAGAACGGGGTATGACGGCCGCCTTCTTCTTTGGAGAGGACATAAATTTCTGCTTTGAACTTGGTATGGGGCGTAATGGAACCGGGCTTGGCCACAACCTGACCACGCTCGACCTCTTCACGCTTGGTGCCGCGAAGCAAAAGGCCCACGTTGTCGCCAGCCATGCCTTCATCCAAAAGCTTGCGGAACATCTCAACACCGGTACAAACGGTCTTGGACGTAGGACGAATCCCTACGAGTTCCACTTCATCACCGGTGTGAACCACGCCACGTTCGATACGACCCGTCACGACGGTGCCACGACCGGAGATAGAGAAAACATCCTCAATAGGCATGAGGAAGTCTTTGTCCGTGTCGCGCTCGGGCTCAGGGATGAAGCTGTCGCAGGCATCCATGAGCTCGAAGATGCACTTGGCCGCTTCGTCTTCGTGGCTGTCAGCTTCCAGAGCACGCAGGGCGCTGCCGCGGATAATCGGTGTGTCGTCACCGGGGAACTCATACTTGGAGAGCAACTCCTGGAGTTCCATTTCAACGAGCTCAATGAGCTCTTCGTCGTCCACCATATCGCACTTGTTGAGGAACACAACAATGCGGGGGACACCCACCTGGCGAGCGAGCAGGATGTGCTCACGGGTCTGGGGCATGGGACCGTCGTCTGCGGACACAACAAGGATCGCGCCGTCCATCTGGGCGGCACCAGTGATCATGTTTTTAATGTAGTCAGCGTGACCAGGGCAGTCGACGTGAGCATAGTGTCGATTGGGAGTCTCGTACTCCACGTGTGCGGTTGCAATGGTGATGCCGCGCTCTTTTTCTTCCGGTGCCTTATCGATCTCGTCAAAGGCAATGGCACCGGCGGTTCCGGCTCGGAGGGCGTTCTGCTTGGTAATCGCAGCGGTGAGCGTGGTCTTACCGTGGTCAATGTGACCAATGGTACCAACGTTTACATGCGGTTTGTTGCGTTCAAATTTTTCTTTTGCCATGGTGGTTTGTTTCCTCCTCCGGCCTGGCGGGCCGGAATACGATAAAGGTTTCCTTAGTGACAGGATGACATAAAGCGGGCTTCATTCACACAGTGCAATCGGTCGCGATAAAATTGGATCCGGATTACCATCTGTAGTGAGCGAATGCCTTGTTTGCGTCTGCCATCTTGTGGGTATCTTCGCGCTTCTTAACAGAAGCACCGCGGTTACCGGACGCATCCATCATCTCAGCGGCCAACTTGGCTGCCATAGATTTTTCGGAGCGCTTGCGGGAATACTCGATCACCCAGCGAATAGCCAGGGCCCGGCGACGTGACGGACGGATCTCGGTGGGGACCTGATACGTGGATCCCCCGACCCGGCGAGACTTCACCTCAATGGCCGGACGAACATTTTCAAGGGCTTTTTCAAACACTTCAAGGGGAGGCTGACCGCTCTTCTCCTTGATGATATCAAAAGCGCCATAGAAAATCTTCTCAGCGGTACTTTTCTTCCCATCGAGCATAATGGCCGCCACGAAACGTGAGACAAGCTCACTGTTGTATCGAGGATCGGGCATAACCGGTCTATGGGGGACTTCCCTTCTTCTTGGCATAGCTTCTCACTCTTTTGACAAATCTTGGTTATCGATTCAGATGGAGAGTCATCTTACTTCGGCTTGCGAGCTCCGTACTTGGAGCGACTCTGTTTTCTGTCTTCCACACCCAGCGTATCAAGGGTACCCCTTACAATCGTGTAACGGACACCGGGAAGGTCTTTCACTCGACCACCACGAACAAGAACAACAGAGTGTTCCTGAAGGTTATGACCAATTCCGGGGATATAGGCAGTGATCTCCACACCTGTGGTGAGTCGAACCCTGGCTACCTTCCTGAGTGCTGAGTTTGGTTTTTTCGGAGTCGAAGTATACACACGAGTACAGACACCACGCTTCTGAGGTCCACCCATCAGGGCTGGCGTGCTGGTCTTCTTTCGTGCGCGCGTTCTTCCTTTGCGGACCAACTGGTTAATCGTAGGCATTTCGTACCAAACTCCTTTAATTGTTTGTCATTTTCCTAAAACGCAAAATACGGCATGATACATATACCATCCCGTTCTGTCAAGAAATTATTTTCCTTACCTATTTGTATCAAAGGCGGGTTTCCTTAGAAAACCCAGGAAACCCGCCCTGTTTTCTAAAGATCAATCACGTTGATCTCTTCAGCAACCTCTTCCATGTCGCTCTTGACCTCAATGTCTCGGTACCGATCAATCCCGGTACCGGCAGGAATCAATCGACCCATGATCACGTTCTCCTTCAAACCGCGCAGGGTGTCCACCTTACCACGAATACTGGCCTCGGTGAGAACCTTTGTGGTTTCCTGGAAGGATGCCGCGGAGATAAAGCTGTCGGTGGAGAGAGAGGCCTTGGTGATCCCCAGAATCAAGGGCTCACCTTGTGCAGGCTGGGCGCCCTCTTCCACGAGACTTCGGTTCGCATCGGCAAAATCGGTACGATCCACATGCTCCTCCATAATAAAAGAGGAGTCACCAGAGTCGGTCACCTTCACCCGCTTCATCATCTGGCGAACGATCACCTCAATGTGCTTGTCGTTGATACGCACACCCTGGAGTCGATACACCTGCTGAACCTCATCCACCAGGTAGCTGGCCAGAGCCACCTCCCCTTTGATGTTGAGAATATCCTGCGGGTTCTCGCTGCCTCCGGTGAGTTTCTCACCGGCGCGGACGTAGTCCCCCTCGTAGACGTTAATATGACGCCCCTTGGGAATCAGGTACTCACGTTTTTCGTTGACCTCCGCATTGGTCACGGTGACCTTCTGCTTGCCCTTGGTCCCCTTGGAGATAGCAACGTACCCGTCAATCTGGGCCAGAACCGCTGTCTCTTTGGGCTTCCGAACTTCAAAGAGTTCGGCGACACGGGGGAGACCCCCGGTAATATCCTTGGTCTTGGTGGTTGCACGGGGCAGCTTGGCGATGATATGCCCCGCCCGGACCTCATCGTGTTCTTCCACAAGAATAACCGCTTCAACAGGCAGTGTGTAGCGGGCCAGTGCTCCGCCCCCCAGCTGAACCGTTTTGTTGGCATCGTCTTTAATGGAAATTCGAGGGCGCGCATCCCCCAGACGGCTTTCGATGATGGTACGACTGGACTTCCCGGTGACGGGGTCCAGTTTTTCCTGCATCGTCTTACCCGACTCAATGTCCCCAAACTTTACCTTGCCGGAGACTTCCGTGATGATCGGAACCGTGAAGGGGTCCCAGGAGGCGAGAAGCTGTCCGTTTTCAACGCTCACCCCATCCAGTGCCATAAGGTGTGCACCGTAAATAACGTGATGCTTTTCACGCTCACGGCCGGTGTCGTTGACGATGGAAAATTCACCGCCGCGTCGGTTCATGACAATAAACTCACCGACTTCGTTCTTCACCACCTTCAGGTCATCAAGGAACTTGATGTTGCCATCGACTCGCGCCTTGATTTCTGCGACTTCAACCTTTCGACTGGCCGTCCCGCCAATATGGAAGGTACGCATGGTGAGCTGGGTCCCCGGCTCACCGATGGACTGAGCCGCCAGAATACCCACCGCCTGACCGATCTCCACGGTATCGCCGTGGGAGAGATCTCGACCGTAACACTTGGCACACACCCCGCCGCGGGTCTTGCAGGTCAGAACCGAACGAATCTTAAGGCTGGTGATCCCGGCATCTTCCATAATGGAAAGAATTTTTTCGTCGATCTCGACGCCCTCTTCCACCAGCACTTCATCGGTAAAGGGGTCGTAGACGTTCTCCAGGGTTGTGCGGCCAAGGATACGCTCACCGAGGCGCTGAATGACCTCACCACCTTCCATGAGGGCCTCCACCTCAATCCCCATGGTGGTGCCGCAATCGGGCTCAATAACCGCACAATCCTGGGCCACATCCGCCAGACGACGGGTCAGGTAACCCGAGTTGGCTGTTTTAAGGGCCGTATCCGCCAAACCTTTACGGGCACCGTGGGTGGAGACAAAATACTGCAGCACCGAAAGCCCTTCGCGGAAGTTGGCCTGGATGGGCGTCTCAATGATCTCCCCGGAAGGCTTGGCCATCAAGCCACGCATACCAGCCAGCTGACGCATCTGGTCTTTCGACCCTCGGGCGCCGGAGTCGGCCATCATAAAGATCGAGTTGATGTTGTCCACGTTGCGTGTATCAAGACGGATATCGTGCTCCCCCTTTTCAGGGAGAAGAACCGGCACTTTGGGTTCACTCATGGTATCCATCATGGCGTTGGCGATGTCGTCCGTGGCCTTGGCCCAGATATCCACCACCTTGTTGTACTTTTCACCCTGAGTGATCAGACCTTCTGCATACTGGCGGTTGATCTCCAGCACCTTATCCTCGGATTCATGCATGATATCCCATTTGTTGCCGGGAATCACCATGTCATCGATGGAAATGGAGAGGCCTCCAATGGTGGAGTAACGGTAGCCCAGGTCCTTCAGGCGATCCGCGAGAAGCACCGTCGCCTTGGGGCTGATGTAACGATACGCAAAGTCGATCAGGTCCCGGGACGCTTTTTTATCCATGACCTTGTTGATCATGGCAAAAGGAATGCCCGGACGCCGGTTAGTGACATGAAAGACGTGGTATCCGCTCGAGGTTTCGACCACCTCACTGAACGTCCCCATCTCCAGAGCAAAAAGGGCATCCAGGGTGTCGTCATTCAGACGGAACACCTTCCGCATCTCTTCGTGATCCATGTACCCGATATCACCGCCACGCTTCCTGTCAGTCGAGTCAGAACGGGAAACCAGATCGGCAAAAGGCGTGCCAGACACGAGCGAGGCATGAATGGTCTCAGCCTTTTCACGATCCTTCACCACGATGCGGCGAAAGCTGAGCTCGGGATGGGAAGGAATAATGTCCCACAAAATAGTCCGGCCCACGGTGGTCTCCATGTAGGACGACCCCATACGGACTTTAATGGAGGCATGAAGCCCCATCACGCCGTGGTCATAAGCCGTCCGAACCTCGTCAAAGCTGCCGAACGTCGACCCTTCACCACGGGCACCCGCCACCTGACGGGAAATATAGTAAAGGCCCAGGACAATATCCTGAGTCGGAACAATCACCGGCTGACCGTTGGCAGGCGAGAGGGTGTTGTTGGAGGCCAGCATCAGAACACGGCACTCCACCTGCGCTTCAATAGAAAGCGGAAGGTGAACCGCCATCTGGTCACCGTCAAAGTCGGCGTTGAAGGCGGTACAGACCAAGGGGTGAAGCTGAAGGGCCTTGCCCTCCACCAGAACCGGCTCAAAGGCCTGAATACCTAAGCGGTGAAGGGTGGGAGCACGGTTCAACATCACCGGATACTCCTTCACCACCTCATCCAGGGTATCCCAGACCTCGGGGACTTCGCGCTCCACCATCTTCTTGGCGCTCTTGACCGTGGAAACGAGCCCCTTCTTCTCCAGACGATGATACACGTAAGGTTTGAACAACTCCAGAGCCATCTTCTTGGGCAGACCGCATTGGTGGAGACGCAGGCTCGGTCCCACCGTAATAACAGTACGTCCAGAATAATCCACACGCTTTCCGAGAAGGTTCTGACGAAAACGACCCTGCTTGCCCTTGAGCGTATCAGAAAGAGACTTCAAGGGACGCTTGTTGGTGCCGGTCACCACACGGCCGTGACGGCCGTTGTCGAAAAGGACGTCCACGGACTCCTGGAGCATACGCTTTTCGTTCCGAACGATGATGTCAGGAGCTTTCAGCTCCATCAAACGGCTCAGACGGTTGTTCCGGTTGATGACCCGACGATAAAGATCGTTCAGATCTGAGGTGGCGAAACGCCCCCCCTCCAGAGGAACCAGCGGGCGAAGATCCGGAGGAAGAATGGGCACCACGCTCATGATCATCCAGATCGGGTCAACACCGGAGTTGTAGAAGGCGTCGACAATTTTCAGCCGCTTGCTGAGCTTCTGCTTCTTGGCCAGGGAGGTGGTGGTTTTCAGCTCTTCACGCAGATCGTTGTAAATCTGCTCGAGGTTTAACTCTTCGAGAAGTTTTCGAACCGCCTCGGCACCGATGCCGACCTCAAACGCCTCTCTGCCATAAAGCTCGGACGCTTCAATGTATTTATCATCGGAGAGGAGCTGGTACTTGGTGAGACCGGTCTCCTTGGGGTCCGTGACGATGTAGCTGTCAAAATAGAGGACCTTCTCCATGTTTTTGAGGGTGATGTCCAAGAGGTTGCCGATCTTACTGGGCAAACTCTTCAGAAACCAAATATGGGCCACGGGGGTGGCCAATTCAATGTGGGCCAGGCGCTCACGACGCACCTTGGACTGAATCACCTCAACACCACATTTTTCGCACACAACACCGCGGTGCTTCATGCGCTTATATTTGCCGCAATTGCACTCATAGTCCTTGGTGGGACCAAAGATCTTGGCACAGAACAAGCCGTCACGCTCAGGCTTGAACGTACGGTAATTGATCGTCTCTGGCTTCTTAATCTCCCCATGAGACCATTGCATGATCTGCTCGGGAGAGGCCAGGGCAATCTTTACGCCGGAGTACATCTTGGGATCTATCGGCTTGGCGAAAAAATCGTATAGGGTTTCCAATATCTGCTCCTTAGTTAGTGCCTTCCAATAAGGTTACGTCCAGTCCGAGGCTCTGCAGTTCCTTGGTCAGAACGCGGAAGGATTCGGGCATCCCCGGTTCAAGAACGGCCTGACCCTTCACGATCTTCTCGTACATGCGGGTACGGCCGGCCATGTCATCGGACTTGACCGTAATAAATTCCTGAAGTGCATGGGACGCACCGTATGCCTCCATGGCCCAGACCTCCATCTCGCCAAGACGCTGGCCGCCGAACTGTGCCTTGCCGCCCAGAGGCTGCTGAGTGACGAGGGAGTAAGGACCAATGGATCGGGCGTGGAGCTTGTCATCCACCAAATGGTGGAGTTTCAACATATACATGGTACCGACGGTCACCTCGCCGTCAAAAGGATCACCGGTCCGGCCATCGAAAAGACGAGCCTGGCCGGAGGTTTTGTACTCAGCCTCCGTCAGGTAATTCTTGATGTCTTCTTCTTCAGCGCCATCAAAAACCGGGGTAGCCATATGAACCCCTCGACGATAATTTTCTGCAAAGGTATAAATATCATCCCCTTCGAGGCTGTCGACCATCTCGTGGTCGGTCTCTCCGGTGAAGATTTTTTTCAATTTAGCTCTGAGATGATCGGCCTTCTTCTCATCGATGAGATCAGCAATCTGGTTGCCCAGCCCTTTGGCTGCACGCCCCAGATGAATCTCCAGGATCTGCCCCACGTTCATACGAGAGGGAACACCCAGAGGGTTCAGAACCATATCGACCATGGTGCCGTCTTCGAAATAGGGCAGGTCCTCCACAGGCAGAACACGGGAGACCACACCCTTGTTACCATGACGCCCCGCCATCTTATCACCGACGGAGAGCATACGCTTCATCGCCACATAGACCTTGATCATCTTAATGACGCCCGGAGGCAGATCATCGCCCTTTTCGTAACGAACCACCTGATCCTCAAAGGTCTTCTTGATCTTATCAATCTCTTCATTCTTGCGATCGAGGATCTCGTTCACCTGCTCGGTGACCGTATCGTCATCAAGAATAATCCCTTCAATCTGAGAAAGAGGAATCTCAGCGAGGAGCTCACGTGTGATGAGGGTATCCGCAGGAATGACGACTTTCTTGGCTTTTCTCAGCGGTGTGGGGCAGCTCTTGCCCTCCACCAGAGCTTCAACCATTTCACGGGCTGTTTTTTCAATCACAGAGACCTTGTCGTTGCGATCTTTTTCAAAGCCTGCGATCTCGTCGTCTTCGATATGCCGGGTCCGGTCGTCCTTATCCACGCCGCGTCGAGAAAAGACCTTGGCATCCACCACGGTCCCCATCACGCCGGGGGGAACCCGCAGAGAGGTGTCTTTCACATCGCCGGCCTTCTCGCCGAAAATGGCCCGAAGCAGCTTCTCTTCGGGAGAGAGCTGTGTTTCACCCTTGGGCGTAATTTTGCCCACAAGGATATCCCCGGGGCACACTTCCGCGCCCAGGCGGATAATCCCACTTTCGTCAAGATCCTTCAGAGCCTCTTCACCCACGTTGGGAATGTCCCGGGTGATCTCTTCCTTGCCCAGCTTGGTATCCCGAGCAACCACCTCAAACTCTTCGATGTGGATACTCGTATAAACACCGTCACGGACAATGGCCTCAGAAACGAGGATGGAGTCCTCAAAGTTATAGCCACCCCAAGGCATAAAGGCCACGGTAACGTTCTGCCCTAACGCCAGTTCGCCCTTCTCTGTGGAGGGACCATCGGCAAGGACTTCGCCTTTTTTGACCTTCTGCCCATTGACCACAATGGGACGATGGTTAAAGCAGGTGTTCTGGTTGGAACGAATAAACTTGGAGAGGTTGTAAATGGTCACCGGGTTAAACCCGGGTTTTTCCATCTCTACCTCATGCTGAAGCACAATGCGCTCGGAGTCGACCTCCACCACAATGGCGTCGGATTCGGCCACAATGGCCACCCCGGAGTCACGAGCGACCACGCCCTCGACACCGGTACCGACGAGAGGGGCGCGGCTCTGAGTCAGCGGCACAGCCTGACGCATCATGTTGGAGCCCATGAGAGCACGGTTGGCGTCATCATTTTCCAGAAAAGGAATCAGCGACGCGGAGACGCTCACCAGCTGGTTGGGAGAGATGTCCATGAGCTCGATCTCTTCGCGCTCCACCATCTCAAATTCGCCCTCCACGCGGGAGGTCACCAACGCATTGACGTAATTGTTATTATCGTCTAAGGGCGCGTTGGCCTGTGCAATAGGCAGCGCCTTCTCTTCGAAGGCACTGAGCATGCGGACCTCATTGGTCACATGGGAGTCCTTCACCACACGGTAGGGGGTTTCGATAAACCCGAAGTCATTGACCCGTGCGTAGGTACACAGAGAAACGATCAGGCCGATGTTCGGGCCTTCTGGAGTCTCAATGGGACAAATGCGTCCATAATGAGACGGATGCACGTCACGCACCTCAAAACCGGCGCGCTCACGGGTGAGGCCCCCGGGTCCCAGGGCGGAAAGACGACGCTTGTGCGTGGTCTCGGAGAGCGGGTTGGTCTGATCCATAAACTGGGAAAGCTGGCTGGTCCCGAAGAACTCCTTGACCACAGCCGAGACCGGCTTGGGGTTCACCAGATCATGGGGCATCAGAGCATCCACTTCCTGCATGCTCATGCGCTCTTTGATGGCACGCTCCATACGAACCAGACCAATACGATACTGGTTTTCCAGGAGCTCCCCAACAGCACGCACACGACGGTTGCCGAGGTGGTCAATATCATCGACAATCCCCTGGGTATCACGAAGCTGGACCAGGGTTTTGGCGGTAAGCAATATATCTTCACGACGCAAGGTCTTGATGTTGATATCGGTGTTCAGTCCCAATCGGTGGTTCATCTTCAGACGGCCAACACCCGAAAGGTCGTAGTAGGCCTCTTTAAAGAAGAGATGATCGATGAACTCCTGAGCCACCTCGGGGGTCGCCGGGTTACCCGGACGCAAACGTCGGTAAATCTCAACCAGAGCCTCTTCCTTGGTAGACACTTTATCGACCATAATGGTCTTACGGACCGCATCCGAAGAGTAGGCTGAATCTTGATAAAGAAGTTCAAAACCAGTGACATTGGACTCGGAGATACGCTCAAGAACCTCCTCATCCACCAGCTCGCCGGCCAGAGCAATAACATCGCCCGTCACCGGATCCACCAGCTGAGTCGCCAGGCCACGCTGAGCAATATCATCAGGGCTGATGGGAAGGGTCTCAGTGCCCACCCCTTTCAGCTGCTTGATGGCCCGTTTTGTAAACAGGCGCCCCTGCTTCACGATGACCTCGCCGGAGTCGGAATCCACGATGTCTTCGCTTGCGCGCTGGCCTTTCAAGAAATCTTCATTAAAGACTCGTTTGAACTCACCCTTGTCGAGAAGAATCTTCTCTTTAGAGTAAAAATAGGTCAGCAGGTCTTCGTTGGTGTAACCAAAGGCCTTAAAGAGGACAGTCACAGGAAATTTCCTGCGGCGATCAATGCGAATGTAAACGATATCCTTGGGATCGACTTCCATATCGATCCAGGAACCACGCACAGGAATAATCCGTGCAGAATAGATGATCTTACCGCTGGAGTGGGTCTTCCCTTTGTCATGGTCAAAAAAGACACCGGAAGAACGATGCAACTGGCTCACCACGACACGTTCGGTGCCGTTGATGATAAAGGTTCCCCGCTTCGTCATCAGGGGAATGGTGCCGAAATAGATCTCCTGCTCTTTAATGTCCCGGATATTGGAGGTACCGGCTTCCTTGTCAATATCATAAACGACAAGGCGAACACGAATTCTCAAAGAAATTTCATAGGTCATCCCGCGCTGAATACATTCTGCCATCGAATGCTTGACTTCACCGAAAGAGTACGACACATATTCAAGAGAAGCGCTACCTGTAAAGTCCTTGATGGGGTAAACGGACTTGAAGACTGCCTGGAGACCTATGTCCTCCCTCTTCTCAGGCGGAACGTCCATCTGCAGAAAACGGTTGTAAGAATCTCGCTGCATACCGATAAGATCAGGAATCTCAGCGATTTTATGCTTCCCTCCGAAATTCTTCCTTAATCGCTTTTTCGCCAAGGGGCTTCCAGTCATATCATCTCCAAATTGTTTGTTGAGACTGCAGAAACAGAATTAGCGGATTAAAAGGCAGGCACAAGTGCCCGCCTTTCATCCGCAAAGGTGATAGTATTTGGGTATGGGTAGGCTTATTAAGCGTATAATTACTTAAGTTCAACCTGGGCGCCAGCTTCTTCAAGCTGAGCTTTAACTTTTTCTGCTTCGTCTTTGGCGATGCCTTCTTTAACTGCCTTGGGAGCCTCGTCAACGAGAGCTTTGGCTTCCTTGAGGCCGAGACCAGTGATGGCACGAATCTCTTTGATCACGTTGATCTTCTTGTCGCCGCAAGCAGTGAGAATGACGTCAAACTCAGTCTTCTCTTCAGCAGCAGCGCCACCGTCAGCAGGACCAGCAGCCATCATAGCCACGGGAGCTGCAGCAGAAACACCAAATTTATCTTCAAGTTCCTTTACGAGCTCAGAAAGCTCAAGAACAGTCATGTTTGCGATAAACTCAATTACTTCATCTTTGGTAATATCAGCCATTGTCTAATAACCTCCAGAAAAACTTATCTTATTCTATAAGTGTCGATTTTACGTGATTGAAAACCGCGGTAATTACGCTGCTTCCTTCTGATCCTTGATGGCCGAAAGCACGTTGAGCATCTGCCTTGGCATTTCAGCAAGTACGCGTACCATACCTGTGGGCACTGCGTTCATGGTGGCGAGCAGCTGGGAGAGGAGAACCTCTCGAGAGGGCAGTGAGGACAAAGCCTTGATGCCTTCAATATCCAGAAGCTTTCCTTCCATAACCGCTGCCTTGATCTGCAGTTTGTCATTGTCTTCAACAAACTTGGTCAGGATCTTGGCAGGAGCCACCGGATCATCAAAACTGATGGCGATGGCCGTGGGTCCCTTAAAGGAATCGGCAATAAGCGCTGCATCGGTTTCCACGGAAGCACGTCGGAGCAAGGTGTTTTTCGCAACCTGAAACTCCACGCCAGCCTTGGTAAGCTCCGCCCTGAGCTGAGTCACGGCGGCGACGTCCAGGCCCTTATAATCCGTCGCAATGACGATGGCGGACTTCGCAAGCTTTTCATGCAGGCTATCTATAACAGCCTTTTTTTTATCCAGATTCAATTCTTTCACACCTCCTTTAAGCAGATTTTTCTACATGAGGTGCCAACTGTACCAAAACGAGTGTCTCGGTAGGCCGGCCTCGCCGATTAAACACGGTGAACCTAACGTGTGCACCTACTGTCTGTGACATATATTCAATCCGCCCCCGCCTCATCAAAAGAGAAGGGGGGACGAATCATGCCCAAAAGTAAAAATCGGTATAAGATATACCTTTAGTCACCCAAAAGCAAGATCTATTTCGCAACTTCTTTCAGGGTGGCTGTATCAATACGGTGACCATGTCCCATGGTAGAGGAGACTGTCACGGTTTTGAAATAGGCACCTTTGGCTGCAGAGGGCTTGAGCTTAACCAACACCTCAAGAAGTGCAACCAGGTTTTCGGTCAATTTCTCAGCACCGAAAGAGACTTTTCCGATGGGAGCGTGAATAATCCCCGCTTTCTCCACTCGGAAGTCGATCTTACCGGCCTTCAACTCATCCACGGCCTTGGCCACGTCAAAGGTGACGGTCCCGGTTTTGGCGTTGGGCATCAGACCACGGGGCCCGAGCACACGCCCGATTTTTCCCACAACCCCCATCATATCAGGGGTGGCGATGGCTTTATCGAACCCAAACCATCCGCCCTGGATCTTTTCGACCAACTCCTGGCTACCGACAAAATCGGCACCGGCGTCCAGCGCCTCTTTCTCTTTCTCGCCCTTGCAGAACACAAGAACTTTCACCTCTTTGCCGAGTCCGTGAGGAAGGATACAGGTGCCACGCACCATCTGATCCGCATGACGGGGATCGACCCCAAGACGGATCGCGACGTCCACGGTTTCGTCAAACTTGGCGAATGCATTGGAGACAGTTGCCGACACTGCATCGGCCAACTCAAAGCTCTGCAGAGGCTTTATGTCTTTTCCAGCTTCTATGTATTTTTTACCACGCTTTGGCATCGTACCCTATTGCTCCTTATCTAAATCCAATTTAGACGACGTCAATCCCCATGCTTCGGGCCGTGCCTGCGATGATTTTGCTGGCTGCCGCGAGATCGTTGGCGTTGAGGTCTTCCATCTTGATCTTGGCGATCTCTTCCACCTGATCCATGGTAATTTTTGCGACCCTGTTGCGAAGGGGATCGCTAGAGCCCTTCTGAAGCTTGGCTACTTTTTTCAGAAGCACCGATGCCGGAGGGGTCTTGGTGATGAACTTAAATGTTCTGTCGGCAAAAATGGTAATCACCACCGGGATGACCATGCCAGGTTCTTCGTTGGCGGTTCGTGCGTTGAACGCCTTGCAGAAGTCCATGATGTTCACTCCGTGCTGACCAAGAGCGGGACCAATGGGTGGTGAAGGGTTGGCTTTGCCGGCCTGTACCTGTAATTTTATTTGTCCAATAACTTTTTTTGCCATTGTACTTATTTACTCCCGATAGTGAATGCTATAACTTCGTTACCTGAACAAAGTCCAGTTCAACTGGCGTAGCACGTCCAAAGATGCTCACCAGCACTTTGATCTTTCCCTTTTCAGGATTGACATCTTCTACCGTGCCATTGAAATTGGTGAATGGCCCGTCGGTCACACGAATTTCGTCGCCTGTTTCGAATAGAAATTTCGGCTGGGGCTTCTCTTTGCCTGCCTCCATACGGTTCAGGATCTTTTCCGCCTCCTCCTCGGAGATCGGCGCAGGCCTGTTCCTTCCACCCAGAAAACCAGTTACTTTAGCGGTGTTGTTAACGATGTGCCAGGTATTGTCGTTCAGTTCCATTCGAATAAGGATGTAGCCCGGGTAGAATTTCCTTGAAGACTCACGCCGCTTCCCCTTGACCAGCTCTACGACCTGCTCAGTGGGCACAACGATCTCTTCAAACTTTTCCTTGAAGGGTGATACGGCTATCCGCTCTTCCAAGGCAGCCTTGACCTTGTTTTCAAAGCCCGAGTATACGTGAACCACATACCATTTTAGAGCCACTGAACTATCTCCTCGGTTTTAGTGAAGGACGAGACTAATTAAGCCCTTTAAACCCACATCGACCAAGCCCAAAAAGGATGAGATGATAATCACCAGAACAATCACCACCGCTGTGGAAGCTATTGTCTGCTTCTTTTCAGGCCACACGACCTTTTTTGTCTCTGATTTCACCTCGTTAAAGAAAGCCTTGACCTTCTCAATCAAACCAGGCTCATTATTGATTCCGGTCGTCTTTACCGAATAATGAGCCTTAGTCTGAATCTGCTTTTTCTGATCAGGTAATTTCTTTGACGAGGGCCCTTGGTCAGCCAGAATGTCAGCATGAGTGTCCTTGCGAAGCTTTTGCTTCTCTTTCAGCTTTAATTTCTGGCTCTCAGTTTTTTTGCGCTGTATACGACCCATACCTCTCCTTCTTTATCTGTCGATAGGGAGGTCCCAGGGAGCCCCTCTAATCAAGGTTTGTGGCAGGTCAGGAGGGAGTCGAACCCCCAACATTCGGTTTTGGAGACCGACGCTCTACCAATTGGAGCTACTGACCTTCACGCTAAACCTTTTTCAAGCGACCGGGCTGGGTGGATTAAAGCCCACCCCGGCTCTGGACCTGATTACTTCGTCTCCTTGTGGACAAGATGCTTCTTGCAGAAGGGACAGTATTTCTTGAATTCAAGTTTGTCAGGCGTCGTACGCTTGTTTTTCGTCGTTGTATAGTTTCGCCTTTTGCACTCAGTGCAGGCGAGAGTTACTAAAGTTCGCACTTATCGGCTCCTCGATCTATTCGATGATTTCGGATACAACCCCGGCGCCGACGGTACGTCCGCCCTCGCGAATCGCGAAGCGAAGTTCTTTTTCCATGGCGATGGGGTGAATCAGTTCTGCGATGATATTCGTATTGTCCCCAGGCATGATCATCTCAACGCCTTCAGGCAGATTCAAAATACCGGTCACATCCGTTGTACGGAAGAAGAACTGGGGGCGGTATCCAGAGAAGAAGGGGGTATGACGTCCGCCCTCTTCCTTAGAAAGGACATAAATCTCTGCCTTGAAATGGGTATGAGGCGTGATGGATCCGGGCTTGGCCACAACCTGGCCTCGCTCGACTTCTTCACGCTTGGTCCCGCGGAGAAGCAGACCAACGTTGTCGCCAGCCATCCCTTCATCAAGGAGCTTGCGGAACATCTCAACACCGGTACAAACGGTCTTGGCGGTGGGACGGATCCCTACAAGTTCTACTTCATCACCGGTGTGGACCACGCCACGTTCGATTCGGCCGGTAACCACGGTGCCACGACCAGAGATAGAGAAAACATCCTCAATAGGCATGAGGAAATCTTTCTCGGTATCGCGCTCGGGCTCGGGGATAAAGCTGTCACAGGCTTCCATCAGCTCAAAGATGCAAGCGGCGGCAGCGTCTTCATGGCTGTCCGCTTCCAGGGCGCGAAGGGCGCTGCCTCGAATGATGGGGGTGTCGTCGCCAGGAAAATCGTATTTAGAGAGAAGCTCCTGGAGCTCCATCTCAACAAGCTCAATCAATTCTTCGTCGTCAACCATGTCGCATTTATTAAGGAAGACAACAATACGGGGAACACCAACCTGACGGGCAAGCAGAATGTGCTCGCGAGTCTGAGGCATGGGGCCGTCATCAGCAGACACAACCAGGATCGCGCCGTCCATCTGGGCAGCGCCAGTGATCATGTTCTTAATGTAGTCGGCGTGACCGGGGCAGTCAACGTGAGCATAGTGGCGGTTGGGAGTTTCATATTCCACGTGCGCAGTGGCAATCGTAATCCCACGCTCTTTCTCTTCAGGCGCCTTATCAATTTCGTCGAAAGCAATGGCAGAGCCAATGCCTGCACGAAGAGCGTTCTGCTTTGTAATCGCAGCTGTCAGCGTGGTCTTGCCATGGTCAATATGACCGATGGTACCGACATTCACATGCGGCTTCGACCGCTCGAATTTTTCCTTTGCCATGTCAACTACCTCCCTGTACGTTTGGTGCTTTACCCAATTGTAGTCTGTATATAATATGGTGTGACTTGCTTACTTACACCTGCCGTAATATAAGAAGGCGCAACAACAAATCAGCGTGGAGCCCATGATCAGAGTCGAACTGATGAACCTCATCCTTACCAAGGATGCGCTCTACCAACTGAGCTACATGGGCTTAATCGCTGATGTGCGGTCGGGCAAATGCCAAATGGAGCGGGAGACGAGATTCGAACTCGCGACATTCAGCTTGGAAGGCTGAAGCTCTACCAACTGAGCTACTCCCGCCGACCTACCGGCGCAGTGCACCGGAAGCAAGTTAATTGTAGGCAGCCGCGTAGTCATGGCCATTTGGCCTCCTACACCCAGCTTGCTATTCCGGGATGGTGGTGGGGGGAGGATTTGAACCTCCGAAGGCTGAGCCGTCAGATTTACAGTCTGATCCCTTTGACCACTCGGGAACCCCACCATTTTTGAACATGTTCTTTTTGGAGCCGGCACCCCGAATCGAACGGAGGACCATCTCATTACAAGTGAGAAGCTCTGCCAACTGAGCTATGCCGGCTCGATTTGATGACTGCCGTCGTCAAAGAACGTCCTCTTCTACCCAGCTGACCATTTTTTATCAATACCGCTTACAGGCGATGAGAGCCAAATATCACCCTTTAACCCAAGTTTTACGCTTGAATGCTCTCGATATCTCTTTCAAATGCGAATTTTCAAAATCATAGCTTCGAAGGCACCTGTTTCAAACGCTAATCCCCGGATATTACCACAAAATTATCTTTTAATCCCTTTAAATCTAATTTCATGTTTTCCCGTTTGCGGGGTTATTTTTTGCCACTCGCCCCTTGGACCGGCCCTCGCCCCCGCCCCCAAATCACTTGACACCTCTCGCCCAAGCCTGTAATTCCCCTGTATCCAGATAACAACAATTTACAGACATATAGAAGCCAATACATTATGAAACAGCCCTTATTTCTTTCCTGCGCCCTTGTGCTGCTCACATCCGCATGCACCTCGTCAACGATTCCCCTCGCGTCGAAAACACCGAGGTATCCTTATATAGGGATCGAAGCGACAGCCCCTGAACCGGTGGAGTTCAACTTCGCCACCAACCTCCGCAACATCTCGCTGGAACTCCCTGAAGAGACCGAAGCAGAGCTGCCCCTGTTCGATCGTGCCATTGAATACTGTAAGGCAGCCCAGACCTTCTGGGAGAAAGGAGATATGGACGGAGCCCTTTCAAGCCTTGACGAGGCCTATGGCCTTATCCTTCAGGTCGACACCGAAAATGCCCCCCTGCTTCTTCAACAGAAAGAGGATCTGCGGTTCACCATCTCACGCCGAATTCTGGAGATTTACACCTCCCGGACCACCACCGCCTCTTTTACACGCAACGCCATTCCCATCACCATCAACCAGCAGGTTCAGCGTGAAATCGACATCTTCACCAAAAAAGACCGCCGCTTCTTCTCCGAATCGCTGAAACGGGCCGGTAAATACCGCCCCATGATGCTCCAGAAGCTCCAGGAAGCGGGTCTGCCCGCCGAGCTCTCCTGGCTCCCCCTTGTGGAGAGCGGGTTCAAGGTCAAAGCCCTCTCCTCCGCCCGGGCACTGGGGCTCTGGCAGTTCGTCCCCTCTACGGGCTACATGTACGGGCTGAAACGCACCACCTTTGTCGACGAGCGCCTCGATCCTGAAAAGGCCACCGATGCGGCCATCGCTTACCTTGAAAGGCTTCACAAGCTTTTCGGAGACTGGTCCACGGTCCTGGCGGCATACAATTGCGGCGAAGGGCGAGTGCTGAAAACCATCAGACGTCAGAACATCAACTACCTGGACAATTTTTGGGACCTCTACTCCCGGCTTCCTTCGGAAACGCGCCGCTACGTCCCCAAGTTCATCGCCACCCTTCATATTGCCAACAACCTGAAGAAGTATGGGTTCGACAAGGTCACCCCTGACGCGCCCGATCTCTTCGACACCGTCACCGTTCAAAAGCAGGTCAAACTCTCGGATGTGGCTCGGGCCATCAGCGCCTCCCACGCCACCATGAAAAAGCTGAACCCGGAATTGCGCTACACCATCCTTCCCAAGGAGAGTTACACCCTCCGCGTCCCTGTGGGTAAAGGCGAAGCGGTTCAGGCCGCCATGGCAACCCTGAGGGTCTCCCTGCCCCCACAACGCGCCTTCGTCTACCACAAGGTAAAATCTGGAGACACCCTCTCCTCACTGGCCAAACGCTATCGCACCTCCATAAAGACGATCTCAAAGGCCAACGGCCTCTCCAATCGCCATATCATCGTGGTCGGCAAAAAAATTAAAATCCCCCAGCGTGGCTACACCACACGCGGCTACTACGCCAACACACCCCTTAACGGCACCAAGCGCCCCACCCGGCATGTCGTCCACAAAGGGGAGTCCCTCTGGCTCATTGCCCGCAAGTACGGAACCACCCCCACAGAGATTAAAGAAGTCAACCGACTCTCGAGCAACACCCTGAAGGTTGGACAGGTTCTTTCCCTGCCTCAGCCCAAGGCGCCCAAGGCTCGCACGGCCAAAAAATCCGTTTATTATGTCAAGCGAGGTGATAATCCCTTTACAATTGCCACAAAACATAATATTTCAGTCGCGAGATTGCTTAAAGTAAACAACTTGACTCCGGGAAGCACCATCTATCCGGGTCAACGTCTCTATATCGACTAATGCCCCCATAGCTCAGTGGATAGAGCATTGGATTCCTAATCCATGTGCGCAAGTTCAATTCTTGCTGGGGGTACCACCCACACAAAGATCACGCCGTGTCCCACACTTAGGGGCAGGGCGTTTTTTTTTGCAGATGGGGCCAATGCCCACTCCCCCTCAACCTGTTGCCGCGCGCCGCTTATCATGATATATTCAAGAATATTGCGCGCTTGCCCACCCACCCCTTCGTGCCCTTCTCTCAGCCCGCCCCCGCTGACCCATCCAAGCGCCCCAACGCCCATCCCCTTCCTGCGGTTGTCACCCCTTTCTGATCGACAACCGGGAGAATCCCATGACGATCTTACCACCCGTGAACGGCCCCGCCATCCTTGCAGCCATTCTCATCATCAGTGGCCTCTGCCTGGTGCCCCCCCTCCGAGCCATGGAGGATTTCACCGAACTCTCCATTGAAGAGCTGGCCAACATCGAGGTCACCTCGGTCTCACGTAAGCCCCAGAAGCTCTCCCACTCCGCCACGGCTATCTTTGTCATCACCGGCGATGAAATCCGGCGTTCCGGGGTCACCTCCATTCCCGATGCCCTCCGCATGGTTCCGGGTATCCAGGTGAGCCGGATCTCCTCAAACCGGTGGGCCATCTCCGCTCGAGGGTTTAACAGCCGGTACGCGAACAAACTCCTGGTCCAATTGGACGGACGCACCCTCTACTCCCCCATCTTCTCCGGTGTCTTCTGGGAATCTCATGCCACCCTGATGGAAGACATCGACCGCATCGAGGTCATCCGGGGCCCCGGAGCCAGTCTCTGGGGAGCCAATGCTGTCAACGGCATCATCAATATTATCACCAAACAAACCGCGAAAACCCAAGGTGCCTTCTCCACCAACAGCATCGGTACCTTCACCCGCACCAACGGGGGGGTCCGCTATGGCGCACCCGTTGGGGAGACTGGCCATTACCGGGTCTACACCACGTACAGCGACCGGGAGGCCTCGGTAAATTCCAGCGGAGAGGAACAAGCCGACCCCTGGGACCACCTGCAAACCGGATTCCGTACCGACCTGGCCTCGAATCCTGACACACAATGGACCTTTCAAGGCGATGGCTACACCGGCCACATCAACGAAGAGACGAATATCCCTTCCCTTACCCCCCCTTACGCCACCTTATACAAACATGAGAACACCTCCCGGGGCATGAACCTTCTGGGCCGTCTCTCCCACACCCTCTCTCCCACCTCCGAGTTCTCCGTGCAGCTCTACTACGACCAGACAATGAAAGAAGAGACCCAGCTCTCCTCGACGGGAGACCTGGTGGATCTCGATCTCCAGCATCGCCTCCAGCCCCTTAACGGACACGAAGTCATCTGGGGGCTGGGTTATCGCTATTACACCGACACCCTGAACGTCACCGAGGCCTTTGTCTTTGAGAAACCCACCACCACAGACCACCTCATCAGCGCCTTCCTCCAGGATGACATCGCCCTCTCCCCCACCCTTCAACTCACCATTGGCACCAAGGTGGAACACAACGACTACACCCAGACCGAGGTACAGCCCAACCTCCGCCTCCTCTGGAAACCCGATGAGACCAACAACCTGTGGTTCGCCGCGTCCCGAGCAGTTCGGACCCCCAACCGGGGGGAAACCCAGATCTGCCTGAGAAACAGCATCATCCCACCGGAATCCCCCGCCAACCCGACCCTGCTGCCCATTGAGGTGCTCCTCGTCGGCGTAGAAACCCTCGAGTCTGAAAAACTCATCGCCCTTGAAACCGGGTACCGTTTCACCCCGGAATCCCCCTTCTCACTGGACCTCACTCTGTTTTATTACTTCTATGATGATCTCTACGGCTATGCCCCCTCCCCCCCGAAACCCGATCTTGACGCCGTTCCCCCGCGGGTCATTCTTGCCAGCACCATCCAGAACCTCATGGAAGGAAACACCTGGGGCCTGGAGTTGGCCACCAACTGGAGCCCCCGTCCCGAGCTGCGATTCCAGAGCGCCTACAGCCTCTTTCAGGCCGACTTAACCTTTAAGAGCGGATACGCCGATGCCACCGCCCAATACTCCGACAATGCGGCTCCCACCCACCAGCTCTCCCTGCGCTCTGGCTTTGACCTGCCCCGCCAGGTCACCCTGGACCTCTGGCTCCGCTATGTAGACGACATCCAGGAAAATCGCGTCGATGCCTACACCGAACTGGATGCCCGCATCGCCTGGAGACCCAGCAAGGGGCTGGAGCTCTCCCTCACCGGGCAAAACCTTCTGCATACAAGCCACCCAGAGTTCATTGAAACCCTGGTATGGATCGAACCCACCGAGGTGGAGAGGTCCGTCCACGCCCAGGCAACGCTGTCGTTTTAAACCCATCCGGCAGCCTGGCACTCCCTGCCCCGCTGCCTTCACCCTCCGATCCGACCCAAGGACCATGACCATCAAGCGACTCATCGTCATCACAGGGCTTCTTTTCAGCATCGCACTGCACGGCGGCGTCCCGCCTCCTCTGCACGCCGAGCCTGCCACTGAAAGCCGGATCAAAGCCGCCTACCTCTTGAACTTTGCCCGGTTTGTGACCTGGCCGGATGTGGCCTTCGAAAGCAGCGTCTCCCCCATTGTGCTCTGTGTCCTGGGGGAAGATTCCATCGACTCCGCTCTCCCCACCATCCAATACAAACGGGTCCAGGACCGCCCCCTGGTGATCCAACACATCGACACCCTTGCCGACCTGCCTGCCTGTCACATGCTCTTTGTCGGCGAAATTAAATCCCCGGATCTCCCGCAGGTTCTTTCTGCCCTTGCAAGCCGCCCTATCCTGACCGTCAGCAGCTTGCCCGATTTCTCCCTGCGGGGTGGCATGCTCACCTTTATAAAGGCAGAAAACAGAATCCGTTTTGAAGTCAACCTCTCCACCACCCAAATGGCCGGGCTTACCATCAGCTCCCGATTGCTTAAGCTCGCCCGGTTGGTGCCCTAAACCTCAGTCAGGTGATGCCATGCTCCGACTTTTCAAGGCTCTTCCCCTTCGTCAAAAACTCATCGCTCTCATGATGCTCATCTCGGGAACGATCCTGATTCTCTCCACCCTGCTTCTGGTGGCGACGGAGGCCTTCACCTCCCGGCGGGAGATGAGCAACAACCTCTCCATGCTGGCTCGCATCATCGGGTACAACTCCGTGGCCCCCCTCACCTTTAATGACGCCGAGGTGGCCCGGGAAAACCTGGAGGGCCTCTCCGTTGAGCCCAGCCTGAACCTTGCCCGCATTTACCGCCATGACGGAAGCATGTTTGCCCAGTACAGGAACCAACGGAACCCTCTGCCCAAGCCCGACCACCGGGGCACGACCAACCGCCCCAGCCGCCTTTTGGAAGGGATCCCTCTGCTTGATACACATATCGAAGTGCTGGAAGAGATCCGCTTTGACGGAGAGACCCTCGGAACGGTCTACCTCCAAGCCGACATGAGCCAGATTTACCGACGCCTCCTCTTTTATCTTGCCGCGGCCGGAGTCGTTCTCGTCCTCTCCATCTTTGCGGCCTACACCATTTCATCACGCCTCCAGGAAATCGTCTCCGGCCCCATCCTCGAACTCACGGGGATGATGAACCAGGTCTCTGGAGAGAAAAATTACACGGTCCGGGCCACAAAACGGACCGACGACGAAATTGGCCTTCTCATGGAAGGCTTCAACGAAATGCTGGGCCAGATCCAACGCCGCGACGGTGAGCTCCTCAGGCAACACGAGCACCTGGAAGAGAACGTTGCCTCACGCACCACCGAACTCAGACAGACCGTCGCGGATCTCAAAGACGCCCAAGCCGCCACCGAAGCCGCCAACTTTCACCTTCGGGATGCCATCAACAATGCCAAAACACTCACGCGGGCCGCCGAAGCGGCCAACCGGGCCAAAAGCCGATTCCTGGCCAACATGAGCCATGAAATCCGTACCCCCATGAACGGGGTCATGGGCATGACCCGGCTCCTGCTGGGCACCCCCCTCTCGGAAGAACAAGCCCATCGGGTCAACATCATTCAAAAGAGTGCCGACGCCCTTCTTGCCATCATCAACGACATCCTGGACTTTTCAAAAATAGAATCAGGCAAGCTGGACCTGGAAACCCTCGATTTTGATCTGCTGACCATGCTGGAAAATATCAATGAAATCATGGCCATCAAGGCCCAGACCAAAGGGCTGGAGTACATATTCCGCATGGATCACGATGTCCCGCTGCGGGTTTCCGGGGACCCCTCCCGCCTCCGGCAGATCCTGGTAAACCTGATCGGTAATGCCATCAAATTCACCGCCTCAGGGGAAATTCTGATCCACGTGACCCGCTTCAAAGAAGGGGAAACCGACACGCCCTGGAGGGTCCCCCTCTGGTTTTCCGTGTCCGATACAGGCATCGGCATCGCCGAGGATACCTCCCGTCACCTGTTTTCACCCTTCACCCAAGCCGATGTCTCCACCACACGACGTTTTGGAGGCACCGGCCTGGGGCTCTCTATTTCAAAACAGCTGGTCCAATTGATGGGGGGGGAAATCGGCGTGGAGAGTGGCGTGGAACGGGGCAGCACCTTCTGGTTTACCGCCATACTCGCCTGCGGCTCACGGGAAGGTGCCGTCTGCATGACACCAGCCACCGATATTCGGGGCAGCCGGATTCTTCTTGTAGACGACAATAAAAGCAGCCGCCTGTCCCTTAAAATTCAAATAGAGGCCTGGCACTGCCGCACCGGGGAGGCCCCCGGCGCCGAAGAGGCCCTCAGCATGCTCCTGGAAGCGGCCGCCAACCGGGACCCCTATCTCATCGCCATCATCGACAGCGACATGCCGGACATGGATGGTGAAACCCTGGGAAGAAAAATTCGAAAGCAGGAGGCCTTTAAATCCTTGTCCCTTATTTTCATGGCCACTCTCTGGCAACGGGGAGACGCCAACCGTTATAAATCGGCCGGTTTTGACGCCTATTTCACCAAGCCTTACAAGCGGTCCCAACTTTACAACTGCATTGCCACCCTGCGGGGAGCCGAGCCCATCCAGACCGAACCCCGGGAGCTCTTCATCACCCGCCACACCATGGCAGAGATGAAACGCCGAACCCACCGCATCCTCCTGGTCGAGGACTTTCCCATCAATCAAGAGGTGGCCCTTGGCATTCTGGAGAGCTTCGGATTCCGAGCCGATGTGGCGGAAACCGGCCGACAGGCCATCCTCGCCATGGAAAAGACGGCCTACGACCTGGTGTTCATGGACCTTCAGATGCCGGAATTGGACGGTTTTCAAGCCACCCGTATTGTCCGGGACCCCTTGTCCAACGTAAAGCGACACGAGGTCCCCATCGTGGCCATGACCGCCAATGCCATGGAAGGCGACCGGGAAAAATGCCTGAAAGCCGGCATGAACGATCACATCGCCAAACCCATCCTGCCCGAAGCGGTCTACCAGGCCCTGCAAACCTATCTCCTCAGCCCCTCCGACACCACACCGCACACCGAAAAGGCCCAGGATCTAACCTCCCCGAAAGCCTCCGAGCCCTCCGGAGAACGCCCCCTGTTTGACCGAAAGGAACTCCTTTCACGCATCCAGGGAAACACCCGGCTTCTGGACAAACTCATCGCCCTCTTTATCGACAAGACCCCCCACGAACTCAGCCTGTTACGGGCGGCTGTCGAAGAGAACGACCTCGAACGCGTCCGCGCCCAGGCCCACAAAATGAAAGGATACTTTGCCAACATCTCTGCCAAAAGGCTGGAACATCTGGCCACCAGACTCCAAAGCGCTTCGGAAGCCGGTGACATCGAGGCAAGCAGAGAGCAGGTGGCCGCCATTGAAAAGGGCGTCGAACACTTCATCACACATCTTGAAGAGGGGAGGTGAGTCAGGGTTCCGCCTGAGTTTTCACAATGGTTTGAAAGGTCGTTTCCAAAGCCAAGAAAGCCGCCACAACCTGTGAATCAAACTGGGTCCCGTCGCCTTCCATGATCAAACTCTTCGCCACGTCATGGCTGAAGGCAGATTTATAGACACGCTTGGAGATCAAGGCGTCATAGACATCGGCCACACTGAAGATACGGGCAGAAAGAGGGATATCCGTCCCTTTCAGCCCCCGTGGATACCCGGTGCCGTCATAGCGTTCATGGTGACACAAGGCAATATCCCGTGCCACCTTGAGAAAGGAGGCATGGGGCGCGACCTCCAGAACCGAATTCAACGTGGCCGCTCCTTCGGTGGTATGCCTTTTCATGATTTCGAACTCCGCATCGGTCAGACGTCCGGGCTTGAGCAACACATGATCCGGGATCGCCACCTTGCCGATATCGTGCAACGGGGCGGTGAGATAAATATTTTCAATAAAGGTAGCATCAATCTCGTGACGGCAGGGGCTGTTCGAGGCCATATGAGCCGCCAACGCCCGGGAGTAGCCGCGGACCCGTTCCAGATGCGCCCCGGTTTCCGGATCCCGGGATTCCGCAAGCTTGGCCAGCGCGAAAATCGTCATGTTGCTCGCCTCAAGGGCCATCAAGCGCAACCCCGACCGCAATCGCACCTCCAACTCGGCCGGATGAAAAGGCTTGGACATAAAGTCATCTGCCCCGGCCTCCAGCCCCTCCACCACGTTGGCGGTCCCCCCCCGACTGGTCACCATGATGATGTAAACATAGTGGCCCAGGCTCTCCTGACGAACCCGGCGGGTCAACTCCAGCCCATCGATGTCCGGCATCTCCCAGTCGGTGATCATGATCCGGCAATCCCCATGATCCCGAAGGTAGGCAAGGGCCTCACTGCCGTTTTCACGAACGCTTACCTGATATCCCATGGTGGTCAGCGCCTGTTTAAGGAGTTCCACGGAGAGTATCTCATCATCCACGACCAATACATTCATCGGCTTGTCTCTCTGATTGGATTGTTTAAGTGAAAGGCGGCACCGGAGTCGGCCATCAGAGCCAATGCCTGCGAACTCTTTTTTTTCTGGGATATTTCGCTGGTAACCCTGTGTGCCCAGGGCTCAAAAAGAAACAAAAACAAGACAAAAGGAAGGGAGGTTCTCCACAAGTAACGATAAACACACTTCTTTTTATATCATACCTGGAGCGCGCCCCATAGCATAATCCGAAGGGTATCCCGGCATCGAGACCTCCCCGCCGCACACGGGAACCCAAATCTGTCCCGCCGGAATGAACCGTTTTATTTTGATAACGCTTCCTGTAGAGTAACCCATGGAATCAAGGCGGCCGCAACCGCGTCTTTGACGATCTGCAATCATCCCAAAAGATGCTGGATGCCTCGGATTGCGGCGGAACCCAGATGACGAATAAGGCGGATGACCCTTGGAAAAAAAGACAAAAATCGTAGCGACTATTTCCAACCTGAAATGTGATGTTGATTTTTTAAATGAGCTTTTTGCTGCCGGGATGAATGTGGTACGCCTCAACACGGCCCACATGACCACAGACGATGCCCAGAAGGTCATCGACAATGTGCGTGCCGTCTCTGAACACCTCGCCATCATGGTCGACACCAAGGGCCCTGAAATTCGTACCGTGCCCATGGAAGGCGAGCTGGCGGTCACCGCCGGAGATGCCATCGATGTCCGAGGTGACGCCACCGGCGCCTCGAAGCCCGGCCTCCTCTGCGTCTCATACGACAAACTGGCCACCGATGTCCCCGTGGGAAGCCAGCTCCTCATCGACGATGGCGACATCGCCCTGTCTGTCATCGGAAAGACAGACCGAACCCTCCACTGCCGGGTAGAAAACGATGGGGCCATCAAGGGCCGAAAAAGCATCAACATCCCCGATGTGACCATCAACCTGCCCGCCCTCACGGAAAAAGACATCGCGTTCATCAAGTACTCGGCCGAACAGGACGTCGACTTCATCGCCCACTCGTTTGTGCGGAAGAAAGAGGACATTCTGGACGTTCAGGCGATCCTGGACGCCCAGGGAAGCCAGGCAAAGATTATTGCCAAAATCGAAAATCAGGAAGGGCTCGACAACATCGATGAGATCCTGGACTGCGCCTTCGGTGCCATGATCGCCCGGGGTGATCTGGCCATCGAAATTCCGGCGGAGCGGATCCCCCTCATCCAGAAAAGACTGGTAAAAAAATGCGTGGAGAAAAGAAAACCCGTGATCATTGCCACCCAGATGCTCCACTCCATGATCCACGCCCCACGCCCCACCCGAGCGGAAGTCTCCGATGTGGGCAATGCCTGCCTTGACGGCACCGACGCCATCATGCTCTCCGGAGAAACGGCCAACGGCAAATACCCGGTGGAGGCGGTCCAGACCATGACCCGCATCGCCCTGGAAGTCGAAGAGAGCCGAAGCACCTTCAACGACACCCCGTACACCCCGGAGAGCGTCACCACGGACTACCTCACCAAGGCTGCCGTCAAAGCCGCCCTGCGCCTTCCGACCAAAGCCATTGTCGCTGACACCCTCACCGGACGCACCATAAGGGGCCTGGCCGCCTACCGGGGAGAAAACCCCATCTACGCCCAGTGCTACAGCAAACGCACCATGCGCGAGCTCGCCCTCTCCTTTGGCGTCCACGGCAGCTACATGAAACTCAACCAGACCACCAACGAGTTCCTCCACAAAACGCTGACCGGCCTCATGGCCCAGGGCGCCTTCACCGAAGAGGACCTCCTCGTCGTCCTGGCCGGCCACTTCGGCGCCACCAATGGCGCTTCCTTTGTGGAGATCAGCACCGCTAAAAATCTGCTGACGAGGCCCTAAACCGCTCCCAAAACCGACCGATAGAAACAAAACGAGCCGTGAACACATCTGTCCACGGCTCGTTTCGTCTGTCTCCGACTCTTTGAGTCAACACCGTCATGAAAGAATCAGGGGAGCCTCTCTTCTCAGGCTTTCTTCCCGGTAAAGAGGGTGACGATTCCAAAGGTCATGGGACGGGCCTGAACCTCGGTGAAGCCCGCGTCGGTCATAATGGCCTTGAATTCGGCGTGGCTGGGAAATTTAAGGACCGACTCGGGGAGGTAGGTGTAAGCCCCTCGATTTTTGGAGAAGAGCCCGCCAATGAGGGGGAGGACTTTCTGGAAATAGAGGAGATAGAGGCTCCGGAGCAATGTATGTGTGGGGGTGGTGAGTTCCAGAACGGCCACGCGGCCGTTATTTTTGAGACAACGGTGAAACTCCTGGAGGGCGCCCTTGCGGTCCATAATATTGCGGATACCAAAGGCAATGGTAACGGCGTCGTAGGCCGCATCGAAGCTGGGGAGAGCCAGGCCGTTGCCCTGGGCCAGGGAAATCGCCTTACCATGGGGCTCATGGGCCACCTTGATGTTCCCTAAGGCCAGCATGTTAAAGGAAAAATCGGTGGCGGTGACGGTGAGTCGCCCCTGGGTTCGTCGGGCCGCTTCAATGGCCATATCGCAGGTGCCACAGGCCACATCGAGCATTTTTTTTCCGCGCCCGTTTCCAAGCCCGAGAGAGGCAATGGCCCGGCGTCGCCAGATCACATCCTGGTACAAACTCAGGCTTCGATTCAAAAAATCATACTTCGGGGCAATGGCGTCAAACATCTCCCGAATAAAGGGAAGCTCTACATTATTCATTGACAACACCAGATTCTGAATTAATTTAGTCCATGGTTCTGCCGACATGGGAGGGGTGCGCCCTTTATGAACATCACCTTAAGTAGTGGCGGAACCACGCCGATGGCCTTGCCGCATGTTTTGGGCAGCCTTTAATAATGATCCCGTGCCCCTCTGGGGCGCATCGCAGGACCAAGCCATGAAAAATATCACAATTGGTCAATCGTGACAACCTGTTGGAAGCGTATCGGAAATATACATGACGACGAAAAGAGACTACTACGAAATCCTCGGCGTCGATCGCGAGGCAAGTGCCGAGGAACTGAAAAAAAAATATCGCAAGCTGGCACTGAAATTCCATCCCGATCGAAATCCGGGCGACCAGGAAGCTGAAGACAAGTTCAAGGAGGCTGCTGAAGCCTACGATGTCCTCACCGACGCCAAAAAACGACAGATCTACGACCAGCACGGTCACCAGGGCCTTGAGGGCAATGGATTCTCCGGGTCCGGTGGATTTGACGATATCTTCTCCAACTTTGGGGACATCTTCGAAGGCTTCTTCGGGATGGGAGGAGGCGGTGGCCGGGGCCAGGGACGCGGCAGAAGTCGTGTTCAACGTGGCGCCGACCTTCGGTACGATCTCACCATCACCTTCGAAGAGGCCGCCTTCGGCACGGAAAAAGAGATCCACCTGGACAAACGCCAGACCTGCCCCACGTGCAAGGGCAACGGCTGCAAGCCCGGTACCGAGCCCGAAGTCTGCCACCTCTGCAAAGGCACAGGCCAGCACACCCAGAGCCAGGGATTTTTCACGGTGCGTTCCACCTGTCCTGCCTGCCAGGGCCTTGGAAAGTCCATTAAAAGTCCCTGTCCCGAATGCCGGGGCCGTGGCCAGATCGCCGTCAGCAAAACCGTCTCTTTAAAGATTCCTGCCGGCGTGGACACCGACTCCCGCCTGCGCCTCACCAGTGAAGGAGAGGCCAGCCCCAACGGAGGCCCCGCCGGTGACCTGTACGTCTTCATCAGCGTGCGTCCCCACAAGCACTTCCAGCGCAGCGAAAACGACATCATCTGCCTGGTGGAAATTTCCTTCACTCAGGCGGCCCTGGGGGCCACCATCCCCATCCCCACCCTGGAAGGTGAGGAGAGCCTCAAGATCCCGGCCGGGACACAGTACGCAGACACTTTGCGTTTCCCCGGCAAAGGCATTCCTTCCCTGCGAGGAGGTCGACGAGGCGATCAGATCATTCAGGTGGAGATCACCACCCCGAAGAAACTCTCCAAAAAGCAGGAGAAATTACTTCGAGAGTTTGAAAAACTCGACTCGGAAAAGTTCACCAACAGGCTGAAAAACCTACTCAAGGGTTCAGGTTACTAAAAAGGAGGGCGCATGTTTGAATTGAAAGTCACCACTCGTTTTGCGGCGGCACATAAACTCACCATGGTGGGAAAAAAGTGTGAAAATCTCCACGGCCACAACTGGCACATTGAGGTCTACGTTCAGGGTGAAAAGCTCGACAAAGGCGGGGTCCTCATGGACTTTGGGATCATCAAAACAGAGCTCAAAGAGGTCATCAACACCTTGGATCATACCTTTCTCAATGAGTTGGAGATCTTTAAAGATGTCCCCGCCTCATCTGAGCACATTGCCATGTATATCGCCAAAGAGTTGGAGCACCGCATCGACGTGGACGGCATCCGGATTTCCCGTGTCTCGGCCTGGGAATCTGAAAACTCATGCGCCACCTACATCACTGGCTGAAGACGCCTTCGGGACGAGACACCATGAAATTCAGACCCTGCATCGACCTCCACCAGGGGGTCGTCAAACAGATCGTGGGCGGCACGTTAACGGACGGAGACGCGGCGCCCACCACCAACTTTTCTGCCACCCACCCGGCGTCGTGGTTTGCCGAACTCTACAGAAAAGACAACCTCACCGGCGGTCACATCATTCAGTTGGGCGCCGGGAACCAGGACGCCGCCCGGGGGGCCCTGGCTGCCTGGCCCGGCGGCCTGCAGATCGGGGGTGGGATCACCTGTGAAAATGCAGGTGACTGGCTCGACCGGGGGGCTGCGTCCATCATCGTCACCTCCCACGTCTTCCATGACGGAAAAATTGATGAAGAGCGCCTCTCCCGGCTGGTAAAAACGGTCGGAAAAGAGCGCCTCGTCCTGGACTTAAGCTGCAGGCGAAGCTCAGAGGGCTACCGCATCGTCACCGACCGATGGCAGACATGGACGAAGGAAGTGATTACCCTCCCCCTGCTCGACCGACTGGCCACATCCTGCCACGAATTCCTCATCCACGGGGTGGACGTAGAAGGCATGGTCTCCGGTATTGAAGAGCCTCTGGTGGCCCTTTTAGGGCAGTGGGGGCAGCACCCGGTAACCTATGCCGGAGGGATTCGGTCCCTCTCCGATATCGACACCATCGGGCTTTTGGGCAAAGGGGCCATCGACTTTACCGTGGGCAGTGCCCTGGACATCTTCGGTGGAACCGCCCTCACCTACGAGGCGATGACTCAGCGTGACAACGCTTAGCCCGGCTATTTCATGAGAAAACAACCAGAGCCAAGGAATAATCTGTAATGACAGTTCTTCGCAGTCATATTTTCAGTCGTTTCAAAAAGGCAAAATGTGATCCACTGTATTCTGTCTGATTTTCTCACCCTTCGGGCGAGCCGGGTTAGGCCCCCAAGCGCTTAAAAAAGTCCCCCCCGGCGCCCCTGCCGGAGCTGTTGTGAGGCCTGCCTCGCCTGTGATCGCTGGCAGCCTCCCGGCAAGGGCCCTGCGACGGGCCTGCCAAAACCAGCGGGACCATGTACAAATCATGCGATTCAGAGGGCTTGATTTGCACACCCCGGCCCTCTCTCCCTGAAGGTGCCTTCCCCCACAAAAACCAAGAAGCCTGTAGTTACAGCCACTTTTGCCTTGTTTTATATCCAGGCATGATGTTTGCTTACAATCTTCGCAAAACCAACCGGCTAAGAAAACGGACAGACCCAAACATCACCACCGCAGGGGCCGTCACAATGGGGACGGCGTCTTTTCCAAAACCGGTTATTTATTTCATTCATCACACAAGCACGGAGATCACCCACCATGAGATCCTTTCTGCCCCGTCCAGTCAGGGGAGCGCTCGCCTTTCTGCTCTACCTTCTCAACTCCGTTGTCATCGTTGTCCCCCTTGTGATCATCGCCGTCACCAAGTTTTTGATCCCCTTCTCCTTCTGGCAACTCATCTCCCGAAAAATCCTGGATGTGCTCGCCACCACATGGATCGACGTGAACACCTTCAATATGTGGCTCATGCAGGATTTCGACCTCGAAATCACCGGAACCGAGGGCCTGAGCAAAGAGATGTGGTACCTCGTCATCAGCAACCATCAAAGCTGGGTCGACATCCTCATCCTCCAGCGGGTCCTCAACCGAAAAATCCCCTTTCTCAAATTCTTTTTAAAAAAAGAACTCATCTGGGTGCCCATTATGGGGCTGGCCTGGTGGGCCATGGATTTTCCCTTCATGAAGCGCTACTCCAAAGAGTTCCTGAAGAAAAACCCCCACCTCAGGGGAAAAGATACCGAAGTCACCCGAAAGGCCTGCGAAAAATACAAAACCATTCCGGTCTCCATCGTCAACTTTGTCGAGGGCACCCGATTCACTCCGGGCAAACACAGCAGGCAGAACTCCCCCTTTACCCACCTTCTCAAACCCAAAGCCGGCGGTGTCGCCTTTGTCCTCGGCTCCATGGGCGAATTGATGACCGGGATCGTCAACGTCACCATCGTCTACCCCAAGGGAACGAAAAGCTTCTGGGAATACCTCTGCGGCAAGATCGATGCCGTCAAAGTTCATGTAGAACATATGGAGGTCACCGACGACATCATCGGCTCCTATGAAAACGACCCAGACTTCCGCGCTCACTTCCAGAGCTGGATCAACGGCGTCTGGGAAGAGAAAGACCGACGCATCGACCAACTGAGCAAGGCGGCTTAAAAACATCCCGGAGACAGACCTCGCGTTCTCTCCCGCCCCTTCCGGTAACATTGTCCACCTCGAATATTCAGGTATTTACAGGTTAAATCAAGTAGGATACCGTTCTTGAGAAAAAGTGTGGCAGGCTTGGGCCGGGATGTTGGGGTTCATCTTTCAACGAGGGAGAGGCAACAATGGACGTGGGTGGATACAAATGCCATGCGGTGGAGATGTGTGATTTTCTTCTGGACGGAGGGGCCATGTTTGGAGTGGTTCCCAAGCCGCTCTGGGACCGTAAGATCCCGTCGGATGCCAAGAATCGCATCCCTTTAAAGTCACGCTCCCTGCTGCTTTGCGGGCACGGACGCAATATCCTGATCGACACCGGTTGCGGCACGAAATTCAGCGAAAAAGAGCTGGCCATCTACGGCGTCACCGCCACCCGCAGTCCCGATGAGGCGCTGCGCGATTACGGTCTCTCCACCGCCGAGATCACCGACGTCATCCTCACCCATCTCCACTTCGATCACGCAGGGGGCACCACCTTTCTCAAAGAAGGAAACGCCGTCCCCACCTTTCCCAACGCCACCTACTACATTCAGAAACGTCAGCTTAACTGGGCCAAATATCCCACCCTGCGGGACCGGGCGAGCTTCTTTGCCGAAAACTGGACCCCCATGGAAACAAACGGACAGTTGAGGGTCCTGGACGGCAACAACCTCCCCATTGATGGCATTGAACTGCTTTTCTCCGACGGCCACACCTGCGGCCAGCAGCTCCCCCTTATCACGGGAGAGACCGAGTCCCTTCTTTTTTGCGGCGATTTGATCCCCACCTCAGCCCATATACCCATCCCCTGGCACATGGGCTACGACAACCAGCCCCTGCTCATTATGTCCGAAAAAGAAGGGGTCCTCAAGCAAGCCGTGGCCAAGAACTGGACGCTCTTTTTCGAACACGACCCCACCGTCGCCGCGGCCACCGTCAAAGAGGGCCGCAAAGGAATCGAGCTGGATCAGGTAGTGAAGATCTAAGAAAAAAGCGAACATGCCTCCGGCGCGACAAGCGCGGGGCAAAGCGCATTCGCAACCAGCTTTCAAGGTGGCACACCTTGCCGCCGGAGTTATTCCGGTTAATGTCAACCCGTGAGTTGGCAAGGAAGCACCGACCATTCGTGCACTTGTGACGAACGTTGCAGCCCCTCACCCTTCACGCGAATGCGGACGCGAGGTGCTGAGATTAACGACAACCGATACGCATTCGCAAATGAGCTTTCGAGGTGGCTCACCTCGCCGCCGGAGGCACTTTTTGTTACAGATACTGCCACCCTTAGCCGGAGAAACCCATGGCCTACCTCATGTTGATTCTCGCCCTCGTCATTATCGCCCCCTTGTCGCTGCTCAAACGTAAACTGGTCCGGGGCATCCATCGCCAGGAGCAGGAAGACGCAGCCTTCCTTCCCCCGGAACTCGACTCCTCAGGGTCTGTCCCCACCCTCTCCATCCTCCCCCTGGTGGATTTCCACGCCGCCGATGAGACCCTCGCCACCGAGGCGGGAGTCTCCTATCTCGTAACAGCGGGCGACACCCGGATCCTTCTTGACGTGGGCGCCAACGAAAAATGCGAGGATCCCTCGCCCCTGCTCGCCAACGCAAAAAAACTCGGCGTGGACCTGGGCAGTCTGGACGCCCTCGTGCTCAGCCATCTCCATCGGGATCATGTGGGAGGCATCCCCGAAGAAAAAGAGAAACGGTTCTCCTTTTCGCCCGGAGCCTCCCCCTGCTCTGACCTTCCCGTCTACACCCCGGAGACCCTGACCGGTGCCCTCCCAACGGGGTGCCATGCCGTCACCGTCACGGCACCCCGCGAGCTCGCTCCGGGTGTCTGGTCCCTGGGCCCCATGGGGCGGTCCCTTTTTATTATGGGCTATACTGTAGAACAGGCCCTGGCCATCCACGTTGAGGGCAAAGGCATGGCGCTGATCATCGGATGCGGGCACCCCACCATCGAACGCCTCCTCGAACGATGCCAGGCCCTTTTCCCCCACCCCATCTTTGCTGTGATCGGTGGCCTGCACTACCCCATCCATGGGGGACGAATGATGCTTGGCCCCCTCAATCTGCAAAAGCTTGTAGGGTCTGATCGCATGCCGTGGAACGGCCTTACCGAAGAGGATGTCCAGCGCGGCATGGATGCCATCCAACAGGCCGGTGTCACCGCCGTGGGGCTCTCCCCCCATGACAGCTGTGACTGGAGCCTGAATCGGTTCCGCGAGGTCTTTGGTGATGCCTACCAACCCATTGAAGTGGGGCGCACCCTGGCGCTGTGACCGTTTTCACCGATGGCCTCATTCCGTTAAAAAAAACGTAACGGTTCAGCTCCAAAAAAAGCCTCCGGCGGCAAGGTGTGCCACCTTGAAAGCAGGTTGCGGATGCGCTTTGCCCCTCGTTCCTCGGGTCAAATCACATCCGCATTTAAAACAAAATTCATTCAAGAAGAATTTTTTAAAACCTGTTTGTTAAACCCTTCTTTATAAAATTATGCAAAAATTTAGCCCCCGGCAGGGCCGCCGGAGGCACTATCTGAATAGTTATAAAAAAACAAAACACCGGCCTGTGTGGTATTTTCTCCCACAGGCCGGCGCACAATGACTCTTTTGGATCCATCTGATTTTTCCCCGCCACATTTCCTGGCCAGCACCCTCCCTTGAAAATACGATAAAACCCCTGTGTTTCGGGCTTATCCTTTTTTTATCCTCTTCTGGCACGGTCCGTGTAATATACCAAACCACTCCCCCACACAGGGAGTTTCTTCATCACACTCTCCTATCGTTCACAGCATGATGCGGGGTGCTCAGCCGGCAACGGCCGCGTACCCCACATCAAATGCTGCGAGGTTCTGCGCCAGTCTCTCCCCTTCAAATCGCTCACGCACCGCCCCTTCAAATAGGGCCCTCGGCAGGGGAAGCGCCTTTGATCCCGCCAAGGCACCCGCCATGATGACGTTGCCCAGCACCGGCGCCCCGATCTTGACCGCCTCCTCCGTGGCGTTAAGAAACCAGGCGGCCTCCGTCATCTCATTGACCCAGTCCCGGATCTCATCCTCCGACGGATAGTTAAGCTGCCCCGAGATCACCCCCACCGGCAGAAACGGCCGCGTGTTGGTGATCACCTTCACCCCGCGGTTCCCAAAATCCTTGAGCACCCGAATGGCCTCTGAGGGCTCCATGGAGACCACCATATGCGCCTGCCCCAAAGGAATCTGCGGGGACCAGCTCGATCGCCTGGAAAAACGCAGATGACTCATCACCGACCCGCCCCGCTGGGACGCCCCGAAAGTCTCCCCGATGGTAACAAAAAGCCCCTGGGAGGCCAGCATGCCCCCAAGGGTCCGCGAAGTCATCACATTCCCCTGCCCGCCCACACCCGTAATAATCAAATTGTATGGATCATGAGGAAGTCCAATGGTCTCCATAGGTTCTCGTCTCCTTGTCCGGGTAAAAGCCTGCCTCCGGCGGCAAGGTGTGCCACCTTGAAAGCTGGTTTGCGAATGCGCATCGGGAGTCGTAACTCCGGGCTGAAATGCGTCCGCATTCGCGCTAAGTTTGAGGCCAATCAACGTATGTCACAAGCGCATGAGCCGGGGAACACCGAGAGCACTTCATACTCCGAACAATGTCGACTAAGTGATGACACCGAGTCCACACCCTCACAGAGCTTGTCACAATGCCCGGACAGTCACCCGCTTTGGTGGCGGGCACAGCCCGCGGCGAACGCCCCTGCGCTTTTTCCTGAGGAACGAAGGAGAAAGCGCAGGGGCAATCAGCTTTCGAGGTGGCTCACCTCGCCGCCGGAGGCACGCTTTTTTCCCTTTTTCTCTGCCCTCCCTTTTCCGATAGCGCCCACTGGGCAGATCTCGGCGCAGACGCCGCAGCCGGTACAGACCACCTCATCGATGTGGGCTTTGCCTTTTTCTTTATCCCAGACAAGGCCGGGGCAAGCGAAGATGCGGGTACAGAAGCGGTTACAGCCGCAGGTGTCTCCCAGGCAGATGGATTCATCAATGGTCATCTCCCAGGCTTTGCTGTGTTTCTTTTCAGGGCTCAGGGCGCAGGCCTGCTTCAGGACCAGGACCTTCACGCCTTTCTCATCGAGCAGTCCCAAGAGAAGTTCCCGGGTTTTCATGACCTCAAAGGGATCGGCCACCTTCACCCTGGCGCCGAGGGCCTGGCAGACGGTCGGGATATCGATGACGGCGGCAATCTCCCCCATGGCGTTGGCAGCAAGGCCCGGATGGGACTGGAAGCCGGTCATGGCAGTGCCGCTGTTATCCAGGACGATGAGGGTAAGATCTGACTGGTGGTGAATGGCGTTGACCAGGGGGGGCAGGACCGAATGAAAAAAAGTGCTGTCCCCGCAGACGGCGACCACGGATTGGTCCATACCGAAGGGTGAGAGTTTCCCGAAGCCACTGGCCACCCCGGTGCCCGAGCCCATGGCGTGGAGGGTTTTAAGGGTGGAGAAGCCTGCCGGGAGGACCGCCATGGAGTAGCAGCCGATATCCCCGCAGACAAACCCGTTCCGGTTGTCCATGGAGAGAGCCGTGTTGATGGACCAGAATGAGGCCCGATGGGGACAACCCGGGCAAAAGGTGGCTTCCCGATTGGGCGCCCCCGCAAAAGAGATCTCATTGGCCCTCTGGGCATAGGCGGCCTCCTGGCCGATGTACTCAACACCCAGAATGGTGGAGAGGGCGGCCACCACGCGATCCGGGTTCATCTCACCGGTGGTGGGAAGGCTTCCCTCTTTTTTGCCGTAAAACGTTTTCGCGCCGATTTCAGCCACGGACTCAGCAGCAAGGATTTTGATCTCGCCTTCGAGGAAGGGGAGCACCTCTTCCACCACCAGGACCGTGTCGGATGTGGCCAGGTGTTTCTTCACCCACTTTTCAGGCAGGGGCCAGGTGGTGCCGAGTTTCAGGATCCCCACCCTTTCCCCCACATCCAGAAGCGCCACGGCCTCTTTGCAGTAGAGGGTGCAGACCGAGCTGGTAATAATCAGCAATTCAGGGGCATCCGGGCCTTCGTAGGTATTAAAGGGAGAGGTTTCAAAAAGAGCCTGAGCCTGTTTCAGCTTTTCCTGCTGCTGGCTGTGTTTCCACTCCACCGGCGGGCTCATCACCACCCCTTCCATGGGGTCGATGATAAAGCCATCGTGCTTAAAGCGTGCCTGCTTCTCCGTCTCGGGCAGTTCCCCCATCACGACGGTCCCGCTGGCATGGGAGAGCCGGGTCACGGTGCGCAGCAGCACCACATTCCGAATGGTTTCAGAGAGTTCAAAGGCCCAGACGGTCATCTCCTTGGCCTCCTGAAAATCCCCCGGCTCCAGCAGCGGCACTTCCATCAGCTTGGCATAGGGGCGGGTCTCCCCTTCATTCACGCTGGAGAGCGCTCCGGGATCGTCTGCTGAGACCAGCACCATCCCCCCGCGGGTGCCGGAACCCGACAAATGAAGCAGGTAATCAGAGGCGACATTCAGCCCGGGCTGCTTCATAACCGCCAGACTTCGAAGCCCCGCAAAGGATGCGGAGGACGCCACCTCCAAAGCGACCTTTTCGTTGACAGACCATTCCACATAAAGGTTCATCGGACCGGCCAGGGCCGAAAGCGTCTCGATGATCTCGGATGCTGGGGTCCCAGGATAACCCGCCGCCACCGCAACACCGGCCTCCAGGGCTCCTCTGACGATGGCTTCGTTTCCCATACAGAGCCGGCGATTCCCCGGCTTCTCCTCATGCAGATGGCTCATCTCTCCTCCCTGATGGACGTGAAAAAAGCAGCCTCCGGTGGCAAGGTGTGCCACCTTGAAAGCGGGTTTGCGAATGCGACAGGGACGTCGTTACTTCGAGCGGTACTGCCTGCGCATTCGCGCGGAGCCTGAGGGCCGACCACTTGCGCCCCACACCCACAGGCTGTGGGTACGCCGGTTTCAATTCAGAGAGGGGTGTTAATCGGAATAACTTCGGCGGTAAGACCACCTCCTGAGATGCAAACTTACGCGGTGGGTTCCCCGCTCACTGGCCTGTCCCTCCCAGAATCCGATCCACAACCGCGGGCTCCACCCGGAGAGCCGAAGCCCCTTCTGCATTATTCAACAGCCCCTCTTCCCGAGCCCTTGCCATGGCCCGGGCCTTCTTAACGGCGGAGGCCTTGAGAAGCCCTGCTGCCTGGGCCGGATCCATGGGGGCCGCTTCCAGATACCCCTTTTTAAGAGCCGCATCGAAAAGGGCTTCACCGGCCGCCGTTCGGCAGATGAGGCTGTTCCAGGTGGTGTCTCCCTCCAGCGCACCCACAGACAGATCGGTAAATTCGGCGGTCATGTCCGGGCAGATCCGACAGCCCTCGGGAATCGCTTCCCGCACGCGCTCAAGGGGGATATCCACGGACCCGTTTTGAGTTTTAAAGGAAAAAACCGAGGCAGGGGGCGGGGGAACATCCATCCCTGTAATGGCCTGAAGATCCATCTCTGCTGACGCCATGGAGGTCAATGCCCTGGCGTCCAGGGCCCAGGTACAGAACAGGCCGATGGTCAGGGCGATGGGGCCGTTTTCGCTGTGGCCAGGGATCTGGCACCGCATCTGCCCCACAGAGGTCGCCTGGCAGGGGGTCCCCACAAAAGCGATGCGCTGAAAACCTGCCGCAATCGCTTCATGAACCGCAGACACCGTGGGGGAGGCCATGTACTTCGATGACGCACAGGCCAGCACCCCGGCCACATCGGTGACCACCCGGGGCCGAGGTATCAGCCCCTCCCGATCGGTTAAAGCAGCGGCATCAATCAATCCAGAATCAAAAGCCAGCGCCAAAAGAGAAGAGACCGTTCCGCCATTCTGATAGGGCGCCCGTCCCACCATCTTTTCCCCGGCACGGGTCTTGACCATACGGCGAAAATAACCGGCAGGTGCCTCGGTATAGGGAACGCCCGGGATCTGTCGACTGACCGCATCCAAATCGACCTCCACCTTGGGGCAATGTGCATGGCACCGGCCTTCGTCCAGGCCACAGTCAAAGAGCATGGCCACACGCCCCCGGTGGCTTCGAAAATAGGGGCAGAGCCCCACACAGCCCCCACAGTCGACGCACAGGCCCTTTTCCTGGACCTCACTGACCAACGCCTTTCCTCCTCGAACCTGCATGGTGGTCCCCCTCTCGTCACGACGTACCGGGCATCCGAAAAAAAACCGTCCCCGAGGTATGAAAATGAAATGGGTCCCGGACCAGACCGACGATTGTTCGTCATGGCCGAACCCTGTATAGCATTACCAAAAAGTATAGGCTGTTCTCTTTTTTGCTGTCAACAAAATTGTATGACCACCCATCTCCTCTGTGATCGATGTTCAAGGTGGTATACGAGCATGACACATGGATCCCCTCAGGGGATCTGCTCTGCTCATTTTTTCCTCATATGAGCAGAGCCGAAACATTGACTCTTTACCTTATCTCTGTTTATACGTATCGTTGTTCCCGGTCACGCACACAAAAAGAATTTTCATTTTTAGAATTATAAAATCATAACCTTCTACCCAGAGAGACGCCATGACAACCCCTAAAAAAGCTCTTTTCGTTTTACTTACGGCCCTTGCTTGTGCACTGCCCCCTGCGGTTCTTGCCCAGGGGGTGGTCAACGCCAGCTGTTCCTCACAAATCGCCGAGGCCTTCGGCCGAGTGGTCTTAGACGACTTCAAAAAAACCACAGGCCTTGGTGTCACCCTCCACGTGTTCTCGTCCCAGATCTCGGTCAATCGATTGAAAAACGGTTTCTGTGAACTGGCCGCATCAGCCCTTAAGCTGTCTCCCGAGGATAAAAAAAGCGGGCTCGTGGCCATTCCCATCTGCAAAGACCCCATGGTGGTCATCGCCTGCAAAGAGATCACCGTCAGCAACCTCTCTCTCACCGAGGTGAGGCGGCTCTTCAGCGGCCACATCACCAACTGGAAAGAGGTGGGAGGACCCGACCTGCCGGTCCGCATTATCACGCCCATCCAAGAGACGGCGGCCTATGTCAACTTTGTCAGGCAAGCCATGGGGGCCTCACAGATGAAATTCGACTACCAGGCCGCTAAAGCCTCCACGGCCGTGGAAGCGGTGAGCCACATTCCCGGGGCGATCTCCTTTGCCACGCGTAGCGTGGTCTCCAAGTACAGCAACATAAAAACCTTTTCCGTCGACGGCATGAAGCCCACAAGCAAGAAATACCCCTACATGCAGACCTTCTCCCTGATCACCCGTGGCCAGCCCTCTGGCGTTATTCGTGAAGTCCTTAACTACTCCCTGTCCGAAAAAGTTCGGGAGAACATGAAACATCTGGGCCTCACCCCCCTCGTCGATTGATCCCTGAGCCTCATCCCACAACTGAACAACGGGAGAACACCATGCAACTGAAAAAAATCATCAGCCTCATCTGCCTCGCAGGCCTCCTCTTTGCCATGGGATGTGCGTCTGGCCTCACCATGGTCGCACCGCGTGTTGAGGAGATCACTGAGGGGGAAAAAGGGATGGGCGATCGTATCAACGTCGTCTACATGCTCGAAGAAGAGAAGGGCATCTACACCCTGACTCGGCAGCCCTACTGCAAGGAGACCGTCGAAAAGATTCAGGTCTCACGCAAACGCCCCAGAGGGTTTATCATCGCCCTGTGTGAACTGCCGTTATACGGGCTGGGTGCCGTGGATTACCTGGTGGCTAAAATCTACGCCAACGCAAGTGAAGAAGAGATGGGACGGCTCATCGGCAACTCCGGGAAGATCATCCCCTGTGGCGAAGTGGAACCGGCCGCCCATGAAGAAATTCTTCTGCAATTTCCTGATTCGGAACGGATCAAGCGCCTTCTCACGGACAACAAGGCCACACTCCAACTGGAAGAACTCCTGAAAGAAAAGGGCCAGGATCTTCAAATCAACGTCTTCGTCAAAAAGGAAAACAACATTCTCTACATCAAAACCATCGACAAAACCTTCCACTTTTAAGCTCTAAGGCACCATCAAAAGCATAAAAAAAGGGTCCCGATTTCGAAAATCGCGACCCTTTGACTATTTTTAAAGAGATTGTTTTTTGCCTATCCCTACTTCACCTCTGGAAGGTCATCCAGGGTTTCAGCCAGACGTTCGCTGATGCGGGCCGCCTTGGGCTGCTCGACATACGCTAAAATCTTACCGGCCACCTCCCCTTTCAGGTTCATGAAGAGACGCTCTGCAATGACGATATCCATTTTGTCCACGATGGCCGCGGCCTGCTTGGGTTTCATGCTGGAATACAGCTTGACGAGCTGCTTGATTCTCTTGGCCTCTTCCAAACGCTGGACTTCATTGACGGCCTTCTCTTTCACTTCGAGTCGGCTCAGGCTGGTCTCGATTTGTTGCCGAAGTGTTTCCAACGCCTCACGGCTCTCCTCCAGCTCGGCCTTGAGCTCTTTGAGCTTCTTCTCCTCCAGGCGAATCGCTTCGGCCCGCTCTTCCAGGGCAAGACGCTTGGCCTCAAGCCCCCGAAAAAGCACCTCGGGAGTCTCTGGAGCGGGAGCCGCGGCTTTTTCTTCCACACCGGCCGTGTCCTCCGGGGGAGAATCGGCCCCCCACGCGGAGCCGAAAAGCCCCAGAACAATCACCACACCCATCATCACCTGTTTCATCGCCTTCATCACGTCTCACTTCCTGTTTCGGGCCATGGCAGCCCGATGCACCAGGACCGTTTCTTCGTCCTGTTTGCGCTGTTCCGCGTCCTGCTCGCGTAAAAAAGCCTCGCGCTGCCTGTCCCGGAGGGTCTCCATGGCTTTCCGGTCCACGGCGCATCGGGCCAACTCACCCCGCTTGGCATCAAGATAAAGCTGCACCTTGTCACACAGAGCCAGCTCCTCTCCCCACTGCCCCGCAATCCCTTTAATGTAAGCCTGAACCCCCTGAAGCTCGGCACCGCTCATCCCACCGCTCATGCGCTGGGCCAGGTTCCCTTCGACCTCGAACCGCTCCTTCTCCAGCGCCGCCATCACAGCCTTCACACGTGCCAGCTCCTGGGTGAGCGCCCCCACCTCCTGCATGACAAGACGCTCCTTGTGAAGGCGCAGGGAAAGCACCGAATCCAGCTTGAATGTAAATTTTTTCATAAAAAAGGCCTCCGGCGGCCCTGCCGGGGGCCAAACTTTTGAAACGTTTGACAAACAGGTTTTAATCAGCCATCGAAGCGGTGGCCTCTTGGGCCACGGGCTGCGCCATCTACGAAAGTGATCACCCTGGGAAACGAAGGGTGAGAGCATTCGCGAACCTGTGGCGCTAAGCCATAAACAAGGCCTTCAACCGATTCAGAGAGACGCCATAGCTGCATTTCATCTCCACGTTCTGGCAGAGCAGCTCGTCGATCTTCGGTTTCAGGGCGATGGCTTCGTCGATCTGGGCATTGCTGCCCTGGTTGTAGGCACCAATGGCGATCATGTCTTCCGACTGCCGATAGGTGGACATAAGCCCCTGGAGCCGACGCCTCAGGGCCAGGTGATCCGGCCCCACCACATCGTTTGCCACACGGCTGACGCTGCCCAAAACCTCGATGGCAGGATAATGCCCCCGATTGGCCAGGTCTCGGGAGAGAACGATGTGGCCATCCACGATGGATCGAACGGTGTCCCCCACGGGGTCGTTCATGTCGTCCCCTTCCACCAGAGTGGTATAAAATCCGGTGATGGAGCCCTTGCCTTCAACGGCTCCGGCGCGTTCCAGCAACACAGGAATTTTTACAAAAAAAGAGGAGGTGTACCCCCGGTTGGTGGGAGCCTCGCCGGCCGAGAGGCCGACATCTCTGGAAGACATGGCAAAACGGGTAATGGAATCGATAATCAGGAGCACGTCTTTGCCCTGATCGCGGTAGTATTCCGCCAGGGCTGTGGCCTGATACGCGCCACGCATGCGTACCAGGGGCGGGCTGTCTGAGGTCGCGGCCACCACCACGGCCCGCGCCAGCCCCTCTTTCCCCAGGGTTTTGTCCACAAAATCTTTCACTTCACGGCCACGCTCGCCAATGAGACCAATGACCACAACCTCGGCTTCGGTGTAGCGGGTCATCATGCCCATGAGCACACTTTTACCCACGCCGGAGCCCGCCATAATGGCCACTCGCTGTCCCCTGCCCACCGGGGTCATCAGGTTAATGGCGGAGATCCCCACATCCAGGAACTCATCCACGGCACGCCGCTGCATGGGGTTGATGGGCTTGCCATAAAGAGGGTAATCCACACAAGGCCCCAGGGGGCCTTTGCCATCAATGGGGTGTCCCAAGCCATCGACCACGCGGCCCAAAAAACCATCGCCCACACTGGCTGCGGGTTCCGCTTCTGACAGGCGGATTCGGTCCCCTTCACACACCCCTGCGATATCTCCATAGGGCATGACCACGACGCGTCCCTCACGGAAGCCCACCACTTCCCCTGTCAGGGCGTGACCGGAGGAAGAGAGAATGGTCACAAGACTCCCGATACCGGCCTTGAGGCCGCGGCCTTCCACCACAAGCCCCAGGACCTGTTCGACACGGCCTTCCGACGAAAAGAGACGGGTCTGTTTTGCCGCCTCTTCCATGGCCTCCCAGGGCCCTGCGTTATTCTCCACCGGTGGCCTCCCCGGCCCCAAAATTCGAGAGTCCGGCCGCTTCCCCTACGCGGGAAAGCACCTCATCCAGGCGTTTTCTGGCGTCGGTTTCCAGCCAGCCGTTATCGCTTTCCAGTCGAACCTCCCCCTCATCTACCGCGCTGTCAGGGAGGATGGTAATCTCCTGAAGATTTGCGACCCGTTGAAAGAGGTCTCCTCGAAGGCGTTCCACCGAATCAAAATCGTCGGGATGCACGCGCACCGTACAGGTCCCCGGGTTTTCCAGGGCAGCGAGAGCCTCCACCAGAGCCCGAGCGGCCATTTCGTCATCCCGATCGGCTTTGGCCAGGGCCACTTTTTCAGCCACCACCAGAGCCAGGCTCACCAGCTGTTGTTCACGATTCTCACAGCTCCGGCGCCATGCGCCTTCAAAACCGAGGATCAGATTTTCCAAACGAACCAGCATCTCCATGGCCCGCTCTTCCCCCTTGCTGAATCCTTCCCGCTCGCCCTTTTCAAACCCCATCTCAAAGGCCTGACGTTCCACCTCAAGAATACCGGGATCCGGTTCGACAGGGGCCGCATCGGTCACTGCCAGGCCCGTCTCTTCAGTCGCAGGAGAGCCCGGCTCAGAAACGAGAGCCCCCTCTTCAGGTGCAGACGGGGCCTCTTCGTAAACCATATCGGCCCAGGGTTCCGGAGCCGTCTCGACGGACTCACTCGCCTCCGAAGCCTCAGGCTGTGGGGCTTCCTGCTTGAACTCCGGGGACTCTTCCTGTTTGAACTCCAGCCGGTTAAAACGATCGGCCCCCCCGGCGTTGGCTTTTTTCTCAAACCCGCCCGAAGAGACATTCACCAAGGGGCGAAATCCGTCCTCTGCCATACCCTCTCCACACCCTGCCGGTGACCTTGCAGCCCCTCAAAGGTCTTATGATTCCATCCCCAACGGGACACCATGCTCTGCCACAGGACCCGGCCGAGAAGGACCTCCCTTCCCGTGAACCGTGTCCCCAAACCGTCTACCCGCCACTGGCAGGAGCCCCTTTACACCAACACATCGTCCTTGCCTTTGCCGGCCAGGGTAATGGTGCCTTCGGCTTCCAGATCTTTGGCCGCCTGCACCACGGCCTGCTGCGATGCCTCCACCTCGGAGAGCTTCACTGGCCCCATCACCTCGAGGTCTTCCAGAATCATCTCGGCGGCTCGAGAAGAGAGGTTGCCAAGGATTTTGTTCTTCATCTCTTCGCTGGCGGTCTTCAGGGCGATTGTCAACTGTGCCCCTTCCACCCGTTTCAGCACTTCGCGCATGCCCCGGTCGTCGACGCCCACCATGTCTTCGAAGACAAACATCATGTCCCGAACGTTCATGGCCATCTCCATGTCTTCTTCTTCGATCATCTCCATCACGGTGTCTTCGGTGGCCTTGTCCACGCCACCAATAATATCCACCAGCACCTGGAGCCCGCCGACCTTGCCGCCGGAGCTGACCATATTCTTGAGTTCATCTTTAAGGGCACCGTCCACGTCTCGGACGATCTCCTCGGGGATCTGGCCGATGCGGGCCACCCTCAAGGCAACATCCCCTTTCATCTCCTCGGGAAAGGAGATCAAAACGTCCGCGGCAATATCCGGGGGCAGATGGGCCATAATCATGGCGATGGTCTGGGGGTGTTCCAGGAGCAGGGCCGTGGACAGGGCCGAGACGTTCACGTCACGACTCCAGCCAAAGGGCTTGTCTCGCTGCAGGGCTTCGATCTCTTTCAAGATCTCCTCGGCCCGATCTGCGGGCAAGGTATTTTTGATGACATTCCGGAGGAAATCGCCGGACTCGACCATCAGCTTGGTATCCCCTTCAAAACGTTCAATAAATTCTTCGGCCACGGCGGCAAGGTCTTCGGGCAGAATCTCTCGAATCTGCGTCATGGTCGTCGCCACCTGCCGAATCTCCGCATCACTCAATTTTTTAAACACCTCGGCAGCGCGGCCTTCGCCCAGTGAAAGTAGAAAGATCGCGGCCTTCATGGGACCCGCCATCTTCTTCTCACCGACTTGTGCATTCTCTCCAGCCATTGTTACTCCTCCCCCAGCCAGCCCTTGATGATATTGGCCGCTTTGTCCACATCCTCACGCACCAGACGCATGGCCCGCTCCTGGGCCGTGCCTTCCCGAACCCCTGACTCAGCCAGGGCTTCGGCGCCGATGGAGACCGTGACGCCGTCATCCTCTTCCTCTAACAACTCATCGGTATCCCCTTGTCCCGCCTCCCGCAGGGCACGAATCAAGGGGCGAACCACAAAGAGAAAGACCAAAAGAATGGCCAGCAGATTGAGCCCCACCTTGCCATAATCTTCCACCAGCTTATCCACACCGGTTGCCGGTACTTTTTCCAACTCCCAGCCATCGTCCATGGTAAAGGGAATCGACTCCACCGAGACCTGATCTTCCCGATCTTCACTGTACCCCATGGCCTGACGAACGATGGTGGAGAAGAGCTTCATCTCTTCCGGGGTTCTTGCGTGATATTTTCGACTGCGGGTGCTGTCCTCTGCGGTTTCAATCGTATAGGTTCCGTCAAGAACCGCCGCGACGGAGAGACGCTTCACCTCCCCCAGGGGGCGGGTGGTCCGACGGGTGGTCCGACTGATCTCATAGTTAATCGTATCATCGTTTTTCTCGCGGCTCTCGGTACGCCGATTGGGATCCAGATCCGCCAGAGGGTTTACGCTGGAGATCTTATCCGGACCCAGGTTGGTCTTGTCGCTCTTTTCCGCAACATTTTGCCGACTCCTCACCACCTGACCATCGGGGTCGAAGAGCTCTTCGCTGACATCCACACGGGAGAAATCCATATCGACCGTCACACGAACGATGCATTTTCCCTGGCCGACAATCCGCTCCAGCATACTTTGAATACGTTGGGTCACGTTGCGCTCATACGCGAGTTTGTATGACAGCTGGGAATTCAGAAGCTGCTTGTCGGCATCCTCCGGGGTGCCACTGGAGAGAATCTTTCCCCGAGAATCCACCACGGTGACCCGATCCGGCGTCAGATCTTCCACCGAACTGGCCACCAGATGCACGACCGCATCCACCTGGCCCTGGGGCAGGCTCTTGCGTAATTTGAGGAGGACGGAGGCCGAAGGAGGCTTGGACTCCTCCACAAAGACGGAGTCCTTGGGCATCACGATCAGCACCCGGGCATCACGCACCTCGTCAATTTCACGGATGGTGCGGGCCAGCTCTCCCTGAAGGGCTCTCTGGAAATTGAGTTTCTGCACAAATTCCGTGGTTCCGAATTCGGTCTTATTGAAAATCTCAAACCCCACCCCACCTCCCTTGGGCAGGCCTTCGGCAGCCAGGGTCAGGCGCAGGTCATAGAGCTTATCTTCCGGCACCGAAACACCAGCGCCGCCATTCTCCAGCTTGTAAGGGATTTTGAGATCTTTCAGACGGGTCACCACCTGGGAGGCATCTTCCGGGGAGAGGCCGCTGTAAAGCGGGCGATACTCCACCATGTTGCTCCAGAAAATAATCCCGGCAAAGAGGCTGATCACTAAAAAAAGGAGGGCGCCCACCGCAATCTTGCGCGAGAGGGGCATCTTATCGAGAACGGAACGAATCTGTTGGAAAAACTGGAACATCTGCGGGTTACCTCGTGGCAGACGGCGTAAAACGGGCTCCTCGATCAGAATAGAACAGCATCACGGGAGGGGCGGCCAGACAGCAGAAGGAGAGGTTATACCTGCATCTTCATCACATCATTGTAGGCGGAGATGACCTTGTTACGGACCTGAAGCAGAGCCTTCATGGAGATGTCCGCTTCCTGGAGAGCCAGCATCCCTTCATGGATACCCATTTTTCCGGCCACGACCTGCTCCACGGCGCCATCGGCCACCTGCTGCTTGGCGTTGACCTCTGCCACGGCCCCTTTAAAGCGATCTTCAAAGGAGGGTCCAGACAGGGGAGACGCGGTGTCCGACGGTTGCAGGGCGGAGGCGCCCGATGTGAGCTGGGAAATCTTCATCTAAAAACCTTTCACCTATCAGCGCCCGATCTCCAGGGCTTTCATGATCATATTTTTTGAGTTCTCGACGGCCGTTGCGCTGGCGTCGTAGGAACGCCTGGCCACCATCATGTCGGCCACTTCAGAGAGAATATCCACGTTGGGCATTTTCACGTAGCCCGTTTCCGGGTCCGCGTCCGGATGGGCCGGGTTGTACTCCAGGCGAAAGTCATCCGGGGAGCTGACGATCTCGGTCACCTTCACCCTGTCGCCCCGGGTCATTTCGTTTTTGAGCATCGAATCGAAACTTTCAGGCGTCTGCTTTTCGTAGACCACCATCTTGCGCTGGTAAGGACCGCCCTCGGCGGTACGCGTGGTCTCAGAGTTGGCAATATTTTCCGCCACCACATTCATCTTGGTTCGATGGGCTGTCAGAGCCGAGCTGCTGACTTTAATGGCTCCCAGAAGATCCATGGTCATTCCCCTTCCTTTATTTCACCCCTTCACCGATGGCATCCCGAAGGGTCGCCACCTTACGCATCATCATCTCCACGGTGGAGCGATAGCGGATGTTGTTCTCCACCAGACGGGACATCTCACGATCCAGGTC
>NZ_JAQYWB010000081.1 GCF_030145185.1 Desulfoluna sp. | reverse complement strand
TGCATGAGATGTAGATGGACGGAATTCAATTCAGCCGTTAACTTTAACCGGAACAACTCCGGCGGCAAGGTGAGCCACCTTGAAAACGGGGTGGCGAACGCGCACCGGGAGTCGTCATTCCGGGCTGAAATACGTCCGCATTCGCTTGAAGTGCAAGGAAACTCACAGTACGTCGCAAGTGCATGAGCTGTAGATGAACGGAATTCAATTCAGCCGTTAACTTTAACCGGAACAACTCCGGCGGCAAGGTGAGCCACCTTGAAAGCGGGGTGCCGAACGCCCTGCCTTCTCTCCCTCACAACGCAAAAAAGGCCACCCCATCACAGGGGGTGGCCTCCTCAATTATCTACGCACACTTTTTTCCAAAAAAACAGTTCGTCCTAAGGGCCCAGCCCCTGGCAGGGCCGGGCCCATCGCTGCAATGCCGGGCAAAGGGGCGATGGTGGGGCGCCCCCTCCCCCGAAGGCCTCGACGATCGTCAAAGCCAGAGATTACCTTTCTTTAGAATCGAGCCGTCAGGGTCACGCCCGCGCCCAAAATGTAGCCATCGGCGCTGGCGGAGACCACATTGCCTTGAAAACTCTCGTTAAGGTTCGCGCTCTCTCCCCCGACATGCCGCGCCTGCTCAATGTCGATGTACTGCAGCACGGTATCGATGGAGTAACGACCGAAGTTAAACCCGGCCCCGAGGGAGTAGGTCTTCTTGTCCGCATCGGGCCACTGCATATCCAGCGTGGTATCGGGAATGGGCGTGGGGTCGTAGAAATAGCCACCGCGCAGGGTAACCATATCATTTAAAATGTACTCCATACCAAAACGGAGCTGCTTGGTGTCTTCCCACTCTCTGTGGAATTTTTCCTCTGTAACCGCCACAGGAGCTTCCGTCAAATAAAGGGGCTCATTAAGAACAGAAACCTGCTCCTGATTAACACTCCAATCGGTCCACACAACGTCACATTCGATGGAAAACTTGCTGTGGGGCTGATAACGCACACCAGCTTGAACCTGCTGAGGATGATTGTAATCCATCGTGGCTGTCCTCACCTTAACGCCATTCACAAGAACATCCCCCTCAAAGTCAGCATCGCACTCACTTCGATAGGCCAGACCCATTGTAATAGTCTCGATTGGCCTGTACATCACCCCAAAGTTGTAGGAATAATTCAGGTCATCTTCCATCTCCATGCCGACGGTTGTACCATGCAGACTTGTTGGCACGCCCTCTACATTGGCACCCGTTTCGATCCCTTTCCCACTGAGCACCGCCATCGTTCCAGCAGCATAGGTCAATTCAGCAATATCTTGAGGATCTGTCGCGTATTCAAGTGCTTTACTGTACCGCAGGGCTGCTTCTCCGGTATTGGTCGCCTCATTTGGTACACCAGGAATATCTTTGGGAAGTTGCAAATCATTAGATTTAGCAATGGTGTCATCTACGACACCCGACATCATCATATATTTAGTCGTGTCCGCCCCCGCCTCGGACTTCCCGATGGTCACCCCCACGCCAAAGGCAAGCTTGTCGTTCACCTTGTAGGAGAGGGTGGGAGTCACGCCAAAGCGCCTGTAATACGAGTGATAGGCACTGTAAGAGCCTGGGTTTTTCGTGGGATCCTTCTCCCAGTCCAGCTCCATACCCCAAGGTGCGTAAGCGGCAACCCCCAGAGCAAAGCTGTCGTTGAGCTTCTGGGCATACCCCATGTGAGGGGCAATCAAAAAATCAGAGTCATCGCTAAAGTTAGCAGGTCCCTCCAAAGGGAGCTGTGACATGTTGGAGCGATTCGTCACGGTAAACTCGGACATATTAATCGTGGGGTCCACCCCATGGGCGCCCACGGCAAAAACCTTCCCTTCAATCTGGGACAAACCCGCCGGGTTGTAATAGGCGGCAAAGGGGTCATCGGCGGTGGCGGCATAGGCGCCGCCCAGGGCAGTGGCCCGGGCACCGATGCCATAGGTATCCACAGAACCGGCATAACACATTGAGGTCGCGGCAAGCACACAGACAACCGCACAAGCAAAACGTTTCACCATTGTATCCTCCTTACATAGCATTGCAACGATGCCCCGGGGCGTGACATTAGAATTGACGTGCAACCCGACGTTTCATCCATAAACGCCGTCCCGTCAAAACCACACAAAACCCACCTCCCCATCACAGGGGCAAGAACCGACCGTACGGACAATAGACATAAGGCGCACATTCAATCGGCGTTCAGCGCTCAGGGCCAAACCCCACATCTGCGACCACTGTTCTAAAAAAGCCGCATAGTCCTGCATCACCCTTCTACCGAGAGTTATTTCTGCAACCATCGTGCCACCGCGTGAACAATGGTCATTGTGCAATCATTCCACCACATTCTCCGATTGACGAGCCTTTTCAACCGCAAGGCCCCACGTTTCATCTTGAAACTGACATTTCAAAATGATAGGCTTTATTATCTTTTTGAAATTCTAAATTGAAAGTTGATGGTATGTTTGCTGAGCAATTCTCTCCTTCTGAAATCATCACCCGGGACCCCACCCACGGATTCCCCCTGTTTGGCCCCAGCCGCATTCTGGGCGTCAGCATCGCAACTCTGGAATGCTTTTATCGCGATTTTGCCTCCATCGTGGACAAAAAAACACGCAAACGCATCGGTGAAGAGCTGGGGTACGAGGTAGGCCTCGGCCAGGCCACGACCCTCGCAGGTCTTCACCCCTTCCCCTCATTTAAAGAGCACCTTCGGGCCGGGAGCATGCTTCGAGGCTTCACCGGCTACTGCCACGAGCACATCACCACCCTTAACATCACGCCGGAAGGGAAACTGATCCGTTTTACCGGGACCTGGACGAAGTCCTTTGAAACGGTGATCTACCTCAAAGCCGCCAAGCGAAACCACCAGGGCCATGCAAAAAAGCCGGTCTGTGTCGCCTTATGCGCCATTTTAAGTGGGTATGCCTCGGCTGTTTTTGGGGAGAAAATATCGGTCAGAGAGACCGATTGTCAGGCCATGGGCGCGGCAAACTGCCATTTTGAAGGAAGGCCCGCAGAAGACTGGAAGCAGGGAGAGACCCCGCCTGGCAGCAAGGAGGAAAATGATCGCCCCCTGGAAAGCAATATCATTAAACTGCGGGAGATACTGGGGCTCGAGAAAGAGCGTCCACCCTTTGACTCTTTTTTTTCGGTGCCCACCCCGGTCTGCCAGGATCCGAGCTTTCAAAGCGTCCTGGACCGCACCGACAAGGTCGCCCCCACCGACGCCACCGTCCTTATCCTCGGCAAAAGCGGTTCGGGCAAAGAGGTGGTGGCACGCCGGATTCACGCAAGATCCCAAAGGAGCCGGGGCCCTTTCCTGGCCATCAACTGCGCCGCCCTCCCCCCGGACCTCTTGGAATCGGAGCTCTTCGGACATATGCGGGGAGCCTTTACCGGGGCGGAGAAAAACAAAAAAGGCCTTTTTGTCGAGGCCGGAGAGGGCACTATTTTCCTGGATGAGATCGGCGACATGCCTCTCTCCATCCAGGGCAAACTCCTCCGGGCGCTTCAAGAAAGAGAGGTCCGCCCCGTGGGTGGACTGGAGGATATCCCGGTCAAGGCACGCATTGTGGCCGCCACCAACCGGGACCTTGCCCGAATGGCCCGGGAAGGCACCTTTCGCCAGGATCTTTACTACCGGCTCTCGGTGTTTCCCATCACCCTGCCCTCCCTGGTCCAGCGCAAAAAAGACATCCTCCCCCTGGCCCACGCCACCCTGCAGAAACACGCCCCCGGACACCCCGGGCTCACACCGGCCGCAGAAAGCGCCCTCCTGAGCCATCCCTGGCCCGGAAACGTCCGTGAGCTTGAGAACTGGATAGAACATGGCCTGATCCTTGCCGGAAAAGACCTTATTGACGCAACACATTTCCCCGAAACGCATATAGAGGAGGGACACGAGGAGGGAGAGCCCTCCCCCCAAGCCACCCTCGACGGTGATCTTCCCAGCCTGGAAGCACTCACCCATCGCTACATCAAAAAAGTCCTCGACCACACCGGCGGCAGCAAGAAAGAGACCGCCCAAATCCTCGGCATCGGCACCGCCACCCTCTGGCGGCATCTGAAAAAAACGCCTCCAGAGACGTAACGATTCTGCGTGTGCCTCCGGCGGCCCTGCCGGGGGCTAAACGTTTGATCCGCCTTCGCCCAAGGGCTACGGCGCGACAAGAAAGTTTAACAAACAGATTTTACAAAATAACCTCGATTAAATTCCACCCACAGCTCCTGCACTTGCGATGCACTGTGCATGTCCTTGCACTTCACGCGAATGCGGACGCATTTCAGCCCGAAGTTACGCCACCCGAATCGCATTCGCAAACCCGCTTTCAAGGTGGCACACCTTGCCGCCGGAGTTATTCCGGTTAAAGTCAACGGCTGAGTTGAATTCTGCCAATCTACAGCTCCTGCACTTGCGATGCACTGTGCATGTCCTTGCACTTCACGCGAATGCGGACGCATTTCAGCCCGAAGTTACGCCACCCGAATCGCATGCGCAAACCCGCTTTCAAGGTGGCGCCACCTTGCCGCCGGAGGCCGTTTTTCAGGATCTGAAGACCAAAGGCAGGAAGCGCGAACCTGGCATGGGTTTTATTTATGGGGTGGGTATTGGCTGAGGAAGGTCCCAGGGGGATCTCTCTTCGACCCGGGAAAAAATCTCCCGATACTGAATGGCTTCTGCGACGTGGGGAGTCTCAATGGTTTCTACGCCTTCAAGGTCGGCAATGGTGCGAGCCATCTTCAGGCAACGCATCCAGGCGCGGGCCGAGAGCCCGAGGCGCTGGACTGCGGTTTCGAGCAGTGTCTGGGATGCGGCATTGATCCCACAGAATGCCCGCACCTCGCGGCTTCCCATCTGGCCATTGAAACGAATGGGAAGCCCTTGGAATCGGCTCGTTTGACGCACAACGGCGGCAACCACCCGCGCCCTCACCGCCGACGAGGGCTCTTCCCGTGTCTTCTTTCTCCCCGAAAGATCATCAAAAGAGACTGCCGGAACCTCCACATGAAGATCGATACGATCCAACAAGGGGCCAGAGACCCGCCCCTGATACCGTTCCACCTGAACAGGGGAGCACCGGCACTCCCGCCCCGGGTGGGTGGCGTACCCGCAGGGACAGGGGTTCATGGCGCAGACCAGAAGGGTGTCGCTGGGGTAGGTCACCTTGGTCCGAGCCCTGGCAATATGAACATGCCCATCCTCCAGGGGCTGGCGCAGGACATCCAGAACTCGCTTTTTAAACTCCGGCAATTCATCGAGAAAGAGGACCCCGTTGTGGGCAAGGCTCACCTCACCGGGCGTGGGGTTTTGCCCCCCGCCGGTCAATCCGGCATCGGAGATGGTGTGGTGAGGAGATCGCATGGGCCGGACGACCACCAGGGGGGTCTCTCTGTCCAGAAGTCCGGCCGCGGAATGCACCCGTGTGGTCTCAAGGGCTTCTTCAAAGGAGAGCGGCGGCAAAATGGAGGGAAGAGCTCGGGCCAGCATGGTCTTCCCGGAGCCGGGAGGGCCATTCATCAAAAGATTGTGTTTTCCGGCTGCCGCAATCTCCAGCGCTCTCTTGGCATGATTCTGCCCGATAATATCCGAGAAATCGACCGAGTAGACCTCCTCGTCCGGAGAAAAGCCGGCAAAGGCAGGCTCTGGGATCAGGGGCTGGATCCCCTTAAGAAACCCCACCGCCTCGGCCAGGCTGTTCACCGCATAGACATGAATCCCACGCACCACCGAGGCCTCAATGCGATTTGCCTTCGGAACCAGCACGGCATTCATCCCGCGACGCCTCGCCTCCATGGCCATGGCCAGCACGCCCCGTACCGGCTTAACCCGGCCATCGAGGGCCAACTCGCCACAGATAAGAAACCCGGCCGTGGCGCCCTCCGGGACCATCCCCGTGGCCGTCAAAACCCCCAGTGCCACGGGCAAATCAAAGCCTGTGCCCTCTTTTCGCATATCGGCGGGGGCAAGATTCACGGTAATGCGATCGTTGGGAAACTGAAACCCGGAGTTGGTCACCGCTGCCTTCACCCGCTCCCGGCTCTCCCGCACGGAGGTCTCAGCAAGACCCACGGTAGTAAAGGCTGGCAGCCCGCGCGCGATATCCACCTCCACATCCACCACCCTGGCCTCCACCCCCACCCATGCACAGCTGTACACCCTGGCCAGCACCCGCCCTCCTTTTCATCCCCCCGCCCCTTCATCGGGCCGCAGGGTGACAATGATTTTGATATTTCATGGTATTTGAGATATAAACCCACTAAGTTGAGGTTTTTCTGATTTTCAAGGGGTCATTTAAAGATCCGGAGTCACCCGCGTGTGTCGATGCCTGAGTGATACCCCACACAGACAGAACGTCTGACAAGGGGTTAGGATATCAACACGCGTGATGGATTTGTAAAAAACCATCACACCCGCTTGCTGCAAAAACGACATGGGTACGTCAGGAGAGGACCTCACACGACAAGAAACGATCAAAACAACGATACCGGACAGGCCGTCAATGGCTGACCGCAAACGATATGGTGATGACAATCTACATGAATCAACGCACCTTAGCAAAACCTTTTTCATGCTCAGGAACCGGTGTACATTCGGGTGTTCAGGTCAATCTGACCATCCATCCGGCCCCCGCCAACCACGGCATTCAATTCCAGCGAAGTGACCTGCTCGACAGCCCCACCATCCGCGCTTTGTTCCCCAATGTCGTGGACACCAGCCTGGCCACGGTCATCGGCCAGGAGGGGGCCATCGTCTCCACCATTGAGCATCTCATGGCCTCATTCGCAGGCCTGGGCATCGACAACGCGCTGGTCACCATCGACGGATACGAAATGCCCATCATGGACGGAAGCGCCAAAGTCTTCGCCCGGGGAATCATGGACGCAGGCATCGTGGCACTGGACACGCCCCGAAGCTTTCTGGCCATCACGGAAAAAGTAGAGCTCATCGACGGCGACAAGCGGGTGACCGCCATTCCCTGCGATCACTTTTCCATCAGCTGCGGCATTGCCTTCAATCACCCCATGATCAACGAGCAAACCTACACCCTGGACCTTCGAGACAACACTTTTTTGACGGACATCAGCCCGGCACGCACCTTCGGGTTCTATCGAGACATCAAAATGCTCAAGCTTTATGGCCTGGGCCGGGGTGCCGACCTCGGCACCGGCATTGCCCTCACCGACGATGGCATCATGAATGAAGGCGGCCTCCGCTTCCCCGACGAATTTGTCCGCCACAAGCTTCTTGACTGCCTGGGGGACTTCTCCCTGCTCGGAATGCCCATTCTGGCGGAAATCACCACCCTCAAGTCCGGGCACGCCTTTAACCACGCCTTTCTGGAAACCCTGTTTAAAAACAAAGGGTCCTGGGAAACGCGCACGCTGGGATGAAATCCATATGATTAGCCGACGCAAGCATGCCACCTTCATTGTGGCTCTTCTGCTTCTTCTGCTCCCCCCCTTCGCCGGGGCAGCCCCAAGCGAACCCCGGCTCGCGAGCTTGACCATCACCAACACCCGGGACCACCTCCTTCTTTATACAGAGCTGGAGGGAGCCTTCGTGGAGCAGGTGGAAAAGGCGGTCCACAGCGGAGTAGAAACCACCATCTCCTATTATATTGACATCTTCCAGCAGAAGCGATTCTGGTTTGATCATCGCGTTGCCTCCATCAGAACCGAACACCGGATCAAGTTCGACGCCATGAAAAAGGCCTACACCATCACCCGCTCCTGGGCCAAACCGGAAAGCGTCACCACGGACAGCTACGAAGAGGCTAAGCAGATGATGAGCCGCCTGGAAGGAGTACGTGCCATCGCCCTGACCGACCTGACGCGAGGGGAGGCCTATCAGGTCAGAGCCCGGGCTCGACTGGAGGAGTTCACACTGCCAGTCTACCTGAAGTTCATCGGACTCTTTACCGACCTGGATGCCTTTGAAACCAACTGGCGACACGCTGCGTTCGTTTATTAAAGGCGGGTTATGAATCACCCTCTGTCTCAAAAATCATCGAAAACCCGAAAGCAATCGGTGGGCAATAAGCCTCATTCACCCACTGAGGTGGCCATGGATCTTCACCTTGAACGACCCTCCGCCGAAGCGGAAAAAAAACGCCAGAAGCGCGAGTTCTTCTTCATTGTCATCCTCATCGTGACAGTGGGCATCATCTCCTACGCCATCAGCAAAACCTCGAACTACGGCGCAGACTTCCCCATATCCAACACCCTGTTGATGTTCATCCTGATTAACATCAACATGATGCTGCTCCTGACCCTCATCATCCTTGTCTTCCGAAACCTGACCAAGCTCTACTTCGATCGCCGGAAAAAGGCCATGGGCTCCAAGCTCCGGGTCAAACTCGTCATCGCCTTCATAACGCTCACCCTGGTGCCCACGGTGGTGCTCTTCTATTTTTCCATGCAGTTCATCTCCAACAGCATCGCCTACTGGTTTAACGCCCCCGTGGAACAGGCCCTGGAGAACTCCCTCTCCATTGGTCGAGAGCTCTACAACCACATCGAAAAAAACAACACCTTCTTTCTGGACCGCATCGCTTACCAGTTGGACAAAAAATATCTGGAAACCCCTAAAAAAGGGGCGCTGTCCAACTATATCGTGGTGAGCCAGCGCGCCTTTAATTTAGACGCCATCGAGGTCTACGGCAAAAGCACCGACCGAATCACCTTCTCCATCTCTTCGGAGACGTCGCCCGATACCCTCACCCTCATCCCCCCCGGAGAGCTCCAGAAGGCCGCTCAAGCCAACAGTGTCCACACCGTCATCGAAGAAAACGGCGGACGGGAACTGATCCGAAGCATTGCCACGGTCCCCTTTGGGGTCAAACGCCAGGACGCCCGGGCCTATGTGGTGATCACCATCCAGGTATCCCGAGATCTGGTGGCGGATATCTCCTCGGTCACCCGGGGTTTTGAAGAGTATCAGCAGATCAAGCTGATGAAAAAACCCATCCGCACCACCTACTTTATTGCCCTCTCCATTGTGGCCCTGCTCGTCCTCTTCTGCGCCATCTGGTTCGCCTTCTACCTGGCCCGCTCCATCACCATCCCCATCATGGAACTCGCCGAAGGGACACGGCGAGTGGCCGAAGGAGATTTAAGCTTCCACATCGATGTGATCTCCAACGACGAGATCGGCAGCCTGGTGGTCGACTTCAACAAGATGACCCGGGACCTGGGGATCAGCCGCGAACAGCTGGCCCTGTCCGCCCGCATGCTCCGGGAACAAAACCTGGAGATCGAAGAGCAGCGTCAGTACATGGAGATTGTCCTGCAGAGCGTCTCAGCGGGGGTCATCTCCCTGGATCCATCGGGCCATGTGGCGACCATCAACAAATCGGCCGAACGCATGCTTCAGGTCAAAAGCAAGCATGTGGTGCGCCACCACTACACCGAGCTCCTCGGCGGCCAGGCCAGCGAAACAGCCAAAGATGTTTCCGAAAAACTCGAAAACTCAGGCAACGGAATCAACTTCCCCATTTCCCTGTCGGTCAACGACAAACCTCGAAGCTTCAATGTACACTCCACCACGCTTCGAGACGACAACGGCAACCCCATGGGCCTGGTCATCGTCTTTGACGACATGACAGAGCTGGAAAAAATTCAGCGTCTCGCGGCCTGGCGAGAGGTCGCCCGGCGTATCGCCCATGAGGTCAAAAACCCCCTGACCCCCATCGCTCTTTCCGCAGAGCGCCTCAAGCGGAGGTACTCCAGTGTGGTGGCCGAGCCGGTCTTTGACGAGTGCACCCGGACCATCATCGAACACGTGGAACTCATCCGTAACCTGGTGAACTCTTTTGCTTCCTTCGCCCGATTTCCCACCGCCAACCCGGTGCCCTGTGAGCTGCCCCCCATCGTGGAAGACTGCCTGGTCCTCTACCGGGAGGGCCTGCCCGATATTGAGTTTACAGTTCAGTTTGTAAATGATATTCCCCTTTTGAATCTTGACCGTCAGTTGATGAAGCAGGCCCTTATCAACCTGCTCGAAAACGCCGTGGCGGCTGTTCGGGGCCGGGGACGCATTGCCGTTTCCGGCGCGTACAACAGCAGCAAACAGGTGGTCACCCTGGAGGTGGCCGACTCCGGAACCGGCATCCCCGATCCCGTCAAAGCCAGACTCTTTGAGCCTTACTTTTCGACCAAAAAATCGGGCACCGGCCTGGGCCTTGCCATCGTTAACTCCATCGTTTCCGACCATAACGCCGAAATCCGGGTACTGGACAACGATCCCAGTGGGACCCGATTCGTCATTGAATTTCCAGTATCGACCCCGACCTGAATCCGACCTCGGCTCGCCCGATGAGCCCGGCCAAGGAGAAAACTTATGTTTCCAACCCTGCTTATTGTGGATGACGAACAGCCCATCCTCCACTCCCTGGAGGGGCTGCTCTCCGATGAGGGCTTTAACGTCCTCACAGCCCCCAACGGATATGAATGCCTAAAAACCCTCGACGCCGAACACCCTGACCTGGTGCTTCTCGACATCTGGATGCCCGGCCTCGACGGCATTGAAACCCTGCGCGAAATCAAAAAAGCCCACCCCGATATCCCGGTGATCATGATCTCCGGCCACGGCACCATCGATACGGCCGTCACCGCTACCAAATACGGGGCCTTCAGCTTTATTGAAAAACCCATCAGCATCGACAAGATGATCGTGGCCATCAACAACGCCCTGAACTTTCGAAAGCTGGAGGAAGAGAACCGCTTCCTGCGCACCCGTATGATCGCTAAAAATGCCATCGACGGCTCCAGTGGCCCCATTCTCGCCTTGAAACAACAGATCATCGCCGCAGCCCCCACAGAGGCCTGCATCCTCATCACCGGCGAGAACGGAACCGGCAAAGAACTGGCCGCCCGCACCATCCACCAGTTCAGCACCCACTCGGAAAACCCCCTCATCACCCTCAACTGCGCGGCCATCCCGGAAGCGCTGTTTGAAAGCGAGCTCTTCGGGCATGAAAAAGGCGCCTTTGAAGGCGCCACGGCAAAACACATCGGACGGTTCGAGCTGGCAGACGGTGGCACCCTGTTCTTCAATGAAATCGGCGATATGAACCTGGCAAACCAGGGGAAACTGCTCCAGGTCATCGAAGAGAAACGTTTCTGCCGCCTGGGCGGAAGCCGCGTCATTGATGTCAACGTGCGCATCGTCGCCGCCACCAATAAAGAGCTGAAACAGGAGATTGAAGCGGGCCGGTTCCGGGAAGATCTCTACTTCCGGCTCAACGGGGTCCCCCTCGAGATGCCCCCTTTGCGAAACCGCCTGGAAGATCTGCCCCTCCTCGTGGAGCGGTTTACCCAGGAGTGGAGCAAATCCTCCGACTCCGAACCGAAAAATTTCACCCCGGAGACCCTGGAAGCCCTCGCCAGCCACAGCTGGCCAGGTAACGTACGCGAGTTGAAAAATCTGGTGGAACGCTTGATCATCACGGTGAATAAGGAGACCATTGGCCTCTCCGATCTCCCCACCCCTTACCGGGTGATAGAGCCAGAAGAGACACCGGACGCCCTCTCCGGGCCAGCGGCCATCTCCGACTTTCGCCAGGCCAAGGAAGCCTTTGAACGAGAGTACATCAAACGCCGAGTGGCCGAATGCAACAACGATATTGCCGCCGCCGCCAAAAGCCTGGGTGTCAGTAAAGGGCATATCGCCAGGGCCATGAAGTCATAAAATACAAAGGAACCACAGGCACATTCATGCGTATCATTGGTGGAGAACGACGAAAAAAAAAGCTGATCGCTGTCCCCGGTCTTGCCACCCGGCCCACCTCGGACCGGGTCAAAGAGACCCTTTTCAACATTATCCAGACCCGCATCCGAGGGGCCTTCGTTCTGGATCTCTTTTCAGGCACCGGGGCCCTGGGACTTGAAGCTCTCAGCCGAGGGGCAGACCATTGCCTCTTCATCGACAACCAGAAAATGGCTCTGGAGACCTGCCGGAAAAATATTGCCGCCTGCAATTTCAAAGAAAAAAGCAGGGTCATCCAGTGGGACATCACTCGAAACCTTCACTGCCTCCCACAGGGTGACCGGCCGCTCGATCTGGTGTTCATGGACCCACCCTACAACAAAAAACTCCCGGAGCTGGCTCTCTCCCATCTGATCCAAAGGGACGCCCTGGCCCCCGAGGGGCTCGTGGTGGTTGAACACGCCGCCGGTGACCCTCCTGCTGTGCCTGAGGGTCTGGTTCTCACAGAGACACGGCAATACGGCACCACGGCCCTCTCTTTTCTCTCTTTCCCATAAAAAAAGGGGGTTCTGCCAATCCTTGCCCGTGGATACCCCGGAAACACACGTTCTCAGCCCTTTCCGGGGCAACCCCTTTTAATTCATGAGGTTCCCACCTCCACCCCACCGGCCCTGGAAAGATCGCCCATGGCATGCGAGGGGATGTCCGGCCTAACATATGCAATTTCCGGTGAAAAAGGTTGTTCTCATTCATTTTTTTGTGTTAGAGCTTTTGTGACATTTTGGCCCCTTGTTCACACAGCGGAAAAGGATCGGATCTCCATGGAAACAATCGCCGTTTACCCCGGCTCCTTCGACCCCCTCACCAACGGACACATCGACCTGGTGGAGCGTGGGTTGAAAATCTTTGATAAGGTCATCATCGTGACCCTCAACAACAGAGCCAAAAAGCCCCTCTTTTCTGTGGAAGAGCGCCAGGCCATGATCCGTGATTGTTTCAGGGAAGTGGACGGTGTGGAAGTGGATTCGTTTGACGGACTTGTGGTGGATTATGCGCGAAAACGCAACGCCAATGCGATTCTTCGCGGGATGCGAGCGGTCTCAGACTTTGAAAATGAATTTCAGATGGCCATGTTCAACCGACGCCTCAACCGAGATGTCCAGACGGTTTTTCTCATGACCGGCATGCGTTGGATTTTTACCAGCTCTTCAGGTATCAAAGAGGTGGCCAGCTTCGGAGGTGACGTTTCCGGTATGGTCTCTCCTGCCATCGAAAAGAAACTCAAAGACAAATTTCATCCGGCATACAACAAGGTGTAACAGGTCATGGACTTCTGGCAACTGACCATATTCTGCAAGGTCATCGAGCACAAAAGCTTTTCAAGGGCGGCGGAAGCCATTTACCTCTCGCAGCCGACGGTAAGCAGCCACATCAAGGACCTTGAGGAACACTGCGGATTTCGTCTCCTCGACCGCCTGGGCAAAGAAGTACTGCCCACCAAGGCCGGTGAACTGCTCTTCAGCTATGCCAAACGAATCCTTGCCCTGCGCGACGAAACGGAAAGCGCCCTCTCTCAGTTCCGAGGCATCACCAAAGGGGCTCTGACCCTCGGGGGAAGCACCATCCCCGGAGGCTACATCCTGCCCGAGGTCATCGGCCGCTTTGCCAAGGCCCACCCGGCAGTTCAGATCTCCCTTATCATTCGGGACACTCGAGATATTGCCGACGGAATTTTAAACGGAGACGTGGAACTGGCCGTCACCGGCGCACCCCTGGCCGATCCGGCCATCCTCCAGGAACCGCTCTTTGAAGACGACATGCGCCTCATTGTCCCCACCGGACACCCTTGGGCCAAACGAAAAAGCATCCCCCTTGAGATGCTGAAGTCAGAACCCTTTGTCACCCGGGAAGAGGGCTCAGGTACCCTGAAATCCATTGATCAGAGCCTGACCGATGCCGGGTTTGACCCCTCCGACCTGAAAATATCCGCCCGCATGGGCAACACCGTCTCCGTTTGCGAGGCTGTAAAATGCGGGGTCGGGGTCTCCATTCTCTCCACCCGAGCCGTGGATCGGGACATCCAGTCCGGTCTCCTTGCCGCCATCTCCATTGAAGGCGTCGACCTCAAACGCTCCTTTTACCTCACCCGCCATAAAAAGCGGACGCTGTCCCCCCTGGCCGAAGCCTTTGCCGCCTTTCTCAAGCAAACCGATTAAAAAATAGAAGCCGGCCTCCGGCGGCGAATTTTTAGCCGCCTGATTACATGACCCGGGCGATCAACACAAACCCGCCGATCAGAAGCAGGGTAAAAACAGTGACCAACAGGTTAAAGTAGCGATCAATAAATGCTTTAATGGCGGGTCCGAAGAAATAAATCATCCCAGCCACCAGGCAGAAACGGCCCGCCCGCCCCAAGGCCGAGGCCAGAACAAAGATGGGAAAATTGAGATTAAAAAGCCCGGCGGCGATGGTGAAGACCTTGTAGGGGATGGGGGTAAAACCAGCAATAAAAACCACCCAGGCATCCCAGGTATTGTACAGGGCTTCCACCTGGGTGAATTTGTCGGCAAACCCAAAGAGCGCCACAATGCGCTCACCGATCAGAGCCATGAACTGCCAGCCGATCAGGTACCCGAGCATGCCACCCAAAACGGAACCTGCGGTGCAGATCAAGGCAAACCGAAAGGCTTTCTTGTGCGCCCCCACGGCCAATGCAATCAACAGCACATCCGGGGGGATGGGGAAAAACGACGATTCGGCAAAGGCTAACATAAAAAGGGCCCAGCTGCCGTAAGGCGATTCAGACCAGCTCAAAACCCAGTCGTAAAGACGACGCATGATCTGCATCCAGTTACTCCTTCCATCCGTGTTCCCCGATCAGGGGGACAAATCGACATTTACCCATATTTTCCTGCACCAATTCATCGCCAACGCGCGTGATACGAAGGAGGTCTTGAGTATCGGCGCCTCCCACCGGCATCACGAGACGCCCCCCATCGGCCAGCTGATCGGTGAGGTGCATGGGAATCTCCGGTGCACCCGCCGTGACGATGATGGCGTCAAAGGGCGCTTCTTGAGGCCAGCCCGTGGTGCCGTCTGAAAATCGAGGCACAATATTAAAATAATGCAAGGCGTCAAACACTTTCCGAGCCCGCATATAGAGGGTATGAATACGCTCAATGGTGTACACCCGATAGACCAGACGGGATAAAATCGCCGCCTGATACCCCGAGCCGGTGCCCAGCTCCAAAACGCGCGAATCCTTTGTCAGCGAAAGAGCCTGGGTCATCTCCGCCACGATAAAGGGCTGTGAAATGGTCTGCTTCTCACCGATGGGGAGAGGAAAATCTCCGTAAGCCCGATCCATGAGGGCCTCGCTGACAAAGAGGTGGCGAGGCACCGCTCCCATCACTTTAAGCACACCGGGATTGCTGATACCCCGTCCGGCAATCTGACGCCGGACCATCTCCTCCCGCTGCCGCGCATATTTTCTATCCATCACATCCATGGCTGTCCTTACCCTTGTGCCGATGAGGGTATAATTAACGTCGGATTCACAGAATCACACGCGGCCACCACCCCATTCACGGGCATCGTGCCGTCTATACCTCGACTTTTTCACAACATCATCATATATACTAGAGGTTACAACTTGCGTTTTATACCACAACTTATTAGCAAATAGTATTGGAATATACTGCTTTTTTCTGTAAAATGAGAGAATATTTCCACTCACACGCAGAGAAGCATTACAGGCGAAACGTCTTTAAACACAAGACGTTGCAATTCAACACACGAACTTCCGACGACAGGGACGGACATATTGGAAGGGCTCAAGCAAGTCGCCATTGCGGTTATTCTCCTGATACTCATCATCACGGTCGGTATCGGCGGCTACATGGCCATCGAAGGCTGGGGGATCACCGACGCCGCTTACATGACCCTGATCACCTTGACCACCGTCGGGTTCGGGGAAATTCACCCCCTCTCCCCCGTCGGTCGCCACTTCACCATGATCATCATCGTCCTCGGGACCAGTTTCTTTATCTATGTCGGTGGGACCGTGGTTCAATTCATGGTGGAGGGCAAGATACAAGCCCTGATGGGGAGGCGAAAATTGGACAAAAAAATCACCCGCTTGAAAGGACATCACATCATCTGTGGCTATGGCCGAATCGGCCGGGTCCTCTACCACCAGCTGATGAATGCCAACACCATGGACATTGTCGTGATTGAACAATCACCCGAGCTTGTCCCCCAGATGGAAGCAGACGCAGCCCTCTACATTTCAGGCGACGCCGCCCTGGAAGAGAATCTGGTACGGGCCGGCATTAAAAAAGCGGCCTGCCTTGTGGCCGCGCTGGCCACCGACACAGACAACGTCTTTCTGGTGCTCACGGCCAGGCAGCTCAACCCCGACATCTTTATTATGGCCCGCTGCTGCTACAAGGAATCAAAATCCAAGCTCATCACGGCCGGTGCCAACATGGTGGAGTCGCCCTACGACATGGGGGCCGCCAACATGGCCCTGAAATTACTCCGCCCCACCATTACCAACTTTCTGGAGCTGGCCCTTCAGGACCGCCACAAAGACATCCAGATGGAAGAGATTGCCATTCACGAGGATTCCGAGCTGGTCAACGTGATGCTCCGAGATTCCGGCATCCGTCAAAGGTTTGATCTCATTATCATCGCCCTCAAAACCCACGAAGGCACCATGCTCTTCAACCCCTCCTTTGAAACCGTCCTGCAACCCGGAGACACCGTCATTGCTGTGGGCAAAGGAGCCAACCTGAACGGCCTGAAAGCGGCCCTCCAACCTTAAAGCCCATTCCCACACCCTCCCAACAACGAAAACAGCCCCGTTTCAAAAAAACGGGGCTGTCCGATACCATCACACTGAGCTGACAGAGTCACCAAAAAATCAAATTTTATAAATGGTCCGGTTATCGGTCACGATAATATCGATATGCTTGTTTCTTGAATCGGTGGGTACCTGGGAGATCACCTGCTCTTCAAAAGCAATGGCCACTTTTCGAGTGGTGATGGGAAGTTTCTGGACAAATTTATCATAAAACTTATCACCAACCCCAATTCGCCCCCCCTTTTCATCAAAGGCCTGACCCGGCACGATGGCAATATCAATGAGGTTGATGGGCACCGTCTTGCATCGAGAAGGGTCCGGCATCAGCCAGCCATCAGGCCCATTAATGAGATCATGCCGGCCCTTTTCGACCTTATATAAGATGGTTTTACTGGATTCGCGATTAAAGACTGGCAGCACGACCATCTTGCCATTCTCAAGTGAACGCTCTATAATATCGAGGGTTTCTACTTCGCCCCCCTTACCCAGATAAAGCAGGACCACTTTGGCTTCCATAAAATTGGCAAAACCAAAAAGCCGCTCTTCGATGGTTTTTTGCTTTCGAGCCTTTTCCTCGGCCGAAAGTCCATTAAGAGCGGCCTCAACCTCACTGACTATTTCTTTTTTTTTCTCTCCGGCATCTTCCATATATGATCTCCAGTTGTTTCCGCTAAGCACATAAAATCAGTAATGATTGACGATATTCAAAGCTATTGACTGCCACCATGGACCGTGATAGTAATTTTAAGTTTTAAAAAACAAAAATCAATGCCGATAAAACCACGGATTGGCATATTATCCATGGCACAGTCCGGTCCTCGATCCATACCATAACACAATACGATATGGGAATCGACAGCTCTGACACAAAATCGTGGTTGTGTGTCCTGCCGGGACTCCGCAGGCCAGGCTGTCGACCGCCCAACATCCCACGTTGCCAGAACAGGTTATTATTATGCTTGAACTCAAGTACGTCCGAGACAACCTCCAGACCGTGGAGGATGCCCTGAAAAAAAGAGGCGGCAAAGCCGACCTTGCCACCTTCACCTCATGCGAAACCAAGCGCCGGGAACTCATCGGAGAACTCGAATCCCTTCGCTACCAGAGAAACACCGTCTCTGATGAGATTGCGGTATTAAAAAAATCCGGGGGAAACGCCCAGACCCAGATTGATCAGATGAAGTCGGTCTCCACCCGGATCAAGGTTCTGGAAAAAGAGACAAACGAAGCCGAGGAGACCCTTCAGGAGATCCTCATGGGGATCCCCAACATCCCTCACGCCTCCGTCCCTGCTGGCCGAGACGAAGAGGACAACATCCTCATGAGAACCGTGGGCACCCCGACCGACCTGCCCTTCGAGCCCAAAGCCCATTGGGATATTGGCGAAGATCTGGGCATCCTCGACTTCACGAGGGCCTCTCGGATCACTGGCGCCCGCTTCCCCCTCTACTTCAGGGCCGGGGCACGCCTGGAACGAGCCCTCATCAACTTCATGCTCAACCTGCATACTGAGGAGCATGGTTTTTCCGAGGTGTTACCCCCCTTTATCGTGAACCGCAACAGCCTGAAGGGCACCGGACAGCTCCCGAAATTTGAAGAAGACCTCTTCAAACTGGAGGGCCAGGACTACTACCTGATCCCCACCGCTGAAGTCCCGGTCACCAACATCCATGCCGGAGAGATCCTCTCCGAAGACGACCTGCCGATCTGTTACACGGCCTATACCCCCTGCTTCCGCTCCGAGGCCGGTTCCTACGGCAAGGACACCCGCGGCCTGATCCGCCAGCATCAGTTCAATAAGGTTGAGATGGTCAAGTTCGTGGATCCAGAGACCTCCTACGATGAGCTCGAGATCCTCACACAAAATGCGGAGAAGGTGCTTCAGCTCCTGGGCCTCCCTTACCGGGTCATCACCCTCTGCAGCGGAGACTTAGGCTTTTCCGCAGCCAAGACCTACGATATTGAGGTGTGGATGCCTGCCCAGAACAAATACCGGGAGATCTCTTCCTGCAGCAACTTCGAAGACTTTCAGGCTCGCCGCATGGGCATTCGTTTCCGCCGCAAGGACGAGAAAAAGCCACGCCTCGTTCACACCCTCAACGGCTCCGGCCTGGCGGTCGGGCGAACGGTTGCCGCCATCCTCGAAAACTTTCAGCAGGCTGACGGATCTGTTAAGATACCTGAGGTGCTGGTGCCCTACATGGGCGGCAAGGAGGTCATTGCCTCATGAAGCCATCTGACTTTCCATCAGACATCAAGGACCTCATCCTTCCGTCCCCCGGGGGCGAAATGGTGTACCGCTGCCTTGGCTGCGGGAGCGAGCACGGCATCGAGGAACTGCTCTATGTCTGCCCAAACTGTGACAGCGTCATGCTGCTCCATGAGACCTCCAACCTGGTCACACGCAAAGCCGATGGGCCCACCTGGCGGAAAATTCTTGACTACCGGCGCATGCTCAATATTCCGGCCCTGAAGGGGATCTATCGTTACCACGAGTTCCTTGGGCCGGTGGTTCCGCTCGAGTCTATCCTCTACCTCGGAGAAGGGCACACCCCGGTAGTGGAAGCCAACGATCGACTTCAAGAGCTGACAGGCGCCCGTTTCTTTTTTAAAAACGACGGGCAGAACCCCAGCGCCTCTTTTAAAGACCGGGGCATGGCCAGCGCACTCTCCTACATCAACTCCCTGGTACAAAAAGGGAGCATGAAAGAGATCCTTGCCATTTGCGCCTCCACCGGAGACACCTCGGCAGCGGCGGCCCTTTACGCCTCCTACCTCACCGAAGGCATCAAATCCGCGGTTCTTCTCCCCCAGGGAAAGGTAACCCCCCAGCAGCTCTCCCAGCCCCTGGGCAGCGGTGCGAAGGTTTTTGAGATCCCCGGCGTATTTGACGACTGCATGAAGGTGGTGGAGAACCTCTCTTCCCGCTACGACGTGGCCCTGTTAAACTCCAAGAATGCCTGGCGCATCCTCGGGCAGGAGTCCTACTCCTTCGAAATCGCCCAGGACTTCGATTATGACATGGCAAACATGGTGGTGGTGGTGCCCATCGGCAATGCCGGGAACATCACAGCTGTCATGAACGGCTTCCTGAAATTTTTTGAGGCCGGCATCATTGAGACCCTCCCCAAAATCATCGGGGTGCAGTCACATCATGCCAACCCCGTCTATCGGTACTACCTTGAACCCGATAGCGCCAAAAGGGAGTTTAAACCGGTCACCGTGCAATCCAGCGTTGCCCAGGCTGCCATGATCGGCAACCCGGTCTCCATGCCCCGGGTCATTCACGTGGTGGAGACCTACAATCGCCTCGCCGGAGAAAAAAACGTTTTCTTTATCGAGGTGACCGAGCAGGCCATCATGGACAGCGAACTCATCGCCAACCGAAACGGCCACATCGCCTGCACCCAGGGAGGAGAAACCCTGGCAGGACTCGTGGAAGCCGTCAAGCAGGGCCTTGTCTCCGATGAAGAGACAGCCATCATCGATTCCACGGCCCATGCCCTGAAATTTTCGGGTTTTCAGGAGACCTACTTCTCCGGCACCTTCCCGGCAGAGTTTGGGATTACCCCAAACCCTGAGCTGGTCAACGCCCCCGAGGAGATAAAGGCGGAAGGACTCACCGAATTCCCGGCCTCCGGTGCCCCTCTCGTCGGGGAATCCTTTGATCGTTTTGTTCGACTCACGGCCGACGCCATCGCGTCCCGTCTGGATCTTGCCCGTCAAAAATAAGCCAACTCGTACGGGGCCGCTTCATCCCAATCGCCCCTTCTCATCTCGATTACAACCCAAGCCCCTTTCTCGTTCATATCGAACGGGAAAGGGGCCGGCACCTACCACGGAGGCCCCAGAGGCTATGGGTCGTTGGAACAAACTGCTTTTGTCCCTGTGGGGCCTGTTCATCATCCTTGTAAGCACTCAAGCGATTGATGCCGAAGTTCTCTACAAGCGCTATTATGTACACAACGTCAACGGACGCGATATCCTGAGCGAGCCTTACACCGTTCGTCCCAATGATTACGTCATCAAAATTCTGAAACAAAAAGGGGAGATTTCCCACACGAACTTCCCCCTTTTTCTTAATATCTTCAAACTCATCAACCACCATATCGCCAATATTAACCGGATCCACCCCGGAGAGCGCATCTTTGTCCCCTTAAAATGGCTTGAAGCCGATGCCCTCCCCGGTCAAAGACGGGGAATGGTCGACCTCCCCTTTATTACCGCAGCACCGGTCAAGCAGATGCTCACCGCAAACGCCACCTCCCACAAGGTGCAATCCGGAGAATCGGTCTCCCGTATCATCTCCCAGCAATTCGGGCCGGCAGGCAGCCGCTCGTATCAGGAAGGGTTGAAGCTTTTCCGCCTGGTAAACCCCACGGTTAAAAACGTCAACCGCATCTACATCGGTCAGAAGTTGAAAATTCCCGACGCGTCGATTCTGGAAGAGTCCTGGTACACCTCTGTTTTTGAGGCTGACGGTGAAGTGGTTCTGGACACGGCCAAGCCAGACCCTGCTCCAGCCCCTGCAGAGGTCAACGGCATCACCCAATACGAAAACGAGACAGGAACCAAAGACCCCTTCGATGCGCTCTCCAAACTGTTGGGCGGCGTCCTGCTGAATCGAGGCCGTTACTACTTCCCCGATACTGACGGGAAAGACTTCTCCGTCAACCTCTCAGAAACCCCCATCCTCCAATTACCAGAGGGGCGACGGATTCTCTTTATTCAAAACGGTCTTTCCCTGTCAGGGAGCCGACGACACATCATGGCTGCCCACTTTAAAAACCTGCGTTTCACCGAGACATCCAGGGAACCCTCCCTGGCCCTGCTCCTTGATTCGATTCTCCTGACGTATCCGAAAATAAGCCTTCCCATGCCCCTCTCCTTCTCAGAAGAGGGAATGAACCTCTCCCTGCAGGCTCACTGGGCATTCAAATATGACCGATCTCAATCTGAATCCTCCTTTCGAGGGCTCATTGTGTCCGAGCTGACCGATCCCTCTCAGCGGTTTCCGCTTCCCCTGGTCGCCTACCTGCGAAAGCACGGCCTGGTCCTTCGAGAAGCCCTCCAGGAAGAAGCCCTGCCACCGGCCTACTTTGCGGTCACAAAGAGCACCTCCCTGCAGGAGATCATCCCGTATACTCAACAAATCTACGTCGAAGAACTGGCCAAAGCCTTAGGGCTTCTTTACGACCCCAACATCTCCATCTCTTTTTCCTATGCCGGCATGCAACTGGAAACCACCTCCAATATGATACGAACGAACCATGGCCATGAGACCCTGGTCAATTTTGGAGACCTCTACGGAGATGCTGTCTTCGCCATTGAACGTTCCGGCCTCAAGGTGGTCACCATTCGAAAAGAGGATTACCTCCTCAAGGCCACACTCCAACTTCTCACGACCTTGGGCATCCCGTTTGAAGAAAACCCGCACATCACGATTGGAGAGCCCGGAGATGCTCTGGCCTGTGAACTCTCCGTAGAGGGTGTCCTGGTCAACCCCGCCCCCCTGGTAAAAAAACTGATTGTCGCCACCCAGCTTCCAGATGAGATTATCGCAGTGCTTGAGGAACAGGGTTTCGGGATCATCCAGATTCGTTGATTCCCAGAGGCATTCAAGGGATTCAGGGAGCCATTCCCTGCCCGCCGAAGGCTTATTTCCCTATTCCTCGTGCCTTTCCATAACTGACGATTGCAATAAAACCGGATTCATGTCAGGGTTGCGGAAAAGAGGAGCGAACCGCACGTTTTCACGGTGCCACCTCGTCCTCAATGGGAACTTTATCCTGTCCAATACGCGAGGGGTCTCACGCCGGCCAAGACATCGCGCTCACTTTTTTATTTCGGGGGCATCATGAAACGTTCAAAACGGATCTTACTCCTTCTTCTGACCGCAGCCCTGCTGACCAGTTGCGTCAGCAAAACACCCTTGCTGAGAAAACAATCCGAAGCCCTGCGCAACCTGGGCGAAGCCTACCTCAGCCAGGGGAATACCACAGCAGCCCTCAGGGAGCTCCTTGAAGCTGAAAGCCTGTTTGCAGATGATTTTCTTCTCCAGGACGACCTGGGCAAAGCCTACACCGCAAAAAAACGATACGAGACGGCCCTCATCCACTTCCAGCGATCCATGGACCTTCAACCCGACTATGGTCCGGCAAAAAACAACATGGGTTCGGTCTTTCTCCTGATGAAACGATGGGATGATGCCATTGCAGTCCTCAACCAGGTATCGGACAACATCCTTTATGCCACCCCCCACTACCCCCTCTACAACCTGGGCTGGGCCTACTACAACAAAGAGATGTGCGACAAAGCCCTCTCCTACTACAATAAAGCCCTTGAAATTCAGCCACAATTTGTTCTTCCCATGAGAGGCATCGCCCTTTGCCACATGGCCGAAGGAAGGCTCACCGATGCCATCCACTGGCTCGAAAAAGGGGTCAAGGCCGCCCCTAAATTTCAACAGCTTCATTACGAACTTGCTGGCGCCTACCTGAAAGCCAGGGCCTACGATAAAACCAAAGCCATGCTGGCAAAAACCATGGCCATCGACCCCAAGACCCCCCTCGCTTCAAAAGCAGAAAGAGAGCTAAAAGCTCTCTCTATTTAAAGCGACAAAACGCCTCCGGCGGTCCTGCCGGGGGTCAAACTTTTGCCAATTTTTATGGGCAGGGTTTGTTAAACAGGCTTTTGTGTCAGCGGCGTCTTTAATCTGCATGCTCACTGGCGGTACGAAAGTGTAGTCAATTTTCTTCCTTTCTTTTTTTCTTCAGTTCCCACATTTTAAAATTATTTTCTTCATCTTCTTTATTTTCTTCATAATTTCCTTTCCCACA
>NZ_JAQYWB010000080.1 GCF_030145185.1 Desulfoluna sp. | reverse complement strand
CTTGAATTCGTCTGAGATCTGGGTGCTGGATTGTATGGTGGCGGTCTTGCCGCATCGGTTGCATCTGATTCGCATGGATATCTTCCTTTCACCCCCAATCTATTGTGCATAATCTGGATCGTCAAAGGCTATCTTGTGGTTTCCGGTCAAATGGTCGTTGACCTGGAGGAGGATGTTCCGGATGGGGACGATCTCGTTTTTTTCATAGACGATATCTGCCTTGGCGATGTCTCCGAATCCGCCTCGGGCTTCCGCCGGGACGATGCTGGCCAGGGCCGGTGGGATCCGGTGGGCGGCGATGATGTCATCTCTCGAGATGTTTTTGATTTTTTCCAGTTCGTCCTTGGTGGAGAAATCCCCCACGGGGATGATCTGGACGTCTTTTTCTCTGCCGTTGGGAAGGTGAAGAAAGAGGTTCCGGAAGTTGCCCAGCTTCTTGGAGGACTTCACGGCATCGCGGATGGCGTTTCTCTCTTCATCGGCCAGGTTGGCGGCGGAGGTGTAGAAGATGTAGCCCAGGTGTGCGCCGTTTAAATAGTAGCGCCGCCGGAAGAGGGTGGCGTCTTCGTTTAAGAGCATGGATTGAATGGCCCCCAGATACGAAGGAAGCCCATAGATGGTCTGGGCCACGTCGTAGTTCTTTACGTGGATTACCTCCCCGGGTTGAAAGTCCGTGCGGCTTCCGTCCACGTTGAGCATGCAGTACTGCCCGGGCTCTTTCATCCTTCGCATGTTGATGGCGGGCAGGTGGATCAACCCGATCACTTCCCCCATCCAGTTGGTTACCTTCTGAAAGTAGGCGTTTAGAAAGGTCACGTAGTCCGTGACAAAGGGAAGCATCTGCCGCATGGGCAATGCCGCCGATCCCTTGAATGCCCGCATGATCATGTTTGCTTTGAACTCCAGGAGCGGCCCGTGATAGGCATTGGCCCCCCGAAGCCTGGCAAGCCCCGAAAGTGATACCGGCGGGCTGTAATAACTCCCGTTGTCCAGGAGCCAGATCCCCACGTAATCCGTCATCCGGTTGGCCATCACCGGTTCCGGATCCCCAAAGCTGAACGCCTCAATGGCCTTGTCTTCCTGCTTTTTCATCTTCAGTTGTTTACTCATGTTGCCTCCGGCGGGTCGCTTTTTGGAAAAAGCTCCGCAAAAACTTTTCGGTTTTAAAGAAGTGTTTATCTAACTTTTCAAAAGTTAGCCCCCCGGGAGGGTCCCCGAAGGGCCGCCGGAGGCATTCATCCCCTACAACACCTCCACGCAGCCTGTGGCCATGTGGTCGTGGCTGATGGGTTCGTTATCCAGGGCGTGCATGATGGACCAGGCCACGTCGGCGTGGCCGGTGGTGTCGGTCCGGTTGGCGGCGTAGGTGATTTGGCCGCCGGGGGTCATGATGCGCCGGATGGTTAAGAAGGCGTGGGCGATGGTTGTTTCCCGGGCGTCCCAAAGGATCCGGTTTGCGCCGATCACCTCCTGGGCTTTTAAGACCATGCGGGTTTTGCTGCCCACGGAATAGTGGATGGGGGTGGCCTGCGGGTAGAACTGCTTGACCGTATCGAACACGCCCATGCCGGGGCCGGTGACATCGATGCCCATGTACGTGAAATTGTATTTGGCGCAGAGTTTTTTGATCTCTTCGGCCTGCCAGGTAAAGGATTTTTCCACCCACTTGTGACGCTCCACGACCCGGAATTTTCCGCCGGGGGTGAGGGGAGGCATGACCACCACAAAGGAGGCGTCGTCCCGATGGCGTGAGGGATCGTAGCCGCCCCACACCGGGTAGTTCCCCAGGGGGCGCGGGGCGTTGTAATCAATGTCTGTCCATTCGGAGATATCGGCGGCGCACTCTTCCAGGTCGGCAAAGCGGAAGACCCCGAAGGTATCGTCCACGAACAGGCACATGAAGAGGTTGTCGAATTCGGAAGGGGAGTACTCCAGGTTGAGCTGGTTCCGATCGAAGAGGTTGCAGCCGCCTGCCTCGGCATCGTCCAGGGTGATGATCTTCCGCCAGGCCTGGTCCGGACAGAGAATGCCGGACTGCATTTCCTTGAATCCCGGGAATTCCACCCGCTTCTTTTTAAATCGCTGGTTGTATCGTTCTCCTGTCCATAGGTCGTAGGCGTCGTGGGTAACGGCGGACGGCGTGGAAAAGATAGTCTTTCGCCATTTCTTGTGAACGGCCATGCCGGAGGCGACCTTATAGAGTTCGTTAAATTTCTGAATCCAGAAAAACTCGTCAATGTAGACGTTGCCGGTGTAGCTCTGGGCGGACTTAGAGTTGTTGGAGAGGAAGTGAAGCTCCGCCGGGCCTTTTTCGGTATGCAGAATGATGGGGTTGCCCGAGAGATCGATATCAAAGTGCTGGCGTGCAATGCCCACAATGTACCGCCGGAACACCTCGGCCTGGGCCCGGGTGGCTGAGAGAAAAATCTGGTTCCGACCGGTGAGCACGGCGTCTTCAAACGCCTCCTGGGCAAAGTACCAGGTGGCCCCGATCTGGCGGGATTTGAGGAGCATCCGGAACCGGTGGTGCCGGGCTTCCCTCATTTCTATTTGATACCGGAAATAGTGCTTGTGGAGCTTTACCTCGAAATCGTTTTCCTTGATGCCCGTGACGTCGTTTTTCTTTTTGTTTCGTTTTTTGTTCTTTCCAGAGTCCCTTCCCTTTTCCCCGCCTGAATCCTTCCCCTGTTTCTCCCTTTTCTCCATCCACATGCGGCTTTGCCGGAGAGCCACCAGGCTTTTGGTGAGGCTGGCCATCTCGGCCAGGTCGAACTGGGTTTTCATCTCCTTCTCCGCCAGGAGGGTGAGCCGGCGGCTCATGGACTCCTCCGGAGCTTCGGACATAAGCATGTCGTCCCACTGCCCCTTGGTGCGCCAGTCATAGACGGTACGCAGAGGCACGTGGACGATTTCAGAGATCTCCTTGGGGGAGTGCCGTTTCAGGAAAAGGCGCTTGGCGGCGTCTTTTATTTCTGGGGGGTAAAGGCTCAAAGCTACCGCCTGTTATCCAGGGTTTCATTCAATCGGGCCGTTGAGATGGCGAAGTATTCGTCACTCATTTCAATGCCGACAAATTCACGATCTTCCAGCAGAGCTGCAACTCCGGTGGATCCGGAGCCCATGAAGGGGTCCAGAATTTTCCCACCCGGGGGAACGCATTGCACCAGGTGACGCATGACAGGGACGGGCTTTCCCGTCATGTGAAATTTTTCCTTGGGTTTCACCCGCTCCGAGATGCATCCGGGCCAGGGGCCGCCCCAGTGTGCCTTGATGGCGGCACCCTTGGTTCCCCAGACGACATATTCACATTGATGGCGGAAGTACCCCTTGTGGGGTGCGCGGCTGGAGTTGGTTTTGTCCCAGGCAATAACCCCACGCCAGATGAAACCGGATGCCTGCAGAACGTCTGTGGTGGATGGAAGCATGCGCCAGTCTGTGAAGCTGAGAATGTAGCCCCCGGGTTTGCAGACCCGGAGGCATTCTGACATCCAAAGCGTGCTCCAGAATTGCCAGGAGCGGACGTCCTTATTGTCTCCAACGAAGGTCGGATATTTTGAGTTGGCGTTATTTAGGTATTTTTGCTCCGGAGCGCTGGTCCTCTGGCCGTGTGTCATGCCGCCGGATGAATAGGGGGGATCCGTGATCACGGCGTCAAAGCTGTTGTCCGGAAGTTGTTGCAGCAGCCTGAGGCTGTCGCCATGAAGGCACTCAAAGGGGGCATTTCTATTCAATTCGTAAACCTCTTGATTAAGCATGGGTGAATTTCAAGCCCACCGTAGCAATTCCTGATCGTGCATTGGTTTTCTTTCATTCCGATAACGCGAAAATCGGAATGGCTTTCATGTACAGCCTTTTTCCTGCCTCCTATGGTTGGGCTGTTGATTCTCTAAAACCCAAGAAAACGCCCCTGCAACCAAGGAAAAAACATGCCCTCCTCCCTCGTGACTGATTGGAAATGTGTTGCCACCTCCGGCCCCACCGTGGACGGCCGGGAGATTCAGCCCCAGTGGCTTACTGATATGGCCGAGACCTACAACCCCGGCACCTACACCGCCAAGATCTGGATCGATCACATGCGCTACACCGCCTATGGATCGGTGCGGGAACTCAAGGCGGAAAAGGGGGACGATGCCGTCAAGCTTTACGCAAAAATTTCCCCCAGCCGGTCACTGCTTCAGATGAACCAGGTGTGGGAGGAGTACCTCCATTTTTCCATTGAGGTGACTGAGGATTTTGCCGGGACGGGAAAAACCTATCTGTCGGGCCTGGCCATGACCGACTCCCCCGCCTCCCTGGGCACCGATGAGATGCGGTTCTCCAAGATGAAGGGCCGGGAGTTCACCGCCCGGTATGCCGGTGAGCGGGTGCCGGATCTGAGCAAAGAGTTCACCCATGACGAAGAGCGCTTGACGATGAGTTTTTTCAAGAAGCTTTTCAGAGCCTTTAAAGACGAAACCAACGAAGACGAGACGGGAGACGACCCCATGAACACCGAACAATTCAATGCCGTCAAGGGCACCCTTGATGCAACGCAGCAGTCTGTTGCAGGCCTGGCCGAAAGCATGCAGACCTTTATGAAAACATTCAAGACACCCCCAGCCGAAGGCGGCAAAGGGGAGGGCGGAGAAGGCAAGGGCGGAGAGGAAGGCGGGGGCGGGGATTCCGCACCTGCAGGTGAGGATCAGTTCGCGGAGCTCAAGAAGAGCGTGGACACCATGGCCCATGCCTTCACCACCATGGCCACCCGCATGGAGCAGGCCGCGCCCGGCACCCCGTTTCGGGAATCGCACCAGCCGGCGGGAGAGCACGACGAGCTTCTGTAGCCACCGGAGAGCGTCTTCCCCCATCCCATTCATTATTAAGGAGCACCGACCATGAACAAGACAACCCGCCTCGCGTTCCACCAGATGGAAGCCCGGCTTGCCAAGACCTACGGCGTTGAAAACGTCCATGAGACCTTCACCGTGGAGCCCACCCTGGAGCAGAAGCTTCAGGACAAGATCGTGGAGCAGTCCACCTTTTTGCCCCGGGTCAACGTCCTTTCTGTTGACGACCTGGAAGGCCAGAACGTTCTGGGCAGCGCGTCCGGTCCGGCGTCTGGGCGCACGGACACCTCGGTGGACGGCAAGGAGCGGTCCCCCAAGGATCTTTTGAACCTTGTCGCCTCGGGCTACCGGCTCTACCAGACCAACACCGACGTCTACATTCGCTACGCCACCATGGACGCCTGGTCCAAGTTTCCCGATCTGGCCGAACGTTACCAGCGCTACGTGCAGCAGCGCATGGCCAATGACCGGGAGATCATCGGCTGGCACGGTACCAGCGCGGCCCCCGATACCGACCTTTCCGCCAACCCCATGATGCAGGACGTGAACAAGGGGTGGCTCCAGTACGTGCGGGAGAAGATGGCCGCCAATATCCTCACCACCGGCGAGAAGCAGGCCGGGGAGATCCGCATCGGCACCGGCGGCGATTTCGTGAACCTGGACCACGCCGTGCTGGAGCTGGTGGAGGGGATCCCCCAATATCTCCGCCAGAACCTGGTGGCCCTCATCGGCTCCGAACTGGTGGGCCGGGAAAAAACGGCTCTGGCCGTTGCCATGGGCCAGACCCCTTCCGAGAAGACCCTGACCCCGGCGGCCCTGGCCAACTTCGGCGGCCTGGCCTGGGAGACCCCCAGCAACTTCCCCGGGCGCGGTTTGGTGATCACCAGCCTGGACAACCTCTCCATCTATGTTCAGTCCGGATCCTGGAGGCGTCACATCAAAGATGAGCCCAAAAAAGATCGGCTTGAAGACTACAACAGCCGGAACGAGGGCTACGTGGTGGAGACCCCTGAAAAATTCGTGGCCGTGGAGTTCGACAAGGTGAAACTCCTTCAGCCCGACGGAACCACCTGGAGTTAGCACGCCAGGCGTGTCCATGGATAAGCCGCAAAGCGGCTTGAAACGCGGGCTATGAACGGGGGCCGGGGTGTTCCCTCCTGGCCTTGGCCCCCATTTCATTGAAGGAGAAAACCCATGTCGTTGATGAAACGATTTCAGGAACAGAAGAAAAAAGACCCCACCTATGGGACGGGAAACAGCTTTGCTGTGCTTGGCACCATGCCCGCCTCACCCATCGCCCGGCAACAGGCCGTGGCCGGGTTTGAAAAAGAGCTGGAAGATGACCTGGCAAAGCTGAAGCTGATCCGGAGCCGGAAGCAGAAAGAGGCCGAGAAGGCCGCACACCTGGTGCCCAAGTACCTGCCCGTGGTGGAGACCTTGAAGGCCTCCGGATCCGATCACCCCCTGTTGGGCCAGATCCTGGTGTGGCTCTTTGACATCGCCGATATCCACGGGGCCATGGCCCTGGCCTTGTATTGCATCGAGCACAAGGTGCCCATGCCGGAGCGGTTCCGCCGGGACCTGCCCATCTACCTCTGCGACACCATCACCGAGTGGGCCGAAGGCGAGCAGGACGCCGGACGGTCCGTGGAACCTTATTTCGGCCAGGTCTGCGAGCTGGCCCAGGGCTGGGACATCCCCGACGAGGTGAGCGCCAAGATGAACAAGCTCCAGGGCTTGGTGGCCATGGATCTTGAAGCCTGGTCCGATGCCGTTACCCATTTTGAATGTGCCGAAGAGTACGGTGCCAAGGTGAAAACCGTGCTGGGCAAAGCACGGAAGAAGCTGGAGAGCGCCGAAGCCATGGAGAAGGAAGCCACGGAGAAGGAGGCCACGGAGAAGGAGGCCACGGAGAAGGAGGCCGTCGAACCGGAAGAGCCCTCCACCGAAAGCTCCGAAACGGAGCAAATCTCCGGCACCGAATAGAGCTCCTACACCCACCGGCTGACCCGCCGGGCGGAAGCGACATTTTAATGCCTGCTTTTGGCCCAGGCGGGGGCCGGTCCAATTCACCCTGTTTCCCGCATGGGGAACAGGGTCATGAGGCCACACCATGAGTTTTACAGCCTTTGCAGACGAACTCCCCAAGGGGACGATGATTCAGAACGCCGGGTTCTGGCCGGACATCGACCTGGCCGCATTCCAGGAAGCCTACCGGCTCCCCGGGGAGTACCGGGAGGCCATGCTGGCAGATCGCCTTCGCCTGGGAATGCTCTGGGCCAACGGCGAGCTTGCCGACTTTCGGGCGGCCCAGGCCACCGCCGGCATCGAGCGCCTGGCAGAGGTCCCCGTGGATGACGGGGAGATGCTGGGTGATATCCACCCCAAGGTGCTGCAATACACCCGCGCCGTCTGTTGCCACGCCAAGGCCCTTCTCCTGGCTGACTATGCCACCATGATGCGGAAGAGTGACGCCCAGTCCGACGCCAAGGAAGCGCCGGAGACTGCGGACCGGTGGTTTCGTTCAGCCCTTGAGGCCCTGGCCACTGTTCGGGGTTCCATGACCATTTTTGTGGAGGCTCTTTAAGAATGAAGAAATTGTCCGCCCTTGCCGCACACCTGCTGGCCCTGCCCGGCATTACCCGGGACCAGATGACCGCCTTTGCCGACCAGGGGAAACTCTCCCTTACCGGCAAAGACCTGGGCCACGGCCTGGAGGTGGGGCGGTTCCGGTATGACGCGGTGATTTCCATCGATCGGTGCCCCTCATCCATTGCCGAGTTGCTTCTCTCCTTCCTGGTGGTCTGGCTGGCCAAAAATGATGTTGAGCGTTTCGTTCAAGGCCTTGCCGACCCGGACGTGGATGTCTCGCTCTCCGACGACAACACCGTGGACGTGGAGATCTCCGTGGAGTTCGACGAGGCCCTGGTGATTGTCCCCGACCCGGAAGGGCCCCTTGCCTTTGAAGGCGCGCAGTGGCGTGTGGATGACGCAGGCATCAACGTGGCCGAGAGCCTGGCCGGGCTGGAGGCGGTTTGATGGAGATGATGGTTACGCAAGACCGCCGGGCCGTGTTGAAGCTAACCGATCAGATTGCGGTGCTTTCCATGGATACGCCCCAGCGCCGCCGCTTGCTGGCGGATATCGGCAGGCAAACCCGGAAGAAGACCCGCGAGAACATCCGGGGTCAGAAAACGGTGAGCGGATCAGGGATGACCCCGAGAGCCAACGCCAAGACCAAGCGCAAGATGATGCGCAAAATGGCCAAGGGGATGCAGACCAAGGTGATCAACACCCACAAGGCAACGGTGGGGTGGAAAAACGCCGGCCAGGCCAAGTTGGCGGATCGGCACCACCGGGGCGTCTCTGAGAATTGGAACCCCCGGAAAATGGCCAGGGTAAGTGGAACACCCGATTACACGAAACCCGCCACCCACGCCCAGGCCAGGGCCTTGAACAAGGAGGGCTTTCGCCGCCGGGTGGCAAGGACGCGGGGGAAGGGCGGGGCGGTTTTAAAGCGGATGCCTGCCAAGTGGATCATGGACAACATGACCCTGGGCCAGGCCGGGCTGGTCCTTCGCCTGATGCGGTACGGTACCCGCAAAGGGAAACAGAACTGGGAAACCAAGCCCGCCCCCCGGCCCATTCTGGGGGCCACCCCTGAAGAGGCCGACGCCTACCTGACCCAGATGGCCGAAGAGGCCCTGAAGCGAATACAAACCGCATAGGAACCCATCCGAAGGAGCTTAGAAAAAAATGTCACTTGGAATCGTACAGATCAACCGGCTCAACCTCATGCAGGGGCCACTCCCCGAGATTGAACGCCACTTCCTGTTTATTGGATTGGGCACCGTCAACGTGGGCAAGGTGCTTTCTGTTGGCACGTCCACCGATTTCGACGAAGCCCTGGGGGACACCGACTCCAACCTGAAAACCCAGGTGAAGGCGGCCATGGTCAACGCCGGGCAGAACTGGGGGGCCAGCGTCATGCCCATCGCCGCCGAAACCACCTGGGCCAATGCCGTGGACTACGCCATGGAGGTGGTGAGCTGTGAGGCCATCGTCATCACCGACGCCGTGGCCCAGAAAACCGATTTGGAGGCCATGTACACCAAGGCCCGGTCGATCCTGGCCACCTACATGCGACCCGTTTTCTTCATGGCCAGCGTGCGGGGTTGTGGAGCGGAAGAAGCCTGGGCCGATTACATCGCCGCGGTGAAGCCCATTGTCGATGGGGTGGCCGCCGATCAGGTGTGCGTGGTGCCTGCCCTGTGGGGGCCGGACCAGGGGACCCTTGCGGGCCGCTTGTGCAACCGGGCCGTTACCGTGGCCGATACCCCCATGCGCGTGGCCACCGGTCCGCTTGTCGGCACCTTCGGCGAAAAGCCCACGGACAAGGACGGGGTGATGATCACCATGGCCCACCTGAAGGCCCTGGACACGGTCCGTTTTTCCGTGCCCCAGTGGTACCCCGATTTCCCCGGTGTGTACTGGGGGGACTGCAACATGCTGGACGTGCCTGGCGGGGACTACCAGGTGAGCGAAAACCTGCGGGTGATCCAGAAGGCCATGCGGCGAGTGTATCCGCTGACCGTGGCCCGGATCGGTGACCGGCGGCTGAACTCCACGCCCGAATCCATCGCGCAAAACTCCAGCTATTTCATGCGGCCTTTGATGAAAATGTCCATTGGGTCACGCATCGGTAAGACGGTTTTCCCCGGGGAGATCCATCCCCCGGCCCGTGACGCCATCACCATCGTGTGGGTGGATAAGAACACCGTGCGAATCTACATGAAGGCGCGGCCCTACAACTGCCCCAAGGACATCACCGTGAACCTGATGCTGGACCTCTCCAGCTAAGCCAACGAGGAATCAATCATGAGACGAGTCAGTAACAGCAGTTTTGCCTTTACCCTGGGGGATTTTCGCCTTCGGGCGGAGAAGGCCTCCCTCTCCATCGAAGACGGGCGCAAAGAGGTGAAAGACGGCGGCGTGCCCAACGGGTGGGTGCCCGGTGAGGTGGGCGCCTCCGGAGACATCGAGCTGGACGCCACGGCCATGGCCATCCTTTCAGAAGAAGCTGAGGCCAAGGGCTCCTGGCAGGGCATCGAGCCGGTGGACCTTCAGTTCTACGCCAAGGGAACCAAAGAGGAAGAGCAGGTGGAGGCCTTCGGGTGCCTTTTGAACCTCAAGGACATCATGGACTATGACCCCACCAGCGACAAGAAGGCCACGGTCAAAATTGGCTACGTGGTGACCAGCCCCAACTTCGTGAAGATCAACGGGGTGCCCTACCTCGACCCGGCCAGGGTGGAAGGGCTTACGGACTGATGGATATCCTGGATCGTGCACAGGTTTATGAAACAGGGGAGCGCAACGCCGCCGTGGCGAGTGTCCGGGCGGCCCTTCCCACGGGCCCCAGCCTTGCGATCTGTGCGAATTGTGAAGAACCCATTCCCGAAGGGCGGCGCGAAGCGATGCCTGGTTGCACGCTTTGTCGGGAGTGTCAGGAAAAATTGGAGGCGATGCGATGAAACAGCCACGCGGTATGCGTAACCGCAACCCCGGGAACATCCGTCACAGGGATCAATGGATGGGCCTTGCCACCGAACAGCCGGACCCCTCCTTTTGTACGTTTATCACGCCGGAGTACGGCATCCGGGCCATGGGGAAGATCCTGATCAACTATCAGCGCCGTTACGATCTTTCCACCGTTCGGGAGATCATCCATCGGTGGGCCCCTCCCGTTGAGAACGACACCGACGCCTACGTGGCCCATGTGGCCGAAGCGGTGGGCGTGGATCCGGACGAAGCCATTGTGGTGGCCGAGACGTTAAGCAAATTAATTCCGGCCATCATCCAACATGAAAACGGCCAGATGCCCTACAGCGATGAGCAGATCGCGGCGGGGATTAAAATGGCCACCACCTGAAAGGAGAGACCCCCATGTTTTTAACTGCCATTGCAAGTTCCGCTTCCCACATCCTCGGACGCATGGCCCTGGCCATCGCAAGCGAGAAGATCCTCACCCGCCTGGTGATTATGGGGATGAAGAAGCTTTCCGCCCAGACCACCAACACGGTGGATGACGAGCTGGTGAAGATGATGGCCACGGAGCTTTCTGGCCGCAACCTGCCTGAAGCAGAAAAGGCCGTAGCCAAGTAACCACAAGGCCACGTTGAGGGGAAAAAGCTGTGACAAACCCGACCAATGAACCCCTGTCCTTTCGTGACCTGATTGACCTGGGCGCGAGATACATCTGGCCCCTCATCGTGTGCTGGAATGTTTATATGTTTCAGCAAATTGTCAGCCTGAAAAATGACAACTTTGATTTACGTCTGACGATGGCCCAGGAGTACAGCTCCAAGGCGGACATTGAAAAAATGTTCACAGATTTTGGGGCCCGATTTTCCGATTTTGAAACCCGTTTCGACAAACGCCTGGACGAACGCTTTTCCGTGTTTGAACAGCTCATCAAAAAATAACCGACGGAGTATGAACCATGGACAAAAAAATCACCCTGACCATCGACGGCACCCCCATTTATTTCAACGTCACCACCGCGAATCACGAACGCCTGATCAATGAGATGCAGCCGAATTCAAAGGTGGAGCCCACCCACAACTTTCTTGTGCGGAGCGTGACGGCTGAGAGCAAAGAGGCCTTGAAGCCCTTCCTTGAAAACCCCACCCATGTGATGGCCATCGGCACCCACCTGATGAACAAGATTGTGCCCACGATTGAGGTGGCGGTGGGGGAGTAGAACGGATTGCCGCCGGGATAGAGAACTCAGCTTTATCCCAGATGGCGGCCTTCTCCCGAAAGTGGTTTCCGGGGCGTGAGGTGACGTCCAGGTCCATGGGAGAGGCGCTCTTCCTTGAAAAGGATTATTGGGAGAAACAGCGTGTGGCCATCGCCGGTGGCGTGGCCATGGCGTTTAACGGAAGGTGAGGCATGGCAGACCAGCTACAAAAATTGATGTTCAGCATCGACCTGATGGACAAAGTCACCGGCCCGGCGGGGAAGATTCAGAACTCCATTCAGGGGGTGACGGACACCTTCAGCAAGGTGGCAGGCGGGGCCGCCGGGGTGGCCGCCGCCGGTTACGCCGTCTCTGCCCTGACCGCGCCGGCCAATGAGTTCAACATGGCCATCGGTGAGGTGCGCAGCCTGGACGTGGCCCAGGACTCCCTGGACCAGCTGGCGGATGAAGCCATTGCCTTCTCTGTTAAATATGGGGAGTCCGCAAAGGATTTTGTGTCGTCGTCTTACGACATCCAGTCGGCTATCGCCGGTTTGTCCGGACAAGAGCTTGCCTCCTTTACCAACGCTTCCAACGTTCTGGCCAAGGGGACGAAATCCGACGCCGCAACCATCACCGATTACATGGGCACCATGTATGGGATCTTTCAGGATTCCGCCACGTCCATGGGCAAGGCCGAGTGGGTGGAGCAGCTCACCGGCCAGACGGCCACGGCTGTTCAGATGTTCAAGACCACGGGCGCTGAGATGGCCGGGGCGTTCACCGCTTTGGGGGCCAACGCGACCTCCGCCGGGAGATCCCAGGCGGAGCAGATGGCGGTGCTGGGCAAACTCCAGGCCACCATGTCCGGATCTGAAGCGGGGACGAAGTATAAGGCGTTTCTTTCCGGGATCGGCGGTGCCCAGGACAAGCTGGGGCTCTCCTTCACGGATTCCAGCGGGCGCATGCTCGGGGTGATGGACATTCTGGGGAAGATTCAAGGCAAGTTCGGGGACACCCTGGACGTGGCCGAGTCCGACGCATTGAAGAAGGCCTTCGGGTCTGATGAAGCCGTGAGCATGATCAAGCTGTTGTCGGCAGATGTGGACGGCCTTGGGGATTCCATCAACCAACTGGGCGATGTCACGGGCATGGACAAAGCCATGACCATGGCCGATGCCATGGTGGACCCCTTCCAGCGATGGAGCCAGGGGGCCAAGGCCTTGCGCATCGGATTGGGGCAGGCGCTTTTACCGGTGCTGATCCCCGTGGTGGAGGGCATGGCCGAAGGGGCGGGGGCCATGTACAAATGGACCCAGGAGAACCCGACCCTCACACGTTACCTTGGGTATACGGTGATTGGGGTGGCAGGCTTAACGGCTGGGGTGGCTGCTTTTGCCGTGGTCGGGGGCGTGGCCAGTATGACCATGACAGGCTTCGGGGCCGCCATGACCCTGGTCTCCGGAGTGATGACCGCCTGGAGCACGGTGGCGGGGGCCGGTGCCACGGTCATGACCTGGTTGAATGCCGTGATGATGGCAAACCCGGCCTTGTTGATTGCGGGCTCGATTGCCGTTCTGGTGGGGGGCATCGCCGCCGCCATCTATTACTGGGACGACCTGAAAGCGGCCTTCCTGGACTCCACCTGGGGCAAGAACATCATGGGGTGGATTGATACGATTCTCGGGGGTTTTTCAAAGCTCTCCGGGGCGTGGGATTGGGTCAAGAACAAACTCTCCTGGGTGCCGGGCATGGGGGGCGAATCTGAGGCCGCGGTGTCCCCAACGATGACGGCCCTTGGCGCGGATCCCATGGTGGGCGTGCCGAAAACATCCCCCTCCCTGGAGGTACCCCGGCGCACGTCGATGCCGGCGGGCGGTGTGTCTCAATCCATTGCCACGGCTATCACGAATACCAGTGCATCATCTTCCCAGACCATTCACATCGGGCAGATCACCACGTCCCGCCCCATCAACGCACAGGAGGTCACCAGCCAGCTGGTGATGGCATCGTAAATGACCGCGTATCTTGATCTGTTAATCACAAACGACGACCTCACCCTGGACGTGGGGGGCAACCCTCTGCCCCTGACGGATCGGGATGTTATCGCCCAGGACCTGGTCCACATGATCCGGGAAGAAGGCTTTTTGCCGCCCCTGGTGGGCAACCGGAACCGGGGGCTGATTGATCGCACAAAGGTGGCCATCACCCTGGCCGTGGATAACGACGTGCGCATCGTGCCCGGATCCGCCGCCATTGACGAGGTGAGGGCCGGGGAATTTTATCTGAGCGCTGAGACCATGGACTTCGGGCCCATTGGCTTCTCTCTGGAGGTGTGATGACAAGCGTTTACGAACAGATGCTAACGGATGCGGGGATCCCCACCACCCAGGCGGGGATGGAAGAGGCGTGGCGGACCATCAATGACGAGGAAGAGGTGGGCATCGCCAACGATTCGAAGTGGTCCCCCTTTTGGCGGCTGATCACGGCCATTGTGACCACCCCGGGCATGTGGCTTGTTCAGCTCCTTGCAACGCAGGTGCTTCCCAACTTCTTTTTAAAGGATGCCACCGGGATCTGGCTGGAGTTGTTGTCCTGGGCCGTTGATCTTGAACGGAAGAAGGCCACGCAGACCCGTGGGGTGATCCGGTTCACCCGGGAAGCCGCCGACGGGGAGGTGGGGGTGGAGGCCGGGATCCTGGTGGCCACACCGCCCATTAACGGACAGATCTACAGGGTGAGGACCACGGAACAGATCACCATTGCAGATGGCGTGATCTCCGCCCTGGTGCCGGTGGAGGCGGAAAGCGCCGGCACGGCCCACAACCTCGGGCCAGGGTATTTTACCCTTTTGCCGGAGCCTGTTTTCGGTATTGCCGCCGTCTCCAACGAAGCGGACTGGATCACCATTGCCGGCGCGGACGCTGAGTCCGACGACTCCCTCCGGCTGCGATGCCGCAACCAGTTCTCCGCCGTGGGCCAGTACCACCATGATGCCGCATACCGGGCCGATATCTCCCTTTTTGCCGGTATCCAGCCCGACTTCGTGTGGTTCGAGCACGACGCCCCCAGGGGCCCGGGGAGTGCCAACGCCTATGTGATGATCGACTCCGGACAGCCGTCACAATCCTTTGTGGATGGCGTCAATGCGTACATTCGGGATCAGGGGCACCATGGGCATGGGGACGATATGTTGTGCTTTACCATGCCGGAAAAAGCGGCGGCATTGGTGGTGACCGTGTACCACGACGGCGTCCTCTCCGGAGAGAGAATCGCCGCCCTGAATCAGTCCGTGTCGGACCGGGTGCGGTTCGCTTTTCGTGAGAACCAGGATTTTTCGAAGATCACCCGGACCATGCCCTTTTCCCGGTTTTCGTTTTCCACCCTGGCCAATGAACTCCACCAGCAGCTCCCGGACCTAAAGTCCGTGGCCTTCAGCCTATCGGACATTATCAGCACCATGGAGATCCCCACGCTCTCATCCCTTACCGTGACCCTGGAGGTGGCCTGATGGCGGATTTGCCCGCTTTTGAACTGCCTGTTTGGATGAACAAAGGCGAAGTGGTCAAGCTGGCCGCCGCCGCCCACCGGTGGTTCACGCTCCTGGGGGAATGGGCCTTGTGGCCTCTGAAACAACTGGACCCCGTGACGTGCTGGGAAGGGGTGCTGGAGCTCATCGCCTGGCAGCGGGACATCGTCCGGTTCAAGGGCGAGCCCCTGGGCCTTTATCGCCTTAGAGTTCGGCACGCCTACGCCAACGCACGGGACGCCGGAAGTGTGGAAGGATTCAAACAGATTTTCGAGCGCCTGGGCATTGGCTACGTGGAGCTGGAAGAACGGATGGATGGCCGCGACTGGGACGTGGTGGCCATCCGCCTCTCCGACAACCAGCTTGCCGAAAACGAAAGCCTTTTATCAACCCTGATTCAACACTACGGCAGGACATGCCGCCGCTATGAATGGAAGATCATCACCACCATTCCCATGGAGATCCAGGTGGTGGAGTTTTCAAACGATCATTTGACCGAAACGGCCATATTGGAGGAGTAGCATGAGCAGTGCCATAACTATTGCCGGCCAGACTCGCATCAACCAGCTGAGGGGCGAAGAGAAACCCCTTGTCATCGATCGGATGGTGCTGGCCCTGGTCCCCGGCCTGGACCCCACGCAACCCGTGGACAGAAATCAGCAGATGCCGGATGCGGCCCATATCGTTCACACCTATACGATCCCGGCGGAGTTCAAGGGCTACGTGAACCCGGACCAAGTTGTTTACTCCATGATCCTGGGCTCTGATGTGGGGGATTTTTCCTTTAACTGGATCGGGACGGTGGAGGCGGTGACGGGCAAGGTGATCACGGTGACCGCGACGCCTTCGACGCCCAAAAGGAAAACCAATCTGGGGACGAACACCACGGGGAACAACATCACCCGGAACGTGATGATGCGGTTTCAGGATGCGCAGGCGCTGACCGGGGTGAGTGTGTCGGCGGAGACGTGGCAGTTTGATTATACCACGTGGATGGTGGCGAAGATTGGGGTGCATGATCAGGATGGGGGGGCGCATGGGGATATTCGGGATGATGTCGTTGCGTTGTTCAATCGAGGCATTGCGAAAATTGATTTTTTTGATTGCGAGATTCCGCCGGCGGGATGGTTGGAGGCTAATGGTAGCGAATGCCCGGTGACGGCGACAGCATTAAATGCCCTCCTCGCAGGACGGCATGGGGTGGGGCCGAATGGCCGTGGCTTGTTGCCAGATCTGCGAGGAGAGTTTGTTCGTGGATGGGATCATGGCCGAGGAGGGGTGAATATTGGACGGGAGCTTGGTAGTTGGGAGGCTTGTATGTTGGGTTCTCACCAACATGCCCGTACAAGCGACGGGAGGCTCGCACTGTCCATGGCTGGATGGGATGCTCAGTTTGATTTTTTATCCTACGTAAGTAATACAAATGATGCTTTTTATAACGGAAGCCAACTTACAGGGTTAACGGGAGGTGTGGAGACACGACCTCGAAACATTGCAATGCTTGTTTGTATCTATGCAGGGTTTTAGGGGGCAATAATTATGATAATTTATTCATGGGACGAAACAACAAAAGAGGCCCTATCCTTAGTTGATAAGCCTGACAATCACCCCAACCCCATTGGGCGGTGTGAAACGGATGTACCTACGCCCGAAAACGTCCCTACTGGGTATGTGGTCTGTGCTGTTTTGACCGACGAGGGATGGTTTTGTGCATGGGAAATGGTCATTGACCATCGAGGGGACGAATACTGGACACAGGATGGCGAAAAGCATTCAATTTCAGATTTGGGTGTTGAGGTGCCCACGGGTTGCCTTACGGTCCCCCCACCCTCCTCTTTTTATCCCAGCCATGATGGCTCGGAATGGGTTGTGGATTTACCCATGCTTGCCGAATCCCAAAGGCAAGAACGGGATGGAAAGCTGATGGGTGTCTACAGTCCCACCATCGAGCAGCTTGCCCGCTGGATCGATTCAGCCGAAGACAACCCCGCCGCCTTTGCCGACTACAAAGCGCAACGCACTGCCTGGCACGCCTGGGCCGATGCACTGTGCGACCTCCCCAACCAACCTGGGTTCCCCTGGCCTGATGGTGACGTCCCCTGGCCCGAACAACCCCCCAAGCCCATGAGGTACAAAGCCCCATGATGCAATTAGATGATTTTAAAGTCCCGGGGAAGAACCTGGTGGTGAAGGGCAACCTGGAGTTCCGGACGGAGGACATCGCCGGCGAAACATCGGGAACCGATGCCGTGGAGAAGGGGACCAAGCCGAAAATCCTTCGGGTGTCGCTTCAGATCCCCTTTACCATGGCCAAGGACCTGGGGGGCCTGATCAAGACCGCTGAGACAATGAGCGAAGCGGGAGCCCGGAAGATCTGGGCCATCACTCACCCCACAGCCAACGCGGTGGGGATCCGCCAGGTGCAGTTCGCAGAGAGTGTGAACTGGGAAGAGGCGGGGGGCCTTCAGCTCTGGAAGATCTCCTTTACCCTTCGGGAGTGCCTGAGCAACCCGGAGCGGGTGGAAACCCGGGCACCAGCCAAAGAGCCGGTAGAACAGGCGGCAACGGGGACAACCCTTCGGCCTTCTATGCGAAACGGTCGGGAGTCTGATTCATATGACGGGATTCTGGAAAACGCGGAGGCCCTGAAGTGAAGCTGGTAAAAAACCTGACGGTGGCCGGTGAGCCGGTGCCCCTGGTCCGGGAGCATGTGAGCCTGGATATCTCCACGCCTGGCCGGGCCGATTTGACGGTGATCAGCGAGAAACCCTTGTCGGGCATCGTCAAGATGGCCATCGGCGATGCCAGGAAGAACCCGGTGGTCTTTTTCACCGGGTTTGTCGTCCGAAGTCATACGGTGGACGCCAGGCAGCAGCGCCTTTTTTGCCGGGAGCTTTCGGCGGTGCTTTGGGGCTCATTGCCCGTGTCGATCCGGAACGCTTCTCTCCGAGATGTGCTGGGCGTCTACGCCCGAAAAACCGGGCTCTCCTTCGTGGTTCCGGAGGCGGCCTATGCGGACACCCCGTGCCCGGCTTTTCAGACCATCGCCAACGGGATCCACGGCCTGGATTCCATGGGTTCCGTGTTTTCCATCCCCAACTATATCTGGCAGCAACAGGGAGATGGCCAGGTCTTCGTGGGGGCCTGGGCGGACAGCCGGTGGGCGGGCAAGCCCTTCACCGTGCCGGAGCCCTTCTTCCAGGACGTCCAGCTTGACGGCACCAAGACCCTGCAGGCCATTCCCGGCTTGCGGCCCGGTGTGCAGCTCAACGGGCAGTACATCACAAGCCTGCAACTCAAAGAACACTTTATGGTGGTGACATGCGCGAAGCAATTAGACGTATAGTTCTTAGGATGTGGCCGGAGCTCTCCGGAGGTTATCACCTGGACCGGTACGCCCGTGTCGTGAAGATCTCCGATCCCCCGACGGCTGGAGCCGTCTGTGATCGGTTCCGGCCGATGTGGGCGGTGGACATCGAGATCCTGACCCCCGAAGGCGAGCCCGCCCCAGGATTTCCACGATTTGAAGCCGTGCCCCTTCCTGTGCCGGCGGCTGGACCGGATGCCGGGTTTTACCTTTGGCCCCGGCCTGGCACCATCGTTACGGTGCGGTGGATCGAGGGCCGCCCCGATCACCCCGTCATCCAGCACGTCTACCCCATGGGGTTGTCCATGCCGGAGGTTCCGGACGGGTCCGGACTCTGGCAGCAGCGCCCGGGCGTTCACCAGCGCCACGATGCCGCCGGCAACTGGGAGCGAACAACAGACCAGGACATCAAGGACACCGCCACGAACATCGAGGCCGTGGCCAGCGCCTTGCGAAGCCTTCAGGCCAAGACCGTTGAGGACACCGCGTCCGGATCCCGCACCGAATCATCGGGGGAGAAGACGGTGACCGTCTCCGGAGCCCATGCTGAAACCGTGGGCGCAAGCTCCACGGAAACCATCACCGGCCCCAAGACCATCTCAGCCGCCGCCGTCACCCTGGCCGCACCGGCCATCGCCATCGGGGCCCCCGGCGGCGTCTCTCTCCTTCCCACCCTGACCAGCGCCCTGGGCGCTATCACGGACTCCCTCACCGCCCTGGCCAGCCACACCCATCCCGGTGTGGGCCAGTCCCCCGCAGCAGCCACCGTGACCGCCAAGGCCACCGCAGTCGGCTCTGCAAAATCCGACATCGACTCCCTCCAGGGCTAAAACGCAAACCGGCGGCTGATTCAGCCGCCGGCACCTCTCCCATTCCCACGCCCCCTATCTGCCACCCTTCAATAACAACGGCCTTCACAGCACACGACACAGGCAAACTCCCCGCGCCGTTTTTTTAGTGCCGGCGGGAAATCGCCCAAAGCCCCGCCATCCGTGAAAAATCCCAGACCCTGAAAAAATTTCACTCCTCCACACCTCACCTTCGATAGTTTTGGAGCGTTTTTTTGCAAGGAAGGGGGTGGGTGCAACAGGGGGAGGGAGGCCCGTTGTTACAGGGCTTTCGTAGCTTTTCGGGGATTGCACAGTTTGCAAGGGTTGGCGGTTGTATGCGGTTTTTGAAATAGGTAAACTGCTTGTTGTTTTGTGGGAAAACATGTTTTTAAGAAAGGTTGTAGAATTTTTTGTGTGTATTCAAGATAAAAAACTTTCCCTTTTCTTTGGTATAAAAATATATTGGGCATAAATAACTCTTATGGTGGGTTTGTGTACTAAAAATGATGTGAGTTTATAGGGGGTGGTATGGGAGGGGTAAGCTGGGGAAATGATCAACTTGGTCGTAAAGAGGAAAGTGAATTTTTAACAAAGTATCTAATTGGTAAGTATGAAGACAGCTTTATAACGGTCGGTGGAGAATCGTTTGTTTTAAATATTGATGCAGAGTGGGGATTTGGAAAAACGTACTTTCTCAGAGAGTGGGAAAAAGATTTGAGAGCCCTAAACCCCGGCCACCCAGTGGTCTATTACAATGCATGGGAGAATGATTTTTCAAAAGATCCTTTGATTTCGTTCATATCTGAAATTAATACAGAGCTGAAACCATATTTCAACGATAATGCAGGGGCAAGAAAGTTATTATCAATGACCGTGAACTCCGCAAAAAAACTGTGGAGGCCTGCATTGCCAATTATTTTGGCGGCTCTATCAAAAAAGATAACAGGGTTATCGCTTGATCAAATCAATGAATATTTAGAGTCAGATGAAATTGAATTGGATGACATCCTACCTGAAGATGGCTTCTCCCAACCGGGTGATTCAAGTGATGATGAGGCTAAAGGCCAAAGAAAAACTGAAAAAATTGAAACAACAGTTTCCAGCGTAATATCCCAAGCGGCTACGGCAGCTTTGAAAGAACACAATAGCATAAAAAAAAGTACAAAAGAGTTTAAGAAAAATTTAGCAAAACTTATTGATGAGATTGCGGATAGGGAAGATAAACTAACTTTACCAATGTTTATATTTGTCGATGAGCTTGATCGTTGTCGACCCGATTATGCCATAGAACTGTTAGAGACCATAAAACATCTTTTTGGTGTAAGAGGCGTATATTTTGTTGTAGCAACAGCCTCCAAACAACTCGGTCATTCAATTAAGGCAGTATACGGAGAAGGTTTTGATTCAGAACAGTATCTGAAGCGATTCTTTAATCAGACTTATAGCTTTTTGAAACCCGATAATCGACCATTCGCAAATTTTATTTTTGATCGGTATAAACTCAAAGAGAAGCAAAATATATTTTCTCCTATTAGTTCAAAAGAAGAAGATGGAGATGCGGGGGCTGAACTTTTTGCAAGGTATTCGACATGGTTCGTTCTTGATTTACGAAGTCAAATTCAGGTGGTTGAACGGCTTCATTCGATTGTTGTTACAAGAAACCATGATGAAATAATTCACTTGGGATTTCTTCTGTTTTTATTAATGCTTAAGCAGGCTAATAGCGATCTGTTTGAAAAGTTCCGCATATTTTTAAATGAACCCTATTTTGAAGATAAAGCTTTGAAGTTTTTCGAAAGTGACGCTTTTGTAACAAGGATAAAAGGGGATTCCACTTTTTCTGAGTCTCTATATCAGTTTCGGTCTCACCAGAACAATGAATCAACTTATTCTCTTTCGGACATCGTAGGTATATATTTTATGTTAGCGGCATTAAATCAAGAGAGTTTTAGCGAAAAGATTAATAGACTATCAAATGAATCTAACTATCAGAAGAAGATCCAAAGTGTACTCATAAATGAATCAAATAAAATTCATAATTACCGTATTGACCTAATTTTAAAATCTTATTTCGATAGTGTATTGCAGGTGAATCAGTTTCATATCACACAATAAGTCACTTACCACAGAGCCACCCGGGGATGACCTTGCGGCGTCTCCGTTTATCGTTTCAGGAGAGTGATATGTTGGTTCTGGAATTGGAAATGTTGATCAGATGTTGATCAGGCAGGGCTGAAAGCCCCGTCATTGCTGAAAGGGCTCCGGTTCGATTCCCGCAGCTTTTACAGTGATGGGGGAGACTCACATCATCAAGGTTCTTGCCCAGATCCTGGGGAATGCATCACCCAAAAACCTGCTATTATGCCACGACGAAAGGTAGATCATAGGACCTTGAAGAGCCTTTGTTTGGCGGATTTCCGTTACAGTTCCGTTACAGTGGGCTGTAACTACCTGATATTTCATAGCAGTTGAAGAGACTTAAAATCCCTCGGTCGCAAGACTGTACGAGTTCGATTCTCGTTCCGGGTACCATAAAAAAATGAATGATTTCAGAATTTTAAAGAGGGCCTTTCGAGATAATCGGGAGGCCCTTTTTTAGTGAGAAAATTACAATAATGTGTAAAAATCGACAAACTTTACGGGTATTCCCTTACGATTACCCTACAGTTTGAAGTGGCTGCTGAGCCCTTATTTGCTGTCAGGTTCAGGCTTTGAGGTGGGCAGTGGTCCCAGGACAAATCGATTTGAAGCTTCGACCAGGTGTTCTGGGGAAAGGTGTGCATAGACCAGGGTACTTGTGATGGACTTATGTCGCATAAGATCTTGGATTGTCTTCAATGGTTCACCCTGCATGGCCATATAGCTGGCGAAGGTATGGCGCAGATCGTGGAAGCGATACTCTTCATACCCGGCTGCACGAACCGCTTTTTTAAATAGATTGCCCATGTGTGACACATCGGTCCAGCGCCAAAGGGTTTTCCGTTTCGGCGCCAACGCCATCCGCCCCTGGCATCGGCTCAATATTTCCCCGGCAGTGGGGTTAATGGGGACACGGGATTCTTCTTTGTTTTTTTGTTCTGCTGAGATACGAAGAAACCCCTTGGGGTTGTCGATATCATCATGTGAAGGGGTCAACCTACACTCTTGACAAAAGCTGTAGTCTTAAAAAAATCCCTTGAAAAAGTAATCAAGAATGATAACATTAAAGCCATGAAATGGACGGTAACCTTTTACAGCGATAAAGTGCGGGACGAAATCTTCCAGTTGCCGCCCAAAGTTCAGGCCAAGTTGATTCACCAGATGGAGATGGTTGAAAGTTACGGCCCCATGCTGGGCTTGCCCCATGCTGGGCTTGCCCCATGCTGGGCTTGCCCCATGCTGGGCTTGCCCCATGTGCGCCAGATGGGAGATGGTCTTTATGAGATCCGGGCAAAGGCACTGGATGGAAACGCGCGCTCTTTCTTTTGTGCCATGAAGGGGCTGGAGCTCATCATTCTCCATACGTTTTTGAAGAAGGCACAGAAGACTCCGAACAAAGAATTGAAGCTGGCGAGACGTCGGCTGAGGGAGGTGAAATCATGAGTCGCCCGACTTTCGGTGATTTTAAAAAAAGGGCCCTTGAGAACCCTGAAGTAAAGAAAGCTTACGATGAACTGGCTCCGGAGTTCGAGCTTCGCAGGAAACTGGTTGAGATGCGCCTGGCGGCAGGCCTCACCCAGGAAGAGATCGCGAAGCGGATGGGGACCAAGAAGAGCAACATTTCTCGGCTGGAAAGCGCCAGTGGGAAGCATTCCCCTAAGCTTGCCACCCTGAAAAGTTATGCGGAAGCGGCGGGGTTTACATTGGACCTTCAGTTTCACCCCACCCATTGAAAAGATTCAGCACCAACAAAAACCCCGATGCCCCTTAAAGCAGCGGGGTTTTATATTGTATCATCTTGCCTGTTGCATCTCCGGATACAAACTTTTAAACATCCCCCTCAACTCCCCCCTCGACGCCCCCCGGATCCTCTCCAACGCCTCCGAGGGAATATCCACCGCACTCGGTGACAAGGTGTGTGAAAACGCCAGGTCCATGACAAAGGTATGCCCGCACAGGGGGTTGGTGCAGCAGCAATAAAGCTGCTTGAATTCGTCTGAGATCTGGGTGCTGGATTGTATGGTGGCGGTCTTGCCGCATCGGTTGCATCTGATTCGCATGGATATCTTCCTTTCACCCCCAATCTATTGTGCATAATCTGGATCGTCAAAGGCTATCTTGTGG
>NZ_JAQYWB010000005.1 GCF_030145185.1 Desulfoluna sp. | reverse complement strand
GATGAACGCCATGGCCACAGGACCCTGCCTGGAGAAGCGCAAGATCAGCCTGGCTCTTTTGGATCAGGTGGCTGACGCCATGAATCAGGAGACACATCAGCTGGCTGCAGACGGGCGAGGGCTTTATGCCAGGATGCAGACCACCAATTACATCATTATGGCCTTGGCCGTGGGGCTCTCCATTTTTTTTGGGGTCGCCATCAGCGTGGCCATCACCAATCCCCTGAAAGAGGGCGTCGCCTTTTCTCAAGGGGTGGCCGAAGGGGATTTGACCCAGGTTCTTCAGGCCAACCGGGGTGATGAGATCGGAGCGCTCTCCACCTCACTCAATACCGTGGTGCAGAGTCTTCATACCATGATGGAACAGATCAACGCAGGGGTGGACCATCTGGCAGGTTCTTCAAAAGAGCTCTCTGCTGTCTCCGCCCAGGTGAAATCCGGGGCCGCCGGTACCTCGGAACGATCTGATACCGTGGCCGCCGCTGCCGAAGAGATGAACACCGGCATCGCCTTCGTGGCCTCTTCCGTGGAAGAGGCCTCTCAGAATATTGCCTCCGTGGCGTCGGCTGCCGGGCAGATGGCCTCCACCATCGAAGAGATCGGCAGGAACGCCAACACCGCCAAGGAGATCACCGACGCAGCTGTGTCTGGGACGAAGAACGCCACGCAGAAGGTGGGCGCTCTGGGTGACTCCGCCGAAGAGATTGGTACCATCTCAGAGACCATCTCAGGTATCTCCCAGCAGATTAACCTCCTGGCCCTGAACGCCACCATTGAGGCGGCCCGTGCCGGAGAAGCAGGGCGGGGCTTTGCCGTGGTGGCCGGGGAGATCAAGGATCTGGCCGGGGAGACCTCCAGGGCCACGGAAAAAATTTATGCCCAGGTGGCCACGGTTCAGTCGCAGATTGAGTCCACGGTCTCAGAAATCTCACATGTGTCTAAGATTGTGACCCAGATGGAAGAGATTGTTGCCATCATCGCCTCCGCCATGGAAGAGCAGGCCATCGCCACCAACGAAATTGCCGGAAATATTGAGGTCGCCGCCGTCAAGGTGGAGGACGTCAACCACCAGGTGGGTGAGAACTCTGCGGCCGTGGCCATCATTGCCCGGGACATCGCCGACGTCAACGCCTCCGCGCAGGAGATCACAGGCAGCACGGATGTGCTGACCCGCTGCGCCGGAGACATGAACCAGCTCGCCGATGACTTGAAAGGGCTGACGCGTCGATTTACCTTGTAAATAACCTGATATAAAACGAAATCATCAGCCCGTGAATTCAAGGATTCACGGGCTGTTTTTTTATTTTAATGTCTGGTGTATAGTCAGCCGTCAATGGAACTATCCGGTTCGGATAAGAGCCCAACAAGAAGGAGGCTGCGTCATGCAGGCAAAGATTCAGGACGTGCAGAAACAGGCAAAGAAAGTGTTGAAGTCCGATTGGACGAAGATCGTTCCCAAATATACCTTTGGGTGGGGCGGTCCCCTCTCATGGGCAGAGGAGATGTTTCCCCATATCACGCCAGTGATTGAGGACATGCGGGAGGTGATTTCAGAGGACCTTCCCGTTGTGGTGTATCAGACCCGTGAAAATCCCCCCGAACAGATGGTGGCCGCCATCCCTTTTAAGACAGAGGACGGAAACCCGTATAACATCCGAATTATCCCCAGCGAAGAGATTTCTCAGACGCAAATTACCCTCCTCTCCCATTTTGCCCAGGCGTTCTTGTTTCTTACCGCCAGCGGCGGCTTGCCTGAGCCCGGGAAGCCCGAAGCCCTTCAAAAGGCCCTGGTGAGGCTGACTGGCAAGAAACTGGTTGCCTGAGATCGGTCCCAGGGGGGCTCCGGCGTGGTGTCTGTTTTGCCTTGATCTTTTTTTTCGTAAATGGTAAATGCGCTTGCCCTTCTGCGGTAACCTTGGGATCTTTGACTCTATGGGGGGAGGGCCGGCAGCGGAAAAATCAGGGCATCATCCCAGGGATACCGGGTGGGTTTAGGGGCCTGTCATTCAGTTTGTTTTAGATTGTTTTGTTCTTCTGTATTATAGTGCAAGGGTACTTATTACGGCGTGTTAGCCCGGATATTTCACGAGTTGGGTGCGCTCATATGCAAGGCATCAGAGCTGAAGATGTAGTGGTTTACCTCAAATCTCTGATAACGCGGCAGATGAGTGCACCCGGCTCGCCCGAAGGGTGAGAAAATCAGACAGAATACCGTGGATTACATTTTGCATTTTTGAAACGACTGAAAATATTACTGCAAAGAACTGTAATTAAGAGCTATTCCTTAGTCCTGATTGTTTTCTCATGAAATATCCGGGTTAGAGCCTGTGTTGGTTTGTTGAGATAGTGTGTTTCAGCGGTTTTTTCCCTTCGATTGGGGCGAAAATTGACGGATGTGTATGGCGCCCCTGAGGGCTCACGTGAAACCCGATAACATGAAGGATTCGACATTGTTCGGTAAAGATAAACTTGAACGCTGGACCATTGAGGATTCCGCCGATCTGTACGGCATCCGAAACTGGGGGAATGGGTATTTTGATATCTCCGATGACGGACAGGTGGAGGTGATTCCCGACCCCGGAGCTCCGGAGAAAAGAATCCGGGTTCTGGACGTCATCTCAGGCATCCGCGCGCGAGGTCGGGAGATGCCCGTGCTTTTGCGCATTGAAAATATCCTCGACTCCCAGATTACCCATCTTCACACAAGCTTTCAAAAGGCGATCGAGACCTTTCAATACCAGGGGGACTTCCGGGGCGTTTATCCCATCAAGGTCAACCAGCAGAAGGAAGTGGTGGAAGAGGTGACCGAGTTTGGGCGTCAGTACCACCACGGGCTTGAGGCGGGCTCCAAGGCAGAACTCATCGCCGCCCTTTCGTTTCTCACCGATCCTGAGGCCTGCCTGATCTGCAATGGCTATAAAGACGAAGAGTTTGTGGACCTTGCCCTCTGGGCCACCAAGATGGGGCTTAATTGCTTTCTCGTGGTGGAGATGCCCGGGGAGCTGGAGCTCATTATGCGTCGTGCCGAGGCCTTGGGGGTTCGTCCAAACCTCGGGGTGCGCATCAAGCTGGCCAGCCGGGCTGGGGGCCATTGGACCGAGTCTGGCGGTGATCGTAGCATCTTCGGCCTGAACACCACCCAGGTGGTGGAGCTGGTGGATCGTCTCAAAGAGACGGGCATGCTGGACTGCCTGAAGCTGCTTCACTACCACCTGGGGTCACAGATCCCCAACATCCGGGATATTCGAAACGCGATGATGGAGGCCTGCCGTATCTACACCGGGCTTGCGGAAGAGGGTGCAGCCATGGGGTATCTCGACCTGGGCGGCGGACTTGCCGTGGATTACGATGGCTCTCATACCAATTTTTCCAGCTCTCGCAACTACACCATCGATGAGTATTGCGTAGACATCATCGAGACCGTCATGGGCGTGATGGACGATGAAGCGCTGGCCCACCCCACCATTGTCACGGAGTCCGGGCGTGCCACCGTGGCGTATTATTCCATGCTCCTGTTCAATATTCTGGATGTGGGACGCCTGAAACCCCGCCCCTTTCTGCAAGAGATGACCGAAGAGACCCCGGAAGTGATTGGCAACCTCATGGAGGTGCTGGAGGGGCTGACCCTGAAAAACCTCCAGGAGTGCTTCAACGACGCCATCTACTACCGGGACGAGGTGCGCCAGCGCTTTAAGCACGGGGAGATTAACCTGCGTGAACGCTCCATGGGGGAGAATATCTTCTGGCACATCATCCACACCATCGCCCGGAAGGTGAAGCATCTCAAACGGATCCCCAAGGAACTCGAAGGGATCGAAGAGGCCCTGGCCGATATCTATTACGGGAACTTCAGCGTGTTTCAAAGCCTGCCCGACGCCTGGGCCATCGGCCATCTCTTTCCCACCATGCCCATGCACCGTCTGAATGAAATGCCTACGCGCCATGGGGTCATCGCAGACATCACCTGCGACTGCGATGGCAAGCTCGATCGGTTTATCGATCCCCACGGGGTGAAAAATACCCTGCCCCTGCATGAACTCAAGGACAATGAGGAGTACTACCTGGGGGTCTTTCTTGTGGGTGCCTACCAGGAGACCCTGGGCGACCTCCACAACCTCTTCGGGGACACCAACGTGGTGAGCATCCGCATGCAGGAGGACGGCTCCGTGGATTACGTCAAGGAGGTCTCCGGGGACTCTGTGGCCGATGTCCTCGATTACGTAGAGTACGCTCCCCGCTCCATGATCAATCGATTCCGAAGGACCGCGGAATCGGCCATTCGAAACGGCCAGATCACCGTGGAAGAACGCACCCGGATCATGAAGGCCTACGAGAACGGGCTGCAGGGGTACACCTATTTCGAGCGATAAGCAAAAAAGCGATAAGCAAAAAAGCGATAAGCAAAAAAGCGATAAGCAAAAAACGCCTCCGGCGGCAAGGTGAGCCACCTTGAAAGCAGAATGCGAATGCGTTTTGCCCCTCGTTCCTCGGGGCAAATCACATCCGCCTTTAAGATGAAATTTAATCAAAATTAATTTTTATTGCCGGGGGCTAAACTTTTCAAAAGTTTAGCCCCCGGCAGGGCCGCCAGAGGCACAAGCTGAATAGTTACGATTGTTTATTTCCAGCCGCCTAACCCGAAGGGTGAGAAAACCGGAAATGACAGTTTGTATTTTTCGAACGTCTGATTTTTTTTGCCCCAACGCGCCGTAATAAAAGTGCATATCCTTTTGTGTTGTGGTTTCTCATGAAATGTCCGGGCTAAACGAAAAATAACGATACCCTTTGAAGGCTGTTGCACCCTCATAAAACCAAGGTAATGCAACCGGTGTGACGTCTCATCGCCACGACGGTCATTGCTTTTTTATGTACCGGCCCATTTTTTCGAGTTTCTTGCCCTTGGAGCACCTTAACTCTCGCGCTCGTGACACAGGGCGCAGGCCCTTACACGTCATGCGAATGCGGACGCATTACAGCCTGGAATTAAGAGGCCCGACGCGCATTCGCCTACCTGCTTTCGAGGTGGCACACCTCGCCGCCGGAGGCTGCTTTTTTTATTTAAATTTATTTGTTCCTCATAAAATAAAGGAGAGACACCATGAGCCGTGTATTGATAGTCGGGGCCGGTGGGGTTGGCCAGGTGGTGGCCCACAAGTGTGCCCAGGTTCCCGAGGTGTTTACTGAGATCATGCTGGCGAGCCGCACCAGGGAAAAGTGCGATAAGATTGCGGCCCAGCTTCCCCGTGCCATTCAGACGGCCAAACTCGACGCGGACAATGTGGCCGAGACCGTGGCTTTGATCCAGGCGTTTAAGCCCGATCTGGTTCTTAATGTGGCGCTTCCTTACCAGGATTTGCACCTCATGGACGCCTGTCTGGAGACGGGGGTGCACTACATGGACACCGCCAACTACGAGCCCCTGGACGAGGCGAAATATGAGTACAAGTGGCAGTGGGCGTATCAGGAGCGCTTTAAGGAGAAGGGGCTCATGGCCCTGATGGGCAGCGGGTTTGACCCTGGAGTGACCAACGTCTTCTGCGCCCACGCCGCCAAGCACCACTTTGACGAGATCCATGAGCTCGATATCATCGACTGCAACGCAGGCGATCATGGCCAGGCCTTTGCCACCAACTTCAACCCGGAGATCAACATCCGGGAGATCACCCAGCGCGGTCGCTACTGGGAGCGCGGAGAGTGGGTGGAGACCGATCCCCTCTCCTGGTCCATGACCTACGATTTTCCGGAAGAGATCGGCCCCAAAAAGTGTTTTCTTCTTTACCATGAAGAGTTGGAGTCTCTGGTGATGCATCTGAAAGGGCTCAAACGTGCCCGCTTCTGGATGACCTTCTCCGAGCAGTACCTCACCCACCTGAAGGTGCTGGAGAACATTGGCATGACCCGTATCGACGAGATCGATTACAAGGGCCAGAAGATCGCTCCCATTCAGTTTCTGAAAGCCGTGCTCCCCGATCCGGGCAGCCTCGGCCCTCTGACCAAGGGGCGCACCTGCATCGGTTGCCTCATGAAAGGCATCAAAGACGGCAAAGAAAAGACCGTCTACGTCTATAATATCTGTAACCACGAAGAGGCGTACAAAGAGGTGGGGTCCCAGGCCGTAAGCTACACCACCGGCGTGCCCGCCATGATCGGTGCCATGATGATGCTCACCGGCAAGTGGATGGAAAAAGGGGTGAGGCATATGGAAGAGTTCGACCCCGATCCCTTTATGGACGCCCTGAACCGTCACGGCCTCCCCTGGAAGGAAGTGGTGTCGTGACAGGGTTTGACGTATCGGCCGTCACCACCCCCAGCTTTGTGGTGGATGAACGGCTTATCCGGAAAAACCTCGAGGTGCTTGCAAAGGTGAAGGAGGAGGCTGGGTGCCGGATTCTCCTCGCCCTTAAAGGCTACTCCATGTCCAGTACCTTTCCTTTGATTCGGCAGGTATTGGACGGCACCTGTGCGAGCTCCGTTCACGAGGCGATGCTGGGGCGTGAGCGCTTTGGCGGCGAGGTCCACGCCTTTGCTGCCGCCTTCAGCAAAAAGGAGGTGGAGACCTTCTGCGGTCTCTGCGATCATCTTGTCTTCAACTCTTTTTCCCTCTGGGAACGGTTCAAGGACGAGGTGGCCGCCCAGCTGCGTACGGTGAGCTGCGGCATGCGGGTTAACCCGGAAAAGAGCATGGGGGCCACCCCCCTCTACGATCCCTGCAGTCCCGGCTCGCGTCTTGGGGTGCGGCGGGACGCTTTTCGAGCCGATTTATTAGACGGCATCGAGGGCCTTCACTTTCATGCCCTGTGCGAACAGGACAGCCCCGATCTGGAGCCGGTGCTTCTCGCCTTTGAAGAAAAATTCGGGGCCTTTCTGCCGACGATGCGGTGGGTCAATTTCGGGGGCGGTCATCATATCAGCCGGGCGGATTACGATGTCGATCGGCTGATTCGCCTGATCACGGAGTTCAAGGTGCGCCACCCCCACCTGACCGTCTACCTGGAACCCGGCGAGGCCGTGGCTCTGAACGCCGGTTTTCTCGTGGCCGAGGTCCTGGACATCACCGAGGCCTCTGACATGACAACAGCCATCCTGGACACCTCCGCCTCCTGCCACATGCCCGATGTGCTGGAGATGCCCTACCGTCCCCACATCATCGGCAGCGGAAAAAAAGGGGAAAAAGCGAAAAATTATCGTCTGGGCGGCCTCACCTGTCTGGCCGGAGACGTTATCGGCGAGTACAGCTTCGATGCCCCCCTTGCCATGGGGGATCGCCTCGTCTTCACCGACATGGCCATTTATTCCATGGTGAAAACCAACACCTTCAATGGTATCGGCCTGCCCGCCATCTATCGCATCGACACCGAAGGCGCCCTCCATCTGGAACGCAGCTTCGGCTACGAGGATTTTGTACATCGGTTGGCTTAGGGTGAAAAAGCGGAACAGTGGAAAAGCGGAACAGTGGAAAAGCGGAACAGTGGAAAAGCGAAAAAGGGAAAAAGGGAAAAGCGAAAAGCCTCCGGCGGCGAGGTGTGCCACCTCGAAAGCTGGTTTGCGAATGCGCATCGGGCGTCGTCACTCCGGGCTGACATGCGTCCGCATTCGCGTGAAGTGCAAGGAAACCCACAGTGCGTCGCAGGTGCATGAGTTGGGGGTCGGTGGCCAGAATTCAACTCAGCGTTAACTTTAACCGGAATAACTTTATGACGCAGTTGGTTTTTGGGTATCCTTTCAATCGAGACCTTTAAAATAATCCCGAGAAAGATGGACTGCAATGGAGCGCCGCACTCCGGTGCGGCTTTTAGCCCGGATATATCACGAGTTGGGTGCGCTCATATGCAAGGCATCAGAGCTGAAGATGTAGTGGTTTACCTCAAAGCTATGATAACGCGGCAGATGAGTGCACCCGGCTCGCCCGAAGGGTGAGAAAATCAGACAGAAGACCGTAGATTACATTTTGCATATCTGGGGTCTTTCCCCACCCCCTTCAAAATTTGCCACAACGCTTCATGTTACGTCACGGATGTAACCTGCTTTCGAGGTGACTCACCTCGCCGCTGAAGGTATGTTTTCATAAAAGGAGAAAAACGATGCAGGAGAGGTATCCTCGATTTCTTGAGAGCGAGATTGACGATTTGGGGCCGGAAGAGGCCTTATTCCATGTAATCCCAGTGCCTTTGGAGCAGACGGTGAGTTACGGGGGGGGCACGGGTGAGGGGCCGTCGGCCATTTTGCGGGCCTCGAGTCAGTTGGAGGTGTATGACGGGGTCTCCAACCCGAGTGAGCATGGCATCTGGACGGCTGCGCCTGTGGCGACGGACGGGGCGCTTGACGAGGTGGTGGCGCGTATTGAAGTGGCGGTAAGCAGATCCTTTAACCTGGGTAAGATGCCCGTTCTTCTCGGGGGAGAACATACCGTGACGGTGGGGGCTCTGGCCGCGTGTAAGAAGGCCTTTGGAGAGATCGGGGTGGTTCAGATTGACGCCCATGCCGACCTTAGGGACCGTTATGAGGGCACGCCGTACAGTCACGCCTGCGTCATGAAACGGGCCTGCGACATGGGGCACACGGTGTTTCAGGCGGGCATTCGGAGCCTCTCCCTTCCTGAGGTCGCCTTCCGGGAGAGCCACCCCGTGCATCATCTGGACGCCCGGGAGATTGCAAAAAATGGAATCCCCGAGGACCTGATCCCCGAGGGCTTTCCCGATCGCATCTGGCTGACCTTTGATGTGGACGGTCTCGACCCTTCCATCATGCCGGCCACCGGTACCCCGGAGCCCGGGGGGCTCTCCTGGTACCAGGCCCACGAAATCATCGAACAGGCCGTGACGGGACGGCAGGTCGTCGGCTTTGATGTGGTGGAGCTGGCCCCCATCAAAGGCCTTCATTTTCCGGATTTTGCGGCCGCGCGTCTGGTTTACGATATCCTGGGTTTTATCAGCCGGAAGGCGATTCTTCCTTAATGGGGGCGGGGGAGTCTTCAGGTAACGCCCGGAAGGAGGGCAACCGGTCTGTTTGACAGGGAATCACAGAACGTGGTAGTTCCTGTTGACAATAACTTCTTGCAGGACAGGGATGTTATGACACCGAAATTATCTGGTTTGGAACGCGGAGTCCCTGTCTTTACAGACTTACAATGACCCCTTTGAGTGATCAAGAGTTGATGACATATAAAAATTTTCCCCTTCTTCTGCTGATGGCAGTTGTCCCTTTTTTTGTTGGTTGTGATGAGACCGTGGAGTCTCAATCACCTGCTGCCTCAGCGCTGGCAACGCCCCCCGCTGTGGAGGCCGTTGCGCCTGTGCTTTCGGAACCCGAAGAGACGCTTTTTAAAGGCAAGGTGGCCTCAGGCAGTACGGCCGCAGCGATTTTAAAGGCCTGGCTCTCCCCGGCGGAAGTGCACGCCTTTGCCGGAGCCTGCGAACCGGTCTATGATCTCACCACGATTCGGGTGGGAAAAGATTGGCGAGTTGCCACGGTGGATGATCAGTTCGAGCGGTTTGAGTACATCATTGACTCGGAGAGTTACCTCGAGGTGTCCCGGGACGGGGAATCCTACAAGGCGGCCAGAAAACCCATTGCGTATGAGGTAAAGCGGGTCACGGTGAGGGGTAACATTCGAACCTCCCTTTACGAGGCCATGGCCTCAATCAATGAAAAAACCATCCTGGCGGTTCGGCTCGGCAACCTGTTCGGCTGGGAGATCGATTTCATCCATGACCTCCGGGTGGACGATTCTTTCTCTGTGCTCGTGGAAAAACGATACTCGGGATCCACCTTCAAAGGGTATGGGAAAATCCTGGCCGCAGAGTTCATCAATCAGGGGCAGCATTATGAGGCCTATCGGTTGGAGAATGAGGATGGGTCCGCGGATTATTATTCCCGTGCCGGAAAAAATCTTCGTCACGCTTTTTTGAAAACCCCTGTCGCCTTTACCCGGATCTCCTCCGGTTTTTCTCTGCGGCGATACCATCCCATCCAGAAACGATACAAGCCCCATTACGGTGTTGATTATGCCGCGCCGACGGGGACGCCCATTTACGCTATTGCAAGCGGGACCCTGAAGCGGGTTGCGAGCAACAACAGTTCGGGCAATCATATCTTTATCACCCACAGCAATGGCTACGAAAGTGGCTACCTTCACATGTCCCGGTTTGCGAAAGGCATTCGTACCGGGAAGAAAGTAGAGCAGGGGGATTTGATCGGTTACGTCGGATCCACTGGCCTTGCCACCGGCCCTCACCTCTGTTTCCGCATGAAGATTCACGGCAAGCCCGTGGACCCCACCAAAATTGACACCCCCCGCGCCGCATCCATCAAAGACAATCAGAAAGAAGCTTTTTCCCGTGTCCTCGCCGAGTATGGTCCTCTTTTTGAGACCCGTTATGCCAAGGCAGCCAAGGGACCGCAGGAAAAGAGTTAAACGCCATGGGCGATGAGGCAGGACTCTGGATTGAGGAGGGTCAGGCCTCTATCGTCCGCCGTGAGGGTGAGGATGCGCCCGTTTTCAGGGAGGCGAATGTCATCCAGGTCGCTAAGCTCTTTCTTTAAATAGAAGGCCAGAGCCGTTTTGATGGCGATGGCGTGCGACACGACCAGAAGGGTTTCGCCCGGATGGGTGTTCAGGAGCGCCGTGATGGCGTTGACGACCCGCCCTTGAACCTGGCTGAACCGTTCTGCCCCGGAGAGCGAAAAGTGGTGAGGGGCCTGCCAGAAGTCTCGGCAGGCTTTGGGGTGGCGCTTTTCAGCCTCCTCAATGGGAAGGCCCTCCAGGGGGCCAAGGCCGATCTCTCGGAGCCCTTCCACGGGGGCGAGGGGGATGTTGCGGGATCCGATGATGCCCTTTGCGGTCTCCATGGCCCGTCCGGATGGGCTGGTAAAGGCGGCGGTGATCGGCCGCTCTTTGAGCGCTTCACCGGCGGCCAGCGCCTGCCGTTTCCCTGTCTCCGTGAGGGGTGAGTTCAGGTGTCCCTGAAGGCGGCGTTCAACGTTCCAGTGGGTCTGGCCGTGGCGGACGAGAAAGAGGGTGGTGGACGTTTGTGACATGTCAGTGCCCCATTTGCTTGGATGATTCATGGTTAAACGATGTCGAGCATATCGTGGTGTTCACAAATTGCAAGGGGCATGCTGGCTTTTGGCAGGAGTCTTCGTGAAATCGGTGCGTCGATAAAAAACATGATTCTATGAAAAAATACGGTAACTATTCAGCTTGTGCCTCCGGCGGCCCTGCCGGGGGCTAAGCTTTTGATCCGCCTTCGCCCAAGGGCTACGGCGCGACAAGCGATCCGTTTTCGCCTGCGGTTACGCCGTAACCCGCTTTCAAGGTGGCACACCTTGCCGCCGGAGTCGTTCCGGCTAAAGTCAACCCATGAATTGACACGGAAGCACCGACAGCTCATGTACTTGCGACATCCGTTGTCATCCCTCACCCGTCGTGCGAATGCGGGCGCGACGAGCTCAGGGTAACGGCAGCCGTAGAGCATTCGCAAACCCGCTTTCAAGGTGGCGCCACCTTGCCGCCGGAGGCTTTGGAACTTTTACTGAAGAACCAGCTCGCGGGCCACTTTACCGGCGGCTCCGGCATCGGGGGCGAAGGCGTCAGCGCCGATGCGGTCGGCGAAGTCCTGGGTCAGGGGGGCGCCACCGATAAGAATTTTTACGGAGTCTCCAAGCCCGGCGGCATGGATGGCTTCCACGGTCTCTTCCACCACGCACATGGTGGTGGTCAGAAGGGTTGAGAGGCCGATGATGTCTGCGTTGTGTTCTTTGGCCGCTTCGATGAATTTTTCTTTAAGGACGTCAACACCCAGGTCCACGACGTTGAACCCAGCCCCTTCCAGCATGATGCAGACCAGGTTTTTTCCGATGTCATGCAGGTCCCCGTGAACTGTTCCCACGACAATGGTTCCCACCTTTTTCACATCGTCTCCGCTCAGGTAGGGTTTCAGGACTTCGACCCCGGCTTTCATGGTATGGGCGGACATGAGCATTTCGGGAACAAAGGTTTCCCCGGCAGAAAACCGTTCACCGACAACATCCATGGCCCGAATCAGGCCCTGGTTGAGAATCTCATTGACGGCGGTTCCGGCAGCAATCTCTGCGGTGACATCTTCAACCACTTTGGGGGGGTTCAGATCGATAACGGCCTGAAAAATACTTTCAACAGACATTTTATACACTCCTTTGGTCAAGACAGACGCATGAAAAGTCATTTCGACCCCGGCTCGTTGGTTGTGACCTGCGGGGACGATGGCAGCTCTGCAACACACCAGCGCGTGTGTTGTTTCCCTGCCTTCAGACCTGTGCGATCCATCAAAAAATCAGATCGGTTTAAGTGGGGGCAGACTTATCGGACTCATCGCACATGCAGCAGAAGCTCCTGAAAGCTGTCGATCATCAGGAGCCCCCGTTGGTGCGGCGCACGATAAAGAAGAGGAATGGTATTGTGACCGTGGTTTTCCTTCTTCTTCGCGGGCATCATCTCATAAGGTTTTTTCTGTGTCAATACAATATGGGAATCTATTCTACGATTGCCATATTATGAGATTGTTGAGAGAGGGGACGGTGGATAGCATTGGATTTTACCTTGCAATTTTCCTAACGCCTCGGTATGTCATCTCTGTGAATTGATAATGGATTCGTACGTCTTCCGAAGGCTAATCTGGTCGAAAAAGGATAAAGGATCCGCAAACCCACAGGTTGGATTTTATGATTCAAGGCGCACAAAGTGTTTATCGTACTCTAAATATATTGAAGATGATTATTCAGCGGGGGGAATCCCCTTCGACGCTCAAGGAGGTGAGTGAGGCGATGGAGATTACGACCTCCACAGCCCACAGGCTCCTGTCCGTGCTGACAGATTCCGGGTTCCTCTCTTTTGACTCAAAGGCCAAAACCTATGTGGTCGGATCGGAGAGCGTCATCTACTCCGGACTCTCCATGGAGCACTATATTCGGACGAGCTATGGGGGGCTGGCCGGCAACGTGGCCCGGATGTTCGGGTACACCACCTCTCTCTTCATCCGGGAGGGGGATGATTGCAAATGCGTGGGGATCTACCAGGGGACCAATGTGATTCAATTGGCGGCCTGCAGACCTGGAGAGAAGGCGCCTCTGGGGTTCGGGTCTCCTTCAATGGGGATGCTTGCCTTCCTTGAGGATTCGGAGATTGAGAGCATTCTGAATCGAAACAAGGAGCGGTTGCGTGATGTGCTGCTTGTGGATCGGAAGACTTTTCAGGAGTACGTTGCGTTGTCTCGAAAGCTGGGGTACGGCTACGCGGAAGCCTTTCTGGTGCAGGGGGGGCTCGGGGTTTCCTACCCTTTAAAATACGAGGGCAAGGTGGTCGGTGCCATGGCTGTGGATGCCCTTGTCGGGCGGGAATGGGACTCCAAGCGTGACGGGCTGGTGGACTATCTGAGGCAGAACCTGAACTAACCCGGATATTTCATGAGAAAACAATCGGGACTAAGGAATAACTCATAATTACAGTTCTTTGTAGCAATATTTTCAGCTATTTCAAAAATGCAAAATGTAATCCACGGTATTCTGTCTGATTTTCTCACCCTTCGGGCGAGCCGGGTGCACTCATCTGCCGCGTTATCAGAGCTTTGAGGTAAACCACTACATCTTCAGCTCTGATGCCTTGCATATGAGCACACCCAACTCGTGAAATATCCGGGCTAAGGGTTGTGATGAGGTCGTTGGCCTCGGACATTGTCGGACAAGCGATAAAGAGATGTTTCCTCGGTGTGGTTTGTCCGATTCTTTTCGAGCGCACCCGCAAATTAAAAAGCCCTCTCTTCGATTAGGAAGAGAGGGCTTTTGTGTTCTCGCGGATAGAGATTGAGGGTGGAGAAGTGTTCAGGTCTTCTCCACCGAAACCCCTCTTTTTTTCGTCCCGACGGTCCATTGGGCCAGGGAGCTAAAAAAAGGTGGGTTAGGAGACGAGGGGGTACTGACCGAACTCTATAGCCGCTTCCAGCATGGCGATGACATTTTCGGAAGAGATGTCAGATTGCATGTTGTGAACGGAGCCCAAGATATATCCCCCACCCGGTCCGAGGTCACGGATACGCTTGGCGACTTCATTGCGAACGTCTTCAACGCTTCCGTTGGGGAGGACATGGAAGGTATCGATGGCGCCCCAGAAGGAGAGCTTGTCCCCGAATCGTTTGTTAAGCTGGTCGGTCTCCATACCGGTGGCGGAGACCTGGACCGGGTTTAAGATATCCACGCCAACGTCTACGAGGTCGTCCAGGAGGCCTGTGACAGCGCCGCAGCTATGGTAGTAGAGTTTTGCCTTGGTCATGCTCTTGATGTAGCTGAAGAGTTCGTCCTGGTAGGGCTTGATGAACTCCCGGTGCATGGCCAGGGACATGAAGGGGCCGTTTTGCATGGCCAGATCATCGGCGCACTGGACCACATCGATATACTCACCCGCTTCTTCAAGGAAGAGACGCGCGTTCTCTTTTCTATGGTCGCAGACTTTGCGAAGCAGGGCGTGGGCGAAATCTTTCCTGCACATCATATCCATGAAAAATTCGGGCATGCCTCGCATGCACCAGCACTGCTCAAAGAGGTTTCCGGGGCTGCCCATGCAGCCGACCACGGCGTATTCCCCTTCGTCATGGAGCTTTTTGGCTTCAGCCTTAACGTGGCTGTAATCAAAGTCCGTTGCCGCGTGGGGCCAGGGGTGGTTCTCAATGGCCTCCAGGGTGGGCTCTTGCATGTTGTACTCGTGGATGGTGGCGTATTCACCGTCGACCTTGCGTTTCACGCCCCACTGATCCGTAAAAATTTCGCAGCCGTCTTCTGTGAACTCCTGCTTGACGTCTTCGCCAAGTACCACGACATTTTTGGGCCGGACATGGCGAAAGTCGGCGTTGTACTTTTTCAGAAAAAATTCGTCGATGAATGCGGTCTGCCAAACCTTGGACATGATCTCTGTGGGCAGGTCCTCTTTTCCGTGTTTTTTCTTGAAGGCCTCATAGCCGTTGAGCATCAAGGTGGTGTTGCGGCCCCCGAGGTCAATGGGAACCCGGTCCGGCTCTTCGTGGTTCAAGGCGGTAAGTGCGCGTTCTTTATGATTCATGGACGACTCCTTCATCCCGGAAAGGGATCTCGTATGTATGGGTCAATGATGGGGTGGTAAGGGTTCGAACGGAGGGCACTGGTTGTATCCGATAGATTTCATGCCGTGCGGTGCTCTGTGGAACCCGAGTTATGTTTTTTTTCCCTCTGCAGCGATACACGGATGGGGTCACCCCTTATCAGGGACAGTATCCGATGAGTTCAGCCGATGGCTGACCCCATTCGTGTACGTCTGAAGACCGTTTTACTTTCATTGCGAAGGGGGGGTCACCTCAGGCCAGGGTGGCTGACCTGAGATGATCCGTCCAAAGCAAAGGCTTATTTTGCTTCGAGTGTGGCTTCGACTTTGTCGATCAGTGCTTTGCCGCCGATGAAGTCGTAGAACTCGGGCCATACTTTCTCTTTGGCTCGTTTGATCCATTCATCTTCGTCGGTGAGGTTGCTCATCTGGACGCCTTCGGCGGCCATGGAAGCTTTGGCCTTGGAGGCTTCGCTCACCTGGAAGAGCAGGTTGTACTGCTGGGCTTCGATACCTGCACGGGTCAAGATTTCGCGGGTTTTATCATCGTATTTTTTCCAGCTGCGTTCACCCACTGACAGGAACTGCAGAGCATACTGGTGGTGGACTTCGGTACAGTACTTCTGTACCTCCTGGAATTTTGAGGTGTACATGACGATGTAAGGGTTGTCCTGCCCGTCCACAACACCCTGCTGAAGGGCGGTGAAGGTCTCAGGCCATGAGATGGGGACAGGGTTGGCTCCCCAGGCGCGGTAGGTGGCCATGTGGATTTTGTTCTGAGGGATACGGATTTTGAGGCCCTTGATATCTTTGATCGTGGTGATGGGGCGTTTGTTGTTGGTGAGATGGCGAAAGTTGGAATAGACCCAGCCAAGGATGCGGAATCCACCCTTTTTAATACAGGTCTCATTCCAGAAAGCGCCGAGTTCACCGGTGGTGACTTTGACCGCATCATATTCGTTTTTAATGAGGTAGGGCATGGTGAGGGTGCCCAACTCTTTCACGAAGGGAACCGCGTTGCCACTGAAAACCAGGGACATGTCAAGGGTCCCTTTTCGTGTGGTCTGAAGCATCTCGGTTTCGGTGCCCAGGGCGCCGCCACCGAAGAGTTCAACTTTGATTTCGCCTTTGGAAAGTTGTTCCACAACCTCTTTGAAGCGTCGGGCATAGACACCCTGGTCAGACTCTGGGGGATCACCAAAGCCGAGTTTGATGGTCTGGCCAGCCTGGGCGCCTGTGAGGCCAAAAACGGCCAGGGTCACGAATGCAAGGGCAACAGCAAAAGACTTACGTAACATACTACCTCCTCCTATACGCATTGTTGATTGGGCATATACGGTTGGGGGCGGTTGGTGCCCCATGTTACCATACAGGGATATATGCCTTGATTGTTGCCGGGAAGGGCAACAAAATATTTACGCATCCACATCATTTCGCCACAGCGTTGGGGCTGAAATGCTTACCTGATAAGTATTCGGGCAGAAAATTCAGGTAAATCGCAGTATTCGGAATGTATTTAAAAACGACACGCCCCGGCGGTACTGAGGCGGGCGCTTCGTCTCTTTTGTGACAATCCCGGAAAAAACAGCTGACTTGGAATTGCTACTGTGATGTATCAGGCCACTTTTTCGGTTTGACATTGCTGGGTACAGCAATGACGCAATGGATACATACGCTTCTCAAAGAATGTTTGCTTTAGCCTGCGATGAGTTGTCTGGTGCCAGACAAGAGGTGGTTGATTTTCGTTACTCAACGCAATGTTTGATAAACTCGCACAACAGCCAAAACGTGTCAACACAATATGATAAAATTTAGTATAATCCCACAATATGGGATATGGCACAGTCTGTGGGCAGGGCCTTAAGGACATTGAATCGGCTGCTGAAGTGTGCAACTGGCTTGATTATGGAGAATTTTCTCTGAGGCTTGAGTTTTGGGTGGTCGTGGGGAAGAGAGACCCTCAGTGGGTGTCAGGCGGGATGAACGGTGGGTGATGACACTTGTTTTGTACCCTTTTTCAGGGGTGGGGGAGAGCAGAAGCGAGGAAAAACCATGAGGACGTGGAGCCTTGCCGGGGTGATGGGATTGAGTCTGATGGCGGTAATCGTTTTTTTGAGAGGAGGCTCTCACGGGGAGGTCTTTCTCCCATACCGAGAACCTGGGGGGGCAGGGGATACATCCCCTGACCCCGAAGGCATGTTTTAGGGCTTTTCATGCAGGGCGTAGTAGGTGACAGGGATGATCACCAGGGTGAAGAGGGTGGAGGCCAGGAGGCCGAAGATGAGGGCCCAGGCCAGGCCCGAGAAGACGGGGTCGAAGGTGATGGGCACGGCGCCGATGGCGGTGGTCAGGGCGGTGAGGATAATGGGCCTCAGGCGTTTGACACCGCTTTCAAGGACGGCATCGGCCAGGGGCATGCCGGCTTTCATGGCGTCTTGAATGAACTCGATGAGGACCAGCGCGTTTCGGATCACGATGCCGCCCAGGGCGATCATACCGATCATGCTGGTGGCGGTGAAGAAGACGGGGTTATGAAAGCCCCCCACCTGCTCTGCGGTGAGAAGGTTCAGGAGAAAAAAACCGGGCATGATGCCGAGCAGGGTCAAGGGGATGGCCATCATAATAAGCACCGGCATGGAGAAGGAGCCGGACTGGACGACCAGGAGAATATAAATGCCTAAAAGGGCCGCGGCAAAGGCGATGCCCATGTCCCGGAACACGCGCAGGGTGATCTTCCACTCCCCTTCACCGGCCCAGTTGATGCGGATGCCCTGGTCCTGAAAGCTGTGTTTCAATTTGCTCTGAAGGGAGAGGACCGCTTCGGCCGGGGCGCGTCCGGCCATTTCGGCGGTGACGAAGACCACCCGTTCGAGGTTTTTGTGGTAGATGGGCTGGACCTCCTCCACGGTGTGGAGGGTGGTGATTTCAGCCAGGGGGACCATGCTGCCGTCACTGGTTTTCACGGGGATGCTCCCGATGGCCGCCATGCCGGAGCGTTTGGATAAGGGGAGGGTGACCCGGATGTTCAAGGGGGTGCGCTCGCCTTTTGCGTGGAGCTGGGCCGAGACGGTCCCCCCGGAGGCGGCGGACAGGGTGGCCATGAGGGTTTGAGTCCCCACGCCATGAATGGCCGCTTTCTCGCGGTCCACCGTGACCTCTACGCGGTGGTGGGATGCCTCGGCGGTGGTGTCGATGTCGGTGACGAAGGCTTCACCGCCCAAGGTATCGCTGACCTGTCGGGCGGCATCAATGAGGGTTTCATAGGGGGTCTCCGGGCTGCCGTAGATTTCAGCAACGAGGGTCGAGAGAACCGGTGGCCCCGGGGGGACCTCCACGATTTTGAGATCGACGCCGCATTCCAGGGCCAGGTCCTCGAGTTCCGTCCGAAGACGCAGGACGATGGCGTGGCTTTGCATGCTTCGTTTGCTTTTATCCGCCAGGTTGACGCGGATATCGGCCAGGTGGCTCCCCTGTCTCAGGTAGTAGTGGCGGACCATGCCGTTAAAGTCCATGGGGGAGGTCGTGCCGGTGTAGGTGGCGATGCTGGTCACCTCGGGGACTTTTTTCAAGAAGACCTCGAAGCGTCTGACGACGGCGTCTGTGGCTTCCAGGGGGGTGCCTTCCGGCATGTCGAGGACGAGCTGGAACTCGTTTTTGTTGTCAAAGGGGAGGAGTTTTAAGGGGACCAACCCCACCGCAGCCAGCAGGGCCGAGGCGATGAAGAGAAGGACCACACCTGCGGCCAGGGTTTTTCGTCGTCTCGAGGAGAGGAGAAAAAAGCGCATCACCCCTTTGTAGAGACGAATAAAGAGGTTGTCCGGTTTGGCCTTGGGGTTTTGAACTTCCTTTTTCAGGGCCACCTGGCTTCCCTTCAGGAGCAGGTAGGTCATCCAGGGCACAATCGTCAGGGCACACAGGGTGGAGAAGGTGACGGTCAAGGGGACGTTGATGGCCATGGGGGCCATGTAGGGGCCCATCATTCCCGTGATGAAGAAAAGGGGCGTGAAGCAGATGATGATGGAGATGGTGCTCATGATCACCGGGGAGAGGACCTCCCGGATGGCGATGAGGGTGGCATCGATGGCGTTTTTCGTTCCTTCGGCCATGTGGCGCTGGATGTTCTCCACGTTGGTGATGGGGTCGTCCACCACGAGCCCCAGGGAGAGAATCAGGGCAAAGAGGGTCACCCGGTTGATGGTGTAGCCGAAGAGATGATTCACGAAGAGGGCCAAAGAGAAGCTGATGGGCACGGCCACGGCCACCACCAGGGCTTCCCGCCAGCCCAGGGCGATCATGAGAAGAATCACCACGGAGAGGATGGCAAAGGCCAGGGAGCTTAAGAGCCCATTGACTTTATCCTGGGCGGTCTGGCCGTAGTTTCGGGTGACTTCGGTCTGGATGCCGTGGGGGAGCAGGGTGGCTTTCAGCTCTTCGAGTTTTTTAAGGACCTCCCGGGAGACAGTGACGGCGTTGGTGCCTTTTTTTTTGGCGATGGCCAGGGTGACGGCGGGCAGCGAGTCGTCTGACCCCTCAAGCCCTCTCTCTTTACGGGCGTTCCAGGAGAACCCCAGGCGACTGTATGAGAGGGGCTCTTCCGGGCCATCGATCACCTCGGCCACATCCTGAAGGTAGACCGGGCGTCCGTTGGTGACCCCCACCACGAGGTTCTTCACCTCGCTGACGGTCTTTAAAAAAGAGGAGCTGATGACCTTGTATTCGGTGTTCACACGGCTAAACTTCCCGGCGGTAATGGAGGCGTCACTGACGGCCAGGGCGCGGGTCACCTCCGGCAGAGAGATGCCGAATCCTTCCATTCGCTCGGGGAGCAGTTCCACCCGGACTTCGCGTTTTCTTCCCCCCACCATCTGGGTCCCCGAGACATTTTTTACCTCTGAGAGTCGCGCCAGAAGCTCTTCCCCCACACGCCGGAGTTGAAAGTCGTTGTGGTCTTCCGAGTAGAGGGTGATGCCCACGATGGGCACGTCATCTATTTCTACAGGCTTGACCACCCAGCCGTGGACCAGAGGGGTGGCCCGGTCGATGTTCATGTCGATCTTGTTGTAGAGTTTCACCAGGGAGTTTTCCCGGTTCTCCCCCACAAAAAATCGGACGGTGACCACCGCCATGTCCCTTTGAGCCATGGAATAGACGTACTCCACCCCATCAATTTGCCAGAGGAGTCTCTCCAGGGGAGTGGCCACCAGCTGCTCCACCTCTTCGGCCGTGGCTCCCGGGGCCTGAACAAAAATATCGGCCATGGGCACCACAATCTGGGGCTCCTCCTCCCGAGGTGTGATGAGAATGGCAGCCATCCCCAGGAGCAAGGCCGTGACCACCATAATAATCGAAAGTCTTGAGGTGAGAAACCGCTTCACCATACCCATCAACGCGCTGTTGTCGATCTTTTCCATATCGCTCATCTGTACGGGCCTTTCACGTGATCAAAGTAACGCCTCCGGCGGCAAGGTGTGCCACCTTGAAAGCGGGTTTGCGAAGGCGATGCGGCTGTCGGTACTCAAAGCACCTCGTGTCCGCATTCGCAACCTGGGGTCCAGGGGATCATCCCCTGTCCGCCGGAGGCCGTTTTTTAATACCCTACCATTTCGCCAGCTTTGAGGCCGGAGAGGATCTCCACCTCATCGCCGAGTTTGTTGCCGGTGCGGATGTAGCGTCGTAGCCAGCCTTCCTTTGCCTTGACCCGGACAAGTTCGAGCTGGCCCACGCGCTGGATGGCCTTTTCAGGCAGGGTGATGACCTCTACGGTGGAGAGGGGAACCTGGAGTTTGCCGTACATACCCGGGTAGAGACCCTCCACAATCGGGAGGGTGGCTTTGACGAGAAAGGTGCGGGTTTTGGGGTCGGCGTAGGGGACGATCTCTTTGACCTCGGCCTGGACGGTTTGGTCCAGGCTTTTTAAGGCCACGGTGAGGGTGTCCCCGGTACGCACCGTGCCGATGAGGCCTTCCCGCACGTAGGCTTCGAGAATGAGCCGACGGCTGGTCCGAAGGATCATCAGGGGCTTGCCGGGCAGGGCGAGGTCCCCGGGTTCTGCCATTTTTTTGAGGACTTCCCCGGTTTCTGGTGCCGTCAGCTCGGAGTAGCCGAGGGCGATCTCCGCCTCCTTCACCACTTCAAGGGCATGACGGATGCCGCTTTCAGCGGCGGCCAGGGATTGTTCGGCACGGCTGACATCGGCTTCGGCTGCGAGGTAGTGCGCGCGGGATTCTTCCAACTGCTGGTCGGTGGCGGCTTCGGCGGCGTGGTATTTTTTTGTGCGTTCAAAGGCGGCGCGAGTCTGTTCGAACCCCGCGCGGGTGGCGATCAGGACTTGATGGGCCTGTTTTTTTGAGGCCACGGCTGCTGTGTGGGATTCCCGGGCCTGGTCGAGGCGTGATGAGAGCTGGCGGCTGTCCAGGCGGATCAGCAGTTGCCCTTTGGTGACGGAGGTGCCGGGGGCCACGGCAATTTCTCGAATTTGGGCGGTGACTTGCGCTTCGATAATGGTTTCGGTTTCAGGTCGGATGGTCCCCACCGCTTCGTAGGTTTGCACCACAGGACGCAGGGCTGCATGGATCTGGTTCGAGGGAACGAAGAGATCACCCGCATGTTCCACCGGTGTGGAGGGGCCGATTTCATTGCCACACCCTGTGATGAGGAGCAGGGCAAGACCCAGGGGCCAGAGGCGAAGGGGGCGTTTATTTTTCATGGCGAATCATTTCTCCGGGTTGTGGGGTTGGGGCGAGAATTCAGGAAAGAGGGTGCCTGGGCCGCCATTTGAGGTGGCCGTGGCCCGGGCAATGGCAGCCAGGGCTTTTTTCTGGTCGTAGTAGGCGGCCGTTTCTCTGATGCGGGCTCTGTTTCGAGCCAGCTCGGCTTCCAGGTACCGGGTGATGGTGGCAGAGCCCCCTTCGTATTGCTTCTTGACGAGGGAGAGGGTCTCTTCCCCCATGTCCACGGCGTTTTTAGCCACCTGGAGGCGTTTGGCCGCTTCATCGTAGTGCAGGTAGGCATTTTTGACATCCAGCCGAATCTGAAGCAGGATTTTTTTTCTGAGGGATTCCGCTTGACGCTCACGGGCTCGAGCGGATCGGGTGTCGGCCTCTACGGAGAATCCGGAAAAGAGGGGGACATCCATGCGCAGGGCCACCGACCAGTTGGCGCGGTCCGCGGTGTGGTCGAATCCGTCGTCGGCGGCATAGAGGTTGCCTGCCAGGTTCACCACGGGACGGTGCCCGCTCTGTGCGGTGCCGATCCCAGCTTCGGCCTGAGCCACCAGGGCCTGGACCCCTGTGATTTCACAGCGTCTCGTCAGGGCCCGTTCGAGCCCCTCGGCATAGGTGGGGGGCTGCCAGTGGCTGAAGGGGGGCTCGGGGCTCAATGCATCCGGTGTGTCGGGCTCCTGACCCAGGAGGGTGAAGAGAGCGGCCCTTGCGAGGGCTCGTCGGTTCTGGCTGGTCAGGAGCTGCTCTTCGGCTTCGGCCAGGCGTACTTTAAGGGAGAGCAGGTCTGATTTGAGGGCGCTTCCCCCTTTGTACCGGACTGTCATGGCTTCAAGCTGGGCGGTGACGGTTTTGACGGACTCTTCGGCGATGTGAATGAACTGCCGGGAGGAGAGGATGTCGTACCAGACATTGATGACGTCGGAGGTGAGTCGGCGTTGCGCACCGGAACGTCGGGCCTGGGTCGCGGTAAGGCCAGAGTGGGCCGAGACCACGGCCCATCGGTTTCGCCCGCCGTTGTAGAGGGGAAGCCGCACCTCAAGCCCCCCTTCGAGGTTCTCGACAATGCCGGGGGAGTTGAAATCGGTGCCAGGGGTGAACAGTCGCTGGTCGATGGTTTTAAAAAGATAGGTGGACGGGGCATCGGCGCGGAGGGCCTCGGCGTAAAGGCTCAGGGTAGGCCAGTAGGCGGCCCTGGCTTTGTCAATCTGGCTTTGGGCCAGGGTGACGGCTTCGTTAGCCGATTGCAGGTCCGGGTTGTTTTTTAACGCGGACTCAACGGCCAGTGGCAAGGTCAGGGGGGCGGCTCCTGTCGTGGTGGCGAAAAAAAGGAGGGCTGATGTGAGGATCCCGTAAAGGGAGAGAGGAACTTTTCTGCCTTGTTTCATGTGCACCCGTGCTCCTTGGTCGGTGGCGGTGGTTTTGCGGGGTGGTTCGCTCAGTGATGGTGACGGCATGCATGGTGTCGTGATGAATGGAAAAGCGAAAAAAGATTACAGGAAAATACGGATGGAAGCAATGGGTTGAAGACACGGCTTCGGGGCAAAGGTATTTTTTGAAGTGATCTTAATTGCGGGTTGGCGTGGTGCGTGTAAAGAGCACCCTGCCGGTTTCGGGGCAGGGTTTCAACGCACCGTTGGATCAGGGCGCTTCCGGCTTGACGCCGAGTTTGATCAAGAGGCGTTCCATGGGGCAAAAGCCGGTAAAGGCAGATTGCAGGAGATTGGCTCCCACAAAAGCGGTGAACAGGTGCCACCAGGGACTGGTCAGATACCCCAGGGCAAGGCTTAACAACACAAAAAGTCCGGCAATGGCGCGAATGCTTTTTTCAAGGGTCATGAGTGTCTCCTTAAGGGTGTTCTTCCCACCATCCTTTGCGAATGTGGGCCTCTCGTTCCATCTCCGCCACCTGTTTTATCTTATAGGCAGCGTCTCGAAGGATGCCATAAAGGATACCGCATCCGTTGTCTTCGCGGTCGCTGTCCCCCCTTTCCGCCAGTTGGATCATGGCCTCCACCAGCTCAAGGGTGGATTTTATATTGTGATCGCATGTTTTCACATTATCTCTCCTGCGTCGGTTCATTACAATAGGCATTTTGGCGTTGCGCTTTGTTCTGGTTCTAAACCAATACAAGATATGTGCCAGAGATGTGGGGGCCGCACAGATGGGATAAAAAGTGAAGAGGATGAGATCGAGGCGGGGCTCTATGACCCTTTATTGATAGGCGTTACGTGCGTTATGGTCGTTGTTGGGGGGTGCTTTGCCCACCTCGATGAGAGGGCCTTTGTCAGAGCCTGAGTGTCTCATAAGGTGCGAGTGAAACACAGATGTCTTATCCAGGCAGGGGAGACAGCCCCCGCCGAAGGGGCGGGGGCTGTGGATGTTTATGGGAACAGAGGGGTTAGGCCTCTTCGACGGGCTTTCCGAAGAAGTAGAGAATCCCCACAAGGACCGCGATGGCTACGGGCAGGATGATGTAAACGGGAACACCCAGACCGGCGGGGATGTACCCGAAAAAGACGGTGACCAGCGCGACGGTCACCGCGTAGGCCAGCTGAGTCCGGGTGTGGTCGATATGATCACAGGCGGCCCCCATGGAGGAGAGGATGGTGGTGTCTGAGATCGGAGAACAGTGGTCGCCGAAGATGGCGCCGGTAAGCACCGCACCGACGTTCATCAGCATGTAACTCTCCTCCGGACTGATGGCATAGGCCAGAGGAATGGCCAGGGGCATCAAGATGCCCATGGTGCCGTAAGAGGTTCCCGTCGCAAAGGAGATAAAGGAGCCCAAAATAAAGATGATGGCCGGCAGCGAGAAGGCCGGGATGCTGTCGGAGAGAATCGCCACGAGGTACATGGCGGTACCCAGCTGCTTGATGACGGAACTTAAGGACCAGGCCAGCAGGAGGATCACCCCGGTGATCACCAGGGATTTTACGCCTTGAACCCAGGTGTCCACGGCGGTTTCGATGGAGAAGATTCGCTGGGACACACCCAGGATCATCGCCACGATGCCGGCAAAGAGGGCCGCTTCGAAAAGAACGATGGAGGCGTCCGAGGCACCGAAGGCCTCCCGGATGGCGGTAAAGGAGGCGGGGCTCTCTTTCAGGATCTGGATGAGAGCTGCGTCATCCCCACCCATGATGGAACCGCGCCCGTTGAAATAGAACCCGAGGAAGGCACCGAGGATCAGGGTCATGATGGGAATGATGGCGTTCCAGATAATAAGGGGCACCCCTTCGTCGGGCTCCAGCCCGGTGGATTCTGCGGCCACCATGGGTTTGGCGTGGTCACCCAGAACTTTCCCGGTGGTTCGGGCGCGTCTTTCTGCGGTGAGCATGGGGCCGAACTCACGAAGCATGACGGCGGTGGCTACGATGAAAATGAGGATAAGGATGTTGTAAAAGCGGAAAGGGATGGTGCCCACAAAGATACCATAGGCGTTGGCTTCCAGGCCGAGGCCGGCATATCCGTCCTTGATGAGGCCGATTTCGTAGGCCACCCAGGTGGAGATCAGGGCGATGCCGGCAATGGGAGCGGCCGTGGCGTCAATGATGAAGGCGAGCTTTTCCCTGGAGATCTTCATGCGGTCGGTGACCGGGCGCATGATGGGGCCGACGGTCAGGGAGTTGGCATAATCATCGAAGAAGATGAGGAGCCCCATGAACCATGCGTACATCTGGGCACTGGTGGGACCGGTGGCCTTTTTGGCCAGGGCCTCTGCGATGGCTTTGGCGCCGCCCATTTTGGACACCAGGGCGATGAGGCCGCCGATGGCGAGGCACTGAAGAACGATGCCGGCGTTCCAGGGATCGGCCAGGGCCCCCAGCACTTCATGGTTCAGCTTGATGAAACCATTCTGAAGGGCGGAGACCACCCCTCCCTGAAGGGAGAGCATGAAGGTGCCGGAAAAGATGCCGGCAAAAAGGGAGAGCACCACGTTGCGGGTGACAAAGGCCAGGACAATGGCCACGACCGGCGGGATCAGGGTGAGAAATTTGAAGTGCTCCGCGTTGGCTTTTGCGACGACGGGATCGGCGGCAAAGAGCAGCGCGGGAACTGTAAGGGTAAATAGTAACGAAATGGCCGAAAGAAATGCCATCTTGTGTGATCGAACCATGAATATCCTCCTAAGGACTGTGATGCAATTGTTGCAGGGCCACCCGACAGACAGATCGGGTGAAGACGTATTGCAGATTGCTTGTGGCTGCCGTGCAGTAAGGTGTGCCACAAGGTGAGACCGTTTTAAGTTTGTGAGTACTTTTTTTGAGGTTGCCGTCATTGAGAAAAAGCAGGAATGAGGTAGGAAATCAAGAAAAAAATGAGCCGGGGGGCCTGACGAAGGTGCATCTCGCTGGAATAAAGGATTAAAAAACACAAGGTTGGTGTGGCCGTGGCGGCCATATTAACCGGGATGAACAGGTGCAGACGGAAGGGGTCACCTGACTCATCTGTAGAGACCGATGGGCAGAATAAGGCAGGGGGTATCTTGAAAGGAAGGAGCCGATGGGTTATAATTACAAATATTTAATATTCGACTTATTCTGTGTTCCTTTCCGTTGCGGTCGATTCGGCTCCCCCCCCCCGCATCCTGCGTTTTGTCATTTTTTATAAGAAGGGGCTACGGGTCTATCCCGGATATTTCACGAGTTGGGTGCGCTCATATGCAAGGCATCAGAGCTGACGATGTAGTGGTTTACCTCAAGGCTCTGATAACGCGGCAGATGAGTGCACCCGGCTCGCCCGAAGGGTGAGAAAATCAAACAGAATAGCGTGGATTACATTTTGCATTTTTGGGACGACTAAAATATTACCGCAAAGAACTGTAATGACGAATTATTCCTTGGCCCTGATTGTTTTCTCATGAAATATCCGGGCTATGTTCACTCGCCATCTGCCCGACTAGGGCGATTCAGGGGTCTCCATGAATGAGGGCTCACCGGCTCAGAAGCTTCGTATCACCCTGGCTCTTCGTGGTCTTCCTCCAGAGATATCCGGTCTTTTTACCCTGGTGGCTTCTCAGAGACACTATCAGGGAAATCCCGACGGTGGGATTCCGGCCATGACCCATCTTTCTATACGTAAAAGGCTTCCCAGGGGGATGCTGAAGATCATGTCTCTCTGGTTTTCTCAAAACGATGTCACAAAAGAGAGTCGTTCCGAGTGGGGGGAATATTATGCCACGGTGAAGGATCTCCGAGGGGGCGAGATGCGTGCCTCCATGAAAGTGGCGGGTGATGACGGGGGCAGCGTGGACGTTTCCGTGGCTCTTGAAATCGTCCATAGCCTTGATGATGAAATATCTCAGCCCTAGCCCGGATATTTCACGAGTTGGGCGCGCTCATATGCAAGGCATCAGAGCTGAAGATGTAGTGGTTTACCTCAAGGCTCTGATAACGCGGCAGATGAGTGCACCCGGCTCGCCCGAAGGGTGAGAAAATCAAACAGAATACCGTGGATTACATTTTGCGTTTTTGAAACGGCTGAAAATATTACTGCAAAGAACTGTAATGACGGGTTATTCCTTAGTCCTGATTGTTTTCTCATGAAATATCCGGGATAGAGGCATCGCCGGAGGGTATCAGGCGGTGTGCCCGGGAGAGAAACGCTTTGAGTTTGATGGCTTAACACGGCATTGTATTTCCTTGAACCTTTGCGAAAATCAGTTTATGGATTTGGGGTAATGTGCGAACGCATGCGGGATGGGTCCCGCGGGGTATGTGGCAATTTTGGATCCAATGAACGGGAACTGTCCAAGCGGAAGGAGGCATCACGATGGCCAAAGAGAAGAACGGGGCGCAAAGTGTCCCGGGGCGAAAGCATCGCCTTGGCGAACTGATGATGGAATATGGCTACATCAGTGAAGAGCAGTTGGAAACCGCCCTGAAACGCCAGATGCATGACGGGGGGCAGTTGGGGTCGATTCTTATCGATATGGGATATATCGGTGTGGATGATCTTCTGAAGTTCCTCGGCAAGCATTTTGAGGTGAAGCCGGTCAATCTTTTCAGCATCAATATCTCCCAGCATGTTCTCGACCTCATTCCGCTGGAGAAGATGCGTGATTTACGGGTCATGCCGGTGCGTGTGGAAGGGCATGAGCTCGTTCTGGCCATGGTGGCACCCCAGGATTTTGTCACCCTTAATGACCTCGGATTTTCCCTGGGCATGAAGATCAAGCCCGTGGTGACGCCTAGCTTTATGATGGAAGCGGCCCTTCAGTCACTTGCCGGTGGCTACGGGGGCGGCATCTCTGGAGAGGTGATTCGGCGGACGGCTGAGGCCTTGAGCCTTCGTATTGAAAAGGCACCCAAGTTGAAAAACCTCCTGGAGGAGATGGTGAAGCAGGGTTCCAGTGACATGTTTCTTTCGGCCGGTGCCCCTCCCTCCCTTAAAATCAGCAACAAGCTCAAGCGAATGCCCATGGGGGTACTCTCACCCGTCGATTGTGAAAAGTATGCACGGGAGCTCTTAAGTGATGAACAGTGGGGGCTCTTTCAAAAAGACAATGATTTTGAGATGGCGCTTAACGTCAAGGAGGTCGGACGCTTTCGCATCGCTTTTTACAAACAGCGCAACACGGTGTCCATCGCCTTCCGGGGGTTGCCTGAGGTGCTGCCCAGCATGGAGGCCCTGAACCTTCCAGACTGGATTCATGACTTCGCTTTGAAACCCCAGGGCTTGATCATGGTGTGCGGGCCGGCAGGGCACGGCAAGTCGACCACCCTGTCCAAGATGGTCGATATAATCAACGACAATCGCCGGTGCAACATCATCAGCCTGGAAGACCCGGTGGAGTATCTCCACAAACACAAGAAGTGCAACGTGAATCAGCGTGAGGTCGGTCGCGACTGTGACACCTTTTATAATGGGTTGCGGAGTATTTTCAGGCAGTCACCGGACGTCATTGTGATCGGCGAGATGCGGGATAAAGAGAGCTTTGAGATTGCCCTTCGCGCCGCTCATACCGGTCATCTGGTGATCAGCACGGTTCACGCCGACAACTCGACGGGTATTATCGAACGGGTGATCAACATGTTTCCCTCACACCAGCAGAATTTGACCCGTTCCCTTTTGGCTGCCTCTCTGCTCTGCACGATCTCCCAGCGTCTGATTCCGCGGAAAGACGGCAAGGGGCTGGTGCTGGCGGTGGAGAAGTTTATCAACAGTTACCGCATGAAGAACTTGATTCGTGAAGAGAAGACCCACATGATCCGTACGCAGATGCAGACGGCTTCCGACGAGTTTATTCCCATGGATTTTGCCCTGGCGGACCTTTATTCCCGGGGCATCGTGTCCTTTGAGGATGCCGCCCGCTACATGGAAAACATCGGGACCTTGCAAAATGCCTCTATCCAGAACGGATATCTGCCCGCCAAAGAAGGGTAAGCTGCATGCGGTCACGCCTGTATGGCGTGGCCGCTTTTCGTCCCCCTCGCTGATTCAGCCCCTCCCTGAGGTGTCTTAACCCTGGTCGTCTGAGGCGACGGGTCCATCGTTTCGCTTCGGTGGGTCGGGTATCTTTTGAACCGCAACCAACGATATACAGGCCATGACGGCTCCCGCAAAAAAAGGAATGCGATAGTCGACCATCCAGAGCATGCCCCCGATCACGGGCAGGGCCACGGCGGCAATATGGTTGATGGTGAATCCGGCAGCCATGCTCGGGGCGATGTCCTGGGGCTCGGCAATCTTTTGGAAGAAGGTTTTGATGGCCATGGCAAAATTGAAAAAGACATGATCCAGGATGTAGAGACATGCCACCAGAACCCGTGATTCGGCATAGGCGTAGGCGATGAAGATGAAGATGAGGCTGAAGTACTCCAGGGAGAGGAGTCGTCGTTCGCCGTATCGATTGATGGCCCGTCCAATCAGAGGGCTGATGAAGTAGTTGACCAGGTTGTTGAAGAGAAACAGCATGGCGATCTCCTGGACGGAGAAATGAAATCGCTGGACCAGAAGATAGACGGAAAAGGCGACGAAGATCTGCCGTCGGGCACCGGCCATGAAGGTGAGAAAGTAGAAGAGCCCGTAGCGTTTTCGAAAGATCGCTTTTTTGTGTTGTGGGACGGCGGTGTGGCTGGTGGGTTGTTGAAAAAGAGTGCAGAGCCCAAGTAGGGTGATGGCCCCACCGCTGACGGCGAACATGTTTTGGAAGCTGAGGTACGGGGAGGCAAAGAAGAAGAGGAGGCTGGCCCCAATGCTGGCGGCAGCCCCGTAGCTTCGAAGCCGGCCCAGTACCAGAGGGGCGGTCGTTCGGTCAAAGTATTGCAGGGTGAGGGATTGGTTGACCGTTTCAAAATAGTGAAATCCGAAACTCATGATCAGGGTGCAGAGGGCGAGGCCATAGAACTGGGGGAACCATCCCGTGGCCGCTACGCCGATTCCGAGAAGTGCGACGGAGAGGGAGGCGATGCGGTGTTCTTTCATGATGAGGGTGACATAAATGACAAGAAGTGCCAGGAAACCTGGGATCTCACGGATGGATTGGATGGCTCCAACCTGGCTGCCATCCAGCCCTATGATCTGAACGGAGAAGTTGTCAAAGAGGATACGCCAGGATTGCAGCCCGAAGGTGGCGCAGAGGGTCAAAAGAAGGAGGAATCGGTACATGGGTTGATTCCAGGACTGCAGCGGAAGTTTGGGCATGGCCTCTATCACTTGAATATTTGAGGATAAAAAAATGAAAGTATGGCACAGGGCCTCTTTCGGGGCAAGATCAACCTTTTCTTACGGAGTCGCGTAAGGGCTTCGTCCCGACAGGGGGAGAGATGAGACGACTGCAACCCTTTATGGACCAGGAAATTGTCGATGTGGAGGCTTTGGGTGAATTCCTCCTCAAGGAGGATATGGAGGATTTTAACCGGGATTACTCTGTGTGGCGGCGACTTCCCGACTCTATTTTGAAGATGGCCCTTAAAAAAAGGTTGACCTTAGAGCGCCAAATGCTCGAAAAGAGAGGTATGTCATCCCATGAAATGATTCATGCTGTGGTGGCTGCTGGTATGCGGTTGGTGGTGCTGGCACAGTTTTACTATCAGGGCTCTGAGGCCTACCGGGAGCTGATTCATGAGCTTTATCCTGTGCAGCTGCCCTGGTAGGGGGCTGCCGGTGCAGGGGAGGTGTTGTGCTCTTGACTTCACGGATTCAGCCGGGATACAGGTCTTAAGCTTTGTCTTATAAATCTTATTTTGCAGCGATGGAGACGGTCATGAACAGATCCTTTTTTTGGGGTAGTGTAGCGATGATGGTCGGCCTGTTTTTACTGGTCATGAAAGGCCTGGCTCGCTTGATGCCCGGTGACCCGGAACGCTTCAATTACAGCCTTAACGTGTTGCTCGATCCGGATCGTTTGACATGGATCGAAACGATTTCGAGCTCGGGATTGCAATCTGCCGTTACCTGGATGGTTGGAGCCCCTTTGTATCTCTATTGCTTTGGCGTGGGGCTTTTGCTCATTCTTCTCAGTGGATTGAAAAAAGATTGATCACGGCCAGACGGGCACCGGTTATTATCTGAAATAGAGGTCTTTTCGCCTTTCCCGTTACGGGTGGTGTGAACCTTTTGACCGCCCTCTTTTTTTCCAGAGGATCCTTGCTCTGGCGACTTCCTTCTCCTGGGGCCGAGAGATCAGGCTGTGACGGGTTGTCGGTTCCTTTTGATTTTTTTCCTCGTCGGTTCTTATCACCCTCTCTTCCCCGTAAAAGACGTCTTCCTTTAAAACGATTTCTGCCTTAACAGGCCTGAACCGTTCATAAAACGCATCTGAAATCCCTTCCATCATGCATTCTGCATAGAGGCTGTTGTTCGCATGCCCGTTAAAATCGATGTCGCATCGACGGACAGGGAGGGTCTTCTCACGCGTTGAGGGGACCCTCCTCGTTGATTTGTACGTGGTGGTCGAAGGAAAACCGAGGGTTGATGGCCTGTTGGGTCATGATTAATTGTCAGTGCTGAGGGGTGAACATCCGGTACAGGAGGCGGTGATTTTTTTCAGTGTGACAAGGGCCGAGTAGTAATTAAAGTTTTCGATGTTGTAGGCGAGATCCTCGATCAGTGCTTCCGCTTCAGGGGGGAGCACTGCTTTGAGTTGTTCAATTTCCAGGTCTGTATCGAACTTGTTTTCCGAGAGTTTCTCGCGAAGCAGCGCCAGGGTTTGGGCCAGCTCGGTCAGGGCGGCCGATGAAGGGGCAGGGATCTTCTGGCCGCTTTCTTGGGGGGGCGTTTCCTCCTGGACAAGACAGGTTTGGACCTCTGAAAGGCGTCGGTTCAGTTGGCTGGGTTTTAAAGGCGTTTTGAGCAGAACCAGATCGGCATGATCTTTGAGCAGGGAGCGGGTGGTATCGAACAGGGGGCCAGGGCATACCGCGAACGTTTTCTTGAGACCCTTGGGCCAGTCCGGGATGATCGGCTGGCCGGGTACGTCCATCTCATCGCGGGGGAGCAGCCAGAAGGCGAGTGTCCATCTTGCGGGAGCCGATGGCGTCCATGCTTCTTCTGGGATGCGTTCCACGGTAAACCCGAACCATTGCAGGGTCTGACGGATCGTCGTCTCTTCCGGGCAGGGCGGCCCCACAAGGACTGCGCTGCCCGTGATGTTGAGTCTGGGGCGTCGCTTGCTGGTGTCCCAGGGCGTGGTGAGATGGAAGGAGAAGAGGCTCCCTTGGCCCAGGCTGCTTTGTACTGTCAGCTCTCCCCCGAGAAGGGCGATGATGTTCTGGCATATAGCCAGCCCCAGGCCGGTGCCCCCATACTTTCGTGTGGTGGAGCTGTCGGCTTGGCTGAAGGGCTCAAATAGGCTGCGAGCGTCTCCGTGAGGAAGCTTTTTGAAATCGATGCCGATCCCTGTGTCTTGGGTCAGGGTTTGGAAGGTGATGGTTTGATCCCTTTTTTTGACCACACGGCAGGCCAGGGTCACACTTCCTGAATGGGTGAATTTGATGGCGTTGGCGGTGAGGTTTACGAGAACCTGACGGATGCGCAAGGGGTCTCCTGTGATGGCGGGGGGCAGCTCGGGGTCGATATCGATCACAAGGGCCAGCCCTTTTTCTTCGGCTTGGGGGGTGAAAATATCGGCTACCTCTTCCATCAGCTCCAGATAGTTGAAGGAGATCATTTCGGGCGTGATTTTCCCTGATTTGGCTCGTGAAAAATCAAGAATATCGTTGATGAGCGTCAAGAGGGCCCGTGAGGAGCGGCCCATAATATCGATGTAATTCTGTTGCTTGTCGGTGAGTCCCTCGGCTTCGAGAAGTTCGGCAACCCCCATGATGGCGTTCATGGGGGTTTTAATTTCGTGGCTGATGTTGGCGAGGAATCGGCTTTTTACTTCAAGGGCCGTCTCCGCCAGGTTTTTGGCTTCGGTGAGTTCCCGCGTCTTTTCAGCGACCTTCTCCTCCAGTTGTTCTCGATAACCCGCCAGTTCAATTTCTGAGGCTTTGCGCCGGGTGATGTCACTGAGGGTGCACAAGGCGGCGGGATGCCCCAGATACCAGAGATGGCTGACGGTGATTTCCACCCAGGCGATGGCTCCGCAGCCTTTGATCACGCGGTATGTCCAGGTCATGGGGGGGCTGTCGGGGTTTTCAAAGACCGTCTCGAAGCAGGCCCAGACAGGATCTATGTCGTCTGGGTGGGTCCATTGCCGAAGGGTCTCGTCTTCCGCATGAATGATGTCTTCGTGGGGAAGGCCGGAGATGGTGGTGCAGGCGGCATTGGCAAACACAATGCAGCGATTTTGAATAATGATAACGCCTTGCAGAGTGTTGTCCACCAAGGCTTTGTATTTTTCTTCATTTTCCCGTAGCGCGGTTTCTGTAAGTTTTCGTTTTAAGATCATGCGATTGGCGGCATCGGCCAGGCTTTTGAATTCGGAGAAGAAGAGCTTTGCCGGATCAATCGTGGTGAAATCAAGGGAGGCTTTTTTGAAAAAGGCGCTGAAAAAAGCAAAGGACCGAGCCAGGTGTCTCGCGAAGAGGCCCGAGGCGAGGGCAGTAATGGTGATGGCAGTGCAGAGGATGAGCAGGACATACAGGAGGTGATCGCGAATTCGTTTTTTCAAGGCCTCCTGTTTGCGCAGGATGGCCCGGTCCATGGCAAGGGTGTCTGCGGAGGCTACGATCGTCCATCCCCATTGGGGAAAAGGACGCATGTAGGCAAGGAAAGGGGTGCCCTTTAAGGGGGACGCATAGTCGATGAATTGTCCTGCCTTGCCGGGGCCGGAGATTGACAGAGATGCTGCATCCATTTCGGGACAGGAGGGGCCGATCAGCAACTTTCCTTTGTCTGAAAAGATGAAGATGCGGTCACCGTTTGTGTTTATCAGCGGGTGCAGCTCCTGAATCAGTCGTTTTTGAAGCCTTTGATAAAAATCATCGTGGTAGTAGCCGGTACCGACAATCCATCCCAGGGGTTTGATAAGCCGAATATAGGAGGTCTTCGGGTACAGCGGCCCCTGGGCTTGCGTGGGTTTGGGGTAGCGGTAGGTGAGATACCCTTCCCCGTGATTCATGGCCAGGTCGACGATCTGACGGGCGATGGGGAATTCTTCTTGATGGGCGAGATGATCAAAGGGGGTGCCGTCGAGTTCCGGTCGGATTGAGTTGAACAGAAGGGCTCCGTCGGCGCTTAAGGCGAAGAAGAAACGGCGATGCTCCGAGTAGCGAGTGTTGCGCAGGGCATTTTTCATGAGGGCATGGCGTGTCTCAAGGGGCAGGCCCGTCTGGTTCTCTGAGTGGATGGCCAGAAGAAGTGAGGCGGCTTCCAGGACCCGTTCCTTAAGCTGTTGCTTAAAAATACGTTCAGCCAGGGCGATATCCCTTTGAAGGGAGGTTTCGATCTGATCGGTCAGGTGAACGAGAGTTGTTCGTCGAGACGCCATGAACTGTGATCGTATCTGATGGGAATCCTTCTTGTACTGGTTGAGTTCTTCCGCAACCCAGAGGCCTCCAAGGCCTGTGAGTGTGCAGACCATAAGGAGCATCATAAAGGAGAAGTAGGTTCCCGAGATGGTCCAGCGTTTTTTCATGGGGTGATTAATTTAAAGGAAGGGTGAAGGTGAACTCAGAGCCCGAGGCATCGGTTCTCGAGAGATGAATGTCCCGACCGTGCCGCGCGAGGATGTGTCGGGTAATAAAGAGGCCCAGGCCGGTGCCTGTATCGTCGGATTTTTCGGTAAAGAAGGGCTCGAAGATGGTGTCAATTTTGTCTTGAGGAATGCCGGGGCCGTTATCCGCAAGGGTGACCCAGGCTATGTCGTCTTGTTTTTGAGCCTGGATGAGAATTTTTCCGGAGCCGTGGGTGAGGACTTCGGTGGAGTTGTTGATGAGGTTGACGAAGACCTGGGATATCTGGTGAGGGTCGCAGAAAACCGTCAACTCTTTGTCCACACCGGAGGTATTGATTTCGACGTCGTATTTTAAAAGTCGGTACCGGAGCATCTCCAGGGCGTCGTCAATGATAGTGTTTAAGGGGGTGGGGACGTAGGATTGGACCCTCTTTTTGGAATAGCCTTTGAGTCGGTCGGTGAGCGCATTGATTCGTTTGGCGCCTTTGACAATATTGACCGTGCGCTCCTGGATGGAGACCATGTCTCCATTCAGGATGTCATCCATGATCATCTCGGCGTTTCCCACAACGTAGTGCAGCGGGTTTTTCACCTCATGGGCGATGGCGGCGGAGAGGGTGCCCAGGGTGGCGAGGCGATCGGAGTGGATCAATTGCCGGGTCCGGTCATGGACCAGTGTGTTCAGGCGGTCCCGGTGCATCTTAAGCTCCATATGGGTCCGTACCCGGGCTTTGACCACAGCGGGTCGAAAGGGTTTGGTGATGTAGTCCACGGCGCCCAGCTCCAAGCCGAAGGTTTCATCCTTTTCATCGTCTCGAGCAGAGATAAAGATGACGGGGATGTGGGTGTGATCGGGGTTTCCCTTAATACGCCGCAGGACCTCATATCCATCAATGCCTGGCATCATGATATCGAGAAGGATCAGGTCCGGGCAATGGTCGTCAATCATTTCCAATGCCTTGGAACCGCTTCGGGCGAAGCTGATGTCATAGTCTCTTCTGAGGGTTTCACCGAGAATTTTGATGTTGGTGGGCATGTCGTCCACAATCAGAACGTTCATTCGGTACGGCGTGGGGGTCATTATTTCTCCTTGCTGACCAGCAATGGCTTGGGCGGTATTTCACTCACCGGAATGTCTTACGGTGGTCTCATTCCTGCCGGGTAATACTCCCTTGTGCCTTGTTGCGCGGATGTTTCGACAGAATGCTAAGGAATGAAAAGGTTACCAATATAATGTATCAAATGCAACTAGGATAAGTTTTTCCATCCAAATCGTTATCGATGAAGTCACATGGGAAGGGTTGATGCGTGTGATGGAGGCGCTTTATAGTAAATTTACTCATGATACAAACTGTTACATTTGTTTCATAGACATTTTTTACCGTGTACGGGTAGTTTAAACGCTGTGCATGTCTAAGACCCTTGGTTTTTGGGCAAAAAGGGAGGGCATTGGAGCGTGTGTGGCTGACTACAGGCCGGGCCGCGTGTCATTGTTTTGTATGTTATGGGTGGGCTATGAGCGGTTTAATGGGTGCGGCAGGTGATAACGGGGCGGGTCCTTCCCCCGGCAAGAGGATAGCGTTCTTTATAAAGGAGAGCCCCTGGTATCCTATCTGGCAGTTTGCCGTGCACGCGTATCTCGTGTTGACGGCTTGCCGGGTGGGTCTGATGCTTTGGCAGTGGGATCGTGTGGGGGGGGATTTCCTTCGTATTTTGAGGGATGGACTCAGGATGGACACCGTGATGATCTGTTATCTGGTGGCTTTTCCGGTACTCATGGCCCCTTTTTTAAATGGGTTCAGGCGCACCCATGGCTTGTGGCGGCTCTTTGCCGCCTTTTGGTTTTCCGCCTCTCTGTGTTTTCTCCTTGTTATGGAGACGGCCACCCCCTTTTTTATCCTCGAGTATGACACCCGCCCCAACCGCCTCTTTGTGGAGTATCTTGTTTACCCCAGGGAGGTCTTCACCATGCTTCTGACCGGCTATAAGGCTGAGCTGCTTGTCGGTTTTGTGATGGTCACCGCCGTGCTTTTTTTCTCATGCCGGAACTATCCCAGCCTGGTGAGGCCACGAGCCAGCTGGGGGGGGATCTCTCGTCTTCTTGCCCTGCCTTTGATTGGATTGCTCGTGTTTGCCGGGGCTCGCTCTTCCATGGGGCATCGTCCGGCCAACGCCAGTACGGTGGCGTTCAGCTCGGATCATCTGGTCAACAGCCTTTCTCTGCCGTCGGGGTACACGCTTCTTGATGCGGTGTATCGCATGAAGGATGAGGCGGATGCCTCCAAAATTTACGGCAGGATGGCGGTGGATCGCATGCTGGAGGTGGTCCGAGACAATGCCCTCGGGGATGCCGAGGATTTTTCCTCGGAGGCCATTCCGACCCTGCATCGTTTTACGCCGGTTGCGGAGCGGAAGGTTCCTTTGAATCTTGTGATTTTGCTGGAGGAGAGCCTGGGGGCCGAGTTCGTCGGGCGAATGGGAGGCCTTCCCCTGACCCCACATCTGGATGCCCTCGCAGAGGAGGGTCTTTTCTTTGATCGGCTCTATGCCACGGGTACCCGGTCTGTCCGAGGGATCGAGGCGGTTATTACGGGTTTTTTCCCCACCCCTGCACGGAGTGTGGTGAAGTTGGGTAAATCACAGAACCGTTTTTTTTCTCTGGCGTCCTTTCTAAAGACCAAAGGCTACAAAACACGCTTCGTCTATGGCGGAGAAGCTGATTTTGACAACATGAAGGCCTTTTTCCTGGGAAATGGTTTCGACGAGGTGATTGAAGAGAAGGATTTCGAGGAGTACCGTTTTAAGGGGTCCTGGGGCGTGTGTGATGAGGATCTTCTGAGCCGGACGCACCAAGTCCTGGAAGGTGAGGGGGAGACGCCCTCCTTTACCCTGGTGTTCAGCTCCAGCAACCATTCCCCGTTTGAATTTCCCGATAACGCCATTGATTTGTATGAAGAACCGAAAAATACGGTGAACAATGCGGTTAAATATGCCGACCATGCCATCGGCCAGTTTTTCGAAAAGGCCAAGAAAAGCAGCTATTGGGACCGAACACTGTTTCTTGTGGTGGCGGATCATAACTCAAGGGTCTACGGTGATTCGCTTGTGCCCATTGAACGGTTTCGGATTCCGGCTCTCATCATCGGCCCGGGCGTGGAACCCGAGGTTTATAATACCCTTGCCAGTCAGGCCGATTTACCGCCGACCCTTCTCTCTCTGATGGGGCTGGACGGCCAGACGCCCATGATCGGAAGAGATTTGATGAAGATGCCTGAAGGGGTTGCCGGGCGAGCTGTCATGCAGTTTTATCAGAATCAGGCTTATATGGAAGGGCGTCAGGTGGTGGTACTGCAGCCCGGTGGGGTACATCGACAGTTCTCCTACGATGGGGGAGAGCTCACCGAAGGCGAGACAGATCCAGTCCTGGTTGAAAAGGCCTTGGCCCATGCCCAGTGGGCGTCCTGGAGTTACAGCAACAGGCTCTACAGGATGCCGTGACGGGGGATGACATCGGCATTGTTACCCGAGGGGGTGGCCATGTCGGCGGTCATACGCCGGGCGATGATAAGGGCGATGATAAGGCGCGGCCTTGGGCGGGCCTGGGGACGCAAGGCTTTGAAAAGATAGCAAGGGCAGCTCAACGTCGCCATGTCCGTGCGTCGTTTATGGCCGTGTTCTGAATAGAATGCGTTGTCAAGAGGAGAGGATCGGGAGGGTGTTGCCTGAAAAAGCATACAAAAAAAGGAGGCAGATATCTGCCTCCTTTTTTGTATAAATCGTACGAGGGATTAGCGCTTGGAGAACTGGAAGCGTGCTCGGGCGCCTTTCTGACCGTATTTTTTACGCTCTTTGATTCTGGAGTCACGGGTAATGAACCCGGCACGTTTCAGAACATCGCGAAGTTCTGGCTCGGCGAGAAGGAGAGCTTTGGTGATGCCATGACGAATGGCACCGGCCTGTCCCATGATTCCGCCGCCTTTGACTTTGACGTCGATGTCGTAGCTTTCCTGAAGCTCAGTCAGGGCCAGGGGCGCTGCCAGAACAAGGCGTGCCATAGGGTTTGGGAAGACCTCTTCAACAGGCTTTGCGTTGACAGTGATCTTGCCGCTGCCAGGAGTAAGCCAGGTACGGGCAATGCCGTTTTTCCGTTTGCCGGTGGCGTAGAATACGTTTTCTTTTTCCATGAATATCCTCGAGTATCTCTTAATTCGCTGTGATGGTTGCTTAGACTGCTACGGCCAATGCCTCTGGCTTCTGGGCGGCATGGGGATGTTCTTCCCCTGCGTATACGAAAAGCTTCTTATTGAGCTCACGACCCAGTCGATTTTTGGGCAGCATGCCCTTAACGGCGAAACGGAGCAGATCCTCGGGACGCTTCTCAAGAAGTTTGCCGGCGGTGATAGCGGTGATTCCACCTACGTAGCCGCTGTGACGGTAGTACGTCTTATTTTTAAGCTTGTTACCGGTGAGTTTGATCTTATCGGCGTTGATGATAATGATCCAATCTCCGGTATCAACGTGCGGTGTGTACATGGGGTTGTGCTTACCACGAATGTGTGCCGCGACAACGGAAGCGAGTCGGCCAAGCACCTGATCCTTGGCATCGACGACGAACCATTTCTGTGGATTGTCCGATTTCTTTGCGCTATAGGTATATTTTTTCAATGTTGTATACTCCCGGTCGGTTTTCATACAAATAACTGAAATTTAATAATTGAATTCACCTGAATTGTCAAGTGGCTTCTTAATTTTTTGGGCACACGTGGTAAAGGCTTGCCGGAGACGTGATACCATAGAATCACCAGTAAAATAAAGAGGAGATTTTAAAAAAGTGAAAAATATTGAAGTGGAAGTGAAGTATCGTCTTGTACATCCCGACATGGTCCGGCGGCGACTGGTTGAGGTGGGGGCCAAAGGCTTTGGACGATCTTTTGAGACCAACGTCCGATATGATACTGCAAATGGAGGCATCACGCAAGCAGGATGTCTGTTGCGGCTGAGAAAAGATGGAAAAACCCGGCTGACGCATAAAGCCCCCCACGTTGACTGTGGAAAAGAGGGGTTTAAAATTCATCGGGAGCTGGAGGTGGAGGTCAGTGACTTTGATACCATGGACAGCCTTTTAAAGGCTTTGGGGTTTGAAGCGGTCCAGATTTATGAAAAATGGCGGGAAACCTTTCACCTTAATGGGTGTGAGATCTGCCTGGATACCCTTCCTTACGGTGAGTTCATGGAGATCGAGGGTGAGAAAGCGCCGATCAATGAGGTCGCGGAGATGTTGGGGCTCGCCAGGCATGGACGGATTGTCTCCAATTACCTGGCTCTATTTGAGGCCTTGTGCCGAGAATATGACCTTGGCTTTTCGGATCTGACCTTTGATAATTTTGTGGGTCGGACCGAGGATTTTGGGCGTGTTCTCTCACGATTTGAAACCAACGGCTGAATGCCTGCGGCCCCCTGATCAGAGTGGGGTTCTTTATTGATTGGGGGCCTCGGTCTTTATGATTTCGCCAGTTTCAAGGGTTTCGGTGTTTCGGTCACTGATTTCGGGCTTTCCTTGCCCTTCTCGTTTTTTGTGCAGGTCACCGATGCATTGATGACTCCGCCGGCCTCCACAATCAGGTCACCACAACTTACCGTGCCTGAGCAACAGCCTCCCTTGAGCACAATGAGTTCCTTTTCGGCTTTCAGGGTGCCTTCATAGACACCGCCCACCGTCATGGAGTGAACCGTGGCATCGCACAGGGCTTTGCCCTCTTCGGCGATGATGACGCTGTCGGCCTTGAGGGTACCGCTGATTTCGCCTTTGACCACGAGTTGTCCTTTGCCGGTGATGTCCCCGGTAAAGAAGAGTCCTTTGTCTATCACTGAGAGATGTTTTGATCGATTCATGATGTCAATGTTCCCATGGGACTAGAGTGAAAATGTGTTGTTATAACGCAGGGAGCCTTTTTTGTCGAAGGCGTAGACAATCACCTTGCTGTGGGGCAGCTCTCCGGGATCGGTTCGAAGTTTGAAGCTCATCGAGCTGAAGTTCCGCATGTGAAACCCTTTTCCTCGGCTTGGCTGGGAGGGAATACCCTGGGCGACCCGTACCGCGGGGAGAATGCGCAGCGCTTGCGTGCTTCCCTCTTTGGGTGGAAAGGCCAGGAAAAGGGTGCCGTTAATGCGTTTTCCTTCTTTCGTGTCGTTGAGGAGCTTAAAACTGATCTTAAGGGATGTTCCATCTTTGGCTCGGTGGGTCTCCAGCGTGTCCACGCGCACAAAGGGCTTGGGGACAGGGGGCGTGTCCGCCGTGGCGGGGGCCGAGTTCGGGACGGGGTGTTCCTCGGGTTTTATGGCGCTCTTTTCTTCGGCCAGGGCCAGACGAGCCATGAGAAGCTCTTGATCGGTGGATTGTCTGATCAAGGTGGCGCGAAGCTCGCCTTGCTGGAGGATGGCTTCGGCAGCAAGGCTTCGCGTTCGGAGCCAGAGGCCGGTGGTGGCCGTGAGGGCACCGGACAGAAGAAGGATGAGAACCAGGGTGAAGGTGACCACCCGCCGATAGTTGATGGATTGTTTCACATGTCCATCGCTGCTGACAAAAAGGAGTCTCCATCGGCGCTTGTGGTGATAGAGGTTGGCAGGGGCGTAGCGGGCTATCTCCTCTTGAATGTCTTTGGTGTAATCGTCTGAGGGCAAAAGGACTCTCCTTATCCAACGGGCCAGGTGAGGGCGTGAGCCTTCCCTGACAATTTCAGGTGTTTGCGCGGCAGGGTCACCGCTCACTGCGATTTCAAGGGTGCTTTGGCTTCTGGGGAGGGCCGGGTGGAACTCCTTTCGTAGCGCCGACAGGTTTGTCGGGAAAGTCAGCATCTGTTGTGCGTGACATGATGCCTATGGTGATGTGGAGGGCCCCATAAAAAACGTTCGGGCATCGGTCGCTGATGCCGTTTGCCTTTCTATTTAAAAAGGGTGCCCTGGACCGCATACCCCAAGTGGCTGCAAGCGTCTTGAGAGACTTTTCGCCCGGATGAGGTGCGGATAAGAAAGCCGATTTTCAGCAGATAGGGCTCCACCACATCGACCAGGGTGTCGGTCTCTTCCTGCAGTGTCGCGGCGATGGCCTCAATGCCAACGGGTCCGCCCCGGTAGTAGTCGATGATGGTTTTTAAAAAGGCCCGGTCAAGGTTGGTGAGTCCCAGGCTGTCTACCCCTTCCAGGGCGAGGGCTTTTTCCACCACCTCATCGGTGAGCACGCCGTCGGCACGCACGTCGGCGTAATCCCTGACCCGTTTGAGGAGGCGGTTCAGGATGCGAGGGGTGCCTCGGGAGCGCATGGCCAGAGCTCGTGCCCCTTCGGGTGTCAGGGGGGTGTTGAGCAGGGCAGCGGATCGTCGGGCGATTCGGATGAGATCCTCGGTGTCGTAGAAATCCAGGGTCCGGAACATGCCAAAGCGGTCCCGAAGGGGCGCTGACAGGAGTCCGATACGGGTGGTGGCTCCGATGAGGATAAATCGATTGAGGCGGAACCGGTGGCTGCGGGCATGCACCCCCTTGTCAAAGACGATATCGATGGAAAAGTCCTCCATGGCCGGGTAGAGAAACTCTTCTACGGCCTTGGGGATGCGGTGGATCTCATCGATAAAGAGGATGTCACCTTGTTGGAGGTTGGTGAGGAGGCCGACGAGGTCCCCTCCCTTTTCCAGGGCCGGACCCGAGGTGATGGTGAGCTCGCCTCCCATCTCATTGGCGATGATGTGGGCCAGGGTGGTCTTGCCCAGCCCGGGGGGGCCATGGAAGAGCACGTGATCGATGGGCTCTTCCCGTTTTTTGGCCGCTTCAATGGCAATCTGGAGGGTTTCGACGGCTTCTCTTTGTCCGACATAGTCGGCAAAGGACTCAGGGCGCAGGGAGAAGAGACCCTCTTCCTCCTCCGGGGTGATGGGTTGCCCGGAGACGATGGGGGGGGTGCTGGATGAAAAGGAAAAGAGGTCGTCGCTCATCGCGTGTCGGGGACTCCTGAAATGCTATTGAGTGGTTAAACAGTGCGCCGATGCCATGGGGCGACCCATCGGTCAAAACCTCTGACGGGTGGGCGCTGCCAATAATCCCCGATGATACATGCTCCTGTGTGGCGAAGCAACCCCCTGCCTGGGGCAAGGACTCCTTTACAGAGATTTCCGATACACTTCATCCAGAAGCTCTTCGGGTCCTTTAATGCTGCTGTTTCTCGCCATGGCCTCGGCCACCAGTATTTTGGCATCGCTGCTTTTATGGCCCAGTTGGTGGGTGAGCACATCGATCACCTGGTCGACGAAGGCGACTTGGGGAGGGGCAGGCGTGCCGGTGGGGGAGGGGCCTTCAAGGGCAAATCTGGCGGTTTTCCCTTCCAGGGTGGCGATGATTTTCTGGGCGGTTCGTTTGCCGATGCCGGGAAGTTTCATGAGGCTCTTGAGGTCGCTTCCTTCGATGGCCGCTGCGATCTCTTCGATGGGAAGTCCCATGGCCTTTACGGCCTTCATGGGGCCGATGTCTTCTACAGAGATAAAGAGCTGAAAAAACTCTTTCTCCTCTTCGGTGTGAAAGCCGATGAGAGTGGGCTTGGGTTGGCGTTCGGTTTGGTGATAGTAGATGGAAAAAGAGAGTTCCTCTCCGGTCTCGCAGTGGGCGATGGAGGCCATCACCGAGGCTGGGAGGAGAATTTCATAACCAACGCCGCCGACGAGGAGAAGAATTTTTTCTTCCTCTCGTTTCAGGAGGCGTCCTTGCAGGTAGCCGATCATAGGGAAAATACCTCATCAGGGGTGGGGTCGGTTGTGTCGGAAGAGGCCGATAAGGGCCAGTGCTAAGGCATCAGAGGCGTGGTCAGGTCGGATCGGTTCCTTGTGTCTCAGGAAGTCCCGGACGGATCGTTCCAATTGGGCTTTGCTTGAGTTTCCGTTGCCGGAGAGAATTTTCTTGGCTTCCCGTACCGGGATCTCCGTCACCGGAATGCCCGCGGTGCATCCTGCCAAAAGGATCACCCCCACCACTTTGCCCAGTAGAATGCCGGATTTTGGGTAGCGCTCCAGGGAGAAGACGGCCTCCACCACAAGCGCATCGGGCTTTTTTATGGCAATGGCTTCACTGATCCGATGGTAGATCAGGTGAAGCCGGGCCGGGGTGTTCTCATCTTTTGATGTGCGGATGTGGCCGAAGGAGTAATCAGACACGGTGAGGCCCTTGCCGCTGACTACGCCGATGCCGGTTTCTGCAAGGCCGGGGTCGATGCCCATTACTGTAACCATGGTTGATGCCTGCGTCGTTCATACGCCCTGGCCGTTGGGGCCAGGGCGCACATGGGTGGTGTGGCGATCGCCGGTATCTACTGCCCCAGTTTTTTCCGGGCAATGGAGGATTCGGACGTATCGGGATATTTTCTCAGAAGTTCACCCAAGATCAGGTGGGCATTTTCCGTCTCCCCGAGGGCTTCAAAGGCCAATCCCTGCTTTAAATAGGCGGCGGGGACCTTGTTGCCTTTGGGGTAATTTTCGATGACCTTTTGATACTCAAGGATGGCTTTCTGATACCATTTTTCCCGGTAATAAATCTCACCGATCCAGAATTGGGCGTTGTCGGCATTGTCTGATGCGGGAAAGGTTTCGACCACGGACGTAAACCCTTTTTTAGCCGTGTCCATCTCTCCGGCGTCAAAGGCTTTTTTTGCGTTCATGTAGAGGGTGTGATCCGAGGCCTGGGCCGTTGGTTTTTGAGGCGCGGTATCCGAGGGCTCATAGCCAGTGAAGGTTTCGAGCCGGCTGAGTTTTTTGGACAGGGCGTCAATGGAGAGACGTATCTTACCTAAGGTCTGTTCCAGGTCGATGTTGCGGGTGGAGAGTTGCTCGCTGTGGTGGAGGGCTGTTTCCATATCACCGCGGACGATCCGCAGTTCTTCTTGAATCTTCTCAATTTTATTCGCCAGGCGGGCGTTTTTGCTGGCCACAGAGTCTTCTACACCTTGGGACAGGGCCTGGTTTTCACGCATCCCATCTTCTATGGAGGTGATGCGCCCCTGGAGTGCAATGTAATCTTTCTGGAGGGCACAGCCGGAAAAGAACAGACCCACCAACAGGCAGGCGATCACCTTGGGCTTCATGGCAGATTTCTCCCGATGCGGACGTGGTGTTGCTGAAAGCACAAAAGACCGAAGGGCGTCTGAGACGCCCTTCGGTAAACATTCCATTTGGATTTCCGGGTGGGCCCTTGGGCCATGGCCGGTTGTCTTAACGGATTACAAAATGAGCGCGTCGGTTTTTGGACCAGGCCGCTTCGGAGGCTGTCGGATCCAGGGGACGCTCTTCCCCGTAGCTGACAGTGACCATGCGGTCGGCCTCAACGCCTAAGCTCTCAAGAAATGCCATGGCACGGGCCGCACGTCGGTCACCGAGGGCGAGGTTGTAATCGGTGGTGCCTCGATCATCGCAGTGGCCTTCAACGGTGATGCGGACGCCGGGGTTCTCTTTGAGCCACTCGGCTTTTGCTTCAAGAATAGCAATATCGGAGTCCTGAACGGCTGAGCTGTCATAGTTGAAATAGATATCTGTGTCTTGGAAAGCGGTGCGGGCTTCTTCGCGGGCAGCCGCCTCTTTTTTCATCAGCTCTTCTTCAGCGATGAGGGCCGCATCGGTTGCGGCAGCATCGTCAGAGGTTTCTTCCGTCATGGTCTCCTGGGCAGTGATTCCGGCAGCGGGGTCTGTCTCCACTGCTTTCTTGGAGCACGATACAGCCACCAGCATGGTGAGCAGCACGGTAATGAGCGCTAATCTTACTCTCCAGGTTTTTCCCATCATTCCTCCTCGTCAACAAATGTCATTGGTTTAAATTGGATGACCACACTGGGGCGGTCTGTTCACCGGGCAGTGATACGAGTTGCCGCTGGTCTGTACCGTAAGCATTCATGACATAAATGGATGATTTGCCTTTTCTGGTTGAAGAAAAAACAATCAGGCTGCCATCGGGTGACCAGGACGGGGTCTCGTTGTCCCCAGTGCCAAGGGTGAGCTGCATGGGACGGCCTCCTCGGACATCCATGACATGAATGTCAAAATGTCCGTCTTTGAAACCGGCATATGCCATCTGGTCTCCTGTGGGGGACCAAGCAGGGCTCGTGTTGTATTTTCCGTCGAAAGTGAGACGTTCAATGCGTCCGTTGTTCAGGTTTTTGATATAAATCTGAGGGGAGCCTGATCGCTTGGATACAAAGGCCATCCTGTCGCCTGACGGGGAGAATACCGGAGACACGTCAATTCCCCATTTGCCCCACTTTCTTGTTAACCTTTTACGTATTTTACCCTTTTGGGTCAACAGATAAATCGCCTGATCCCCTTCAATTGTCAACGATGCCGCCATCATTTGTCCGTCCGGCAACCAGGCGGGTGTAATATTGGTTGTCCCCTTTGCCGTTACAATGTCACGCCTGGCCCCAGGCCAGGCGCCCTGCACGAAAATGTCGGGCTTGTCGTTCACATAGGAGGTGTAAGCAATTTTTGAGCCGTCGGGGGACCACGCGGGTGTCAGTGTGATGGCTTTATTTCGGGTCAGTTGGGCCGGTTTGTACCCGTCAAAGTCACAGGTCCAGATCTCTTTGGGGGTGCTTGATCCTTTGGAGACAAAGGCGATACGGCTGCCGAAGAATCCGTGTTTTCCGGAATAGGTGACCATGATTTTATCGGCGAGTTTCAGGATCAGGGGACGCAGATTCTCGTCTGGCGAGCCGGCGCCGCGAAGCCGCACGCCGAAAAGGCTTTTTTGCCTAAAGATGTCGTAGAGATAGAAATCACCGATAATGGCCTGGCCACTGACGGTGAGGCTGCCGGTGACCAGGAGCTCGGCACCAGAGGAACGCCACCGATCAAAATGGATATCCTGCTCGGTGATACCGGTTTGTGACGGGGCTTCCAGAAAGGCTTCGGGATTTACCATGCGGAAGTATCCGGTAAAGGCCAGTGTTTCCTGAAGAAGGGTCACGGCTTGGGTTGCCAGCTCCTTTTCGTGGTCCGAGGCGGCAGCGATGTGAAAGGCGGGAACGGCGACGGGGGTTTTATTCTCGAAAGGGTTGGTGACCCTTAATTGGACCCGGTCTTCGGCCTGACTTGGGGTGCCAGAAAGAAGAAAGGCCATGAGAAGAAGGGTTTGGACGATGATTCTATATGTTTTTTTCATGGGTACCTATAAAAGTTCGCTGACGTCAAAGTCGATGACAAAGGGTATTTTCTGGTCCGTGATCCCGGCTGGATAAGGAGGCAGGGGGGTGGACTTGTGGACGGCGCTCAGGGCGGAACGGTCGAAGTTTGCATTGCCCGAGCGCAGGGACACCCAGACGTCACGCACGGAACCGTCGGGCATGACGGTGAAGATGATCTGGGTTTTGAGCTGGGTTTTGCTGCTGGCCATCTGGGTGGGAAAGGCCCAGTTTTTACGAATAATCACCTCGATGGTTCGATAGTAGCGTTCTTTGATCGACATTTGAACGGCGGTGGGTTGTCCGGTGGCGGCGCCGTCATTTGCGCCGACGGTCTCCGGAGCCTTGCGATCGGCGACCTCTTTTTTAAGGCGGTTCAGCCGATGGGAAAGGGGTTCTTTCTTCGAGGTCTCTTTCGCCATCTTCTGCAGGGCATTTTGCACCAGTTCATCCGGTGTGATCACTCTTTGCTTGCGCTTGGTCGGCCGTTTTCCAGTGAAGGATTTGGCGGCGGGTGGTGTCACCTTTTTTGCCGTTTTTTTGCGAGTGGCTTTTTTTGACGGCGCGGAGGTCGATGGGGTCGCAGGCTTTGCGCTGCTTTTTGCCTGGACGGATTCTTTGCTTGGCTGTGGAGGCGGAAGCTCGGTCTGCATCAGATCCACGTCAATGGAACGGGGGGTTTTGTGGGGCTTGTATCCGCTGGTGGTCAGGACGTGGGAGAGGGTAAACAACAGAATATGGCCGGTCAGAGAAAAGAGCACGGCAAGGGTGAGGAAACGGTTTTCATCGCCACCGGTCAGATAATGTGTGAACGCTTGCATCATGTGAGGCTTTTTCTTCCCGGGTCTGGGCCGATCATTACTTGGTTTCAAGGGGTTCCGTCACCATGCCTAATTTTTCCACGCCGGATCCCTTGATTTCGGCCATGACTCGGATCACCGTTCCGTAGCTGATGGCTTTGTCGGCCCTCAGAAAGACCCGAGTGCCTGGGCGCTCTTTGAGCAGGGCGGTCAGCTTGGGGCGCAGCCTGTCCGCGTCTACAGGGAAGTCGTTGAGAAAGATCTCTCCGCCGCTCTTGAGGGTGATGTAAAAAGGTTCGTCGTCATCTCGGGAGAGGGACCCGGAGGGTGCTTCAGGCAGAGAAACATCAACACCCTGCGTCATCATGGGGGCCGCTACCATGAAGATGATCAGGAGCACAAGCATCACATCCACAAAAGGGGTGACGTTGATTTCACTCATCAGCTGGTTGTCGTTGCCGCCAGAGATCATTTTCCGTTTCCTTTACGCATGATGTCACGTTCGATGATGTTTAAAAAGTCGGCGGAGAAGTTGTTGAGCTCCACCTCAATAATCCGGATGCGCTGGGAAAAGTAGTTGTAGGCGATGACCGAGGGGATGGCCACCATCAGCCCAACGGCCGTGGCAATCAGGGCTTCGGCGATGCCCGGGGCCACAACGGCCAGGTTGGCGGACCCTTTGTAAGCGATGCCCTGAAACGAGTTCATGATGCCCCAGACCGTCCCGAAGAGGCCGATAAACGGGGCGGTGCTTCCGGCTGTGGCCAGAAAAGGGGTGAGCTGCATGAGGCGGGTGACCTCCTGGGAGGTGGCACGACGCAGGGTGCGCCTGATGTTGTCGATCCCCGTCCCCCCCATGATGATTCCCACCTCATTGGTGACGCCGATGCCCGCACTGGAGAGCTTTTTCAGTTCGGCGTAGGCGGTACGGAAAACCTTGCCAATGGAGCTATAGCTGAGCTCTTTGGATAAAGAGTATGCGTCGGAGAGGTTTTTGCTTTTCCAGAAAGTCTCCACAAAGATGAGAGACTCTTTGTGAGCCCGTCGGATGGTGCGGAATTTCAGGATAATGATCGTCCAGGAGGTGATGGAAAAGAAAAGGAGCGTTAAGAGGACCAGCTTTACCATGGGGCCAGCCCCACTGATCATCTGGAAAATACCTAAAGACTCATTGGCCATGTGTGCCGTCTCCGTTTTGGGCAGATGGAGGTGTCAAGAATGTGGTGTAACGGCGCAGGGGCCGTTGTTCCACGTTAATCTATACAAGCCGCGGCTGGGTGTCAAGGCTGGAGATGGTGAGGCCAAAGGTGCGTTTGTGGTGAGAACTCACTGAAAAATCAATAAAAAACCCCCTTTGTCCGGGAGGGCAAAGGGGGTATACAGGGCTAAGGAAAGTGCCCGGAGGCACTTTCGCTCAGGTGTGGACTTACATCATGCCGCCCATGCCGCCCATGCCACCCATACCACCCATGCCGCCGCCGGCAGGCATGGCAGGCTCATCCTTGGAAGGAAGGTCTGCGATCATGGCTTCGGTGGTGATCATGACGGAGGCAACGGATGCTGCGTTCTGGAGGGCGAGACGAACCACCTTGGTGGGGTCGATAACACCGGCTTCAAGGAGGTCTTCGTATGTGTCCGTGGCTGCGTTGTAGCCGAAGGATCCTTCGCTGTTCTTCACTTTTTCAAGAACAACAGAGCCTTCAACGCCAGCGTTGTTGGAGATCATGCGAAGGGGCTCTTCGATAGCGCGCATAATGACTTTTACGCCCATTTTTTCTTCGGCTTTTACTTTCAGTTTGGCCAGTGCCTCAATGCAGCGAACCAGAGCCACGCCGCCGCCGGGGACGATGCCCTCTTCAACAGCAGCACGGGTTGCGTTCAGTGCATCTTCAACGCGGGCTTTTTTCTCTTTCATTTCAGTCTCGGTGGCTGCACCGACGCTGATGACGGCGACGCCACCGATGAGTTTAGCAAGACGCTCCTGGAGCTTCTCACGATCGTACTCGCTGGTGGACTCGTCAGCCTGGGCGCGGATCATTTTCACGCGGGCTTCGAGGGCCGTGCGGGAGCCGGCACCGTCAACGATGGTGGTGTTGTCTTTGTCGATGGTGACGCTCTTGGCTTTACCGAGGTCTTCGAGGGTGATGCTGTCAAGCTTCACGCCGAGATCTTCGGAGATGACCTGGCCACCGGTCAGGACAGCGATGTCTTCGAGCATGGCCTTGCGACGGTCGCCGAAGCCGGGTGCTTTAACGGCAGAGACGTTCAGGGTGCCGCGGAGTTTGTTGACCACGAGAGTGGCCAGGGCTTCGCCGTCTACATCTTCAGCAATAATGAGGAGGGGTTTGCCTGTCTTGGCAACCTGCTCAAGGATGGGGAGAAGGTCTTTCATGCTGGAGACTTTTTTCTCACAGAGGAGGATGAAGGGGTCGTTCAGGTCACAGACCATCTTCTCCGTTTCTGTGACGAAGTAGGGAGAGAGGTAGCCACGATCGAACTGCATGCCTTCCACGACGTCCAGAGTGGTGTCCATGGATTTGGCTTCTTCAACCGTGATAACGCCCTCTTTGCCGACCTTGCTCATGGCCTCGGCGATGATGTTGCCGATGGTCGCGTCGCTGTTGGCGGAGATGGTGCCGACCTGGGCGATTTCATTCTGATCTTTGGTGGGCTTGGAAACCTTGACGAGTTCTTTAACAACGGTCTCAATGGCTTTATCGATGCCGCGCTTGATGCTCATGGGGTTGTTACCCGCTACCACGAGGCGCTGACCTTCTTCATAGATGGCACGTGCCAGAACCGTTGCAGTGGTGGTGCCGTCACCGGCGGTGTCGCTGGTCTTGGAAGAGACTTCCTTGACCATCTGAGCGCCCATGTTTTCGAACTTGTCTTCCAGTTCGATTTCTTTGGCGACGGTAACGCCGTCTTTGGTTACTGTGGGGGAGCCCCAGGATTTGTCGATGACAACGTTGCGGCCCTTGGGACCTAAGGTAACGACGACTGCGTCAGCAAGAGTTTTAACACCTTTGAGCATTTTCTCGCGTGCTTTTGCATCGTAAATAATCTGTTTAGCCATGGTTCACCGAACCTCCGTGTATGTTGAAATGTTGAGTTCAGGTCGTTAGAATATCATTTACAGACAGGTCGTGGATTGCAAGTGAGCCTTAGGCTTCGTCGACAACGCAGAGGATGTCGTCCTGGCCCATGATGAGGAAGTCGTTTCCGTCAAATTTAACTTCGCTTCCGGCGTACTTGCTGAAGAGGACACGGTCGCCCAGTTTCAATTCCATGGGAATGAGGCTGCCGTCTTCTTTGATTTTGCCCTTGCCTGCGGCCACGATGCGGCCTTCAGCAGGTTTTTCTTTGGCAGTATCGGGAATGATGATGCCGCCTTTGGTGGTGGTTTGCTCTTCCAGACGTTCTACCAATACTCGGTCCTGTAACGGTCTGATTTTCATGGTTCCTGTTCTCCTTTGCACTGTATCCACGTAAATGGTGTAAGATGATTATTTGAAGAAGAAAATGTCTGGGTTCATTTAAAAAAAACTGAAACGTTGCGCCAGGGCCTGACCTTCAGGCGTGGCGGCTGGATCGAAGCCCGGTCAGCTTAAGAGCCGCCGGAAGTCTTGGCACCGCCCCCCGGACTGCTGTAGGCATCGGAGTACCATCCCCCACCCTTAAGGTGGAAGGTGCTGTGGGAGATCAGTTTGCGGAGTGCTCCGGAGCATTTTTTACACCGGGTCAAGGGAGGGTCGGTCATTTTCTGAACCGCCTCTTCCACTTCACCGCATTCGGTGCATTCATACTCATAAATCGGCATGATGATTACCTCCTGGTCGCTTCTAAGAATCAGATCTCACAGGAATTGACGCTTGAGATCTGTGGGTTTGAACGTCTGAAATATAATCAGGATAAAACGCTTGTCAAGAAACACTCAAAAAAAACAGCAAGGTTTTGTTGCGCCGAACTCAGGGGTTGCAGTGGCGGATCGCCCAGCGTTGGGCGATAATATTTTTAACGCCGGAAAGGCGTGTGGAGGCAAGGATTTCACGGGTCCTGTCATGGACAAGGTTCTCCTCAAGGTCCCGTTTGGCATCCGGTATGGTGAAGCTCTGCAGAAAGCGGCCAAAGCGGATGATATGGACGAGCTCATGGATAAATAAATACAGGAGGAAGGGATAAAAGGATACATCGGCGTTGGTCGCGACCTCCTTCAGGATCGTATGATCCTGAAGGCAAATCATATAAAGATCGAACTCCCGCGGGGCGCCTGCATTCGGAGAGGGGCGGCCTCGGTAGCGGATGACCTGGGCGAAAACGTCCTGGGCAATGCGTTCCTCCGGGGTGAGGTTGACGCCCGTCTTGACGTCAAAGCGATTTCTAAGCCATTGACTTTCCGAAATTTTGTAGTCATTGCTTACCAAATCTTCGGAGACGGAGACGGCTCGGGCCACCAGGTGGAGTTCGTCCTTGTTGAAATGCTGTCGTTCCATGAGCTCCTGGAAAAAAATGTGGACAAAATGGGGGTGAAGGTGTTAAATTCTTGTTTTGTGTAACGCCATATATTGGCGAAAAGGTAAAGAAGTTACATGCTTCCTTGGGTTATCGCCTTAGGATTCCAGCATTGTAGAAGAGCTTATCTTCTGTGTACCGCACCGAATATTAGATTCTTTCGGTGATTTCGCCGGCTGTTACCGAAACACATTAAATGTGATTATGATTGCATAAAATATCTCTATGAAACGGAGGTGGTCTGTTGGGTAGCGTGATTAAAAAAAGGCGCAAGAAAATGCGCAAGCACAAGCATAGAAAACTTTTGGCCCGTACTCGTCATCAGCGACGAAAGGGTAAATAGGGTTTCTATCCCGATTTTGAAGAAACAGAAAAAGCACCGGCGCATGCGCTCAGGTGCTTTTTTTGTTTTTGGCAACCGGGCAGTTCCGGATTTTTTTTATACGTGTCGGGTACGGCCTTGGGCCGTACCCGCTCTCTGCTGATGGGCTATAGTCTCTTTTTCAGGTACTTGAGAAATTCTGAATCAGTGGAGAGGATGATGGTGCTCTCCTTGTTCAAGGCGTTGCCGTAAACCTCAAGGGATTTGGTGAAGGAATAAAACTCCGGGTCCCGGCCGTAGGCATCGGCATAGATGCGGGTGACTTCCGCATCGGCCTTACCCTTGAGCTCCTGGGCGGTTCGATACGCCATGGACTCGATCTTTTTCAGCTCTTTTTCCTTTTCACCCCGAATCCTCTGGGCCTCGCCCCGTCCTTCCGAACGAAACTTCTCCACAATCTGCGTTCTCTCGGCGATCATGCGGTCGTAGACAGAGTTTCGGACGTCATCACGGTAGTTGAGGCGCTTGAGTTTCACGTCCACCAGGTCGATGCCGAAACCTTTCAGTTTTTCCCCGGCGTTGGCCATGATCTGGCGTGTGATGACCGTGCGGCCCGCTTTGATGGTTTTGTTCGCTTTGGCCGCGTCACCTGTGACGCCGAAGATGGGATCGTCCACGTTGACAAGGCGGTCTGAGTTTCGAACCGTTTCGATGAGGTCGTAAGACGCGATGGCGTTTTTCACCGCCGGGTCAATGATGTCACCAATGCGGATCACGGCTCCGCGCATGTCCCGGCAGGTTTGGAAAAAGAGAACCGGGTCCACGACGCGCCAGCGGGCGAAGGTGTCTACGAGGATGTAGGTTTTGTTGAGTGTGGGGATCTCTCCGGCTTCACCGTCCCACTCCTGAAGGTTTTTGGGGAAGGTGTTCCCCTGGTCAATAAAGGGCATCTTAAAATGGAGCCCAGCTTCGGTGACGGGGGTCCCCATCACCTTGCCGAATCGAGTCACCACCACCTGCTCGGTTTCGTCCACGATGTAGGCGGACGTCACCAGTACGGCGACGGCGGCAAAGATTAAAATCAGTGTTGATAGGGCTGTCTTTTTCATTTGGAGATCGCCTCCTTGCCGGGTCCCATGTTCAACAGGGGAAGCATGTTTTTCTGATTTTCATCCACGATGTATTTTCGACCCAGCTTGGGGAGTATTTCTCCCATTTTTTCCAGGTAGATGCGGCGGGTCGTGACATCCTTGGCTTTGTCGTACTCTTCGAACAGGGCGAGGAAACGGTTGGCATCACCCTTGGCGCGGTTGATGCGATCCAGGGCGTAACCCTCGGCGGCGAGAACGGTTCGTTCTGCCTCACCATGAGCCGTGGGGATGGCCGTGTTGTAACCCTCCCGGGCTTTATAAATCATGGTCTCCTTTTCCTGCTGGGCCTTGTTTACTTCGTTGAAGGAGGGCTGAACCGGTCCGGGTACGTTGGTCTTCTGCATCTCAATGGTGGAGACCACGATGCCTGTCTTGGCGTCCTTGAGTTCTTCTTGGAGGAGCTCTTTGGCGGCCATGGCGATCTCATCACGCTTGATGATCACCTCATTGATGGTGCGGTCCCCCACCACCTGGCGCATGGAGGCTTCGGACATATCTCGGAGAAGATTTTCAGGGGATTCGACTTCAAAAAGGTATTTCACCGGATCGTCGATGCGGTACTGTACCAGCCATGGCACGAGCCCTACGTTCAAGTCACCGGTAAGCATCAGAGAGACGTCATCGCTGGGACTTCCCCCCCGGCCGGTGAACTGAGCCTGCATGTAGCCGAACTCTTCTTTTCGAATGATGTCGACGTTGACCTTGGTGAGCTTCTCGACGCCGATGGGCAGCTTGAAGTGAAGGCCTGGCAAGGTCTGTCGAGAGTATTTACCGAATTGCTGGATAATACCCACTTCGCCTACGCCGATGGTGTAGACCATGGATTTGCCAAAAAAAAGCAGAAAAAGAACGATAAGGATCAGCCCACCGGGCAGCTTGAAGTTCTTAAACTGATTCATCAGGTCATCCAATTGCGGGGGGGTGGGGCCGTCGCCGCCTGATCCACCGCCACCTCCGAAAGGTTTTTTATTGCCTTGTTGTTCTCTGAGCTTGTCCCAGTCCCAATTCATAGTGGTTCCTGTGGTTTGTGATTGCAGATGCGTGATGGGGTTCATACCGATGGAACGATGATTTTATTTTGTTGATTCAAGAGGGGCTCATGGCCGAGGTCGTCTTCTCCCCAGTTCTGATTTGCCATGACATCAGGCTCTTTGGAAAGCCACACTCTAAATGTACGCTAATTTACAAAATCATCAATGTTAAAAATCTAATCAAATACGGGAAAAGTTTCAAGGACCAAAGTACAAATTCAGATAAAGTTGACCCAGAGGCCATGGAAGAGGTTGACAGGTTGAAGCAGGTGTGGTGAACCTTCGGGTTATGAAGAGACGTGAAAAAAAACAGGATGCATCCCATATCGGCGATATCCTGACGAAAAATATTGGAGCCCTTGCCGGTCGTGCCGACCTGGAGCTTCTCTCCCTTTGGGAAACCTGGACGGAAGCTGTGGGTGAGGAGGTGGCGCGTCACACCCGGCCCAAGGCCTTTCGGGGGACCCTCCTGCTTGTCACGGTGGACAGCTCCGTCTGGATCCACCACCTCTCCATGATGAAACATGAGATCATGGCTCGTATTAATAAACAGCTCGGCGAGGAGACTCTGCGCGAGATCCGATTTTCCATCGGCCATGTTGAGGAACCCTGACCTTGGTCCCTTCCGATTTGACCGCGGATACGCTTTTTGACGGGGAACTCGTTCTTTTTCAGGAGAAGCGGGGATACCGGTTCTCCATCGATTCGGTCCTGTTGGCCCATTTTGCAGAGATGACAGGGGCGGTTTCCCTGTTAGACCTCGGCTGCGGGTGTGGGGTCATGCCCCTGGTCCTGGCCCGTCGTCATCCCGGTTTGGTCCGAGTGGTGGGGGTGGAACTGCAGGCCGCACTGGCCCACCTGGCCGAAAAAAATCGGGTAGAAAATGGCCTGACCGATCGGCTGACGATTCTTCACACCGATATGCGCCATTGTACGCAACCCTATGAAGGTGGCCCCTTTGATCGGGTGGTGAGCAATCCCCCCTACACCCCCCTGGGCAGAGGCCGACTGAATCCCCGGGACCAGAAAGCCATTGCCCGCCATGAAGTGGCCCTTTCCCTTTCCGAACTTCTGGACGCCGCCCGCCTGAACCTGTCTCCTACGGGGATGTTTTCTATGGTCTATCCAGCCGAACGGCTGGAGGAGGTGATGGCCACTGCCAGCCGGAAAAAATTTCATCCCGGAAGACTCCGCATGGTCCATTCCCATGCCGGGGCTCCGCCCAAACGCCTGCTTCTTTCTCTTTCCATATGTCCCATATCTCACCATATTTTGCCGCCTCTGGTGGTCCATGAACCCCATGGACCCTTCACAGATGAGGTTGATAAAATGTTTAAAAAATAGGATGGTTGATGGCGAAGCCCCTCGCGTTTAAGCCCCTTCGATCCCCGTCTTGTCGTGGTTCGGGAGCTGGATGTATGGTTTCACTACCTCGCCGTCGGCGTGGCTCCGGTTGATCTTAACCCGTGAATTGACACGGAAGAACCGGCAGCTCATGCGCTTGCAATGTACGATCAGTCACCGCTTTTGGCTTTGCCGCGACACGTGCACCCCCTCACCCGTAACGCGAATGCGGACGCGAGGTGCTGAGAGTACCGACACCCGCATCGCATTCGCAAACTCGCTTTCAAGGGGGCGTCACCTTGCCGCCGGAGGCTTTTCTTTGGGGAGACAGGATGAAACGGTTTTTTGCGATTCTTTTCTTTTTTCTATCATGTTCCGCAAGCTTGGCTGCGGATGGGGGGACGGTACCGGAGTCTCTTTCTGCGTGGCAGGGCTGGGTGATGCACGGCAACGAGCAGGTCGTCTGTCCCCGTCTTTACCAGGATGACAAAGGATATCAGTGCCTCTGGCCCGGGACCCTTCACCTCGTGGTGGCACCGGATCACGGGCGTTTTCGTCAGAAAGTGACCCTGTTTGCCGACGGATTTGTGATGCTCCCCGGGGATCAAACCCTTTGGCCTCAGAGGGTGACGGCGGACAGCGAGCCCATCGCGGTGACCCTTGAGAGCGGGCGGCCCCGGGTGTATCTCACGGCGGGGGATCATGCCCTTGCCGGTCGGTTTGCCTGGAAACGGCGTCCCCATGCCATCCCGATTCCAAGTACCACGGCCTCGCTTTTGCTGACCGTGGATGGGACGGCGGTGGAAGTCCCCTATATCGACGCTGGGGATCGGCTCTGGATGCGTCGTCCCAGCCAAAAACCCCGGGAAAACGATCAAACCACCGTGGAGGTGGCCCGCCTTTTTTCAGATACCCTTCCGGCCACGGTGACCACGAAGCTGACCCTCTCCATCTCCGGGGGCAAACGGAGGGAGACCCTTTCGGGTATTCTTCTTGCCGGAACGTCGCCGGTGGAACTCCGGAGTGAGCTGCCGGCCCGTATGGCGGAAAACGGGCGTCTGGAGGTGGACGTCAGGCCTGGGAAATGGGTGGTCACGGTGACGGCGGTCTATGATGGGATCCTGTCGACCCTGGCTCCCTTTGCGGCACCTTTCGGGCAGGAGGTGTGGACATTCAGGCGGTCTTCGGCCATGAGGCTGGTTTCTCTTGCGGGCTTGAGGCAGGTGGACCCCGAGATGACCCGTCTGCCCGATGCCTGGAAGCGGTTTCCGGCTTATCTGGCGAAAAAAGGGGATGTCCTTGCCGTCACCGAGGTGAGGCGCGGCCAGGGAAAAAGTGCCTCCCGGCTCACCTTAAAACGGGACGTGTGGCTCGATTTTGACGGGGGAGGGGCCACGGTTCGGGACCGGATTTCCGGAGAGGTCAATGCCCGTCGGTTTGTTTCATTGCCGAAGGGGCTTTATGAGCCCGGGCGCATTCGCCTGGACGGACGGGCTCGCCGGGTGGCCGATTCGGGTGAGGGCCGCTTTGGCGTGGAGGTTCAAAAGGGGGCGGTGAACCTTGAGTCCGTTTCACGCATGGAGACCGGGGCTGTTAACAGGCCCCTTCCCGTGGGGTGGAATCTCTCCTTTGACCGCACCTCACTGGCGGTTCATCTGCCGGTGGGTTGGGGGCTTTTCGCTGTTGCCGGGGCCGCCGTGGAGTCCGGGCGTGTTTTTATAGAGGCCTGGTCCCTCCTCGACTTTTTTTTGATCCTGGTGGTGGCGGTGGCGGCCTTCAAGCTCTGGGGGATTTCCTGGGGGCTTCTTTTTGTCCCGGGGCTGGCCCTGGTGTGGCATGAACCCTATACACCGGCCCTGGTCTGGCCGGCGGTTCTGGTGACCACTGCGCTCATGCGTTTGGCGGGTCGGGGGGAGGGATGGCTCGGTGGGCTTTGGGCACAAGGGGTCAGGGGACTTCATGGTGTCGTGCTTGTGGCTCTTTTTGCGGTGTCCCTGCTTTTTGCGTCTCAACAGCTTCGTCAGGCCCTTTATCCCCAGCTGGAGCAACCCACGATGGCTCCGATTCGGGCTGAATCCCTGGAGATGGAGGTGAAATCAATGGCCAATGAGTCGAGGAGTCAGATGGATGCGGTGATGACGCGGTCCATGCAGAAAGGGGCGGGGAAGAGGGCCCGTTCACAGGTCGTACCGGCCGTGGAAGAGGGGGAAACCCAGACCGGTCCTGCCCTTCCGAGCTGGTACGGCAAGCGTGTGACGGCGTCCACGGGTCCGGCCTCAGAAACCCACCTCATCACCTTGCATCTGATTCCTTCCCTTGTCTGGCGCGGGCTGTGCGTGCTGCGGGTGGGGTTGCTGCTCCTGCTGCTGCTTCGTGTGGCTCCTGTGACGCGGGGGGGCTTTTCCAGGGGCGCCGGGGGTGTGCTCCTGATTCTTGTGGGTGCTTTTTTGACCCTTTCCCCCCGGATGGCTCTTGCCGGGCCCTTTCCTTCTGAACCCCTCCTTTCAGAGCTTGAATCCCGTCTGACAGAGGCCTCCCCCTGTTACCCCTCCTGTGCCGCTTTAACCCGTGTTGTCGTAATATTGCCTCAGCAGCAGGGCGATGCCGTGACGCTGAGACTTCAGGTCGATACCCAGGCCCATGTGGCGGTCCCTCTCCCGTCAGGAGATGGAAGCTGGCGACTGGTCGAGGTGGCTGAAAAAGGCAGGGGCTCCCTTGAACGCCTCCGACTGAATGGAGAAACCTGGGTGCACCTGGTTCCGGGAATTCATCACCTGACTCTTAAAGGGGCGGGCCAGACCGGCGAGTGGACCTTTCGGTTCCCTTTGCCGCCGGGTTCTGTTCGTGTGGAGGAGGAGACCGGCTGGCAGGTCACGGGGTTGACCGATACCCTTCAAGTGGATGGGGTGATTCGGGCCACCCGGATGGCCACAGGGGCCGATGCCCTGAAACCCCTCACCGGCAAAGGGCGGCTCCTCAGTTGGTTTCAGGTGGAACGCAGGCTGGACCTCGGCCTGGAATGGCGGGTGGTCACCACCGTCACCCGGCACGGCGGCGATGTCTCTGGACCGCCGGTGGGGATGACCCTTACCCTGCTGGCAGGGGAAGAGATTCGAACCGAACTCAAAGGGGTGAAGCGCCAAGGCAATCAGGTCTCCGTTACCTTTCCCTCAGGGGTGAAGAAAAGGCAATGGGAGGGCGTGCTGCCTCCAGGTGCCCCCCTGGACTTGAAGGCTCCGGATACCGGCCATGTGGCCGAAATCTGGCGGCTCTATCTGGATCCTCTCTGGCATTTGACCTGGTCGGGGATCGCCCCCACGGGGGGGAGCGCGCAAAAAGGGATGGCATGGTTTCCCCGGCGGGGAGAGAGGGTGGCCCTTGCCGTTTCCCGTTTTGCAGGTGCCGGGGGGCGTACCTTGACCGTGGATCATGCCCGGTTGTCTCTCTGGCCCGGTGACGGGGAGACCCGCATGGAGCTGGCGGCTGACATTCGCGCCTCCAAAGGGGCCGTGGTGGAGGTGGAGAGCCGTTTCAATGCCCACGTGAAGGAGGTCACGGCCTCTGGTGAATCGGTCCCTGTGCCGGAAGAGGGCGGAAAGATTACGGTGCCGGTGAATCCGGGCAGGGGGGATATCAAGGTGATCTGGCGGAGTTCCCAGGACGAAGCTTTTTCTCCCCTGGATTTACTGGTGCCCCGGAAAATTTCGCTGCCGGATCTCTCCCTCGGGCGTCAGGCGTCGAACCTTGACCTGTTTATGCATCTCTCAAGGGAGCACTGGATCCTCTGGACCGCAGGGCCCTCCCTGGGCCCAGCGGTGCTGATGTGGAGTGTGGTGTTGCTGGTGGTGCTGGCCGGGGTCCTTCTGGGCCGAGTGCCCGTCTCTCCCCTTTCCAGCCTGGAGTGGGCTCTGCTGGGGCTTGGACTCGTCACCCGGAGTCTGCCCGCGGTTGTGCTGGCGGTCGGGTGGTTTTTTGCCCTGGAGATGAGACGACGCCAACGGCCCGAAAAGCGCCTGGCCTTTAACGTGGTTCAGGTGGTGCTGGTGGGGTGGGGCGTGGGGGTGGCCATGGTGCTTTTTGAGGCCGTCCAGGGGGGGCTTCTCGGGGTGCCGGATATGCAGATCGCCGGCAACGGGTCCACCGCGACCCTGCTCCACTGGACCGTGGACCGGGTGGCCGGCGCTTTTCCTGAGCCTGCCGTCTGGTGCCTTCCCGTCTGGACCTTTCGGCTGGTGATGCTGGCCTGGTCTCTCTGGCTTGCCTTGAAGGTTGTGGGCTGGGTTCGATGGGCCGGGGAGTCCCTGTGTGAGGGGGGCGGCTGGATGAAAAAGCCGAAGAAGGTACCGGAAGATCCGATGGCTGATTTTATCGAAAACGATGCATAAAAAAAGCCCCCTTCGAAACGAGTCGAAGGGGGCTTTTTTTAGATGTGTGGACGGTAAAGGCTTAGTTGTCCTCGTTAATTCTGTCGCGCAGGACAGACGAACATTTAAAGGTCACAACTTTTCTTTGATCCAGCATCATGTCGTTTCCTGTCGCTGGGTTGCGCCCTTTCCGGGCGCCTTTTTCTTTGACGCAGAATTTGCCGAAACCGCTGACCAGAACATCTTCACCTTTTCCGATGGTGTCTTTGATAATTTCAATCAGGTTTTCTACAAGATCACTGCTTCGTTTTCTCGAATAACCTATTCTTTCCTGGACTTGATCCACAATGTTGGTCTTCGTAAGTGCCATTGTCGGTGCTCCCGCAAGATATTTCGAATGCTTGATGCTTCAGGGATTGCGTACAAAACAGTTATACTTTATATGGGTAATTTTAATGAATATCAAGAGTGTTACAGGAAATACGCATGTTTTTTTTACTGACACCCTTTTGGAGAGGCTTTCCAATTCCCTGTTGACTGCATCTGACAACGGATGCTTTGAATTCTAAATATTTACCACAGGTTCCCTTTGGGGTGACTGTGCAGTTGTCGCATCTCCTCTATGACTCCATGGTCAGGGATGTGAGGGTTTTCAGGTCGTTTTGTGCCGGAAAGAGTGAACCGAACGCCCTCTGGGATGGTGTCCCTGCGTATGCGGCAGGCTTCCACCAGCAGGGGTTCCATGTTGATGGTGTCCGCCACGTTATAGGCGAGGAGGGTTTCGAGGTAGCGCCGGTCGCCGGTCCTCTTGTAATGGTTCCACATCACCACCGCAGAGGATCCATCCACGCCGGCCAGGTCGGTACGGCCCATGCCGAGGATCTCCTCGCACCGTTTCAGGCCCCCTTTAATGCCCAGGCTTCCCAGAACATACCGGAGGTCGATGTGGGCCATTTCCATGGGGATCCCCAGGACCCTTCGGATGACCGGAATATCAAAAGATTTTCCGTTGTAAGTGACCACGGTGGAGTATGCTTTAATCGCTTCTTTAAAGTCAGCGAGGTTCTCTCCGTTGACGTAGGTGGAGACGCGTTGACCATCGTAGAGGGCGATGGTGGTGATGTCGCACCAGGGCCCGTCTCCCGTGGTTTCGATGTCTAAGTAGCAGGTGCGTTTCTGAAAGCCTGGAAAGAGGCGCCAGGCCTCTCCGGCGGGCAGCCCGGCCTCGAAGAAAAGCAGGTCACCCCGGTCATAGTGGTGGCGTGATGTTTTGATACTTTGAAGCACGGTACCCGCCCTGGGAAACTTCGTCCCCCTGGCGCAGGCCTCTTCGAAACGTGACCAGTCGGTGATTCCCTGTCGCCAGAGCGCCTCTTCGGTGGCTTTGCCCACCCCTTGCATATGAATAAAGCTGTTTTGAATCACGGGTGTTCCTTTAAGAGTGTTGACATCGTTTCTGTTGTGGTAATCTGCGTTTTATGATCCATGCCACTGGCGGGCGAGCCTTTCGGGGTCCTGCTTTTTCCTGTGTCGGTTGATAACGTGGTATTTCAACGATTCGCAGGCCTTTGAGTTCCCTTCTTTTGTCATGGTCGTCTCACGGACAGCCCACCATAAACATCACACTTTTATCATTCATTCAAGGAGTCGTTATGCAGGGACGCCCTGTTTCAGAAACCCGTGTTGTCCTTTCTCATCTGATGTTGCCCCAGGATGCCAACCCCGCTGGAAACGTCCACGGCGGCGTGATTATGAAGTACATTGACAACGCCGCCGGGGTGGTGGGAGTGCGTTATGCGCGGACCATCTGCGTGACCGCGTCCATTGATCGCATGGATTTTTTTGTGCCTATGTATATCGGCGAGCTGCTCACCCTGAAGGCAAGTCTCAATATGGTGGGGAGCACCTCTATGGAGATCGGGGTGTGTGTGGAGGGGGAAAACCTGCTGACCGGTGAGAAGAAACACGTGGGAAGCGCTTACCTCACCTTTGTGGCCCTTTATGATCAAGGGGCCGAGGTCAGGAAACTTCCCCCCTTAATTCTGGAGACCCCAGACGACGAACGCCGAAATGAAGAGGCCCGCTACCGAAGGGCTCGCCGTCTGGAAGAGAAACAGCGCATGCTGGCCCGGCGGGAAAAGATCGTATTGTAAAAACGATTCCGTGGCTTATGACTTCACGACGGATGTTGCAACCCGCTTTCAAGGTGGTTTTTGCTACAGTGGCTTCGCCACCTTGCCGCCGGAGGCAGGTTTTGTTCAGTGGGTCTGATCCTGGTTGAATGTTTCAATATATTTCTTCGCCGTGCGCCGGTCGAGTCCTGTGATGCGGGCCACGTCACCGTAGGTCCCGTGGCGTTTGTAGAGCATGGTGCAGTAGCCGCCGGTGAGTTCTTTGAGGTTGGTTTCACCGCTTCGAATCCCTCGGGTGAGGCGCTCGGTCAGGGAGGTGTCTTCGGTTTGGTGGGGAAGCAGGTAGCTCTTTTTGATCAGGACCCTTCGAGTGCATTGCTCCAGCTCGCGCACGTTGCCGGGCCAGGGATAGTGCGTGCCGAGCTGTCGGTCGATCACCTCCCGGACCATGGCCGTGTACTCGGGGGACTCTTTGCCCACCATGCGCGTGACGGTATGGTTCAAAAGGGCTCCCAGCTCTGCCGGATCTTCTTCGATACGGACCCGCAGTGGGGGGACGGTGATGATATCCGAGCAGAGCCTGTAGAAGAAGTCGTCCCGGAATCCTTCGCTTCCCGTAATCTCTTCGAAGGGGCGGTTGGTTGCGGCGATCACCCGACCGTTGAACCGCGTCTTCATGTGGCTGCCCACCGGGGTGAAGAGCCGCTCCTGAAGCACTTGCAGGAGCTTGATCTGGGTGTGGGGGGCGATCTCGCCCAACTCGTCTAAAAGGATGGCCCCGTGGGGGCTGCATCGTTCCAGCACCCCTTTGTGATCTTCTACGGCCCCTGTAAATGCTCCTTTTTTATGACCGAAGAGCTCGGACTCCAGCAGGGCCTCCGGGTACTGAGAGAGGTTGAGGGAGACAAAGGTCCGGGTAAAGCTTTCGGTAAAGGTTTTTCGGACGGGGTCGAAGGGGATGTAGCCGCTTCGGCCGATGGCGATGGCTGCCGTCCCCTTGCCTGTTCCGGTCTCCCCCAGGAGCAGGGTGGAGAAATCTTCCATGCGGTTGATCAGGTACCGGGCGTAAAGGCCAATGTCATGGGTAAAGATATTGTTCCAGAGGTCACGCCTCAGGTGTCTCATGGCCCGGCTCTCCCCCACGAGAGAGTCTCGGATGAGAAAAAAGGCGCGCCGGAGTTGATAGCACAGGGCCATGTAGTGGCAGAATTGGTCGGTGGTGAACCCCCGAGCCTGAAAAAAAGTGTGCGCCTCATCGGCAAAGGGCACGGTCAGGGACGTGTCCCCGGCCTCTATCTGCCGGTGTATGAGGGCATCGAAGCGTTCCCGAAAGAGGTAAAAAAACTCAAAAACCAACGCGTTCTCAACGAGGGTCTGATCTTTATTTTTCATTCGGTCGATGCGGGGCAGCCCCGACGGATCCAGCGCCTCCAGGCGGGTGCTTACTTCCCGGATGGTTTCATTGATGAGGTTTTCCACGCGGGTTCCGGGGAAGAGGCCTGCAATGCGGGTGTCTATGGCTTCTCGCTCCTCAGCAAAGGGGTTGGCGTAGATCGCTTCACTGACCAGAGAGAAGAAGTGTCGTTGCGGATCGGTAAGCCGGATCATGGGGTCTCCTTGAGGTGTTGCCGGCAGCGCATGGGATGACCTTGCGTTGATTTTGGTCGATATGGATGGTACACGAACGATCTGAGTGTGCCCTTGAATGGCTGGTTGAGTAAAGGCAAAATTTTATGTGAATTTGGAGATTCTTCATTTATGTTGACCCGCGAGAACGTCACCGCAGACAAATATCAGGAGAAATTGGCCGAGCGTTTCAGCTCGGTCTGGCTCATCGGTCCGCCCATGGGTGAGGAGCTGCGGGCCTTGGTCTGCCATCTGTTTACCCCGGAAGAGGCCCGGGTGGTCCTGGGGCTTCCTTCGTATCTGCCCAAGAAAATGAGCCGGGTTGCCAAGCGGGCGGGGGTGCCTGCGGCTGAGGCCCTTCCCGTGCTGGAGAGTCTCGCAAGGAGGCGGGTTATTTTCGGGGGGACGTCCGGATATTCGCTGATGCCCTTGATCCCCGGGATTTTTGAGTATTTTCTTATGAATGGCAAAGAGACGCCCATGCACCGGGGGTTTGGGGATCGCATTACCCACCTCTTCAGCACGGGATATGTGAAGGATTTCCTCGGCTGGGTCAAGGCTCCCTCCATTCGCAACATTCCCATTGAAGAGCATGTGGAAAACCAGCAGGCCGTGGCGGACGCGGATCTGGTGGAGAAGCTCCTCGCCGCCCACGACACCTTTGCCGTGCTGAATGTTTGCCAGTGCCGTCAATCTGTCGCTTTTTCCGGGGGCTCCTGCAAACGGGCTCGGGTCGAGGACGGCTGCCTGCTCTTTGGCTCCTTTGCCGAAGGGGTGGTCCCCCAGGGCACCGGATACCATGTCACCCGTGATGAGATGCGGGCGGTGATCAAGGAGCGGTGGGCGAGAAACCTCGTCTTAATGACCGCCAACGTGTCCCACGAAAGCCCCAACGCCATCTGCACCTGCTGTGACTGCTGCTGCCACGGCCTGGAGACCATCAACCACTTCGGCGGCATGGCCCTCATGGCAGAACCCCGGTTTAAGGCGGTGGTGGATGTCACGGCCTGCACGAACTGCGGCCGCTGCCTTCGGGCCTGCAACACCAAGGCCCACTCCATCTCTAAAAAAGAGCACCTCTACGACCCCACCCGGTGCATCGGCTGCGCCGCCTGCCTCTCTGTCTGCCCGGAAGGGGCCATTACCCTTCAGGAGAATCCCTTGTATAACCCACCCTCGGAAACCTTTACCCGCCTTTTTATCCGGCTGAGTCCCAAGGTGGCGGTCTATGTGACCCGAGCCTTCCTGCTGCGGGTGAGAGCCCGGTTTTCAGGCGCCTGAAGGCTATCGCTTAAAAACAGCCTTTCTGTGGTCAAAGCTGGGTGAACCACAGAGGAAACGTCAAGAGCGTGCCTCCGGCGGGCAGGGGACAAATCCCCTGCACCCCAGGTTCGCGAATGCTCCCGACCTTCGTTCCTCAGGTCGATCACATTCGCTGACGGGCTGCGCCCGTGGGCAATAGTCTATTTGTAACTATTCAGTTTATGCCTCCGGCGGCTCTGCCGGGGGCCAACCTTTTGAAAAGGTTGCCAAACAGTTTTTTTGTTAACTACGCCAGAGTTATTCCGGTTAATGTCAACCCATGAGTCGTCAGTGAAAAGCCGCCAGCTCACGCCCATGCGGCCCACGTTGCCGACCTCCACTCTCCGGGCGAATGCGGACGCATTGCAGCCTCAAGAGACGCCTTCCGATGCGCATTCGCAAACCAGCTTTCGAGGTGGCACACCTCGCCGCCGGAGGCAGCCTTTTAAGAGCTGAATAGTTACTATAAAATCAGGCAAAAGTTTAGCCCACGGCAGGGCCGACGGAGGTGCTTTTAGTCTTTCGTCAGTTCCAGTGCGTGCCAGAGGGAGTGGACGTTGTAGTTCCATGTGGGGAGGATCAGGGTGATGAGGATGGACTCCACGGTGGAGGCCAGGTGAAGCATGGCGGAGAACCGAAAGGGTGCGCTGACGTCTTGGGTATAGAGAAGGACAATCAGGGAGATGGAGAGCAGCAGGGTGGCGCTTTTGGCGGTCCAGGTGTGGTAGCTTGGGGTCCTCCCGAATTTGACGTAGCCGCAGGTAAGCTGGGCAAAGCTGCCCACCAGAATCAGCATAAAGTAGGGAAGTTCGGTGTCGAGGAGATGGGGCCAGAGCCACCAGATGCAGGGCAAAACGGCAAGGGCCAGAAGGAAATCGGCCATGCTGTCGAGTTTGGCGCCCAGCTCTGTGGTGTGCTTCAGCAGGCGCGCGATGGAGCCATCAAAAAAATCCGACACCAGGGCTGAGGTGAGAAAGGCCAGGAAGGGGCGCTCCTCTCCGGTCCAGGCGAACCAGAGAATCACCGGGGAACAGGCGAGCCTGAAGAGGCTGATGGTATTGGGGACAGAATACAGAAGTGTGCGTAGAATATTACCAGCCATAAAGGGTATGCTCCAGTGAGAATCGGGGTAAAAAGTCCCAATGGCAGGGCTTTTGCAGCGTTCTTTTAACAATGTACACTTCATATCACTGCGGATCTCTCTGCGCAAGCCGGATGTCATGCTTCCTGAGCCTTTGTCTTTTTTATAAATGAGTGATGCCCTGTGGGGGTTTTTATTTGGTCAATTTATTTTGTGTACGAGCCTTTTTTGTGTGAATCTGGTGCGATGACCGGTGCGGATGATTGAAATAAACCTGGGTTCATAGTACCACTATGCACATTCTTTTTTCAGGGTGCCCAGGACTGCGGACTGTTCGTATTTCGGGCGTATCCCCGTTATTAACCTGCGATCTGGAGACTGTCATGTCCCCCATTCGAGATATTTGCATCACCGGAACCGATACCGACGTCGGAAAGAGTGTTCTTTCCCTTCTGGTGATGAAAATTTTGCGCGCCAATGGCTTGGATCCCCTCTACCTGAAGCCCTTTCAGACCGGTTGCCACAGCCCCACTCATCCCTACAGTGATCCCTCTTTTGTTTTGACCCTGATGGGGGGGCGTGATGAACCCAAAGATTCTGTCCTTTATTGCTTTCGGGAAGCCAAAGCGCCTTACTTTGCGGCTCGTGAGGAGGGCAAGAAGATCGACCCGGAAGCGTTTAAGACGTTTATTAAAGAGAAGAGAGCCCTGGGACGTCCCCTGGTCGTGGAGGGTGCCGGTGGTGCTCTGGTGCCGGTGACCGAACGATTGAACGTGATTGATCTCCTGGCCGAAGAGAAATTTGTCCATGTCGTGGCGGCACGGGCCGGCCTGGGCACCATCAACCACACTCTTCTTACCCTGGAAGCCATGGCTTCCAGGGGGATCACCCAGCCCTTTGTGGTGTTCATCGACCGGGATGGGTCCACGGAACCCGTGATGATCGCCGAGCATATGGAGGCGGTGGCCCGTATCACCGGTATCCGCCCTGTGGCTGCCATCGGGCGCATGTGCTGCATCGAAACGGAATCCGAAGCCATGGCACAGCGTCTGTCCCCCATGCTGCGGGCCATGGGAGTGGAAACCCCATGAGTCGGAGTCCTTTTGCGTCCACGGTGACGGTGGGGGAGGCGATTCCTGAGGGCACGCCGATCCTGGCTTTTTTGGAGACGCGCTTTCCGACGATTCCTCTTGATATCTGGGCCTCGCGTCTGGACGGAGGCCTGGTGACCGACGCACAGGGGAGGCCACTCTCCCATGCGACCCGGGTCTCTCCCATGATGGTGCTTCATTATTTTCGAGAGGTGGCGTATGAGGAGCCCGTTCCTTTTGTCGAGGAGGTGATCTATGCCGATGACCACCTGATCGTCGCCTGCAAACCTCATTTTCTGCCGGTGATTCCGTCTGGGAAGTTTGTGAACGAGACCCTGCTGGCCCGTCTGAGAAAGCGGTTCGATACGCCGGACCTTGCCCCCGTGAACCGTATCGACCGAGAGACGGCGGGGCTGGTTCTCTTTTCTCGGCAGAAAAAGAGCCGGGGCCTTTATCAGAGCCTTTTTATGGATCGGAAGGTGAGCAAGGTCTATGAGGCCCTCTCCTTAAGTCGGCCGGAGACCGAAGGCCCTTTTCACGTGGAGAATCGCCTGGTTTCCGGGGATCCGTGGTTTCGTATGAAAGTTGAGGCTGGCACCCCCAATGCCATGTCCACCCTTGAGTGCCTCTCCCCCCGCGGAAAGGGAGGGCTCTACCGCATTTGCCCCCTCACCGGGAAAAAGCATCAGATCCGGCTTCATATGTGTGCCATCGGCGCACCTATCGCAAACGACCGCCTCTATCCGATCCTTTTAGAGGAGGCCCCTCCCGACTACGAAAATCCCTTGAAACTCTTGGCCAAAGAGGTTCTTTTTACCGATCCGATCTCCGGGAAAGCCTGTCATTTTGTCTCTCCACGATCCCTTGCATGAGGGTGTTTGCCGGACAATAACGACGATTGTTTTTCGTTATTGTCCTGTCAACCATGATTCGAGGTAGGGTTGACAGGTGGGCTGATATGGCTGTATAACGTGCCCTTTAGATGCAAATAAGATTCGTGAAACGAAGCATTTTTGTTTTTCGTCTCTTTGATTTGTTGCAACGTTATTATCATCATTGCGATTGAGGTATCCCCCGCTCTGGCAGCCCGCTTTCGAGGTGGCTTACCTCGCCGCCGGAGGCAGGGACCATCCATGCAGACCCATGAATTCATACGAAAATTGATTGTCGACCCTTCTTATGAGGTGAGTGAAACCGAAGCCCTGGCCCTGGCCGGGGTGGGCACTGAGGCGCTGTTGCCTTTGCTTGAAGCGGCTCAGATCAGGCGGCGGGAGCGCCAGGGAGATTCGGTCTTCCTCTGCTCCATCGTGAACGCCAAATCGGGCAAGTGCTCCCAGGATTGTGCGTTTTGCGCCCAGTCGGCAAGCCATGAGACAGGGGTGGATATTTATCCCCTGATGGATGAAGAGACCCTGGTGGAACGCGGCCTTGCCATGGCCCGGGCCGGGGCCACCCGTTTCGGGATCGTCACCAGTGGGCACAGCCTCAACGATGCGGAAATCGATCGGGTCTGCCGTGTGGTGGAGCGTCTCCGAAAAGAGACCGATCTCACCCTCTGCGGATCCCTGGGGATGCTGGACGCCAAACGGGGCGAGCGGCTTCGTTCAAGCGGTTTGGGGCGCTACCATCATAACCTGGAGACCTCCCGCAGTCATTTCGACGCCATCTGCACCACCCACACCTACGATGAAGACATCGAAACGGTTCAACTGGCGGCAGAGCTGGGATTCGGCGTCTGTTCCGGCGGCATCCTTGGCATGGGAGAGAGCTGGGCCCAGCGCGTGGAGCTGGCCCTCACCCTGAAAGGGCTTAACGCCGATACCCTTCCCATCAATTTTCTTACGCCGGTGGCGGGGACCCGCATGGCAAATCGCCCCCTGATGCCTGCCTTAGATGCCTTGAAATCAGTGGCCCTGTTTCGAATTATTGCCCCGGAGAAGAGGATTACCGTCTGCGGTGGCCGGGAAGTGACCTTGAGGGACTTCCAGTCCTGGCTTTTTTCCGCCGGGGCCGATGGCCTTATGGTGGGGAATTATCTCACCACTGCCGGGCGCTCCCTGGAAGACGATATGAAGATGGTGGCCGATGCCGGTCTCAGCGTGGGAGAGGTGTGATGACCGCCCCTTTGTCTGGACATTTTGTCTTTGACGGTACCGATCCCCTTTACAAGGGGCATTTCCCGGGGACTCCCGTGGTGCCGGGGAGCCTCGTGGTGGAAGCGTTTGCCGCACGGCTCCAGGAGGCGGGGCATCGCCCCCTGGAGGCAAAGAATTTCAGGTTTCGTCGGTTTATTCCCCCCGGTACCTATGCGTATCAGGTCCATTTTGACAAAGGGCGGGCCTCCTGCAAGCTCTTTCATGGCGATAAACCGGCGGTGACCGGAGAGATGGTGATCAGATGAAGTTTACCGGAAAAACCGTGCTGGTTGTGGGCGGAAGCTGTGAGATGGCCCTGGCCCTTTTTCCGCTTCTTGCGGAGGCCGGGCTTGAGGCCGTGCTGACGTTTCGTTCGGAAGAGGGAAAAAAGAGGATTCAGGACACCCCGGGCACGATGCAGACCACCCCGTGTTTTTTTGACCTGGGAAAGGCCCTGGACCCTGATGGTTTTTCTGACGTGGACGCCCGGTTTTCAGAAGGGGGGCCGGACTACTTCGTGGATTTTGCCCACGGCAATCTGGAGAGCCTTGTGGCCACCGCATCCCCGGAAGAGGTGGGGCGCTATTTTCATGAAAATGTCACGGGTCGTTCCGCCCTCATCAAATGGGCGGCACGCCGCATGGTGGCCAGGCGTTTTGGCCGGATGCTCTATCTTTCATCGACCGCCGCGTTTCTTCAGAACGGGGGGCAGGGCTTTTACGCCGCCTCCAAAAAGGCGTGCGAAGCCCTTTATCAGGGCATCGGCATTGAGATGGCCAAAAAAGGCGTGACCACCGCCATTTTGAGGCCTGGTTACGTCGCGTCGGGACGCGCCGAGGCATTTATGGCCGAAAACGAAGCTTGGGTCAGGCAAAAAATACCTCTGGGGCGGGCGGCCTCTCCTGACGAGGTGGCCGAAACCTTGCTTTTTCTCCTTTCAGATGCTGCAAGGCCCATTAACGCCACCCCCATCACCATGGACGGTGGCCTGACGGCCTGTAAGTGATTGTATCTCGGTAAAAGGTGTGCCGGTGTCACGCGGTTTTTTTTATAAAATTTAAGCCCATCGAACGGGGATTCCCCTGCGGGAGCCCCTTTGGTTTGTATCAAAATGATGATGGAGTGAGACGTTTAACATGACGGTTTTTGAAAAAATTCAGGCCACCCTGGCTGATATTCTGGATGTGGAAACGGCAAGCATCGGGGCGGAGACGTATCTTTTCCGGGACCTGGAGGTAGAGTCCATCGATCTTCTGGAACTGGCCGTGAGCTTAAGCTCTGAGTTTAATATTGATGTCAACGATGACGAGGTTTTCTTAAAGACCCTGCGGGTCTATATCAGTGAGCCGGGTGATCAGGTGACCGATACCCGGGCCTACCTCATGGAGAAATACCCCTACCTGACCTCGACCCGCGTGGATGAAATCCTTGCGGACCAGGAGGACGGGCCGGTCCTTAAGGTGAAAGACATTGTGGACTACGTCAACTGGCGCAGCGTCTGAGTGATCCCGGTGAACAACAAATTTTGAGTGGATCCTGGCAAACCGGCCAATCAGGTACTTGTGAGGAACGGTGCACACCCTCGCACTTCACGCGAATGCGGACGCGAGGTGCTTAGAGTTCCGGCGGTCGTAGAGCATTCGCAAACCCGCTTTCAAGGTGGCACACCTTGCCGCCGGAGGCGTTTTCCGTTTTCCGTTTTTTGTTCTTCGTTTTTCGCTTAACTTAAGGAGTTTACATGCGCAGGCGTGTGGTGGTGACGTCCGTTGGGGTGGTCTCTTCCCTGGGGGCCAGATTTCAGGAGATCGGTGAGAGATTGGCTGACGGGGCGCCTCGTTTTACCTTTACGGGGGAAGAGGGGCTTTGGGCGGCGCCCGTGGAGGACTTCGATCTCAAGGCGTACACCGGGCGTTTCAAGGATGGGCGGTATCTTAACCGGGGGGCACAGTTTGCGGTGGCCTCGGCGGTGATGGCCATGGAGAGATCGGGGCTCTCGGAGAAGGAGAGGGCCGATACCGGACTTTTCTGTGGCAGCGGCCCCAACCTCGATGTCGGGGAAGAGTTTTCGAACATCCAGGGGGGTGAGATTTCCGAGGCGGGGCTTTCGGCCTTGTGGATGCTGCGGTTTCTTCCCAACACCGCCGCTTCGGCCATTTCTCGGCTCACTGGCATTCATGGCGAGAATTACACCTGCGGCAGCGCTTGTGCCGCCTCGCTGACAGCCCTTGGCGAGGGATTTCGAAAGGTGCGGGACGGGTATCTCGACACGGCTCTGGCCGGGGGCGGAGACTCTCGGATCAACCGGGGGGGGCTCCTTGCGTACGGGATGGCCCGGGCCCTGCATCGGAGCGAGGGGGACCCTTCCGGCGTGTATGCCCCCTTTGATGCGAAGCGCCAGGGCTTTTTGCCCGGAGAGGGGGGCGCTTTTCTTCTCTTGGAGGAGCTTGAGCATGCCAAGCGGCGCGGCGCCGAGATTTACGCAGAAATTCTTGGCTTTGGTTCGTCCCTGGACGGGTACAACATGACCGCCCCGGACCCTTCAGGAACCTGGGCGGAAAAGGCGGTGCGGCTGGCTCTTGACGAAGCCTTTATGTTGCCCTCGGAGGTGGATGCCGTCTCGGCCCACGGAACAGGCACACTCCTTAACGATCAGATGGAGGCTGCGCTCTTTGGGCGGGTCTTCGGCGGTCATCGGCCAGCTATTTTCTCCCTCAAGGCATGGCTGGGGCATCTGGCTTCGGCCTGCGGGGCCGTGGAGCTGGCCGTGACGCTGGCCGCCTTAACCCAGGGTGTGTTGCCTGCCAACCCTCACCTCAAGGCCCCCCTGGACCCGACCCTCGATTTTGTGGTCAGCGGTCGAGGCGCCGAAGGGATCTCGACCCTTCTTTTTGAAAATTTCGGCTTCGGAGGCCAGAACAGCGCCCTGGTGGTGCGCCGTTGGCGAGGTGGGGACACCTCGACACCCTAAAAAAAAATGCCTCCGGCGGCGAGGTGTGCCACCTCGAAAGCGGGTTTGCGAATGCGCATCGGGAGTCGTCATTCCGGGCTGAAAAGCGTCCGCATTCGCGTGAAGTGCAAGGAGACGCATAGTACGTCGCAAGTGCATGAGCTGTGGAGGAAAGGCTGTGGTCAATCAGGCATGTGGGCAGCGTTGGGCCAGCCGACATTGTTTTTAAAATCTGTTTGTTAAACTTTTTAAAAGTTTAGCCCCCGGCAGGGCCGCCGGAGGCGTTTTTATGTATTTGATCAGAGAAGGCCATAGTGAAACATATGCTTGAGACCCCATTTTTGAAGCTTTCCTGTATTTCAGCCGTTGGCGATGGGTTTATGACCGCCGAATCCGTGGCGTTGGGCGGACGCCCCCATGAGCTCCTGGAATCCATGGCTCAGTGTGCCGCCTATCATGTGCGGTTTCTGACCGGTTTCAGCCGTCAGGCCTTTCTGATGAAGGTGGCCCGATACCCCTTTCCTGCGTCGCCTGTGACGGGGGGTGTTACCATGACCGCCACCCTCACCGGGTCAGCCTCCGATGCCTGGGCGTATACGGTTACCGCTGAGCTTTCCGGTGAGACACTCACCGCCTCCCTGCTTATCGGAACCACCCCCTTTGACGACCGATTTGAGGCCGCGCGCCTTACTCCCCATTACCAGGAGATTTTTGCATGTTTGAAAAACGATTGAGACAGAAGCTGGCACTCCAGAAGGAGAAGGGGCTCTACCGGAATCCTCCGGTGGTGGAAGAAGGGGATAGCCGCACGGTGACGGTTGATGGGCGAACCCTGATCAACTTTGCTTCGAACGATTACCTCGCCCTGGGCCGCTCCGAGACCCTTCGTAAAAAAGCGGCCGACGCCTTCCTGCGCTACGGCACCTCCTCGTCGTCTTCCCGGCTCGTTTCGGGCAACGCCTCCGTGATCCGTGAGGCAGAAAAAGCCTATGCCGCCTATTTTGGCTATGAAGAGGCGATCTTCTTTCCTTCGGGGTACCAGGCCAACCTTGCCATCCTCTCCACCCTCTTCGGGCCGGACGAGAGCCTTTTCTTTGACAAGCACGTTCACGCCAGCACCGTCAAGGGCATGCAGTTGGGCTCTGCGCCCTTTAAAGGCTTTCGCCACAACAGCATGAGCCACCTGGAAAAAAGGCTGAAAAGTGCCCCCGGTAATTCCGTGGTGGTGACCGAATCCCTCTTCAGCATGGATGGCGACACACCGCCCCTGGCCGCCCTTGCTGAACTTAAAAAAAAGTACGGTTTTTTAACGGTGGTGGATGAAGCCCACGCCTATGGCGCCCTGGGCACCGGAGGCCGCGGCATCGCCCGCAATGTTGCCGATGTGGCCCTGGGCACCTTCGGCAAAGCCATGGGCCTCTTCGGCGCTTTTGTACTTCTCCCCTCCCTCTACCGGGAGTACCTTTTTAATTTCGCCTCCCCCCTTATCTACACCACAGCTCTCCCCGAAGCCCACGCCATCACCGCCCTGGCCGTCCTCTCGGAAGTGGAACAGGCCAATGACAAGAGGGCGCATCTCGCCCACCTCAGCCGGTATCTGACCCAGCTCCTCACCGATCGCGGATTCACCGTCTGCGGCGAAGCCCACATCCTCGCCGTTCAGATTGGAAACGAAGAGCGCGCCCATGATCTCGTTACAAAGCTCTTTGAACAGGGCTATTTCGCCTTTACCGCTCGATTTCCCACCGTCCCTATGGGCCAGGCCATCATCCGCCTCAGCCTCACCGCCCATCACACCGAAGACGACCTGCAAAAATTTTCCGACGCGCTTTTCAACTTGGGCTCATAGAAAAAACAGCCTCCGGCGGCAAGGTGGCGCCACCTTGAAAGCGGGTTTGCGAATGCGCATCGGGGGGCGTTGCTCCGGGCTGAAAAGCGTCCGAATTCGCGTAAACGCTATAGGTGTTGCGTCTTGCGTTGCAAGCGCCTGAGCTGCAGGTGAACTGGTTTTAACGCTGGGGATGGCGCTGGCTGGCATACGGACCCTCTGGACACGTGGATGAAAAAAGTGAGGTCCCCCCGGAAGCAGCGCCAGAATTCTGGATGATTTTCACCTGAGCAGTAACATTCCTTCGCCTGAGAGCATGTCAAAGAATCAGGTGGTTGGCCCCACGACATTTAGCGCTTGGAAAACTGTAAAATCTCTTTTAGCATGGCTTATACGTACTCCACTTCCCTTCAATTTGCTCGAGATATCCCTCAATATTGAGATGAACGGACTCTTCACCTTACGGGTTAAGCCGGTATCCTTTTATCCTGTGATATTCACCCCGCCTCGGGGCATCGCAGTCGTTTGTTTCGGATATAGGGAGACGCAGATAAGGGATAGTGGTTGGCTATATTGTGTTTTATTATGGTAGGTTGGTGCTGTTTTCCGATGTTATATTTTTATAAATAAACAGCGAGTCAAGTGAGAGGGGGCCGACGACATATTCCGTAAGTTCCTTTTTAAGTGACGATGAGTGTTCCCTTAAAAGGGTTGAAATATATGCGCCAAAATGGTAACAATGTTCGGTACGCGTAACAAGGTATGTGAATAAAATCGAAGGGTGCTCTACGTGACATCATTCTTTATCCGTTGAAGGGTCAGTGACCGTTTCAGTTATCTGTATCAGTCAGGGAGGACGACATGGCTTTTTCGGCCTTGGTTTTCCGGCAATCTATTGCCCATGTATTTTTTTTAAGCGCTTTTTTTGCGTCAGTGGCCCTGGCAACCCCTGAACCCATGAAAGAATGGGAGTTGGGGGGGGTTGAGGCCGGGACAGGTGTGAATATTGGCTTTGAAAATCTGACCATTCAACGGTCGGGAGGAACGTCCACTTTTTTCCCGGATTATGACCCCACGAAAGAGGTCGATGAACAAACCGAGTTTATTTCTTTTGCAGATATTACGGGTGAGCGAACAGTCAACGGGAACCTTTCCATCGAGGTGGGCGCTTACGAGGCACCCCAGAGAGATTGGTTCGTCAAGGATACGGCCAAGGTGAGGGTCTCAGATTTTTTGATTACTGGCTTAAATGATGTGTATGACCACCGAAGGAAGGATTACACCCTTGTCAAGGCCTCTGATTATAAGACCGATGCTGAGTCACGGGGTGTCCATGCCGTGATCCTGAACATGGGCAACGGCACCGATGTTTTTATGTCGCAGGACAGCTCCATGGGGCTCTCTTTTTCAGCAAGCGAATATCGGATTCCAGGTTCGAATGGATTCACGCAGGATGCCTTTGAGGTCGACAGCGGAACCCTTTCCATAACAGGCATGAAAACCTTTGGCCAGCGGGTGACGATTTACCCCCTGGGTGATATTCCAGGATTTGATACAGGCTTCTATCCTCCAGGAGAAATCCCGAACTATGTCACAGGGGAGGGGATCGCCCTTGAGATCCGCAGCAAATCCTCAATTGATGAAATCAAGCTAACGGCCCTCGATGGGACGGTCAACGCCCTGGTCAAGGGTGTTCATTTGCGGGAGAGCTTCAACCAGGATGTCCATAACCTCTACGGAAAGTGGGGGGACATGTCCAAGGATTACTTTAAAAGTGATGCCCCCGCCCAGTACCTGGGGAGCACCTACGACCCTGACGGGTATTACGGGACGCAATGGGATCCCAAGGATACCCCCATCAACCCGAGTCTTATCAAGACTCCGTATGAGGGCGGGCCGGATTATTACAATATGTACGACGGTTACATGATGAATGGGAACATCAATCAGGTTGGCTTTTACGATCTTGTGGGGGGGAAGAAGATGCCCTTTGAGCATGGTCAGAGCACTGATAATGACACGATAACGGCACGTCATTTTGGTGAGGTGGGGGGGCTCTATAAGCTGGAGGATGACTATCAGCTTCGCGATCAGGGCAGGGCCAACGCCATCGCCATCGAAGAACGGCCCATGACGATTCAGGTGAAAACAGGGCGAACCTATCAGCGTTACGACGCAGGGGCCGGCGAGTTGGTCGATTATTATGACGATCGCAGTTATGTGGCCATCAACTGGCCCCGGCACGGATCGGTACGGGTGGAAGAGATTCAGGGGTATCTCTCCGCTCCGGATGAGGGGCCATATAAAGACTTTGGCCCCTCCATGGGAAGCGTCATCCTCGACGGCATGCGGGCCAAGAAAACCTATATTGAAATTCCGGGTCGAGCCGAGCAGTACCTTATCACCGAGCAAAATATGCATTCGGACGGAACGCGTCATAACTATGTCTATGACGCGGGAATACTTCCAGATGAGATGAACTCAAATGGGCTTCCGTCTTGGGGGCAGCCCGACTGGGACCCCATCGGGCGTGGCCAACTGGATTTCTTAAGTAAGCTGGGAAATACCAGCTTAAACAAGCCCTCCACCACACCTAATTTAAACCCCACAGGAGGAAGGTGGGACCTCTACGATATATCGAAAAGTGTGGGCGGGGTGACGTATGATTTCTGGCATCTTTATGAGCCTGATTATCCCGGGGCCAGCGCCCGCTGGATTCCAGACCACTGATGATAGGTGATGTGTGTGAGACACTTGACATCTCAGAGGAGAGAACCCATGGGGTTTATCACTAAATTATTTATGATGACATCTAAGGTCTTTAGCGCGATGTGGGCCGGTGCTCTGTTTTGCTGGGCGGTTTGTTTTATGAGCATGGCAGAGGGCTCGGTGATCCCCATGAACGATGGCGCTTTATCTGATATTACGGCACAAACCAGCCCTATCTCCGTCAGCATGGAGAACGATACGGTGCGCATTTTTATGGACGCTTACATGGAGGTCTATCAGGAGACGGATAAGGTGCGTTTGGGGTATTATTACAAATCCCCGGCCGAATTGACCACTCGTAAGGCCTTGAACCCGGGAGATTACCCAAGCCTGGTATTGCTCGGACCTTTGAAAAAATGGGATTTTAAGGATGGGGATCCTCGCGTAGACTGGGAAGACTCAGATATCCCAGGGGGGACGTTTTCAGGGAATATACCCAGTGTGGATGAACAGCCTGATAAGTGGGGCTCGAAACGGTTCCGTGTGGAGATGGGCAAAGACTCCGGCGGCAACATGATCTACTCACCCTGGCAGCTTGCCACAGAGTATACTCTCTATCGTGGGGACGGCGAAGATAGCTTGATCAAGCAAACCGTCTATGTCCCCTGGGTGGATGACGACAATTATATGTATAAATACAAGAACAAAATTGGTGGCAAATGGGTGGATGGGGCTCAAGGGGATAATAATCAGCTGGTGCTTTTCTCCAGCGGGACGTACCGAAACCGCAACTACCTGGATTGGGATTTTGCTGTGGACAACCTGCGCATGGGGCAGAATCCGGATGAACCGGTGCGTATCAACGGGCTGGTGATTCGGCTTAAATATGACAACATCGATTCGGTCGATCGGAAGCTTACCGACATTATTGTGGGGACCAATGATCTCCAGGGGGATCTCTCCTTTGATTACAAACGGGCCACCGGAATTTACAGTCCCAAGTTGCCTCACCAGGCACGCCAGGTATGCCTCCAGGCAGGTGGCGATGGGAACGGTATTACCGGCTCGGATCTGGGGGCCGAGTTCAACTCTACCCCTCTTCCTGTCTTTTATCAACGGGACACCATGATGAGTCTGGTGGATCAGTTTAACCTGTCGCGAAACTATAAACAGCCCGAGGGCAAGGCCTGGATTGATGCTGTCCCGGATAACCCCTTGAGTAACAACCAGCACGCCGGTTTTTTTATTCGAATCGGATTGGATCGCAACAGCCCCCATTTCGGGTACCAGCTTGTGGGCGGCTACAATGAACGCATCGCCAGCTCCTTTCAGTACAAGGGGGAAGCGATCAACGAGTCCCTCTACCGGTGGTGGAACGGGAAGGCACCGTCACCGGAGACACACCAATATCCGGCTTCCCTTCAGAAGATCTATTCCAACGACCCCAATGTCATCGGCTACACTTATTAAGGAAAGAATCCGGGTTATTTTTCTTAAAATTAGTGGTGTCAGCTATCGCTTTGGGGCTCTATGGGTTGAGAAAGAGGATGGGCCAAGGGCCGAGAGGATCCCTGCTGCAGGTGTGAGATGGGCCTTTTATGGAAATATGATTTGATTTCAGCGGGTTTATTTTGGATGGGTCACTCCGGTCGAGCAGAGATGTTTCGACCAGATTTTTTTATGGTGAGGCTCCTGTGGTGGCGCTGGTGGCCTCTTCTGATCGTCTCTTTTACTTCAAAAGCCTTGGGACTCAAGGCGGTTTGAATAATGTGCGTTTCCTTCCTTCCTCCGCTAAAAGGTGTTGCTTTTTCTGCATTATTGGTATAACTATCCCGCTCGTTTGTTCCTTCGGTATCTCTTCATGTATCTTTTCATCCATCCAATACAGACCGACATCTTTGCCATACCATGTAAAGTACGTTCTGTTTGACGGCTCTGGAAGAAGCAACGAGCAGGGTGTATGCTTACGTTTAAATGTCAGTGCGTGAGCCTCTCTCTGCTTGGGAACCTGACGACGAAGGGGGCATCGACTCTTGAGGGATCCTCATGGCTGAACCATGGGGTGTTTTGTGTATGCCGGGAGAGATGCAGCGAAAAGGGGCAGACCTGTCATGATGCGAACAGCAACAGTTTATACAAAAGGAAACTCAAGACGATGACCCAGGTAAAAAAACATTTTTTCAGCGGCGGCCTGAAAGGCGCTGAGGCAGCATTTGGCGAGCAGGCAGAGAAGTACGGAATTGTTGAGACCACCTATGCCTTTGAAGGCCAGACCCTTTCGCGTGAGATGAACCTAGAAATTCTTTCGGAAGAGACGCTTAGAAAGGGCGATGTCAGCATGGAGATCGTCTCTGCCCGCATGGGACGACGCTATGCCCAGGCCGATAAGATCCGCAAGGTGTTTCAGGTGCTTTTTCATATGGTGAACAAGGGGTGCCAGGTTTTTGCCATCGGATGGATTCAGGATGATAACACCGTCAAAGGCGGGACCGGCTGGGCGGTAGAGCTCGGCAAATTCTTCAACCGCCCCGTGAGCGTTTTCGATCAGGAGAAGAGCCAGTGGTACACTTGGAAAGAGAACCGCTGGGCCCTGGACACTCCCGTGATTACTCAGACGACCTTTTGCGGCACCGGAACTCGGAACCTCTCCGATCAGGGCAAAGCCGCCATCGAAGAGCTCTTCAAGCGCTCCTTCGCTTCATAGGAAAAAAGCCTCCGGCAGCCCTGCCGGGGGCCCATGGATGCCCTCTATATGATAAATAGGGGCATCTGTTGCCGGCCTTTTTGCATGGCAGGACAGGAGGCCGTGTGCCCGTTATCTGCAGCAAGAGACCAGAGCCATCCCGGTTTTTCCGTCCGATCCCCTCACACACCGCCTTTTTTTATCCATTGCCACCCCATGGCATTGTTGCATCGCGTTTGCAAATCTGTTTTTTATGTGGTTTTTGCCACCGTGGCGTCGCCACCCCATGCACCCAGGTTCGCGAATGCTCCCAGCCCTTCGTTTGTCGCGCCGTAGTCCATTGACCTAACCCGGATATTTCACGAGTTGGGTACGCTCATATGCAAGGCATCAGAGCTGAAGATGTAGTGGTTTACCTCAAAGCTCTGATAACGCGGCAGATGAGTGCACCCGGCTCGCCCGAAGGGTGAGAAAATCAAACAGAATACCGTGGATTACATTTTACATTTTTGAAACGACTGAAAATATTACTGCAAAGAACTGTAATTACAAATTATTCCTTAGCCCTGATTGTTTTCTCATGAAATATCCGGGCTAAGTCGAATGGTGACGCACAGACATGGGCGCAGGCGGACTTGTCAGGTCAAATCACATCTGCTCTTAGGCTGAAATGTAATCGAGAACAATTTTTAAGGTCTGTTTGTTAAACCCAACTCATAAAAAATGGCAAAAGTTAGCCCCCGGAGTTATTCCGGTTAATGTCAACCCATGATTCGCCAGTGAAAAGCCGTCGACTCACGCATGTGCGACGCAGGTTGCTGACCGTCAGACGTCGGGCGAATGCGGACGCATTTCAGTCTCAAAAGGCGCCTCCCGATGCGCATTCGCAACCCCGCTTTCAAGGTGGCACCACCTTGCCGCCGGAGGCCTATGCTTTTTTGTCCTTAAGCTTTTTTGATCAGGGCTCGGGCCTGGTCTCCCACGGTGGTGGGGATGAGATCCCAGCCGGCGTAGAGGGTGAAGGGGGCAGGGGCGTCGACGAGGGGCTCGGCATAGGGAAGGGACTCCCTGTCATGGGTGCGGGTGGCAAAGAGCAGGGCAAGGCCCTGCTTGACAGGGTCTTTCGAGGTGAGGTGGGGGCGGACGTCAGGCAAGGCGTTCGTCACTTTTTCAGGGGCGACCTCCGCCAGGCGGCAGAGGCCCCAGAGGGCGCCGCGTTGAAGGATCTCATGTTCCAGAAAGTTTCCTTCCGCGTTGACGTAGGAGCAGAGGATTCGGTGGTATTCTTCTGCAAGCCGGCTGTTGACGGCCGAGATCTCTCCCATCGCCTCCGGCGCGCCCCAGCCGATCCCTCCAGATTCATCATTTAAGGTCCACATGAGGCGGCGTATGACGACGCGTGCCTCTTCCATTTTCTCCTGGGCCAGGGCATGAGTGACTATTCCCAGGGCGGTCACGGCCCGCCACCGGATTATTTCCTCACGATCACAGAAAAAACCAATGAGGGGGCTCACCATTCGCCTTAAGGGGTAGGAGAGGAGTTCTGCTTCGACGCTTTGGGGCGTGCCTTCCAGAAGGAGGGGACGAAGGGTGCGTTTTATTTCCCGTCCGCCGGATATTTTAATGTCTTTCATGGGGCCTCCTAAAGGGCGATGCGAGGGCGCGTTTTATATAAAAAGTACAAAGGCGAGCCTCCGGCGGCAAGGTGGTGCCACCTTGAAAGCGGGTTTGCGAATGCTCGACGGCTGTCGGAACTCTCAGTACCTCGCGTCCGCATTCGGGAAACACACAGTACGCCACAAGGGAATTAATTCTACGGATTTTCATGATTGGCCATCGCAATCATCAAGATCTGTTTATCAAACTTTTTAAACGTTTGGCCCCCGGCAGGGTCGCCGGAGGCTTTTTTGAATCACAATGGAACCGTGACCCCTCAGAAATTAATCACCGTATACCCCTGTTCGATATAGTGGGCGATGGACGGGTGGCCGCTCATGTCGGAGAGGGGAGTCAGGCCCGAGGCTTTCGCCCCCTCTCCCACGCCAAGTTTGGTGGCGCAGGCGAGGCAGTAGCCGTCGATGAGCCCCTGCTCGGTGACTTTTTTGAAAAGGGCCGGCAAGGGGGCGTCAAGAGATTCGATCTCAGGCAGGAGGGTGGTGGCCGGTCCCTCTATCACGATCTTAACAGGGTGGCCTTTCGCATGGAGGTCCAGTCCGTTCAGGAGCACGTGGATGAAGCAGCCGGGTTCCTGGCGATAAGCGAAGAGAGCAAAAGAAGTCGGTTGAGCGGTCATGGTATCTGGCCTCCGGCGGGTCACTTTTTGAAAAAAGCTCCGCAATAATGTTTCGGTTATGAATCGGCATGTTGTTGAAGTATAGCCCCCGGCAGGGGCCGCCGGAGGCATAAGCTGAATCGTTACTTTTTTTATTCTTGTGCTGAGCTTTTGGCTTTGACGGCTTCGCCGATGCGGACGCCGTAGTCGAAGCTTGCTTTAAGAGACTCCTTGTCGGGCACGTAGAGGGTTCGAAGGCCCTCGTCAATGCGTTCGAAGGCCATGGCGTCGAGCTCTTTGTTGAGGAGTTTGACGGCTTCGCCGCTCCATCCGTAGGAGCCGAAGGCTGCTCCTAATTTTCCGCGGGGTTTTAAGCCTTTTATGTAGGTGAGGACGTCGCAGAGGGTGGGAAAGATCTCGTTGTTGAGGGTCGGCGAGCCTACCACGAGGGCTCTGGCGTCCATGAGCTCAGTGATGATATCGCTTCGGTCCCAGTTGCGGACCTTCATGGGGATGACCTCAACGCCTGTTGAACGGGCGCCGTCCACGATCTCTTTGGCCATCTTTTCCGTGGAATTCCACATGGTGTCGTAGATGACGATCACCTTTTCCCGGTTTTCCTGGCGAGCCCATGCGCCGTAGCGCGCGATGATTTTTTCCGGATGCTTGCGCCAGAGGATGCCGTGATCCGGGCAGATCATATTGAGGGTCAGCCCCATGTCCTGGATTGATTCCAGGAGTTTCTCCACGCGGGGGGCGAAGGGCAAAAGGATGTTGGCGAAGTACGTTTTGGCATGGTCGAAGAGCCCTTCTCCCATTTCGTCGTCGAAGTTTTCGTGGGAGGCGTAGTGCTGGCCAAAGGCATCGCTGGAGAAGAGGATGCCCGCCTCCTTGATGTAGGTGAACATGCTGTCCGGCCAGTGGAGCATGCGGGTCTCGATGAAGCTGAGGGTGTATTTCCCCAGCTTCATCTCAGAGCCTGGCTTGACCACCTGGGTGTTTATTTTTTTGTCGTTAAAATGTGCGGTAAGGGCTTTTTCCCCCATTTTGGAGCAGTAGACCGGTTTCTCTTCTCCGATGAGGTGAAGCACCCGGGGAAGGGCCCCGGAGTGGTCCATTTCAGAATGGTTGCTGATGATACAATCGATTTTTTTGGGATCGATGACCTTGCGGATATTCTCCAGGAGCTCCTGGGTGAAGGGTTCCTTCACCGTGTCGATGAGCACCACCTTGTCGTCATCAACGATGAGGAAAGCATTATAGCTGGTGCCCCTGTGGGTGGCGTATCCGTGAAAATCTCTGATGTTCCAATCCTTGACACCCACGTCGTAGATGCCTTCGGCGATTTTAAGTGGTCTCATGTCAGCCTGTGATTCCTTTTTATACCCTGGGAGAGAGCCCGGATTCCCGGCGTGCAGCCGAGAGAACTCCGGGTTGTCCCATTCCTTCAATGAGAATGACCCCGGAAAGACGTCTTCCGGGGTTTGATTTTTCTACGCTTCTTCAAACTCGCTTTTACCCACGCCGCAGACGGGGCAGACCCAGTCTTCTGGCAGATCGGCAAAGGCCGTTCCGGCCTCGATGCCGTTTTCAGAATCGCCCTCTTCGGGGTCGTAGACGTAACCGCAGACCGTGCATTCATACTTTTTCATCAGATCACCTCATTTGGTTGATGTGTCGCGTTTATTTTTTCGCTCTATTTGTTGAAATATCGTTTCAACAGCCCGGTAAAGGCCTGGCCGTGTCGGGCTTCGTCTTTGCACATTTCGTGAACGGTGTCATGGATGGCGTCCAGGTTCAGTTGCTTGGCACGGGTGGCGAGGTCTTTTTTCCCCTGGCAGGCCCCGTGTTCGGCTTCTACGCGCCTCTGCAAGTTGGTTTTTGTGTCCGCTGTGACCACTTCGCCTAAGAGTTCTGCGAATTTAGCGGCATGCTCCGCCTCTTCAAAGGCGATGCGTTTGTAGGCTTCGGCCACTTCCGGAAAGCCTTCACGGTCCGCCTGGCGGCTCATGGCGAGGTACATGCCCACTTCGGTGCATTCGCCGGTAAAGTTGGCGCGAAGGCCCTCCAGGATCTCCGGGTCCACCCCTTCGGCGACCCCGATGACATGTTCATCCGCCCAGGCCTGTGTCCCGCTGCCCTGGGGTTTGAATTTTTCTTCCGGGGCGCCGCACTGAGGACATTTTTCCGGGGGCGTGTCCCCCTCGTGGACATACCCACAGACGGTACAGATCCATTGGGTGGCGGGTTTTTCTTCTGTGACTTCTTTAAATTTTTCGGCCGGGGCACCACACTGGGGGCACTTTTCAGGGGGGGCACTGCCTTCATGGACATAACCGCATACCGTACAGACAAACTTTTTCATTTTTGAATCCACTCCCTTCTCATTACTCAGTTCTCGTTCCACGTCGTTGCGTTCAGAAGGACTCAACGGCTGCGCATTGAAGATATGTTGTTGCATTTCATTAAAATGATGAATATTTCCTACCATCTGGCAGCCCACCAGGCGTCCGTCATGGAATACAATTTTTTTGTAGACCTGATCGTTGTTTTGGACGACGCTTTCTCGGGTCCCTTCGGCGTCCACCTCTCCCACGGAACCCAGGTAGACACCTGTCACCTTGAGCATGGTGGAGAAGGCGGGCTCCTGGTAGGCGGTGGGGTGGCCGCTCATGTTGAGCCCGGCGATGCGTCCCTGCTCCATGCCGGTGGCCCAGATGCCGTGGATGGCCCCGTTGAAGGTGGCGCAGTCTCCAGCCGCAAAGATGCCGGGGGTTTGGGTTTCCATGTTTGCGTTGACGGGGATGCCCTTGGCGGATGAAATGCCCGCGGCCTGAGCCAGGCCGGTATTAGGCCGGATTCCTGCGGAGACCAGAACGAGATCCGCCGGGATCACGGAGCCGGAAGAGACGATGACCCCGGTGACGTGTTCCTCGCCAGTCATCTCTTTGGCCACCACGCCGGTGTGGAAGCCGATGCCCATCTTGACCATTTTTTCCATGAGCAGCTCGGCGCCCTGGGCGTCCAGTTGACGGGGAAGAATGCGGTGGGCGTATTCCAGGACAGTGACCTTCTTTCCGCGTTTGATAAAGGCGTGTCCTGCCTCCAGCCCGAGGAGGCCGCCGCCGATGATCACCACATTCTGGACCTCTGGGGCGCGGGCCAGGATGCGCTGTGCATCTGCCAGAGTGCGCAGGGTGAAGACCCCTTTTTTCTGGATCTGCTGGATGTCGGGGAGGTAGGGGTGACCTCCCGTGGCGAGGAGCACCTTGTCCCAGTTCAGGCTCTCTCCTGTCTCTGTGACGGCGATGCCGCGGTGGGTATCGATGGATTTTATTTGTGTGGAGAGCTTGAGGGTGACCTTCTTCTCCTCATACCACTGTGGCTCGACACCGGGAAGGCTCGACGGGGGCAAATCACCGGCGATGAAATCGCAGAGGCGAATGCGGTTGTAAAAGGGGGTCTCTTCCTGGGTGACCAGTGTAATACTGCCTGCCGGGTCGTGCTCTCGAATCGTTTCCGCTGCGGTAATCCCGGCGATGCCGCTTCCGATGATCAGGTATCGTTGCATGAAGTTTCCGTTCCGTAGGTTGGGCGCCGAGGCGTCGGTGCGTGATTCCTGCCCGGCAACGGCAGGGAAACACAGTGACAGACTCTGTGTGGGTATGTGTCAGCATCTTGCGTGCCAACTCTGGATGAAATACGCTAAGAACTTGAACTAAAAGACGATCCCATCCAGGGGGTGAGCGGCTGCTTCGGTGTTTCTATAAAAAAGCTGTCTCAGATGCCTCTGAGCGGGAGGGGTTGTCTCAGATCGTGGTGAGACACCCCTTTTACAGGGAGGCCATGAGTTTTTTTACTCTGTATTCCACCTGACGGATCAGGGATTGAGCTTCGTCCTCGTTGTTGGGGGGGGCAAGGGGCAGATCCCATGTGATGTCGGCGGTTATCTTCGGGTTATTTTGTAACGACCCATCCATATCCACTACCAGATTCGGTGAAAACGTGTCCAGACTTTCATGGAGTTCACAGACGGGAATGTATCGGATGTCGGTTTTTTTTCGTTCCATCCACGTGTCACAACGGGTTTTGAGGTGCGCTTCCGGTTCGGTGCCTGCGTGACGGATCCAGGTGGAGGGCGGTGAGCTCGACGTGGCCATGGCCCAGGCGATGCGACTCTTGATGGCTCCATCCCGACAGACAAAAAGCAGTCGTCGTTTGGGCGGTGCCAGGGGGCCAACGGCCAGGTCTGCGGCGGCGTACACCCGGCTTTCGGTGTCTTTGCGGTGGGCCAGCGCGTTTTTGCTTTCCGCCCCGCGAAAGGTGAGTGCCCCGACATACGACGCGTCAATGGCATCGAAGAAGTAGCGGGCGTTCAGGACAAAGGCGGTGAAAAGGTCGTCACCATAGGTGGCCGCAGAAGAGAGAATGTACCCCCGTCGTCTTTTTTTTGAAGGATCGTTGAGCTTGAGACGGTATTTCCGGGACCAGAGCATCTGTCCACGGTCCATGGCCGCCTTGAGCTGCCCTGACGGGCCGTAGAAGTAGACGGGCGAGGCCATGACAATGATCTCTGCCCGGCGGAGCATGGGGGCTATTTTTAAAGCGTAGTCGTCGTCAAAGATGCACCACCCGTTTTTTTCACAGGACCCGCAGCCGATGCAGAAGGCGAATTTCAGCTGGGGAATAGGCAAGGTGACGGTTTGAAATCCCTTGGATTCGAGGCGCTTAAGAAAAAGCCCCAAGGTGTGGCTGTTGTTGCCCCCTTTTCTCGGGCTTCCCTGCAGACCCACGGCTAACATCGGGCGTCTCCTTTCAGTCAGATCACGTGATGAGAGGTACCGGGCTCCCGGAATGGTTTCGCAAGTTGTCGCATCAGACAGGGGGCGGGCGGATGGACAGTCAACCTGATTGCCCATGGAATCAATGTGATGGAACGTCTGGCTATTATACCAGTCGGGGAGACATTTTCAAGGCAGATGATGATCCGGTCGTAGGGTCTTCGCCAGCTGTCATTGTGGACTCTCGGGTGAGCGATGTCTCACCGCATTCGTTTCAGGTTCCCCGCTTTTAATTGATAGATTCGATCAGAGAGCCTCTCCACCTGGGCCTCTGAGTGGGAGACAAGGAGCAGGGTACAGTGAGTCTTGAGTGTGAGCAGCTGGGCTTCGATATGTTCCCGGCTTGTGGCATCCAGGGAGGAGGTGGGCTCGTCCAGAAGCAGAATTTCAGGATCGGTGACCAGAGCCCGGGCCAGGGCGAGGCGTTGCTGCTGGCCACCGGAAAGCAGGGCGGCTCGGTCGTGCAGACGATCTTTGACTTCGTTCCAGAGGCCGGATCGAATGAGGGCGCGCTCCACCCGTCGGTGGACCTCCTCTTTTTTGCGGATCCCGGCAAAGGCGAGGGGAAGGGCGACATTTTTGAAAATGGAGAAGGGCAGGGGTACCGGGTTCTGGAAGACCATGGCCGCCTTGCGTCTCAGGGAGGGGAGATCGAGGTGCGGGGAGAGAAGATTGATGACCCCGGAGTCAAAGCGGGCCATGGCGTCGCCCGAGACCCGGGCTCCCTCATCTGGTCTCCAGAGGTGGTTCACGATGGAAAGCAGGGTCGATTTGCCTTCGCCCGAGGGGCCGGTGATGGCGGTCAGGGAGCCTTTCGGTACCTCCAGGCTGACGGCCTGGAGGATGGTGTGGGTCTTGTAGCGAAAGCTGAGGTCGTTAAATGTGAGTTTCATGGGGTATGTATAAGGTCCGTTTATGGCGTGTCAGGATGAAAACGTGAGGCAATGAGCGCTGAGAGGCCAAAGAGCAGGGCGCAGAGCAGTAGAAGGATGAGCGAGGCTCCGTAGCCTTGGGCCAGCTCCTCCGGGCCGCTGTATTCCGAGGCGATGGTGAAGATCGCGAAGGGGAGGGCTTCAAATCTACCGAAGAGGGCGTAAGGGGCCCCGGCTGTGGCGACCACGCCGGTCAGCATGATGGCGGCGGTATCTTCAGCACATCGCCCCATGGCCAGAATCGCTCCCCGAAAGATTCCGGGAGAGGCCATGGGCAGGTAGACCCGGACAATGGCCTGGACCGGGGTGGCCCCCATGGCTGAAACGGCGAGATGGGTTTCGCGGGGGATGGCGGCCAGGGCGAGCTGGGTATTCCGGACGATACCGGGCAGAACCAGCACGGAGAGGGTGAGGGCTGCGATGCCGAGGCTGGGCCCCACCGTCCCGTGGCTGATCTTATGAAGGAGGATGGCAAAGGAGAAGCCGAAGAGTCCCACCACAATGGAGGGCACCCCGGCCAGGGTGTCGATGCACAGGGAGAGGAGGGCTTTTGCTCTGCCGCTGCCGAAGTGGCTCAGCCAGACGCCGGTAAGAATGCCTGCCGGAAGGGCCAGGACCACGGAGAGAAGCACCAGGCAGAGGGTCCCGCAGATGGCAGGAAACAGCCCGTTAAAAACCCGTTGCGTAAAGAGCAGGGCCTTTAAGGGGGAGGTGTCCCCGAAGATCAGCGCCAGGGAGAGGGAGGGCATCCCTTTGAGGACGATGTGGCCCAGGAAAAAAAATACCCCTGAAAGCAGACCCAAGGTGGACAGGAGGGCTCCGCCATGGAGCAGAAGGCGTCTCCATCGTTTCATGCCGCAGGCCTCCGTGTGAGGTACCGGACCAGAAGGGTGAGGACGAAGATCAGCAGATAGAGGAGAAGCCCGCAGGCAAAGACCGATCGAAACTCCAGGCTCTCAACATCTGCGGCCATCACCAGGCCGATGTGGCTGGTGAGGGTGCGGGCCGGGCCAAAGGGGTCGGTGGGGGCAAGGACGGCATTTCCGGCCAGCATCAAGGCGATGAGGGTGTCTCCGATGGCACGGCCCAGCCCCAGGAGAAGGGCACCGACCATGGATCGGGTCGCCAGGGGGAAGAGGAGATGCCACACGGTCTCTTCCGGGGTGGCACCCATGGAGTCAAAGCAGCGTTGCCAGGGCTGGGGGACGGCTTCAAAGGCGCTGATGAGGATGAGGATCATGGTGGGGCTGATGAGCAGGGCAAGCACCAGAACAGCCGCGATGATGGAAAAACCTGACCCTCGTCCCGCCATCTCCCGGATCAGGGGGACCAGGAGAAAGACCGCCGAGAACCCGTAGACCACGGTGGGAATGCCGGTCATGAGTCCGGCAAGACCCTTGAGTGTTTTTCGGAGGCGGCGGGGAGCCAGGTGGGTGGCAAAGCAGGCGAATCCCAGGCTGAGGGGAAAGGCGAGAAGGGTCGCCGGAAGAGCCACGGCCAGGGTGCCCCAGGCCATGGGCAGGATGCCGAATTGTCCCCGGTCCGGACGCCACACCGAGGTGAACAGGGTGGTCAGGGTCTCCCCTTGAAGCAGGGGCATGGCGAGCCAGCCCATGAACCCGAAGATGGCAAGGGTCAGGGCAAAGGTGATCAGAGCGGCCGTTGCGGCCGCTCCTTCTCCTATCCATTCGTGGGGCCTCCGGCGGGCTTTGATCACCCCTTCACCGGAATAAAGCCTTTGGCGGCGATGAGCTCCTGGCCTGTGGGGGAGTAGAGCGCGTCCAGGAATGCAGCGGCAAGGCCTGTGGCGTCGCCTTTGGTGTTGCTGTACAGGCCGCGGGCGATGGTGTATTTGCCAGATTTTACGTTGGCAAGGGTCGGCGTCACGCCTTCGATGGCAAGGCCGGTCACGGAGGGGTCCAGGTGGCCCACGGAGAGATAGCCGATGCCGTAGGGATCGCCGGCCAGAGCGCTTTTCATGGCTCCGTTGGATTTGACGAAGAGGGCGCTGGCATGGATCTCACCTTTGCCCAGCGCTTTTTTCCAGAAGACGGAGCGGGTTCCGCTGGAGGCGTCTCGTGTGTAGAGGTTGATGGTGCGGTCCGGGCCGCCCAGCGCTTTCCAGTTGGTGAGGCTCCCTGAATAGATCGCCCGCAGCTGAGCAAAGGAGAGAGCACGGACCGGGTTCTCGGGGTGAACCGCCACGGCCACGCCGTCCACGGCCCAGCGATGGAGAACGAGCCCGTATCGGGAGATCTCTTCGGGTTTCGGAGCGCGGCCGGAGTTGCCGATGGTGACGATGCCTTCCCCCACCTGTTTAATACCGAGGCCGGAACCGCCCCCTGCGATGGAGATGCGAATTCCGGGCGATACTTTCATGATTTTCGTGGCCAGGGCTTTCATGACGGGGATGTGAGCGGTTCCGCCTGAGATGACGAGTTCCCCTTTGAGGGGTTTAAAAGTGCTCCAGGGGTCGGCCTGCGCACCGGGGAGTATCGGGGTAATGGCCCAGAATATCAGGGCTGTGAGAATCAGGTGTCCACGTTTCACGGTTTGTCTCCTTGGCGTTTCTATCATGGTTTTTCAATACGCTTCATTGTAAAATGAAGGCCGACTGATTCTGCTACCACAGGTTTCCTCCTTCCTCAAATCGATTGATCAAATACAGATCGCCCTTCTGATAGTCATTTTCCATAGGTTCCCTCGGGATCGAAATGCGTGGTGGCTGTTTTTCCCATGATAAAATAAAAGGAGAGATCCCATGACGCGGGAGCGACGAGACACCCGAGCTTTTCAGGAATTGGACAGCCTCTGGCATGCCCTGCAGGGGCGGTGGACGATGAATTTCTCTCCTGTGGCCACGGGCCTTGCGTTAAACGACTGGCTGATGCACCTGGCCAATTCTCCGGGCACCCAGGCCGCTTTATGTGCCGGGCTTTATGGCCTGGGGACGGAGGCCTTGTCCCAGCGGGCGCGTCCCCGGGTGCCGGTGCCGGGAGATGGACGGCCCGGGTGTCGGTATGAGGATTCGTCCTGGGAGGAGGATCCCTTTTTGACTTTTCACCTGCTTTATCAGCAGGGGCAACGCTGGTGGGAGGATTACGCCACGGATGTTCCCGGCATGAAGCCGCAGAACAAAGAGTTGATCTCTTTTATCGGGAGGCAGATGCTGGAGGTTTTTTCGCCTTGCAACCATCTGTTGACCAACCCTGAGCTCTTGCGTTTGACCGCCGAAGAGAAGGGAGAAAATCTGGTGCGGGGGGCCGCGTTTTGGATGGAAGATTGTCTGCGGTCCTGCGGGGTGCCCCTCCCCGTGGCGGACTCGGAGTTTGAGGTGGGGAAAAACCTGGCGGTCACTCCGGGCAGGGTGATTTATCGGAATCACCTGATAGAGCTGATTCAGTACAGCCCCGCCACAAAAGAGGTGCTCGAGAACCCCGTGCTGATCCTTCCTGCCTGGATTATGAAGTACTATATCCTTGATTTGTCGCCCCACAACTCCATGGTGAAGTACCTTGTGGACCATGGGCACACGGTGTTTATGGTGTCCTGGTTGAATCCGGGGTACGAGGACCGGGAGATGGAGCTTGAAGATTATCTTGAGCTGGGGGTGATGGAGGCGGTGGAGAAGGTGTGGGAGGTGGTCCCGGATCAGAAAATTCATGCCGCCGGGTATTGCCTTGGGGGAACCCTTCTGGCCATTGCCGCCGCGGCCATGGCTCGGGACGGAGACGATCGACTGAAAAGCCTGACCCTGCTCGCCGCTCAGACCGACTTCACCGAGGCGGGGGACCTGATGCTTTTTATCGGTCATTCTCAGCTTCGTTTTATTGAGGACATCATGCGATTTCAGGGGTTCCTGGACGCCGGTCAGATGGCGGGTGCTTTTCAACTGCTTCGGTCCTACGATTTGATCTGGAGCAAGTGGGTGAGCCGATACCTGAAAGGTGAGCAGGCGTCCATGAACGACCTCATGACCTGGAACACCGACACCACGCGCATGCCGAGTCGTATGCACAGCCGGTACCTCCGGGATCTTTTTTTGAACAACGATTTCTTTGAGGGGCGCTTTCGGGTCAAGGGCACACCGGTGGTGGTCAGCGACATCCATCAGCCCGTTTTCCTTGTGGCCACAGAGAAAGACCATGTCTCCCCCTGGACCTCGGTGTATAAATTTCATCTCTCGTCTGATGCCCGTTCCGTGACCTTTGTGTTAACGGGCGGAGGGCACAACGCTGGGATCCTCAGTGAACCTGGACATGCGAAGCGATCGTATCGTATCGCCACCACCCGTGAGGGCCAGAGTTTTGTGCCTCACGGCCATTGGTATCATGACACCCCGGTCAAGGAAGGGTCCTGGTGGGTGGACTGGCAAAAATGGCTTTTAGGGGGATCGGGCAAAAAGGGGGCGGGGCCTTCCATGGGGGCTTTTTCCGGCGTGGGATCCCCTTGCCCGGCTCCCGGCACATATGTCTTCGGGCGGTAGACGGGCATCGGGAGCATTTTGCGGGCGTCCAATGGCTAAGATTGATGATGGGTTGAGGCGGCATGGGTTGTCTCCATGAATAAGGAAGGGGGGATGAGACAGGCCTTGGGGGAGAAGAAGCCTGTCTGCGGGGGCAAAGGAAGATTTAACCGTGGGTCAGGGTCTGTTTCGCCTGACGATATTCTTCAGGCGTGAGGTCCCCGCGGGCGAACCGGGTGTCGAGAATGGACGCGGCTTCGTTATAGATTGGTGCAGAGGGGCTCATCGGATGGGTGACTCGCTTGACGGCCCAGAGGATGAAAAGGATCAGGGCGCCCCAGAAGAGGAGTTGAAATATCCACCCCCAGGGGTGAGCGCCTCCCATTCCCGAAAAGCCGAATAAGGAATTGCAGTGCCACATTATGGACTCCTTTGTTTGAACGGATGCTGGGTTGAAATCGGGGTGCCGGGCCGGGTGAGGAACCGAATCGGACAACGCGCCACGCGCCGATTGGGTGTCTCACCCGTCACGCCTCGGGCGGGGGCTTACCAGTTGCAGTTGCCCTGCCTCTGGTGGGGGCCGTCGCCCATGCCTTGTCCCATGCCTCGGCCTCTAAAGGGTACCCCTGCGGCCACGGCTTTTTCACGGAGTTGGTTTTTCAGTCCGGCGATTTCACCGGCAAGCTTGCCTGCTGTCGTGGGGTCAGGGTTGTCACCGGCCATGAGTGCTCTGTATTCCCCTTTTTTTACGGCGAGGCTCTGGCGCAGATCAGCGGTGTCCTTCATGAAGGCCTGGCGGGCCTGGATTTGTTCATCGGTCATGTTTTGGGTACAGTCTCTGCCGTTTCCGTCCATGCTGCCGTGGTGGCCGCGCCCGGCCAGGGCTTGAGTGGCCGAAAAGCCTGTGATGGCAAGAGCGATGAGAATAAGAAGTGCTTTTTTCATGGTAAAACTCCTTTTTTGAATAACGTTAAGGTTATGGGTTGAGTTGTTTAATGTGAAACCTGAAGTCGGAGGAGATTCCGACGTGTGACAAAGGATATTCCAAGAGTCGTGCCAAGTTTAAAATTAAAATGATAAATGCTTTGAATTACTGAATGTAATAGAATTCTTTGGGAGAAGGCTGCGTTGGAGGACGCCGCGGGTTGTGGTATAATACCCCAATAGGCGTCTCTTCATGTGGGGTGTGTCCATAAATGCCCCACATGGACGGGGGCTCTATAGAGGTGTTACCCCTCTAAAATCGTGTATAGAGTCTAAAGGGGGTGGTGGCGTATATTTTGCAAAGGGGTGTTACTTACAAGCGTGTCATCTGCCTTTTTAAGGCGGCATCCCTTGCCTCCGGAGGCTTTATTTAGACGTTTAAAGGTATTTTACAAAGATGAAACTGACACTGGATAGAGCGTCAAAAACGAGCCGCTCCGGTCTTTGGGTGGCCGCCGGGGCGGTGGTGATCCTGATTCTGGTGGTGTTACTCCTGGCGGTTCGCAATCACCACCGGGAGGTGGCGAGCGCAGAACGGCTGCTGCTGGAAAAGGGAGATGCCCTCATCCGGACCATTGAGGCGGGAACCCGAGCGGGGATGTTGAGGATGCGATGGGGACGGGGGCAGCTTCAGCATCTTCTGGAGGAGTCGGCCCGTCAGCCCGGGGTTCGCTTTATCGCTATTATTTCCCCTTCCGGGCGGATTTTGGGGCACAGCGCTCGGGAGGCCCTGGGGCAAAAGGTGACCCTCCCCCAGGGCGCCAAGGAGGGCAAAGGCCTCCGAACCGTTGAACGCAAGGATGCCGAAGGGGCGCAGATTTTTCTGGTGTGGCGGGAGTTTCGTCCCCTGGTGGCCGAGGCGCGGCGGGGGCGGTCGGGGGACCACATGGGCCGGATGCATGGCGGGGACCGGATGGGAGAGCGCGGGATGGAGGGGGAGAACCCTCGGCTTTTTCCCGAAGAGATCGAAAAACCTCTGATTGTCCTGGCCCTGGATCGGACGCCCTATGAAATGATTCGACACAGGGATCTACGCAGCACGCTGGTGATTTCCGGGCTTTTGCTTCTTCTCGGCGTGGGCGGCATCGTTTCGCTGTTCTGGTTCCAGAATTACCGGCTGACCCGGGAGAGCCTGCGGGACACCAGCGCCATAGCCCAGGAGGTGGTCTCCTCCCTTCCCGTGGGGCTGATGGTGGTGGATCGGGAGGGGGCCATCGCTTTTATGAATGCGGCCGCCGAAGAGATTTCAGGTCTTGAAGGAGCCATGGTTCGCGGGCAACCCGCCGCTGTGGTGCTTCCGGACCTGATGGAGACCGTGAACCTTTCGCTGGATGCGGGGGGGACCCTTCAGGAGGAGGAGCGGCTGTGCCGTTTCTCTGAAGGACGTACCATTCCTTTAAGCCTCAGCGCCTCCTCTATTGTCCACGAGGATGGAGGCAGCGTGGGGCGTGTGGTGATTTTAAGGGACCTGCGGGAGGTCAAGCGGCTGGAAAATGAGCTTCGTCACAAAGAGAAGCTGGCCGCCATTGGGGACATGGCCGCCGGGGTCGCTCACGAGATCCGGAACCCTTTGAGCTCCATCAAAGGCATTGCCACCTATTTCCGCGGGCTCTTTGATGAATCCCATGAGGCCAGAGAGACCGCCGGCGTGATGATTGATGAGGTGGATCGTTTAAACCGGGCCGTGACCGAATTGCTCACCATCGCCGGCCCCACCCGGCTGGTTGTGGCGCGCCATGACGTGGGGGCGCTCGTGACCCGTGCGGTCCGGCTTGTGGAAGCCGAGGCCGAATCCCTTGGAGTGGTCCTCTCTGTGGAGATGCCGGAAACACCGGTGATGGCGGAACTGGACGCCGACCGACTGACACAGTCCCTGTTAAATTTATTTTTGAATGCCCTTCAGTCCATGCAGCAGGCAGGGGGCCGCCTGACGGTGCGTCTGGCCCACCGAGACGGGGGAGTTCATCTTGGGGTGGAAGACAGCGGGTGCGGCATGGACGCCATGACCCTGAAGAGTCTCTTTGACCCTTACTATACGACCAAGGCCGAAGGCACAGGCTTAGGGCTTGCCATCGTTCATAAGATTATCGAGGCCCATGGCGGGACCATCGAGGTGGCCAGTCAGCCCGGTGAGGGGGCTCGTTTTGAGCTGTTTCTTCCTGACAAGGGGCTATCCTGAGTTGAACGATTTTTTTAATTATTCAGCTCAGGAACAACAGCCTCCGGCGGCAAGGTGAGCCACCTTGAAAGCGGGTTTGCGAATGCGCATCGGGTGCCGCAACTCCAGGCTGAAATGCGTCTGCATTCGCGTGGAGTGCAAGGGGGCGAACAATGCGTCGCAAGTTCGTGAGCTGCAGGTGGGTACAATTCAACTCATCTGTTGAGTTTGACAGGAATAACTCCGGCGGTAAGGGTGGCAAGCCTCTTAGCCAAAAACACCATGAAAGCATGCCGACGCTCTTTCTCCCGCTGTCAAGGCGTCGTCGGATTTCTCAGGTTAAATGACATCCGCATGTGGCTCGACGTACATTTGAGATATATATTAAGGCCTGTTTATCAAACTTTTCAAAAGTTTGGCCCCCGGCAGGGCCGCCGGAGGCACAAGCTGAGTAGTGACCGATTTTTTTTAATACGCGGCGGCTCTTTGTCCCACGGAAAGGGGGGCAAAGGGTCGTCGTAAAAAAGCTTTCAAGGTGGCGTCACCTTGCCGGCGGAGGCTCAATGCATAGAAAGATACGGGTTCTGATTGTAGACGATGACCGCGGTCATCGCATCACCTTGAAAACCCTGCTCCAGAGCTGGGGCCATGAGACAGGGATCGCCGAAGACGGGCTTCAGGCTGTGGCTCAGGTGAAAGAGGCGTCCTGGGATGCGGTGCTGATGGATGTGCGCATGGCCGAGATGGACGGCATCGCCGCCTTAAAGGAGATCAAGGGCTATAACCCGGCCATTCCGATTTTGATCATGACCGCCTATTCTTCGGTGGAGACGGCGGTGGATGCCCTGAAATCCGGAGCGTATGATTACCTGATGAAACCCCTGGATTTTGATCTCCTGCGCCTGACCCTGGATCGGGCTGTGGAGCATGTGGGGTTGAAGGAAGAGAACCGCCAGTTGAGGGCGACTCTTGGAGAAGCCTCCCTGGATGATATCATCGGCTCCAGCCCGGTCATGAAGGCCCTGGGGGAGATGCTGGTCATGATCGCCCCTTCGGAGGCCACCGTGCTGATCACCGGGGAGAGTGGGACGGGCAAGGAGCTGGTGGCCCGCCTGATTCATCGGAAGAGTGCCCGGAGCCATAAGCCCATGGTGGTGGTGAACTGCGCAGCCCTGACCGATACCCTGCTGGAATCGGAGCTTTTTGGGCATGAACGGGGCGCTTTTACCGGGGCCGACCGTCGTCGTGAAGGTCTGTTTATGCAGGCGGACGGAGGCACCCTCTTTCTCGACGAGATCGGGGAGACCTCGGCGGCCATGCAGGCCAAGCTCCTGCGGGTGATCCAGGAGCGGGAGTTTCAGCGGGTGGGGGGGGAATCGGTGGTCTCCGTGGATGTGCGTATCATCGCCGCCACTCACCGGGACCTGGCGGCCGAGGTGAAGGAGGGCCGGTTCCGGGAAGATCTTTATTACCGCCTTAACGTGGTCTCCCTCACCATTCCTCCGCTTCGGAAACGTGACGGGGATATCCCCCTGCTGGTTCAGCATTTTTCCGACAAATACGCGACAAAGAACCGGAAGCTCGTCAAGGGCGTCACCCCCGATGCCATGGACCGACTGATTAAACACCCCTGGCCGGGCAACGTCCGGGAGTTGGAGAACACCCTGGAACGGGCCGTGATCCTCATGTGCGGCGAGTACATCTCGGAGCGGGAACTTCCCATGAACCTGACTTCGACGGATTCTTCTCAGTCCCAGGCCCTTACGAACACCGCCATGGCCGGAAGACCCCTTGCTGACATCGAAAAAGAGGCCATCCTTGCGACCTTGGACGAGACCGGTGGCAATAAAAGCGAAACCGCCAGGCGACTTGGCATCAACCGCAAGACCCTTCATCTGAAGATCAAGAATTATGGGTTAGACGAGTGATGAGAAGACCGAAAAACCTGCCTTCTATGGTCAAAGTGCTTGAAAAAACAGCCTCCGGCGGCAAGGTGGCGCCACCTTGAAAGCGGGTTTGCGAATGCTCTACGGCTGTCGGAACTCTCAGTATCTCGCATCCGCATTCGCGTGAAGTGCAAGGAGACGCACCGTGCGTTGCAAGTGCATGAGCTGTGAGTGGGCAGAATTCAACTCAGCCGTTGACTTTAACCGGAATAACTTCTATTCACAGCTATGCTTAGGTAATGTGCCATAGTTCCAACGTGTTGAAATAGTAAGGTTCCAGATCTGCGGCAGCTGTCAGTTCTCTGGGGGCCATGAAGGCTTACGATGTCAGCCACCCACGCACGGCTTTTTTATCATAGATGGAGCGCAGCGACTCCTCGAACCAAGCACGAAGAACCAAGAACCAAGAACCAAGCACGCTTTTAATAAACCACGAAGCACGCTTTTAACACCCCCCCCCTGCCCTTAATGATGGCTGAGACAGGGTGGTAATCAAAAATCTTTATGCAGCGAGGCCTGATGTCTTTTACACACCCCATGAGTCTTGAAGAAATCACGGAGCAGATGGTGGCCCTTGCCATGGATTTTGGTGTCTCCGATGCACAGGTCGTCGATGCCGGGGCGCTTAAGGTGAATCCGGAGCTGGTGCGGTATTGCCGCGAGCCTCAGTGCCCGAGTTACGGGACGTCGGGCAATTGCCCGCCCCATGGCCCTTCGGCGCGGGAGTTTCAGCTCTCCCTGGAGTGGTATGAAAAGGCGGTGGTGTTCAAGGTGGATGTGCCGGTGGCCGTGTTGATGACCGACGAGAGGTTGCCCGTGTCTCGAAAGATCCATGAAACCGCGGCGATTCTGGAGCAGTTTGCCAAAAACGCGGGATGTGTGGTGACCATGGGCGTGGCCACCGGCGGGTGCCGGGCGCTTTTCTGCAGCGGATTTGAGGCTTGCCTGAAACTCCAGGGTGGGCTTTGTCGCCACGCGGGCCTTGCCAAGCCCTCCATGTCCGGGCTTGGGGTGGATTTTACCGTCCTTTCGACCCTGGCTGGGTGGACGGTGAACACCGTCACCGCTGAGAGCTCCTCCTCCGGGGGGGAGATGGGGGCTTTGGCCGGCTTTGTTTTGCTGGGGGGGACCTCTTCTGAGCTTTAAGCCTAACCGGTTCGATCGGACTTGCTTTCAAGGTGGCACCCCTTGCCGCCGGAGGCTGTTTTTTCATGCGTTGAACAGTCACAAATTGAAGCTTATTCACCGCATTGTTTAAAGGGGGCATCTACCCTGGGTGCTCCTGTCTGCTTTTTTTCATGTCTCGTCTTTCAATTCATTTTTTAAATAAATATCCGGGTAAAGTTTTTCAGCGCATTCCGGGCAGATGCCATGGGTGAATTTGGCCTCGGTGTGCTTTTGCAGGTACTCTTCCACCTGCCCCCAGTAGCCCTTGTCGTCCCTGATTTTTTTGCAGGACGCACAGATGGGAAGAATGCCCTGAAGGGTCTTGACCTCATTCAGGGCATTTTCGAGCTCCGTGATCAGTGTATCCTTGGCTTTGCCGGTCCGTATCAGATGGACCTGGGCTCTGATCAGTCGGTTGTGGCTCTGATGAAGAAGCGTGGTGACGGCAACGATGGCCCCAAGGAGGAGCAGGGTTAAAAAGAGGATGACTCGGTTCGTGACCCACCAGTGGGAAAAGATCCGTTTCTGCTGCTTAATTGGGCATCCCGAATGGCGGAGGTGTAGCTTTTGTGGATACCGAACAGGGAGAAGCCAAGGATGCATATCACGAGCAGGGACCCGAAGAGTAAAGGGACCGCCTTGATGTAGGTCTTTTTCTGGATCGAAGGGGGCATGGGGTATTTCATGGCTGCAATGTTCGGCGACTGGGTATGATTTGTCTGTTACACCATGACCTCTTGTTGTGTGGTGTGACAAGAAACAAAAAAAAGAGCGTCAGGCCACCTTGTCTCTGAGGGTTGCTTTGTGGTTGCTGCAGGTGAGGGTGCAGCTTCCCCCCATCCGGCAGAGGCGGCAGGGGGACCCGGCTCGGGAATCCTTGAAGCCGGGGCCGATGGCGATGACCACGGAGAGGGTGTTCATGGGTGAGAGGATGGCATCTTCACCCTGGGAGATTCCGATGGTGGCCAGGGGAAAGAGGGCGCAGAGCTCGTGCTGGCTTTCAAGTTCCCATCCTTCAATGGATCCGGGGCTTAAGGGGGGGCTGACGCCGACCCCCTCTTTTTTTGCCCGGTTTTCAGCCAGGCGTGTGAGGACGGAGGCCGTTCGGGTCAGGGCTGCAAGAGATCCCATGTTGACGAAGTGGGCTTCCATGTGTCGTCCTTTTACCATCAGGCGGTGCAGCAGGGTGTCGACTTTGGGACCCAGGGTGTAGACGGCGGCTAAAAAACGGGTGGCCTGATGGAAGTAGGGGGAAAAGTCACCGGTGGTGAGATGCACCGGGCTCCCGGAGACCGGTTCACAGGCCATAATTTCCTGGTCTCTCACCTCGTTCAGATCCAACCACTGAAAAAGGGCCTCAGGCCGCATGACCTGGTTCATCTCGTCGGTGATCCGTCGGGCTGCGTGTAAGGCCTCCGGCTGGTCCCGCCAGGGCAGGGTGGCCAGGGCAAGGATTTCTTTATGTGTGATGCGGGCATCGATGGTGAGGATGCGTCCTGTGTCTTTCATGGTAATAAAACTCCACAGCGTGCTGGGACCGTTTAAACTCAGGCTCCCATTTACAAATAAAAAAGCCCGCGGGGATATCTCGTTTCAGGAGATCCATGCGGGCTTCGTTGCCTTGATGATGCGTCATACGCCATTGTATGCCGACTAAAATTTTCAATAAAAATAACACAATCAGGCTGTGCAGGGCAAGTCCAGAAAATGAAAAAGGGGCGAGAATGACTCCGCTTAATGTGGAAAGCCCAGAGAGGTGATGAAGAGTTCGTTGAACGCCGGTTCTTCACCCAGATTAAAAACTCGGGTGGTGGCGGCCAGGGTCTCCATGGCGACGGCTTTTTCCGTGTGGCAGAGAGCGAGCACGGCGCCGGTGCCCGCCGCGTTACCCACAAAGCGGATTTTGCCCCGACACGCTTCGGGGAGCATGCCAAGGGTCAAGGCGTCCTCCTCCCTGAGCACATTTCCAAAGGCTCCTGCCAGAAGAATTTCCGTGGGCTCCTCCATGCCCGCCTGTCGGACCAGCAGGGCAATCCCCGCGATGAGGGCCCCTTTGGCGAGTTGCATGGCGCGGATGTCTTTCTGCGTGAGGGTGACCGCCGGAAACCCTGAACCTTCGTTTGCCTGGGCGATGGTGACGAAGGAGGTCCCTTTGTCATCGGTCTGGACCGTGCCGGTGATGTGCCGGGAATCAAAGCGTCCGTCGGGGCGGACCAGACCGGCGCGGAGGAACTCAGCCATGGCGCTGATGATTCCGGAGCCGCAGATCCCGGTGGCGCCGGTTTGCGGCTTTCCGATCTGGGTAAAATGGGCTTTCCCTGTGGCCGGGTCGATGGTGACGCCGTCGATGGCACCCTCGACGGCGGGCATGCCACAGGAGATGGCCCGCCCTCAAAGGCGGGGCCGGTGGCGCAGGAGGCGGCAAGGATTCCCGACTCGCTTTTGAGCATGATCTCGCCGTTGGTGCCGATATCCACGAGGAGGGTTCCCACCGGGGCATTGGCCAGGTCCACGGCCACCGCAGCGCTGACAATATCGGAGCCGAGAAATCCGGAGAGAAGGGGCAGGGTGGCCCACTGCATTTTGGGGGCCAGGGGGAAGTGGTCGGCTCCGGGGGTAACGCGTCTGGGGGCTGTAAAAACCGGTTCGTAAGGGGAGACGCCCAGGGGACCCGGGCTAACCCCTGCGAGGATATGGATCATCGTGGTGTTTCCCACGACCATGAGGGTTTTCAGTCGTCCTGCGGAGAGATTTCCTCCGGTGAGCAGTTCTTTGACGCCCCACTCGATGGCCCGAATCACAAGGGTCCGCATTTTTGTCAGGGCCTCCGCATTCTCGCGGACGGCGCCAATGCGGGCCATGACATCGGCCCCGAAGATAGCCTGGGGGTTCTTCACCGACACGGAGCCGAGGAGCGTGTTGCGCGAGAGACTGAGAAGGTAGAGGGCGAGGGTGGTGGTTCCCAGGTCCACGGCCACCCCCAGCGTCTCATCATCGGTATGTGTCCCGTCAGGCGAATAGCTTTCGGGGAGCAGGGCCGGGGCTTTGGTGACCGGAGTGGCCGTCATGAGGGTGGCGGCCGGAATGGAGAGGGTGAGGTCGCCATGAATGCGCGTTCGGCAGGCGAGTCGCTCGGTCCCCCTTTCCCCGGCTTCGGCCTGGGAGACATGGGGCACCGACTCCGAAGAGAGGGAGACCCGGCACTTGCCGCAAACCCCTTTGCCCCCGCAGTCCGTGCGAAGAAAGATTCCGCTCGATGCCAGGGCAGCGGCGATGAGCTCCCCATCACGGCAGGTGGCGGTACGTCGGCCTGGCAGAAGGGTGAGGGTGTGCTGCGTCATGATCTCTTATCCTGGTTGTGTAAATAAAAAGTGCCGTTGGAGGCACGCTTTTTGCCATTTCGCTGCGCCCTGAAACAGGGGAAGGGCCGCATGCGAGGCATGGGCCCTTCGGGTCGCACACGTGATCCGGCGCTGACAGGGTCGGGGGAACGCCCTGTCAGGCAGGGGCGGATCAGGCGATGATGTCGCCAGCGCGTACGGCTTTCAGGTAATTCATGCAGAAGTTGTCTTTGCCCTTGATCATGTCGCCTGTTTTTAAAACCGCCATGATCTCTTTGTCCAGGGGATCCATAATGGCCGAGTCGTAGCCTCGGGCCATCATCATGGCCAGGAAGATGCGGTTGACCATTTTGCGCTGGGGCAGGCCGTAGGAGATATTGGAGAGGCCACCTGTGGTGTGGACCCCTTCAAGCTCCGTCATAATCTTCTCCACCGCATCCATGGCCATGGTTCCATTTTCTGCGGCCACGCTCATGGGCTGGATCAGGGGATCGATGAAGATGTCGTCGCGCTTGAAGCCGATGCCTTCCAACTCTTCCACCAGGGATTTTGCCCGGGAGAAGATGTCGTCCACGCTTTTGGGCATGCCGGAGTCGTCCATGCACAGGGCGATGATGCGGCACTCCTTGCCCTTGAGGTACTTCATCATGGGATCAAATCGATCTTTTTCCAGGCTGATGGAGTTGATCAGGGGAGTCTGATTCACCAGGCCGTAGGCCATCTCCAGAATCGCTGGGTCGGGACTGTCAAGGCACAGGGGGAGCTGGGTGGCTTCCTGGATGACGGAGAGGAGCCATTTCATGTCTTCTTCTTCATGGCCGATGCGTGCCCCGGCGTTGACGTCGATGTAGGTGGCCCCAGAGGCTTCCTGATTCTGGACATCCTCTTTAATGTAGTCGGCATCGCGTTCGGCCGTGGCTGCCTTCACTTTTTTTAAGGTGGTGTTGATGCGTTCTCCGATAACGGTAAACATGGTCTCTCCTTCTTGGGATGATGCCTTCGGCGGCCCTGTCTGGGGCCAAACTTTTGTCAATTTTTATGAGCTGGGGTTATCGGAGCATGGCCTTGGCAAGTTTGCAGGCTGAGCCGGCATCAGAGGCATAGGCATCGGCGCCGATTTCATCGGCAAAGGCCTGGTTAACCGGGGCTCCACCCACCATGATTTTAATGGAATCTTTTTTTCCGCTCTGAACAATTCTGTCCACGGTGTCGCGCATCGCCGGTATGGTGGTCGTTAAGAGGGCCGAAAGCCCTACGATATGGGGGTTGAGCTCTTCGATGGCCTTCATGAAGGCATCGGCATCCACGTCCACTCCCAGGTCAGTGACTTCAAACCCGGCGCTCTCCAGCATCATCGACACCAGGTTTTTTCCAATGTCATGCAGGTCGCCTTTTACGGTGCCAATGATCACGCGACCGGCGGTGTTGGTTTCGCCTTCGGCGAGCAGAGGCTTTAAGATTTCCACCGCTTCGCCCATGGCATGGGCGGACATCAGAACTTCGGGGATGAACATCTCCCCGGTCTCCATGCGCTCGCCCACAATGTCCATGCCTGCGATGAGGCCGTTTGCCAGGATCTCACCTGCGGCGGTGCCTTTTTCAAGAGCCTCTTTCACCTGAGACATGAGGGCTTCTACGTCGCCGGAAATAAGGGTTTCGGTGATGGTTTTTAAATCAGACATAATGAATCTCCATTGTTATGTGTCGGGTGAGTGATAATCATCAGTTTATATCCGTTCATGCTTTGGGTATCCCCTCCCGAACCAGCTCCCGGGTGAGGGAGATGAGAAGGAAAAACATGACGAAGACAAAGGGGAAGGCTCCGATAATGGATGCCGTTTGCAGGGCTTTGAGCCCGCCGGACCAGATAAGGACCATGGCAAGGCCCCCCAGCAGAAGCCCCCAGAAGACGATGAGGAGTTTTCCATCGGTGGTTTCCGGTCCCCCTGCGAGGCCGCCGGTGGAAAACCGGCTGATCACCAAGGTGGCTGAGTCTGCCGAGGTGATAAAAAACGAGGCGATGAGCAGGTTGGCCAAAAAGGCCAGGAGGCCGTACAGGGGCAGGTGTGCCAGGGTTTCAAAGAGCGCCGCTTCCAGGCTTTGGCTTACCGCTCTTACCAGGCCAACTCCCTGCTCCAGCTCCAGCCAGATGGCGGTTCCGCCCAGGGCGGTGGAGAAGAGGATGGAGAAGAGGGCCGGCAGAAACATGACACCCAGAACGAACTCTCGGATGGTCCGACCCCTGGAGATGGTGGCGATGAAGGCCCCCACAAAAGGGGCCCAGGCGATCCACCATGCCCAGTAGAAGACGGTCCAGGCCTCGGTCCAGGCACGGTTCCCGAAGAGGCTGAAGGTCGTGGAGAGGGGGATAATGCCGGTGGCGTAATCCGAGAGCGCGACGCCCAGGGTCTTGAGAATGAACCCAAAGGGACCTTTCACCATGAAAAAGAGCAGCAGCAGAACCATGAGCGCCACATTGAGCAGGGAGAGCATGCGGATGCCGCGTTTGACCCCGCTCAAGGCGGAGGTAATGTAAAGCACGGTAATCACCCCGATGACCGCTGCCGTGGTGCCAACGCCTCCGGGAATCCCCCAGGAGAGATGAAGCCCGCTGGTAATCTGCAGGGCTCCGAGCCCCAGGGAGGTGACAACCCCCATGACCGTGGCCCAGACGGCCAGCATGTCCACCAGTTTGCCCATTCGGCGGGTGGCCTTTTTTTCACCGCTTCCCTTGCCCCTTGGAAAGAGGCAGTGGGAGACGGTGCCGGGAAGGCCTTTGCGGAACTGGAAGTAGGCCAGGGGCAGTCCGACGGCCACATAGGTCCCCCATGCATGGATGCCCCAGTGGTGGCAGAAGATCTGAAAGGCGAGCCGTGCCGACTCGGCCGTTGACCCCACCCCTTTCGGGGGAGAGGCGTAGTGATACAGAGGTTCGGCAATGGACCAGAAGACCAGCCCGATGCCCATGCCGGCTGAAAAGAGCATGGCAAACCAGCTGAGCCATCCGTACTCCGGCTTTTCGTCGTCGCGGCCCAGGCGGATCTTTCCGTAGGGAGACAGCGCCAGGGCCAGGGCGGCCACGACAAAAAGGTTGACGCTGGAGAGGTAGAGCCAGCTCCAGCTTTGGGTGAGATAGCCAAGGGCGGCCCCGCTCATGCTCTTCAGCAGAGCGGGGGCCACGGCTCCAAGCAGGACGAAGGGAATCACCAGAACGGCTGATCCTGCAAAAACAGTGAGGTCAAGGTGGCGTCCCATGCGTTGGGTGATTCCTTCGGTATTCATCAGGGCTCCCTTCGATTAAGCGTTTTTGCGTCGGTTGACGTACTCGGTGAGCTCCTTTTCCACGGCGGGATCGATGTCGGGTTTTTCGTATTTGGCCAGGCGTTGGCTCAGCTTGTCGTCGGCGACCTCATGGATGCGTTTTTTGCCGCCGGCGCTCCATGCGTCGTAGTTCATGCGGGTCATGAGGTCGGGCAGGAAGAATTCGGTACGGCAGAGTTTGAAGGTCTTCGGGTTGGTGAGATACTGTCCGCCGATGCCGGTCTTTTTGATCATCTCCACATCAATGCCCTCATCGTCAAAGGCGATGGGCTTGAGCATCTGGCGGACCATGCCGCAGAGCTCTTCGTCCATGAGGAATTTTTCAAAGCTCATGGCGATGTAGGAACCTAAAATACCGCAGGAGTGGAGGATGAAGTTGATGCCGGAACGGGCCGCTGTGGAGAGGGCCAGGGCAGATTCGATGCCGGCTTGACCGTCGGGGTAGAGGGCGTCGGTGAGGCCCCCGCCGCTCCGGCTGGGCAGGTTGTAGAACCGGGCCATCTGGGCGGTGACGTTGGTGTTTTTAGCAAGGGCCGGGGCGCCGATGGAGAGGGCTCCGGTCTTCATGTCCATGGCCGAGGAGGTGGAACCGTAGATGACGGGGGCGCCCTCCCGCACCATCTGGGCCAGGGTGATACCCGCCAGAATTTCCGCGTTCTGCAGGGCGGCGACTCCGCCTAAGGTGACAGGGCCTGAGGCGCCGGCCATGATCAGGGAGGCGACGACGCACGCCTGGCCGTTGCGGGCCAGTTCGATGAGGGAGCCCACCATCTCATCGGAGAACTGTAAGGGGGACAGAGAGTTAATCAGGGAGACCGAGACCGGCTGGTCCATGATTTTTTCCTTACCTCCGAAGACGATGGCAGCCATTTCAATACCGTCTTTGGCTCCCTGGCGGGAGACGGGGGAGCCCATGCAGGGTTTGTCGCAGAGGAGGAAGTTGGAGAGCATCATGTCCATGTGGACGGTCTCCGGCGGCATGTCGGAGGGTTCCACCATCATCCAGCCGTTCATGTCGATGTACTTGGAGGTGTGGATCAGCTTGCAGAAGGTGTCGTAGTCTTCCATGACAGCTTCCCGCTGCTCTCCCTGGGCGTCGATGATGTAAGGGGCACCGTAGCCGGGCACAAAGACGAAGTCGTCTCCTCCGATGGCCACGGATTTGTCTGGGTTTCGCCCGGCCACGGTGAATGTTGCCGGGGCTTTTTCAAGGGCAGCACGGACATCCTTCTCGGTGAGAAAGACTGTTTTTCCCTCCACTTTGACGTTGTTGTGCTTAAAAATCTCGATGGCTTCATCGTCGTTAAAGACGATGCCCGTGTTTTTCAGAAGATCCATGGCGCTTTCATGGACGCGGGAAAAGTCTTGTTGATTTAACTCCTGCATTCTGTCGTACATCGAGCGTCTCCTTAGGTTGCAAAGTCCTGAAATTTTGGGGCCTCCCTCCGGGGGGGGAGGAAGGTCCCCTTTGATCGGTTTGTCCCTAGTGGTTTACGAGTCGGGATTCTCCTTGATGTGTTTGTTTAAGCCCCGAAAGGTGCCCCAGAGGCACAGGAGCAGAAGAAAGATCATGGGAAAGGCCGTGGCGATGGAGGCGGTCTGGATCGCCTTGAGTTTTCCCGTGCCGGCAAGGACCGCGGCAACGGCACCCAGGGCGATGCCCCAAAAAGCGCGAAGGTTGCGCCCCGGGTTCTCTTTGCCGGAGACGAAGCAGGCCAGGGAGAGGGCTGCCGAGTTGGCGCTGGTGATGAAGAAGGTGGTGATGAGAAAGATCAGGAAGATCGCCAGGATGCCGGTTAAGGGCAGGTGCTGCGCGATGGCGAAGATGGCGCTCTCCACCCCGTGTTCCTTAAGGATCGCGGTGACGTCAAAGCTGATGCCGGATCCGCCTACCACGCCGTACCAGAGGAAGTTCCCCAAGGTGGGAAGGATCAGGACAGCGGCCACAGTCTCACGGATGGAGCGGCCCTTGGAGATGCGGGCGATGAAGACGGAGACAAAGGGAGCCCAGCTCATCCACCACGCCCAGTAAAAGACGGTCCAGCCTCCGAGCCAGTTGCCTTCGATGCCTGGGGCTGTGTAGAGGCTCATGGGCAGGAAGTGGAGGAGGTACTGCCCGAAGGAGTTGACGGTGAGGTTGATGAGGAAGATGGTGGGTCCGAAGATCAGGATGAAGAACCAGACCCCGATGAAAACCCACATGTTGACGTCCCCGATGATCTTGATCCCCTTTTCCACCCCGGTGTAGACGGCGATGGTGAAGATCACGGTGAGGATGCCGATGATGATGTAGATGGAGTTGGTGCCCAGCTCCACGCCGTACTGGTATTTCAGGCCGCTGGAGAGCTGCAGGGCCACGAGGCCCGTGGTGGTGGCCAGCCCGCCTAAGGTGGCAAACACGGCAAAGATATCGATGACTTTTCCCCAGGTACCGTAGATGCGGTCACCGATGGCGTAGTAGAAGGCGCTGGAGAAGTTTAAAGGGAGTTTTTTCGTGTAACAGGCGTGGGCCAGGGCGATGGTGAGAATGGCGTAGATGGCCCAGGCGGAGAGCCCCCAGTGGAAGAAGGAGTAGGTCATGGCGTTGGCCCCGGCTTCAGGGGTTAACGCCTCCCCGCCGAAGTAGGGGGGTGGGGTCATGAAATGGTAGGCCGGTTCTGCCGGGCCCCAGAAGACGATCCCCGCGGCAATGGCAGAGCCGAAGAGCATGGCGAACCAGGAAAAATTGGAGAACTCAGGTGTGTCCCCGGGGAGCCCCAGTTTCAGGCGGCCGTATTTCCCTCCCAGGAGGACGAGACAGCCCACCACCAGCATGAACGCCGTGATGAGATAGAGCCACCCCCACTTCTGAGTGGTCCACCCGAAGACGGCGTTGATGGTTGTGTCCATGTTCTCTGGAAAGATGATCGACCACAGGATAAACAGCACAGTGACGGATGCCGACACCCAGAAAATGATTGGGTCGAAGGACCTTGCGTTTTGAAGATCGGTCTGAGACATGTGTAACCCCTTTATTAAACATGATGTTGCATTCGTAACCGGCGGCAGGACGGCCCGGTACGGATTGGTAACCCCATGCCCGGATAGAAAGAGCAAGGGGCGTGCCAGAAGTTGAGTCTTCAGGCAACATCAAGGGGTTGAGGGGCGAAAACGACCGTGATTGCGGTGGACGATGGTGAACGCTGTTTGGCGGGAACGATGAAGGGCAGGGGGGCATGGGGTGAAAGGAATTTTTCACTTTTTCGGTTTTGTCAAAATTCCTTTCTTATTTAGAAAAATATTTTTCACTCGAGCGCTTATGATTTGTTGAGGGTGTCGGAAAAGGCTTTTCGGTTGAGTTTGTGTTTTTTCATTTTGTAGTGGAGGAGTTGCCGGGAGATGCCGAGAATTTTCGAGGCCCTGGAAACGTTGCCCACGGCATGGGTCAGGGCGTGGGTGATGGACTGGCGTTCGCTTTCCTGCTGCGATTCTGACAGGTTTTTTTCAGTCAGAGGCCCGGGGGCGGCCCCTTTGAGTTTATGAAAGACGTTTGTCTCCATGGTCGTCCATGTGCCACTGTCCTCGTCTTCACCGAGGACATCGAAGGTCTCAAAGGCGGAGGTGAAGTGCTGGATGTCGATGATTTTATTCTGACCGGCGCTGTTCATGGCTCCTTCGATGAGATGTTCCAGTTCTCGGACATTGCCAGGCCAACTGTATCCTTTGAAGAGGTCCATCACCTCAGGGGAAATGGCTTTTACGTGGGTGCCGAAGGTGTGATTGAGGGTCAGAATGAAGTGACTGATGAGGTTTTCGAGGTCATCCAGCCGGTTTCGTAACGGGGGGATCTGAACGATCACCACGCCGAGTCTGTAGAAGAGGTCGGTGCGAAGCTGGCCGTTTTTCACAGCCTCTCGGGGGGACCCGTTCATGGCGCTGATGACTTTCAACGTCACCTCCACCTCTTTGTGAGAACCGATGCGGCGGAATTTCTTCTCTTGCAGCACCCGCAGTAGTTTGGCCTGGAGGGTGGTGGGCATGGCCAGGAGCTCGTCTAAAAAGAGGGTGCCCCCGTTGCCCATTTCCAGAAGGCCCGGTTTGTCCAAGGCTCCGGTGAAGGCGCCCTTCACCGTGCCGAACAGCACCCCCTCTAAGAGGTTTTCCGGAATGGCCGCACAGTTGACGGCTGTGTAGGCCTTCTCTTTTCGGGCGCTGTGGTTGTGGATGGATTGTGCGAAGAGCTCTTTTCCTGTGCCTGTTTCGCCGATGAGCATGATGGGGGAGGAGGAGGAGGCCGCCTCCCGGGCGGTGATCATGGCACGCTGGAGGGTGTAGCTTTTGCCGATGATGTCCCCGAAGGTGTAGCGGGTGCCGTTCCCCAGGTTTTTGTTGAAGTTGGGGATGGCGATCATGGGGGTGCTTTTTTGAAGGATGTTGTAGTCTTTGACGAAACAGATGGCCCCGGTGACACGGCTGCCTTCAAGGAGGGGGAAGATGGAGTGAATGGTATGGGCCACCTTCCCCTGTCGGGTGCGGTAAAAAAAGGTGCGGTTCCGGATGGCGCGTGTGTTCTCCATGCACTTGGCGATCATGCTGGTCTCTTCGGAGAGCTCGTAGACCTCGGTCACATGCTTGCCGATGACCGTTTCAGGGGTGGTTCCGTCGATCTGAGCCTGGGTGTTGTTGTAATAGACGATGATCCCGTCATGATCGGTGATGATGATGCCTTCGTCCAGCTGATCCAGAACGCTGAGAAAGTTGATGCGGGTGATATCAAAAAGAGACTTGGAGGTCGGTTTTTTGCCTGTGCCCATGGACAACTCCCCGGTATGACTCGTGTGGATACGGTGATTCAAGGGCACCGCGCCAACGGCATCGTTTTCTTACAGAGGGCCGGTCTTGCCGGCCTTGTGCAGGGGGACGATACCGTTAAAGAAATTTGTCTTCGATAGGGGTACCTTGAACGATCTCTTCGAGGATGTCAATCTTTCGGGGGTCAGGCCAGGCTGATCAGCAGGGAGAGGGCGATGCTCCACATGATGAGGCCCACAAGGCTGTCGAGGATGCGCCAGGCCGCTTTTTTCTTGAACAGGGGAGCCAGGAGATTGCCGCCGAGGCTCAAGACGAAAAACCAGACAAAGGAGGCCATGACTGCCCCGAAGCCGAACCAGGGACGCTGGTCCAGGGGGAATTGGCTGCTGATTCCCCCCATAAACACCAGGGTGTCCAGGTAGACGTGGGGGTTTAGCAAGGTGACGGCCAGGGTGGTCAACACCGCTTTTTTCAGGGTGGTGCTTCCCCCTTCCTCTGTTTCCAGGTTGCCTCCCCTGTAAGCCGAGCGAAAGGAGCCTGCGCCGTACCAGAAGAGAAAGGCGGCACCTCCCCAGGCGGCGGCTCGAGTCAGGGCGGGGTGCGAGGCCATGGCCGTGCCCACCCCCAGGATGCCCACGGTGATGAGAAGGGCGTCAAAGAAACTGCAGATGAGGGGAATCACCAGGTGGTGGTTGCGCCTGACTCCCTGGCTGAGCACAAAGGCGTTTTGCGCCCCGATGGCGATAATCAGGCCGGCGCTGGTGCCGAAGCCTTTGAAAAATGGTAAAAGCATGATCTTTTGTGTCCGTTTATTTATGGGGTCAAGGCTCTTGAAATATTGAATAATAGCCTTCACTCAAAGAGAGAAAAGAAACTCGCCTTCGGCGGCCAGGGGACCCCAGGTTGCGAATGCGCTTCGGGGTCTCCGGTCCTTGACGAAGGCATCCTATGTAGGGTGATTCGATTGTAAAAGTAAAATTAATTATATATATACATCATAAGAAATTCTAATAATTGGCGTGGGCATAAATCGAATTTGCAGTTTTTATGACAGGTGCATTCTTAGGGTACCGGGAGTTTTCCATGTACGATTACAAGTTAATAGAGGCCATGGCCCGTGTGGTGCTGGAGGGTGGCTTTGAAAAGGCCGCGCGGGTGCTTCATATTTCGCAGTCTGCCGTTTCTCAGCGGGTCAAACTCCTGGAAGAGCAGGCGGGGCAGGTGCTTTTGAGCAGGACAGTGCCCCCTTCCGCCACCCGTGCCGGGGAGGTTTTTCTGGCTCACTATTTTAAGGTGTCACATCTGGAAGTGGATTTGGTCGATGCGCTGGCTCCTTCCGCGGATGGGGCTTTTCATTCCCTTGCCGTGGGGGTCAACGCGGACAGCCTGGAGACCTGGTTGCTTCCCGGTTTAACGCCTTTTCTTCTGAAAGAGCGGTTGCTGCTGGATGTGCGTGTGGACGATCAGGATGAGACCCTGCGGTTTTTGAAAAGTGGAGAAGCGGTGGGGTGCATTACGTCCAATCCGGTCTCGGTGCAGGGGTGTCGGGCGGAGTATCTCGGGACCATGAGTTATTACATGGTGGCAACGCCTGCCTTCTGCCGTCTCTGGTTTGCCGGTGGTTTTGATTCGGAGTCGGCAATCAAGGCACCGGCGGTGCTTTTTAACCGGAAAGATGATCTTCATGGTCGGTTTTTACGAACTTGGTTCACGGTCCCTCCCGGAGGATTCCCGCATCACCTGATTCCGTCGTCTATAGGCGTTGTGTCCACCATTTCCCAGGGGATGGGGTACGGCCTGGTGCCCCTTCAACAGGCATCGGCTCTGCTTAAGGCCGGAGCGCTTGTCAGTGTGGCTCCAGACAAGGGCCTTTTGGTCCCCCTTTATTGGCATGTCTGGAATGTGAAGTCTTCGCTTCTGGAGAAATTTACCCATCATTTGGTGGGGGCCGCGGGTCGACTTCTTTTGCAATGCGAACCCGGGAAATCGGCGTGAGGTTTTGTGGTCCGTCTGCTGTGAGCGGTCGATTTTCGTCAACAAGGGATAAAGGTTTTCTTCACTGTGACGAAAAGTAATGTAGGAAGGGTTTGGTGGGGGAGCCATCCGAGATAGGTGCTTCGAGGGAAACTGTCACGCTCCATGCCTCATTTGTGATGAGGTTGATGAGTGATCATGCCGCATGGAAGAGAGGGTGGGAAAAGGTTGACGTTGCAGTGGGTTTCCTTGCGAAGGCCCCGTGGCAATGGCCGATTTTTTACGATGCCCTTGGTAATAAGGCTGTGCGGGTATTTCCAATGACGATGAGGGTGCCTGAAATCATCCGGTAGAGTGTTGTCCTCGCCTTGTGGCCACGCTTTGTGAACGACTTTTTGGTGTGGGCGCGGTGTTATGGCAATTTTCTGGCGGGGGTTCGGGTCGCTTATCCACGAAAAGTAAAGACTTCAGCGATGCATCAGTCGGGATTTATACGTTTTGATCGTTCATATCGGCACGCCCTTTGTTATTTTTGCGTGTTTGTTTGTTCTCTTTTTGGGTTCGTCTCACAGGCGGCCTCTATGACTCAGGATCCGTTGACCGCTGCCCAGCGTCAATGGCTTGATGCTCATCAGGGGCAACTGACTCTGGCCTTTGAACCGGATTGGCCGCCCGCCTCGTTTTTTACCGGGGAGGGGACCGTTCAGGGCATTACACCGGAATACATCGCTCTCATCGAAAAAAAATTGGACTTTACATTCAAACGGGTCCGATACAGGACCTGGGCCGATATCCTTCAAGCCGGTTACGCCGACCAGGTGGATGTGATCCCAACCATGGCGCGACTTCCAGAGCGCGAAATCCATCTCAATTTTACCCGGGCCTACTTTCAGGTTCCCACCACCATCGTGACGGGGACGGGGGGGACAGCTGTTCTCAGTCTCGAAGATATGCTGGGGAAGAAGGTCGCCGTGCTGCGGGACAGCGCGGACCATCAGGCCTTGGCGAAAAAGTATCCGGAGATGAGGCTGGTCCCGGTCAATCGTATCCTGGATGGCCTGCAGGCGGTTATCCTGAAAAAGGTGGACGGCTTTGTCGGGGACGTGGCCGCTATCTCTTATCTGATTGAAAAGCATGGGCTGAATCAGCTTCAGTGCTCGGGGTATACCCATTACAATTATGAAATCTGCATGGGGGTTTCCAAGGCGCACCCCATGCTGGTCGACATTCTCAATCGCGGCCTGGCGCTCATCACCCCTGCGGAGAAGCAGGAGATTTTCAAAAAGTGGTACTACCTGAAAACACAGCCCATGTACCGCGATCCGGTGTTTCGGAGGTATGGCTTTGGGGTGCTCCTGATCTTGGTCGGGGGGGGCTTGGGCTGCATATTCTTCTGGAGCCGGAGCCTCCGGCGCGCAGTGGCGAGGGCCACCCGGGTCAGTCGCAGGGCGGAGGCCTCTCTGCGTGCCCAGGCCGTCGAGTTGGAAGGGGCCAGGCAGCGAGTGGCTCGTGCCAACCTTGAGCTCACCCAGGTTTTTAACGCCTCGACCCCGAAGTTGATTATTGATCGGGAGTTTCGGTTGCTTCGGGTGAACCGTACCTTCAGCGAGCTCTTTAGTGTGGAGGCCTCAGATATTGTGGGAAAACGGTGCTATGAGGTCCTTCAGAGTTCCGTTTGCAGAACGGATGCCTGCCCCTTGAAGCAGGCGCTTTCCGGGGTTCCCCTTCAGAAATGTGAGAGCCTTTTTTCCACGGCAAGCCGTGAAGGCCTCCCCTGCCTGGTGGATGCCAATACTCTGATCGATGCGGACGGCAAGTTTTTGGGCATCGTGAATAGCTTTACAGACATCAGTCGACTTTTGCAGGCCGAAGAGGAGAAGGAGCAGCTTCGAGAACAGCTCAGGCACTCCCAGGCGATGGAAGCTCTGGGAACCCTGGCCGGGGGAATTGCCCATGATTTTAATAATATCCTGGCCCCCATCATCGGGTATGCGGAGATGACGCAACTTTCCCTTCCAGAGGACAGCGTGGAGGCGGAGAATATGACCGGGGTTCTGAAAGCGGCTCAACGGGCTCGGGACCTTGTCGGCCAGATTTTAGCTCTTTCCCGGCGTCATCAGGTTGAGTTGAAACCGGTGCATGTTCAGGCCGTGGTGAAAGAGGCCCTGACCCTTCTTCGGTCCACCCTTCCCAGTACCATTGCCATCAAAGAGCAGCTTCATGCCGACGACGTGAGGGTTTACGGGGATCCCACGCGCATTCATCAGATCATTATGAATCTGTGCACCAATGCCTATCATGCCATGGAAGGGCAGGGCGGCGGGATCCTTGAAGTGAACCTGGATACGGTGTCGATGGAAGCCTCCGTCGGATATTGTTCGGGTTCCGGGCTGAGGCTTTTGGTTCGGGATACCGGGGTGGGGATCGATGCGGTTAATCGTGAACGGATTTTTGACCCCTACTTTACGACCAAGGGGGAAGGCAAGGGAACGGGGCTTGGGCTCTCGGTGGTTCACGGCATCGTTCGGGAGAGTGGCGGCACCATCGCGGTGGAGAGCGAACCGGGCGTGGGGACCACCTTTACGCTTTGTTTTCCAACGGTGAAAGGGGACGACGCTCCCCTTGAGGTTCTGCCCGTTGAGGATCTCCCCGCAGGACGTGAGACCGTGTTGGTGGTCGATGATGAAGAGGAGCTGGCCTTTCTTTTGAAGCGGATGCTGATGCGGGCCGGATACCGGGTGACGGTGTATACGGACAGTCAGGACGCCTGGGCACATTATCAGGCAACCTCCGGCGTCTATGACCTGGTGTTAAGTGACATGACCATGCCGGGCATGACCGGTGTTGATCTGGCCAAAGAGGTCCTGACATCCACGCCGGGAATTCCGGTGATTCTCTGCACGGGTTACAGCGACCGGGCGGCGCGTCAAAAAGCCGAAGCCGTGGGCGTGCGGACTTTTTTGATGAAGCCTGTGGCGATGAACCAGCTTCTTACGGCTGTTCGGCAGGAACTCGATGATGCCGGGGCTTGCGAAGGCAACCCCCCTTGCGCCTTGGCGTGATCGCAGCCGCGAACCAGCCCACGGGGCGGCACTGCAGTTGTCGCAGAGTTATGATTTTTTCACCCGGGCCATGCAGCGGATGCCGTCGCCTCGGCGGCCCGGAACAAAGCATCGGCAGCAGGAGGTACAGGCAGCCGGGGTGGTGTCCCCTTGGTGCCAGCGGGCGATGAGGTTGGGTTCCCGGATGAGGGGGCGCGAGAGGCTGATGAGGTCGGCCCGGCCCTCTGCGTGCAGGGTGACCGCGGTCTCAAGGGAGCGAATGCCGCCCACGAGCATCACGGGGACCTGGACAGACTCTTTGATGACTTTCCCGGCCTCGCGGAAGTAGGCCTCTTTTTCCGGAGTGTTGATGCGTGTTCGGATGGGGGAGAGCGCTCCGCTCTCCGGGGTGCCGCCGCTCACCTCAATGGCGTCAATGCCTTCATGGGCAAGGCGAATGGCGACCGCGCAGGCCTCGTCTATGGTGAAGCCGCCGTCCAGGTGATCGGAGCTGTTAAGCTTGATGAGGACCGGATAGCTTGCGCCCACGGTTTCGCGGATTGCCGTGTAGACCTCGAGGAGAAAGCGCATGCGGTGTGTTACGGAGCCCCCGTACCAGTCGCTGCGACGGTTTTCCAAAGGGGAGAGAGACTGACTTAAAAGATAGCCATGGGCGCTGTGGATCTGCACCCCGTCAAAACCGGTTTTTTTTGCCCTGCTGGCGGCATCGGAAAATTTTTTTGCAACGGTTTTAAAGTCGCAGGGACCCATTTCCGTGACGGGGGGGGCTTCGGTTCCTGTGGCCGAGATCATGCGGGGGGGAAGGCCGGACTCTTCCTGGAGGGCTCTGCGGCCGGCATGGGCCAGTTGGGCGACGATGCGCCCCCCCCGGACGTGGACCTCATTCACCATCTTTTGAAGCCCCGGAAGAAAGGCATCGTCGTGGATGCCCAGTTGCCAGGGGCTTGCTTTTCCTTCCAGCGCCACAAAGGCGTGTCCGGTGATGATCAGCCCCACCCCGCCGTCGGCGAGGGCGGCCATGCAGTCGATGAGCCGTTGGGTGACGCACCCGTCGGGTCCGGCCATGCCTTCCCAGGTGGCGGACCGGACAAATCGGTTGGCAAGGGTCATGCCGTTGATCGTCATGGGGGTGAACAGAGGGTTCATAGTGATCTCCTATCTGGTGTATCAGATATCTATAGATTCATAAGCTATATCAAAAGGAGGCCATCTCGCCAATAAAAATGTGAGGCGGGTCGGTGGCCAATCTCCCATGATTTTTCACCTTTCTTTGTGTCTCCTGGTGTGCCGTGGGGTTCAACTGGATCGAGAAGGGGCCATGGGCACGATACCATGAGAGATTTGATAGCATGCGGTGGGGGGATGGAACAGAGCGAATATGCGCCACCGATAGGTGTGATGAATGGTGGGGGACAGGGGAATCGATTTTTTCGTTTTGACAGCGGGAAGAGCTGCGCATAGGGGAGGGGGTTGATGCATTGCCACCCTTTCTCAGAAACCTTTCTCAGAAATATATGGGGAGCATG
>NZ_JAQYWB010000079.1 GCF_030145185.1 Desulfoluna sp. | reverse complement strand
TGCCGCGTTATCAGAGCTTTGAGGTAAACCACTACATCTTCAGCTCTGATGCCTTGCATATGAGCGCACCCAACTCGTGAAATATCCGGGTTAAGCCCTTGGTTGTAACCGATGATTTGATCTCCTGAGAGTTGACGAAGCTCATGGGAGAGGAACCGGTTGTCATCGGTCAGCATCTCCTTGAGGCGCAGGACTTCCTGATGTTTGAGTGTGTTTGAAAAGGCCATGGCAAAAGGCTGGTGAAGAAGGGTGAAAAGCCTTGCGTGTTCTGGCTTGTAGCGGCCGAAGCCATGGGCAAAAATGAAGATGACCCCGAGTTTGACCTCATCCACAATCGGGTGAAGCAGCAGCATGGATACCTCCGGTTTTTTCATGGCAGTCCACACGAGATCTGCAACCGCCTGAAAGGGAGGGGCGTTCAGGATGAGGGCTGGACTCGGCTCGGATTGGATATTTTCGATAAAATCAATGGCCTCAGGGGTGAGCTTCACCGGAGCAAGCGTCGTCGCCTCTTCGTTGCCGATGTCGGAGACAATAGCGATATTTCTGACCTCTTTTTTTTTCGGATCATAGACATTCATGGCGATGCCGTTGATGGGCATATAGTCTGTGAGATAATTGAAGCACCGTTTCAGCGTGGTCTGAATGTCAAGACTTCCACAGACCCTGTTTGTCCCCTCTTGAAAAAAAGTCATGTCACGTAAATTCATTTTTTTTCTCACCTGTTCCATGGCTGTCAATATTTTGAGATACCGGTTTGACTCATCGAATCTATACAAAGGAAGGATGGCATAAATTAATATCTTTATGCAATGAAGGGTAGATAAAACCTGTGGTTTTCGGCGTGATGTGCCGGTTGTGACCCTTTTTTCAAAAAGGGCCATCACCGGCACTTTTTTTGTGCCGTATTCGGCACCAGAAGAGTGGAAAATTTTCATCCTGTTGAAATGATAGTGAATCAGTCCTGGTACGAAAATTGATAATGATAAAGAGGAAATCATGAGAAAATCCTTCGAGGGCAACCAGCCCGGCAGGAGGGTGTGGAGGCCTTTTTGAAAGGGCTCGTGACAAGGGTGTCGAGAAAAAGAGGGGGGGATGTGTATGCAAGGAACAGATCATGGGGTGGCGTGTTTGGAACCGGGCAGAGAGTTGGATATGGCGGCTTCTCAGGGGGCCACATTGTTCGTCGTCTGCGCGGCGCAGTTTTTGACCCCCTTTATGATGTCTGCTGTGGGGGTGGCCCTGCCTGCGATTGGGCGGGAGTATTCTGCCAGTGCATTTCAACTGGGTCTTGTGGAGACTGTTTTTATTCTTGCGGTTTCGTTGGCGTTGTTCCCAGCCGGACGTCTGGGAGATATCTATGGCCGTAAGCGGGTCTTTACCCAGGGAATTGTTCTGTTTAGCGGTGCCACCCTGGCGGCGGTGTTTGCCGGATGCGTTGAGCTGTTTATCCTCGCTCGATTTTTCCAAGGTCTTGGCGCCGCCATGATTACGGGAACAAGCCTGGCCATACTCTCATCGGTATTTCCAGAGGAGAAAAGGGGGCGGGCCATGGGGGTGGTGGTCGGTTGTGTTTATCTGGGGGTTTCGGCCGGGCCAGTGATCGGAGGGGGGCTTGTGACGTGGATGGGGTGGCGGTGGATATTTTATGGGGCGTTCGGTGTGGGGGGCCTGGCTTTGCTCCTGACGGTGTTGACATTGAAGGGAGAGTGGGCGGACTCAGCAGGAGAGGCGTTTGATCTCCTCGGGAGTGTGTTGTATATGGTCTCGCTTTCTTTTGTGATTGTGGGGTCGGTGAATCAATCCACCGGGGGGGAATATCGGGCCATGGTGGCCCTTGGGGGGGTGGGGCTGATTCTGTTTATCGCTTACGAATACAAAAAAGAAACCCCCCTGGTTGATGTCCGTCTGATTTTATCTGATCGCGCCTTTGCCTTCAGCAATCTGGCCACGATGATAAATTACGCGGCCTCGTTCGGGGCGACTTTTTTTTTCAGCCTTTACCTTCAGGTAGTCAAGGGGGTGACCCCTCAGGTGGCGGGGCTGGTCCTCGTGAGTCAGCCTTTGCTTCAGGCCTTTCTCTCCCCCCTCTCCGGCTGGTTGTCCGGAAGAATTCAACCGGCAAAGCTTGCCACCGCTGGCATGACGATCTGCGCCGTGGGGCTGGCGTTGTCTTCGACGGTGCACCGTGGAACCGGGATTGGACAGGTCGCTGGCATCCTTGCCGTGATGGGGGTGGGATTTGCCCTTTTTGCTGCCCCGAATATGGTGACGGTGATGGGCTGTGTTGAACCGCGGCATTACGGGTTGGCGTCAAGCCTGATCTCCACCATGCGCACGACTGGCATGCTCGCAAGCATGACGGTGGTGACGGGACTTGTCTCCGCCCAAATGGGTCAGAGACCCATTACCGCCGAAACGGCTCCACTGTTTTTATCCTGCATGCATGAGGGCTTTTTGGTTTTCTGTGGATTGAGTCTTGTTGGGATTGTTTGTTCCATGGTGCGGCAGAAGAGCGGGGTGCCAGCGTCCTCCACGTGAGACGTGGGGGGCGTTGACAGGAGGGGTTCACCCTGCAAGCGGACGGGAGGGCGTCAGATATAGCTTGCAGGGTGAAAAGCGTCGTTTTTAATGAAACGAGTTGGGGTCGGCGACCACGTGGTATCGGGGATCGTCGACCTTTTCCAGGATGATTGATTTGTATTTTGTGTCGGCTTTGTTGAGAAGTTTTTTGCAGTCGGTGCTCAGGTGTTTGAGCCGGATCTGCTTGCCTGCTTTTTCGTATTTCTCCACGATCCCGGAGATGGCTTCGATACCGGAGTAATCCGAGACCCTGGATTCGGTGAAATCGATTTCAACCTGGTCTGGATCGTCCTTCACCTCGAATTTGGAGATGAACATCTTGGTGGAGCCGAAAAAGAGAGGCCCCCAGATTTCATAGACTTTGGTTCCGTCCTCTTTGAACCGTTTCCTGGCCCGGATCCTTAGGGCGTTTTCCCAGGAGAAGACCAGGGCGGACATGATGATTCCGGCAACGACGGCCACGGCCAGGTCAAACATCACCGTGAGAACCGACACCGTAATAAGGACCAGGGCATCGGATTTGGGAATCTTGAACATGATCCGAAGGCTGGACCAGGCAAAGGTTCCGATGACCACCATAAACATGATGCCGGTAAGGGCTGCGATGGGGACCTGTTCGATATAGGCGGAGCCGAAGAGGATGAAGCAGAGCAGGGCCAGGGCCGCCGTGACACCGGAGAGCCGTCCTCGGCCGCCGGCGTTGACGTTGATGATGGACTGGCCGATCATGGCGCATCCTCCCATGCCTCCGAAGAGGGCCGTGACGATGTTGGCCGCACCCTGTGCGACGCATTCCCGGTTGGTGTTGCCGCGTGTTTCAGTGATCTCATCCAGCAGGTTGAGGGTCAGGAGAGATTCGATGATACCGATTCCGGCCAGGATAATGGCATATGGGAAAATAAACACCAGCGTTTCCATGGACCAGGGGATGGTCGTAAAGAGCTGGAACTGAAAGGCAGGAAGACCGCCCTTGAGCCCTTCACCGCCACCATCTCGGATAAATGAACCCACGGTGGCCACGTTCAGGTCCAGGCAGAGGGTGAGGGCGGTAACCACCAGAATAGCCGTCAGGGCAGCAGGAATCTTACGGGTGATCTTTGGGAGGCCGAACATGATGCCCATGGTGGCGAGTACGAGTCCGCCCATGGTCATGAGGTCGGTGCCCTGAAGCCAGTGGGAGACGCCTGCGTCTACATTTTTAAACATGTTCAGCTGGGAGAGAAAGATCACGATGGCCAGCCCGTTGACAAAGCCGAGCATGACCGGGTGGGGAATCAGGCGAATAAATTTTCCCAGCTTGAAGGCACCCGCCGCCACCTGAATCAGCCCCATGAGGATCACCGTGGCAAAGAGGTATTGCAGCCCCATGTTGTCCACGGGATGTGCCAGGGCCAGGCCCAGGGCGTTGCCCTCCTTGACGAGGGAGACCATCACCACCGCCAGAGCACCGGTGGCTCCGGAGATCATGCCCGGGCGGCCTCCGAAGAGGGAGGTAATCAGGCCCACTATAAATGCCGCGTAGAGTCCCACCAGAGGATCGACCCCCGCCACAAAAGAAAAGGCCACTGCTTCGGGAACCAGGGCCAGGGCCACCGTAATTCCGGACATTACGTCATTTTTCATGCTGCTTGTTCGTCGTTTGATCAGTTCAACCATCAAATTCTCTTTATCATTAATTTGCCGCTACAATAAAACGGGCATGGACCTCCCATTGAGGTCCATGCCCGTTGTGAATTTCTGCTTTTTTAGGAAAAGAGCCTGACTAATTATGGGTTTATTGGGAAAAAAGCAAGAGAAAAGAAAAGGGATATGCCTGGGATAAAGATCTTTTGATAACCGGCTGATAGCGGAGTTATAGGATTAACGCATTGGGCTGATGAACCTGATCAGGTTGTTTTTTATTTTATGCCAATGAAAGAAAGAATACAAATTTAAGGGGACTGGGTGCTCTCTTTGAGAGAAAGGTTTTTAGGTAGGAATTAAATCCCTTTATTTCCGACGACGGGCGACCGATTTTAAGTTCAGGCATTATTTACCTGGATGTGATTTTCCGAATTTTTCAGGAGCCGAAAGGGATGTAGAAAAAATATGACGAGGTGTTGATGACGAAGTTTAAGCTTAAGACAAAATTGTTGTTGTTGGGGTGTGTTCTTGGTCTTGTCCCCATCTTGGTTGTGGGTGTTTTGGTTGAAAAACAAAATAAAGCGATTGTTACGGTGGCCGAAGACGCCACCTACGATCTGGTTAAAAATGATTTCAGCCATATTTTGGAGCAGGTTTACACCCTTGCAGAGACCCATTATGAGTCGACGGTGGAGGCATTGAACGTCAACCTCAATGTGGCCTGGGAATTGGCGGAACGTGAGGGCGGGTTTCATTTGATGCCGGAAGTGATGGCATGGACGGCGGTCAATCAGTTTACAAAGGACCGGCATGAGGTCCAGCTGCCGGAGATGGCCCTTGGGGACCGTCGGCTGGGGCAGGTTGAGAGCCCTGGGGTGCCGGTTCCGCTGGTGGACAAAATGATGTCCCTGACCGGAGTGACCTGCACGGTATTTCAGAAAATGAATGCAGCGGGAGACATGCTCCGTGTGGGGACCAATATTCTGAAGAGGGATGGGGTACGTGCCGTCGGGTCCTATATTCCGGCACAGGATCCTGGCGGGCAGGGCAACCCCGTGGTCGCGGCCGTGCTTCGGGGGGAGACCTTTAAAGGGCGCGCTTTTGTGGTGCACAGCTGGTACATCACGAGTTACGCTCCGATCAGGAGTGCGGGAGGCGAGATTATCGGCATGCTCTATGTCGGTATTCCACAGGAGAATGTGGCAGGGGTCCGCACGGGGATCCAGTCCATCCGTGTCGGGAAGACGGGTTACGCCTTTGTGCTGGATAGTCAGGGAACCTATGTGGTTTCTCGCGGTGGAGAGCAGGACGGCCAGAATATTCTTGAGATGAAAGACAGCCGTGGCGTCGCCTTTGTCCGTGATATGCTCGTGCAGGCGACGGGCCTAAAGCCCGGAGAAACCGCCGATCTTTCGTATTGGAAAAAAGACAGCAGCGGCAGGGAACGCAAAAAGCTTGTGAAGGTGAGCTACTTTGCGCCTTGGGACTGGGTGATCGGGGCAGGCGTTTTTGAAGATGAACTGCAAGCGGCATCGCAACGGATTCAGCGCTTGGGATATAAAGGACAACATAATTTATTCAGCTTGTTAGGGGGGAGTCTGGTGCTGTCCGCTCTGTGCTGGTTTTTTATGGCAGGGCGCATTGTTCAACCCATTCGTGCGGCGGCGGATCGACTTTGTGATATCGGTGAAGGGGAGGGGGACCTCACCCGGCGTCTGGACGTGGGGAGCCGCGACGAGGTTGGAGAGATGGCACATTCGTTTAACCTGTTTATGGATAAGCTTCAGGGGATGATCCGCGATATCACCGGAAACGCGGAGGCCGTCAAAGAGTCGTCCACGGGCTTCAAAAAATTGAACGCCGAGACCCACGACAGCGTGGAGGACACCTCCCGTCGTGCCGAAGCGGTCGCGGCCGCAGGGGAACAGCTGACCTCCAACATGACTCTGGTGGCGGCCGCCATGGAGAAGGCCTCCACCAATGTTCAGACCGTGGCCTCTGCCGCTGAGGAGATGAACGCCACCATCACGGAGATTGCTCGAAATGCGGAACAGGCTCGTGGTACCACGGACGATGCCGTTGTCCAGGCGCGACAGGTCTCCGAGATGATGTCCCGGCTGGATGACGCGGCCCGTGATATCGGTCAGATTACCGAGGCCATTACCGATATTTCCGAACAGACCAATCTGCTCGCGTTAAATGCCACCATCGAAGCCGCAAGGGCCGGGGATGCCGGAAAGGGGTTTGCCGTGGTCGCCGGAGAGATTAAAGATCTGGCCGGTCAGACCGCCCTGGCGACCGGCAATATTCGCATCAATATAGATCGGGTGCAGCAGTCGGTTCATGAAAATGTGGGGCGCATTGACGAGGTCGGGCATTCCATTGACAGGGTGAGTGCCCTGGTTACCGGAATCGCGGGCGCTGTAGAAGAGCAGTCCATTGCCACCCGTGAAATCGCCGACAACGCGAATCAAACCTCTGCTGGAATAGACGAGGTGAACCTTCAGGTGGTGGAGGCGTCCGGGGCCGTGCAGGAGGTCGCTATGCAGGTGAGCGGGGTGAATGCGGATGTGGATCGTATCGCGCTTGCCAGTCTGGAGGGACGGGTTAACGCCGAGGAGATGAATACGCTTGCCGATCAACTCCATGAGTTGACGGGGCAGTTTGTCGTTGGTGACCGTCGGTTTGCCATCGGATCGGTCAAACAGGCGCATATCCTCTGGCGTGTTGCGCTGGAGGCGCTGCTGGGTGGGCGCAGGCAGATCGCAGATGGTGAGCTGGCCGATCACCGAAGTTGTGATTTTGGAAAATGGTATTTCGGTGATGGGCAGCAGCTTGCCGGTGAACCTGTTTTTGTTGTGCTGGGGGATTACCATGAAAGGGTGCACACCCTGGCTCGTGAGGTCGTCAGTCTCTGGAACCGGGGCGACAAAGCGGGGGCCCAGGGGCGCTATCGTGATTTTCTGAAAGCCAAGGAGGACATGTTCCATAGCCTGGATGAACTCTACAGGCTTTGATGCCCGGAAAAGGTGAGTCGAAATAAAAAGCCGGTGAACGCCCACAATCAAGGGCTTTCACCGGCTTTTTTTATCTCTTAATGCACGACAAGGTGCCGTATAAATGGGTCCATGGCGTCAGCTTTTAAGGCGTCAGTTTTTTGATGATCGTTTCATGCTCGGGCCATTGGTTTAAAAGATCGGCTCTTTCCGCCATGTGGAAGTCTTCAAACTCGAATCCGGGGTGGGTGGTGCAGCCCACCAGGGCGTGGCCCCCGTTGGGAAGGGAGGCTCCGAACCAGCACCCGGCTTTGACGAGGGCCTGAAAGGTTTCGCCCCGGGCCGTGTCGGTTCCCAGGCGTATCTCTTCGAGGGTCCCGTCGGGGTGAATGACGTGAACGCTGAGGGCGGCCCCTTCATAAAAGTGCCAGAGCTCATCGGCTTTGATTCGGTGCATCCGGGAGATATTGTTGCCTTCCAGGAGAAAATAGATGGCGGCCCCGCAGCTGCGCCTGCCGGAAAAGGTGGGGCGTTCTTTGTTGGCATCGAAACAGAGGTCGGATTTATAGGTTTCCCGGTAGTATCCGCCTTCGGGGTGGGGGATGAGGTCTAAGGTGGCAATCAGCTCGTGAACACGTGTTTCCATGCAGGGCTCCTTGGGTGTCTTCATTTTTTTAAAGGGGACAACAAGAGGGGTTATACCCTTAATGTCAACGTCAGTTCAACCGCTAAGGAGCGAAATTTTTTTGTAACGATTCAGCCCCAAAAAAAGCCCCCGGCAGGGCTGCCGGGGGCACAAGCGGAATGGTTACTTTTGATCTTTCATTTGTTATTCCTCTTTGCCCGAATGGCACTCCCCGCAGGCGATGGGGCCCTGTCGGATCGCGAGGTGGCACCCTTTGCATCGGTTGTGAAAGGCGGCCTCTGTCTTGGGCATACCGCTGTGGCTTCCTTCGTGACAGTCTCGGCAGGCCATCTCTTCGGAGCTTTCGTCTTCCAGGAGCGCCCCGTTGTCATCGAAGAGATGATGGCAGAGGGCGCAGGACTCCTCCAGCTCCGCGATTTCGTTGTGGCTGTCGTGCTCGAAATGGGAGAGAGGCCGGGTGCGCGGCGTATCGAGGCTCTCGTCCAGAACAGAGGCGAAAAGCGGACCGGCCGTGAGAAGGATGGCGACAAGAAAGACCCCAAGGGCTCGGTAAGCAAGAATCATCGTTAGATCTCCATGGTTTCGTATATGATATCGCTTAAAAACTTGATCTCCATATCGATGCCGTAGTGGTGGATGATGTCTTCCAGGCCTCCGTGGCAGTTGTGGCAGGGGGTGACGACGATCTCTGCCCCTTTGGCCTTGGCTGCCAAAAGTTGCTCGGCTTTGACCCGATTTCCCAGAACGCGCTCATTTTTAAAGGGGGGGCCACAGTTGATGACCCCGCCTCCGGCCCCGCAGCAGTAGTTGTGTTCACGGTTGGGTTCCATTTCGATGAAGGTGTCGCAGCATATGCCCACCACCTCCCGGGCCATCTCGTGGAGCCCGCGTCCGCGGACAATGTTGCAGGGATCGTGAAAGGTGACAGGGGTCGCCAGTTTCTTCTTAATGGTGATGCGCTCTTGGGTCAGAATTTCGTGGTAGAATTCCACGGCATGCACCACGGGGATTGGCGGGGTTTTCCAGCCGAGGTAGCGGTTCCCTGTGTCAAACACGCTGCGAAAGGCGTGGCCGCACTCCCCCATGACGATGCGGTCGACCTTCAGTCGCATGGCCGTCTCGAAGTGGGCTTTTTTCAAACGGCCCATCATCTCGTAATCTCCGGTATACATGCACATGTCACTGTTGTCCCATCCCCTTGTGCCTGGGAAGGTCCAGTTGATGCCCGCTTTTTCCATGATCACTGCGGCCTGATAGATCAACTGTGCACGAAATTTCGGCTCCGGCCCGATGACCGAGTACATGACATCAGCGCCTTCCCGTTCAATGGGGATGGTGAGTTCTGGAAGCTCTTCTCTGGCCTCTTCTTCCTGCCAGTAGAGACAATCGAGCCACTCGTCGTTCTTTATCCACATCTGGTTGAAGGTGGCCGAGTGGCTGTTGGCGGTATCCTGGATATAGAGGGGGACCACGCCGCAGAGGTAGCAGATGCGCCTGACCAGGGAGATGAGGTAGGCGATATCCACGCCCAGTGGACAATACATGGTACAGCGTCGACACAGGTTGCAGTGAGTGTAGGAGATAATCGCTGCTTTCTTGAGTGTTTCCGGGGTGATTTTTTTGCCCCGGAGAAGGGGCAGCAGGCTCTCTTTGACTTTTCCGGCAGGAGAGTAAGCGGGATCTTTGTCGCGGGAGAGATAGTAGTGGCAGCTGTCGCTGCAGAGGCCGCAGTGGACGCAAGACGAGAGATAGGCGTCCAGACGGGGACTGGCCTCTTCCTCGATTACTTTTTTAATGATCTTTTTTACCCGGTCTTCATCAAACTGGGCGAGGCCGCTTTCAAGGCCCTCATCGTGAATGGCTTCTATGCGTTGATCTGCTTCGTTCATGTTACCAGTCCTTTGCCATGCGGACGCCTCCGAACTCAGAGCCTGCGTAGCCGCGGGTCAAAAGTACGTAGAAGATGTGGCTCAGTCGGGTGAAGGGGATGGAGGCGATGAGAAGATTTCCAGCCATAAGATGGATCAGGGTGGCCTCGGGAAATCCCGGCATCTGAAATCTGGCCCAGAGGCCTGATGCGAAGAGCGCAATCAGTGAGAACAGGAGCAGGTGATCACCCGGTGTGGAGATGTACCTGACGGTGCGAAGGAAGAGCCGTCGACCGAGGAAGAAGAGCAGCGCGCCCAGGGCGGCCAGGGCCAAAATGTCAGACAGGGGTTCTGGAAAGCGGGGCAGACGGGGCAGGCCACTGTCTGCGAGAAGCACCCCATGGGCAGAATAGAACAGGGGCAGGGAGAGGACGGCACCATGAAAAATGGCCGTGGCGGTGGTCATTTCAGGATGTATGCGGGAGGTTCGGCTGATGAAAGGGACCAGATGGCAAAGAAGGGAGCGTCCGGCATACTTGAAGGAAAAAAAGGTGAGAAAGGCTCTGTCCTTTCTGGCGACCCGTTTAAAAAAAAGGAGAAGTTTCAATACGGTTCCGCAAAAGCAAATCATCAGCGCCAGTTGAAAACCGATACCGGTCATGAAGGCGTAGAGAGTATGGGACATGGGGAATGACTCCGATTTTTGGGGCTGATGCCGTGATCGGGTCACTGCATCGGCCGGTTGTCGTTTCGTTATCAGGGCCTTTCGACGAAGGGGGGATGCCTCACGTTTATTTTAAAGCGATGAATTCCCGTGTGTAATGGTAATGAGCACCGCTTTTTTCTATACCACAGATAATCAGATGCATGCCGTCGGGGGTAAAGGCGGGGTTTCGCATCCAGATGAAACGTCGTTCGATCGCCATGCCGTCAAGAAAGACGGTATACCAGGGGCCGCGTTTGATCTTTGCGGCAGCGTGGCTTCCATACTGGCTGAAGACGGGATCCCATACTTTATCAAACAGGTCACCCATGGGATGATCATCTATCAGCAGGACGGCCTTTCCCTTGTGCATCCCGGTGCAACCAACGCGGGATCCGCAGGGGCTGAAAATTGGTTTTCTGAGGTACCCGTCGACCCGGGTTTTCATGAGGTCTCCATCAAGGGCAAGGGTCCATTGGCCGAATTCAGGAGAGGCCACGGCGGCAATTCGGCGCCCGTTGGGTGCGAAGACCGGCTCCCAGAGTTGGGTGTAGCGACCCGGCCAGGCCACCTCACCGTCACAGGCCAGTGTCCATCCCCGGGACTCTTTGACCGGTGCCCAGACCGAGGTTCCCTGCGGGTGAATCACCGGTGCCCAAACCGAAGGCCAGGTGGTGGGCCAGCATTGGTCGTTGACAGCGATGGTGTAGTCCTGCTGGGTAATGCGTGCATCCACGGCGGCTACGGTCCCGTCGGATGAAATCACGGGGGTGAAGGCACCCATATATCGTCCGGACCAGGGACCTTTTTCGGTGCCGAGGGTGAAACAGCCTGAGAGGAAGGTCGTCAGGTCGCCTTCTGCAATGGGCGTGGTCTGGACGACGGCAGCGGAACCCGGACCGGTGGCGGCGAGGGTGAGGCCATAGGTGTTTTCATAAGACTCGGACCAGACGTTTCCATTGACCATCGGGGTGTAGCGTCGATCATCCTGGGTCTCACACGCCGCGTTTCCGCCCGCAGAGACGCGAAGGTTCCAGGCGAACTCTGCCTGGAACTCCCAAGGGACGTTTCGGGCAACCGCTGTCCAGCCTTCGTCGGTCTGGCAAAGAAAAGAAAAGTCCTGATCGGCTATGGGCTGAAGATCGGCAATGGTGAGGACAGGCTCGGACCGGGTGGGCTCGGGTTCACCCAGAGTCCATGTGCAGAGTTGGCACTCTTCGGGGGAGGATTGAATGGGGATAGCTATTCGGGTTCCGTCTCGGGAGGCGGTGGCTTTCCAGAAGGGAAACCGTTCCGAAGGGGCGTCGACAGGGCAGGGGATCATGCAGCTCATTGAACCACTCGAGGTGTCCCATATAATAGGGGATGTTCCCTGGGCGATGGGCATTGACGTGCTCCTTATATAAAGATTCAAAAATATCGGGGGCAACGCAGTGCTGAGGAAGTCAAACTCTAAAAGGTGGAAAATATTAATATCTGTATAATACATAGGTAGATAAAAAATTCAACACTTCATGTTTGGATATAAGAATAAGGACGGGTAAATAACCCGCCTGTGAGTCATCTTTTGTCTTGTGCGTAAACAATGTTTGTGTAATAGAGTTAACGTTCCTGTAATGACTGCTCGGTTTGACTGCGTAGACCTCATTAATCCCTATCCCTGGAGACGACTATGGCTCCCTCAGCACGCATTGTTTTTCTATTTCTTGCATCCTTTGGGTTGATCGCCTGTGGCAGCAGCGAAGGCTCCAGGCAACCTCAGCCGATTGTCGATCCGGTGGAGACGGTGAGCCTGGAAGCCCCTGTTCATGATTCGACGCTACTGAATAAAGAGATTTTGCTGGCATGGAAGGGGACTGAAAACAAAAACGAAACGCAGTGGCGCGTGACGATCTATACCACCCATGGCGGAACGAAGCAGACGGTGATGACTCTGACCACAGGGGCTCTGTCCTGTCGACCTCTGCAGCTGGCCGATAACAGATCTTATACGTGGAAGGTGGAGGCCCTGGACAAGGAGAAGGAGACCGTCGCCGTCTCCGACGAGTGGGCGTTTCAAACCTACCCCACCCGGATGCTTCCCTTTGCCGGGGCGCTGGATCAGGGAAGCGGTCCGGATGAATTCACCCACTTTGAGGGTGCCGTTTACTTTACCGCCTATTCGCCGGAGCACGGGCGAGAGTTGTGGCGGAAAAGGGGGGATGCGAACGCTGAACGAATGACGGATATTTATCTGGACGACCCGAGCAGTGCCCCCGAAGAGTTGACGGTGTGCGGTGATCGACTTTATTTCTCGGCCAATGACGGAACGAAGGGCCGGGCGCTGTGGGTGATCCTGCCGGATGAAGAGCCCGGCATGGCGGGTTCTTCAGTTTCTCCTCCTGTGGGTGAAGGAGAGGAGAACGTGGTGCTGCCGGGCCGCGACCCCTTGATGCTGACGGTGGCGGAGGGTGTCCTCTATTTCTCAGGCAACGGCTCCGAGGAGGGAGAGAAAACCCTGTGGCGACGGGGTGATGACGTGAGCCAGCCCGAAGAGGTCGTCCAAGACGGTTCTGAGGATCCTCTATTGTTTCCTGGGGTTGGGTGTGAATACGGCGGGCGTCTTTTTTTGTCGGCGGAATCGCAAGGGACTGATCGCGAGCTTTGGCGTGTTGACGGTCTGACCGCCAGCATCCTGACTCCTGCCGATGGCTTGGGCCTCAGCGACCCCAAAGGGTTTACCTCGTATCTGGGGAAACTCTTTTTCCGGGCTGCCCGGAAGGGGGCTGGGGCGGAGTTGTGGGTGGTGGATGAGGAGGGAACACCTTCTCTTATTAAGGAGATCGCTGCCGGAAAGGCCCCCAGTGACCCGGGTGAGTTGACGGTGTCGGACGGGCTTCTTTTTTTTGTGGCGTACACCCTCGAACATGGCCGGGAGCTCTGGAAGAGTGATGGGACTTCCGGTGGGACGCAACGCGTCAAGGATATTATAGTGGGGGAAAAAGGCAGTCAGCCCAGAAACCTTGTTGCTTCTGGAGGGTGGCTTTACTTCAGTGCAGCAACTGAAGCCGAAGGCAGGGAACTCTGGAAGAGTGATGGCTCAGAAGCCGGCACGGTTCTGGTCAGGGATCTCTGGCCAGGGGCGAAGGGCAGTTCGATTCAGGAGATGGTCTCTTTCGATGACGGGGTGATGTTTCGTGCTGAGGACGATGAGGCGGGCAAAGAGCTTTGGTTCAGCGGCGGGGAGGCCAACACCACCTTTCGGGTGAAGGATATCCGGGCGGGAGAAAAAAGCGGCTACCCCGATGGCCTGGTCACGGTAGGTGACACCCTCTGGTTTCGGGCCGATGAGGGTGTTGGGGGTGTTGAACTCTGGCAGAGCGATGGCACCGAAGAAAGCACCTCTCAAACCGACAACATCAATACATATACCGACCCGAAAGTAAACGGGGTGATAAAAGTCGGTGATCATGTGGTCATGGTTGCGACTTCCGGCGAGTATGGTCGGGAGCTGTTCACCCTCGACAGTGAGGGGCAGCTGACGGTGCTGGTTGACATTTATCCTGGATATGAAGGCAGTGATCCGGACAATCTCTTTGTTTATCGTGACCAGCTCTACTTTGTGGCCCAGGGTGAAGAGAAGGGCAGAGAGCTTTGGGTGTCCAACGGGACCGGGGACGGGACGCTGTTTCTGGCGGATGTGAACCCCGATGGGGATAGCGATCCCTTCCAGTTTACGGCGTTTCAATCCGAGGTCTTTTTTCTGGCGAGGGTGAGCAGTCAATGGCAGTTGTGGAAAACAGGCGGCGATGATGGCACCGTTGTGGTTAAGGATGGCGAAAATAATCCCGTTGTTGTCGGGGTCGCCGTCGAGGGGGATGGGGCTCCCGGCCAGGTCTTGGCCGCCGGAGAAACCCGGCTCTTCTTTCGTAAAGGGGATGCCCTCTGGGGGATGGATACCCAAGGGGCGCTGTCTCACATTACGGGGGGCCTTAAACCGTTAGCGTTGTTTCCCGTTGCCGCATCCCTTCTGTTTGCCGCCGAGAAGGAGGGTGCGGATTCGGCGACCCTTCACCTTCTGCTTTCAGGCGAAAACCAGTCGGTGGAGCTTTTTGATGAGACTCACCGCCGGTTAATCGATCCGCAAGGATTTCATCGTACCGGTGAGATGATTTACTTCTCGGCAAAAGGTGAGGGAGACATCCAACACGCCCTTTTTTGTTATGCCCTGGCAGATGGTTTGGTGAGGCTTTGCAAAGATACAGGTGATAACGAGCTATTGGACCCCGATGAGTTCTGCGGTGAAGAGGGGAACTTCTGGTTTATGGCCAGCTCTAAAGACGGCGTGCGGGATATATGGCAGATATCTGATGGAGCCGTCACGGCAGGTCGCCTGTCGTCGGTGGTATCTACAGAGAGTTCAGAAACGCCTAAGTCCCTGCGAAGTATAGGGGATGCCCTTTACTTTATTTTGGCCTATCCTTCAACGGAAGAGGGGCGTTTGTATTTGTCTCATGGATCCTCCGTCGAACCGGTGCTTGACTTCACCGGCAACCCTTTGCTTAAGGCTAAGAATCCCTTTGTATTGGATGGTTTTCTTTTTATTACTGCTTTGAACTCAGACGTGCAGGGCAGTTCGTCGGTTCAGGGTTTTTGGGTGACCTCGCCTTAGATAGTGTCCAGAAAATAAGCGTGTTGCCGATCCCTTGCAGGCTTTTAACTTGCAAGGGATTTTTTTTTGATTAATCCCTCTTCCATCAAAAAAAATGTTGTCAAATGAATTAATCAGAGGTAGTTATATTTTTAGAATAGTAGAAAGGATTCTGTTGCCTTTTGCGTGTAAAGTTGGAAATTAAGTTCCGTAAACGGTAACAAAGATTCATCGTTGATTTTTCGGGTAACTGAGGATGATACATCCTTGCGTTAGCAATAAAAAAACACCTAATGTTGAATTTAAATTCAATGAATAAATGGCTTATGAGTCGTTTATGCGAGTATTATTATGCGGTTTCGATAGAGGGAGAATACATGACTCATAACAAGGGTTTTACCTTGATGGAATTAATGGTTTCCATAGCGATAATGTCGATCCTCGTATGTATCGCTGTTCCCGAATTTAAACAATGGAATGCGACACAGACTCTTTCTTCCTCTGTGCGTCGCGTTCATTCTGTGTTTCAACTGTCCAGAATGGAAGCGATTAAAGAGGGGAGAGACGTGGTGATGCTTTTTTCGGAGGGAGCCGGCAGCGCAGGGACTTATTCTTCGTTTGTCGATGATGACGGGGATCGCGTCCAGGATGCGGGTGAAAAGTTGATTGTCTCCGGGAGTCTTCCAGACAATATTACGCTGTCGCGCGCTCGCTTTGATTTTGCTGGTTCTGGAACCTTGAATAAGTTAAAGACACATTTCGACAGTCGAGGGCTGACCACCGGTCGCAATGGAGAAATTCGAATGACCAATCTCTACGGAAAAGTTATCAGTGTGATCCTGAACAGTGCCGGCAGCAGTCGGATTGATTCCATGTAAGGATAAGACAATGAATGTGTTGACCTGTCGTAAGGGCTTTACACTTCTCGAGTTGCTGGTGGCTGTGGCGTTGTCCATGATTATCATCACTGCGGGTTATTTTTTTTACAGTACGGAGATCCGTACGCGGGTGACCCAGGAACGGGTCACCGACATGCAGCAGAACCTTCGGGCCGCTATGGTCATGATGGGGACGGATCTTCGTATGGCTGGTTATGACCCGGAAGGGACGACGGATGCAGGGTTCACCGCTGCATCGGCGGCCACTGCCACCTTTACCTCGTCTGTTGAAGCGGAGGCCAACGGCCATGATGACGATGGTGATGGCGTGGTGGACGAAGCCGATGAAGCGAGCCGCCCCATGACCCTTGAGACGTTTTCTTATGAGTTGAAAGATGAGGATACCGACGGCGATCTGGATCTGGTTCGCATCGTGGGTGCCAACCGGGTGGCGATCGCAGAAAATATCGAAGCGCTGGAGTTGAATTATGTTCTGGATGACGGGACGACGGCCTCCGCCCCCGCTGATTTGAAGCGCATTGTTGCGGTACGAATAGCCCTTCTGGCGCGCAGCAGAACGGAAGACCCGGGGTTCTCAAATGGGGCTAAGTACCAAGGTTATGCTAAGACCTGGAATGCCTTTAATGACGGGTATCGGCGTCGTCTTCTCAGGCGGACGGTACGTTGCCGAAATCGGGGGATTGAATAATGAACGAATCGGCGAAAGAGAAATCTTTATTTCACGACCAATCCGGCATGACTCTGATTGAAGTGATGGTGGCCTCCGTCATTCTTTTGGTAGGGATCCTGGGGCTCGCGCTGCTGCAGGTTCAGGCCATGAAGGGTAACGCCAGCGCGCGGCGAATGACGGAAGCCTCCAATGCATCCAGTGACCGTATCGAGCAGATCATGAGTGCGGTGTGGACGGATAATGTCCTTAGCGCAGATTTGACGAAAAACGATCCGGACACGGCGGGAGACATCCATCTTTCTGTGAGGGACGGGTATACAGTCACATGGCTGGTCACGGATGCCACCGACAGCCAAAGTAAATCCATCGACCTGAGGGTGGGCTGGATGGAGGACGGACGCTCGCATCAGGTCTCACAGAGGGTGGTAAGGACAAAACATTGATACATGTGAACTCAGGTGACGACCGGGGCAACAGGGGGAATAGCATGACGCAGGAGATGAAAAGAGGGGAGGAGAGGCTCGGGGAAGAGGGAAATGTATTGCTTGTTGTTTTGGTCCTCCTCTTACTGGTGACTCTCATTGGACTTTCATCCATAGATAATTCCGTGATGGAGCTGAAAATTGCCGGGAACGATCGGGTCGCTAAACGCAATTTTTACAACGCGGAAGCAGCGTTGTTCAACTCGGTGGCGATTTTCGACCGTATTTATTCAAATGAGGCGGATGCGGCGGGCGCTTTTCTCTATCTGAAGGACGCCACCCATTTGCCGTTGAGGGATCGTAATCCGAAAAATTCCGGGGTGGCGTTTGTTTCTCCTGTAACAGGGCCCTCGGGGGTCCCTCTGGCCTGGATTGAGGTGCGTGCCATTGTTCTGCTGACAAACAAGCAGGCCAGCGGCTTGTCTGCCTCCGCGGATGATATCCCCTCGCTTCATCATATTGGGCCGGCACCCAAAGGGGCTGAAAAGGGGCTCTATCGCAGGCGGCGTTATGTGGTTACCGCCACTGCCATTGATCCCTCGCGATACAAGGCGGCTACCCCCCAAACCTCATTGACGGGCGTGGTCCTGCAATGCGGTGTGGATATGCAGGAAGAATTGATTAAAGTGGAACATTTGGTGGGCTTTTGAACCCAGGGAGAAAAAGATGAAATTCAGGTTTGGTGTTTTGTTGTTTTTGTTGGTCCTGGTGTGTTCTTCAAATGCCATGGCTGATGATGTTGAGATTTACGGGACCCAGCCGGTGACCGTTGAGCCCAACGTGCTGATTATATTTGATACCTCGGGAAGCATGGATTGGGGAGTTTATCCGTATACAGCCGGAACAACTTATTCTGGAACCTATCCTGCTGATGCTGTTTATTATAGGCAGTGGGATGGGGTAATATGGGGATTCTGGAATAAGTATAGGAATTCTGTTTCGTATATGTCTTACTCGTATCAGCAAATATTAATAACCAACGGGTGTACAGGTTCAAACAGGACTCCCCAATATGCTACAGGCGATTATCTTAATTATCGATCAACAGCAAAGAAGAGAATGGCTGTCGCTCAAAAGGCGGTGACGGATCTTATAGGCGAGACCACCGGCGTTCGGTTCGGATTGATGAAGTTAAACGGCACGGACGGGGGAAAATTGATTTCAGGGTGCGGGGAAAGCAATGACCTCAGCTCCAAAGTGAATGCTCTGATAGCCGGCGGCGCAACCCCGCTTGCCGAAGCCCTGGCTGAAGCAGGACTCTATTTTGCCGGTCGAAAAGGCCATTTTACCCATCAGTACTCTAAATATAAAAGTCCCATTGAAAATCGGTGTCAGAAAAATTACGTGATCCTTTTTACCGACGGAGTTCCGACGACTGACGAGGATTCTATTTTATACGAGAAAGATGGCTATATGGGTCAAACCCTGGGGGATTTCGATAAAGACAAAAAGGATTTGACAACCAGTGGTAAGGTCAAAAGGTATGCGACTCCGGACGCGGGAAGTCAGTTATCGCAAGTTGATAACGGGACCACACATTTTCTGGATGACGTCGCGCAGTTTCTTTATAAGAAAGATATCCGTCCCGATATGGGGACGAATACGACCTTTAAAAAACAAAATATTATCACGCATACCATTGGCTTTACTTTAGAAAATGATCTTCTTAAAAGCACGGCTAAAAACGGTGGCGGTACGTATTACACAGCATCCAATGCCTCCGAGCTAAAGGATGCTTTCAAGAAGATTATGAGTTCCATATCTGAAGAGTCAACAACCTTTGTGGCGCCGGTCGTCCCCGTCAACCGAGGGAACCGGACCTCAGGCGGGAAGTATATATATCTTGCCTTTTTTAAACCGGTGCAGAGTGGTGATTGGAAAGGTAATCTTAAAAAGTATAAGCTTTCAGAGTCAGGCGATATTTTGGATGCATTTGATAATGCGGCGGCTAATGAAGACGGAAGCATGAAAGAAAACAGCTACTCCTGCTGGTCAGCTTTGGAATCCGATGGTGCAGATGTTCTTAAAGGGGGCGCCGGATCGGTGATCAAGAAGCAGGACGACCGAAAATTTTTAACCTATACCTATACGGCTGGGCATAAAAATTTAACGGATACGGCCAACCTTTTTGAAAAGAGTAACACTCACCTGATCGATCGTGGCGTGACTTCGGAGCAGATTGATCTGGTGAAAAAAAACGGAGCTGAGGACTGGCCCATCGGTTCTATTATTCATTCGGAACCCGTTGTGGTCCATTATTCGCCAAGTTCATCGGTGATTTATTTCGGTTCCAACGATGGGTTGTTTCGCGCCATTGATGATGCCACAGGCAAAGAACTCTGGGCTTTTGTTCCTCCTGGGCAGCATGAGCGACTGGCGTTTCTCGATGACTCGGATTACGACTACTATGTGGATGGACCGCTGTCCGTTTCTTATGGTGCGTTTGATTGGGGAGATAAGCTTTTTAAGCCGGATACCGTGTTGGTGGGCGAGCGCAGGGGGGGAGAACGGTATTATGCCCTGGATATTTCGTCCAAAAGTGAACCAAAGTGGAAATTTGAAGTGACAACAGCTGGGGGAGAGAAGCTGGGTCAGACGTGGGGAAAACCGGCAAGCTGTCGGGTGAAACTGAGCGCCGACAGTGAGGCAAAAGTGTTCATTCTTCCAGGGGGGTATGACTCTGAACAGGACAACAATGATCCTCGACCCGTATCAGATGGCGTAGGTAGAGCCCTTTTTGCCGTCAAGGCATCAGATGGTGCCCTTGCAGGCCTCAACATCAACCATGGCAACTTTCCCAAAATGACCCACAGCATCGTGGATCTTTATCCCGTGGATGCGGATGCCGACGGGATCACAACCCGTGTTTATGCGGGGGATATGGGGGGGCATGTTTTTGTGGTGGCCGATGATCTTCTTGTCACCGAAAAAGATGGTACACGGCTCGTTCAAGAGAAGGTGCCCGATGGTAACTGGTCGTATAAAAATCGGCTTTTTAGCTGTTATCCTCTCAAGCTTTTTTACGCTCCTGTTCCTGCTGATGTGGCAGGGATAGAGACCCTCTACTTTGGAACGGGCAACCGGGCAGCTCCGATGGCCCATGAAGCCAATCGGTTCTATGCGGTTAAGAATAACTTTTTGGATAGTGATTTAACCGAAAATGATCTGGTTGATGTTAGGGATGAATCCGTCTCTTACACAGACGTTTTAAAGACCAAGAAAGGGTGGTATTTTAGCTTTTCACATGCCAACGAGAAGGTTGTTTCCACTGCTAATGTGTCCTCGGGTGTGGTTTATTTTACGACGTACACCCCTTCTCCTGAAACCGTCATCAGCCAAGGATCGGACCCTTGCGCGGGTGCAGAAACCCGCGGAGTCGGTCGACTTTATGCCGTTAGTGCAAAGGACGGCAAGGCGGTGTCTACTTGGGGGAAGGCTTCTAAATCTCGTTTTACCGAGCTCCCCAGTGGCCTTCCTATGGGCAAAGCTATTATTAACGGCGACAAAATACAGACCTGGCCCGTCAACTGGGATGTGGCAAAGGATGACAGGGTGAATTATTTCTATTGGAAACAGAGACCTTAACCCGGATATTTCACGAGTCGAGTGCGCTCATATTCAAGGCATCAGAGCTGCAGATGTAGTGGTTTACCTCAAAGGTCTGATAACGCAGAAGATGGGTGCACTCGGCTCGCCCGAAGGGTGAGAAAAGCGAGTCGAAAACGGTGAATTATATTTTGCATTTTTGAAATGTCTACACTTTTCTATGTAACCAGCTGTAATGACATATTATTATTTTGATCCGGCCGTTTTCTCATGAAATATCCGGGTTAGGAGGTGAATAATGCTGAGACGAACGGGTTTGTTACTTTTGATTCTGGGTATTGTCATGGCCGGAGGGCCTTCTTTTGTAATGGCCTCAGACGTGCGGGACTATGGCGAACGCAGGGTTGTTGAGGTAGAGTCAGGGGTGATGGCGATTGCCGATGATTGTTCGTGGATTGTTGTCGGTGAGACACCTTTTGTGGTTGGGACGTGGTCTCATAAAGGCAAACGGGAAAAAACAAAATTTCTTGATGCTTCGGGAGAGCGCATGAGTCAATGCCAATTCAAACGTCGGAATAGGGTTTATGTCAAGGGGGTGACCCGTAAGGACGGGACGCTTTTTGCCCGCGTGATTCAATTGCAGAATCAGTAATGGTCTTTGGGATAAAGGATAACGTCATTGCAAAAGAGTCTCTTTTAGATTTTTTCGGGGCCGCAAGCTGTTGCGCGTTTTTTTGTTTCAGTGGTGTCGTGGCCCTCGACCGTAAGGGGCAAAATTTTTTATTCGTCTGTTGGCTTAACCGGTCAGGTGCTTGCTGCCTTGCAGGGTCGGTGATATATAGATGGCACGAAATGTACATGACCCCACCCGGACCCTTCGCCCCTCATGGCTTACCGTCCGGGTTTACGACCATGACGACAGATGGGAGCCCTTCAGTATGTACTCCGAACGTTTTACGAAACTGACCCCTTACGTTCCCGGCGAACAGCCCCAGGATCGCAGTTACATCAAGCTCAACACCAATGAAAATCCCTATGCACCGGCCCCGGGCGTTGCCGAGGTGCTTCAAGCGTACGATGCGGAGACTCTTCGGCGTTATCCCGATCCCAATGCGGAAGCCCTCTGTCATCTGATCGCCGATACCCATGGTCTCAAGCGGGAGCAGGTGATGGTGGGCAATGGGTCCGATGAGATCCTCTCCTTTGTGTTTTTTGCTTTTTTTGACTCGGCCAGGGGGCCTCTGCTTTTTCCTGAGCATACCTACAGCTTTTATCCGGTCTACTGCGATTATTACAATATCGCCTATAAAAAGGTGCCGCTGAACGAGGACTACTCCATCAATATCGATGGGTATGTAAGAGAGAAAAGCTGCGGGCTGATTATTCCCAACCCCAACGCGCCGACAGGCATCCTGCTCTCGTTGGATTCGGTGACCTCCTTGATGGAGCGCTGGCCGGAAGATCGTGTGGTGGTGGTGGACGAAGCCTATGTCGACTTCGGGGGGGAAAGCGCCGTTTCCCTGATTGACCGTTTTCCCAACCTTCTGGTGGTGCGGACCTTTTCCAAGAGTTACTCCCTGGCCGGGAGCCGCCTTGGCTGGGCCATGGGCCATGCGGATCTGATTCAGGCTCTCTACGCCGTCAAGGATTCCTTCAACTCTTATCCCGTGGATACGGTGACCCAGAAAGTCGGCATGGCCGCCATGGCGGACCGGGCATGGTTTGATCAAACCCGCGGCAGGGTGATGGTCGAGCGGGAACGCGTCTCGAAGGCGTTGACAGCTTTGGGATGGAGAGTTCTTCCCTCGGCGGCCAACTTTGTCTTTGCCGGTGCACCGGCTCTGGACGGGAAAGCTGTTTATGAAGGGCTTAAGGCTAAAGGGGTGCTGGTGCGCTTCTTCAACAAAGAGGGGCTTACCCCTTTTGTGCGTATTACCATCGGCACCGCCGAGGAGAACACGGCGCTTCTGGAGGCCGTGGCGTCTTTGTAAGGACCGTGGAAAAAACAGGTATTTGTTTTCATTGAGGACGGTTCACGAAGGCCCCTTGAAAGGGGAAAACCGTCCCTGACTGTTTGTTATTTATTCGGAAAAGCCCATGAAATCTGACTTTGGTCAGGATTCATGGGCTTTTTTATGTCTGAAAATAGGGAACGATTCAGCTTATGCCACCCAATCGCCACACGCCGATACGGCAAGGTCGATGAGGAAGGAAACCGTATAAAGGGTCTGCCCTTTGGTCATCGTGTCGATGTGAAATGTAGGATGCGCCGTGCGCACCGCGATAAGACTCTATCGCTGCATTTTAAGATAAGTGTTGACACGGGGCCGGCGGTTTGCGTGACGTTGAACGGTGCGGGAGCCGCGCCCTACGGGCTGAAACGTTTTTGCGAAACTCTTTTAAAAAGAGACCCGCCAGAGACAGGATGACGCTGAATGGTTACAAAATGGGTAACTATTCAGCACAACAAAAAAAGGGGCCTTCACCGGTTACCCGGGAAGACCCCTTTTCTCTTTCACTTCTCTATGGGGATAGAAGAAAGTGTATTACGAATTGAGATGTGTGTATGAAAATCAGGAGGGGATACCCCTGACAACAGACAGAATGGGGACTCTGCGTTTCTCAGGGGGCTCCTGTGTTTTCCTTGTGTTACACCGCCTCGGTGGCTTCGAAGATCTCTCGGTCGAACTCCCCTTCGCTTTTGGCGACGAGCAGAGAGGTCATGGCGTCACCGGTGACATTCACACTGGTACGGGCCATGTCGAGGATTCGGTCGATGCCGGCGATGAGGGCGATCCCTTCCATGGGCAGGCCGATGGAAGAGAGGGTGACGGAGAGCATGATGAGACCCGCTCCGGGGACGCCCGCTGTACCGATGGAGGCCAGAGTAGAGGCCAGGATCAGGGTCACGTAGTTGGCGAAGGTCAGGTCGATGCCGCTTGCCTGGGCCACGAAGAGAGCGGCCACGCCCTGATAGATGGCGGTACCGTCCATGTTAACCGTGGCGCCCATGGGGAGCACGAAGCTGGAGACGCTCTTGGAGACACCGAGGTTCTCCTGGGTGCAGCGGATGGTCACAGGAAGGGTGCCGGAGCTGCTGGTGGTAGTGAAAGCCACGGCCTGGGCGTCAACGATGCCTTTAAAGAATTTGATGGGGCTGAGCCTTGCCACCAGGGCAACGCCGGATCCGTAAACAAAGAGCACATGAATGATGGCGCCGATGTAGACGGCAAGGATTACTT
>NZ_JAQYWB010000078.1 GCF_030145185.1 Desulfoluna sp. | reverse complement strand
TCGGCTGTGGTGTCAAGACCATGCTCGCCCTCGGCTAAAAGCGACAATGCTCCGACATCAGAAAGGAAGGCCGTCTTATCGATCTCAGCAAGGGTCACGTTCTTCCCTACATTCAGCGCCAGTGAGCCGCCAGCGCCAAACCCTGTGGCGCCTGTCTTCTGTGCCGTCGCCGTTACGGTGCTGGAGGTCCGATTCACTGCCTCCAGGTTGAGATCGGCTGTGTTTGCGCCGCCATGAAACTCGGTCCCGGCAGCCAGCCAGGCATGGCTGTCTGACACGGTCACGCCCATGGCAAAGGCGCCACTGGCACCGAAGGCTCCCGAACTGGCACCGGAAATGGCTGTGGCGCTGAAGGTATGGGTTGTATCCGCCGGCATGGTTGCCTTGACATTGACTGCCGTGGTCCCCGCACCGAAAACCGGAGCGCCTTTCAGGTAAGCATGGTTTGTAAGATCAGCGACATTGACCGCCGCAGCAATGCCACCCCCAAAAACGCTCGCCGAGGGTGTCTCCACAGAGCTGCTGTCTGCCTTGGTGGTAATTGAATGGGCGCTGATCGCCCTCACATCAACGGCACCTGTCACATCAATCATTTTGGAGGCATCCGTGGCATGGATATGGGCATCATTGCGGTCGGACAGGACCGTCAAGGCCAGGGAACCCGCCAGTGACACAGGGCTGGTCCCTGTGCCGGTGCCTCCACCTTCGCCTGTGCCCGTCCCTGTCCCTGCTCCGGCTTCTGCGGAGCCGGTTCCCATGGTCGAGGTCCCCAGCAGCTTGCTGATAAAGCCGCCTTCACCACTTGCCCCCCCTTTGGTGGCAACGGCGATCGTACTGACGGTATTCGAGGAGGTAGAGGCAATGGTTAATGCCGGATCATCCCCCGAGGCCGTCGCACCAGCAATGGAAACCGCGCCATCCAGACTGGCCTGGGCATCGCTGACAATGACAGAAACCGCGGCACTTCCCCCGGCAATCGTTGCCCCCCCCACCGTGCCATCGGCAAGGGTCGTGCCGGTGACCCTGCTGTCGGCGGTCAGCTCTATGCTTCCAGAGGCTTCCAGGGTGGCGGTGCCAGAGACATGGGTTGCTGCGGTACTTGAAATCACCGTCACCGCCACGGCCCCGTCTATACCCGGCAGGCCAAGCCCCTCGGCCGTGCTTTGCACGGTCACATCGGAAGATGACGCGATGGTCAGATCACCGGTGGCCGTGATATGGGTCTCTCCGTTGATACGGATATCACTTGAAGAGCCAACCCCGATCACCTTGAACACCGGCCAGTTTCCGTAGGAATCCGTCGTCGATGCGGTGGTGATTTTTACGTCGTGACCGCGAAGGGTCGCGCCGGTGAGGGTGACTGCGGTTGAGGCAGAGAAATAATCAATGGGCGCTGCGATGGGTCCTGCGGCACCGAGGACTGCCTCCTCAACGATATCGAACACTTCCGAGTCAAGGGGTGTTAATTCGGCTATTTTTTCAGCGATTGTCCCAAAGAGCCCCGTCCCGGTATCCTGGGCATTCAAGGTGATATCATGTGCCCCGGTATCAATGGTTGCCCCTGCCGCGACCTCGATCTCCTCGGCATTCACGACCAGCCCGGCATCTGTCATCGTCAGGTCACCGGTGATAATCACCTTATCCTGACCCAGTCCACCCTGAAAGGTCAGCAGCGGGTCGTCGGCGGTGAGCGTATAATCCTGTGCGGTGCCATTGATATCCACATTGAATTTACCGGCACCCTGACCCGTAATGGTGATCGTGTCATCCAGGTCCGTCCCCTCTATAACCACTGGTCCCAGAAGATGGTCATACCCTGGGGTGCTGCCACCGGCGAACAGGGCCGCGCCTTCGATCGTCCCGCAGCTGTTTTCAAGCTCCCAGTCGCCGCCTGCAAGAGAAGATCCGGTGACATCATCTGATGCGGCCACATCGGCACCCGTGATGTCCGACAACCGATTGATAAACTCAATACCCGACGTCCCACCGGCCACACGGCACCCATACAAGAGGATGTCGGCGTCGGGTGTGAGGGAAGCGCCCCAGCTGCTGAGCTGTGCCCCGTTCTCTTCAAGGGAGGCCGCGTCCAGGGTCCCGGAACCAAAGGAGAGCGCCCCTTCCGTACCGTGGGACACAATGTGGACGGTCTCGATGTCTTCGTACCGCCCCAGCATCTCCGTGATCTGTGTCACGGCATCCCGGCCGGCATGAAGCGCAATGATTCGCACGCCGGAGTCGGGGACGCCCCCAGGGGTTGAGGCGGTGCTGTCCAAGCCTGCACCCGCCTTCTGGCTGACTATCTTTCCTAAGAGACCTTCATAGTCTGGAACCGAGGTATCGACAAAGATCAATTCACGGGCATAGGGGTCATGAAAGGCGAGGGAAGGGGCATCGGCCGCCGAGGCGTCCGGTGACGCCTCAGGCGCTGTCTCGATCTCCCCCGGGGTGGACTCGGCAGGCATCCCCTGCTCCACGCCCCCTTCCGAAGGATCAACACCAAAGTCAGCCGAGAGAAGAATCCTCTCCTCCATGGGCTCAAACAACATTTTTCGGCGTTTCGAAACGGATTTTTCGGCCGCTTTTCCGGCTCTGTTGCGGCCTGATTTAATAAAAGTCTTCAAACGATCGAACATGATCCCCCTCCGGGTTCAGCGTTCACACTTCAATGGCTGTATGGCTTATTTATCGAGAGATAGGGTCAAATCAGGCGACGCCTTCTACCCAATAAAATGGGTTTACAAAAGATCCACGGGCAAAGCCCGTTACCGATCAAGAAAGGTATTAACAGACACCAGGTGGGCATCACTCAATCGTCCGGCGGCGTGTTCAAGCCGGAGCATCTGGATGATGTAATCGTAACGGGCAGCGGCATAATCTCTTTTTGCGTAATGATAATCTCTCTCCGCATCCATCACCATCAAACTGGTGTTGAGGCCGGACTCAAATCCTTCACGCTTGGCTTCAAGGGCGATTTTCTGGGCCTCCACGGACTGTTTCAGGGCATCGGACCGGCTGATGGCCGAGAGCACCCCGAGGTAAGCCACCCGGACCGCACGCTTGACCGCCAGCTCTTTTTCCCGCAGCTGCTCCCGAGCCGCCTGCAGGAGGGAAGTGGCCTGTCGTACCCGGGAGTTGGTGACGCCCCCTTTAAAAATCGGAACCGAGACATTAACGATCAGCTCCTCTTTCCTCACCTCACTGCCCCCGCCAAAGGCGGTGCCCTCGGTGTCATTCCAGCTGTGCCGGCCTTCCAGGGTGACCACCGGGTAATGATCCCCTTTAAGCCTTGAGACCTCCCGGGCCGCCACCGCCACACTGTGTTTTGCAGCCATCACCTCAAGGTTCTGGGCCAGGGCCATTTCGGTCCACACCTCCGTTGATTCAGGGTCGGGACGCCCCAGGGCCATCACAGGGGCTAAATCAGCAAACACCCGGGTCACCTGGCCACTGATTTCGTACAGTCCCTGAATGGCATCATCCAAACGGTTTTCAGAGACAATCACGTCGGCATCCACAGAGAGCATCCGAGCCTTGGCATCCAGAAAGTCAGTGATGGGGGCCAGGCCCATGTCATAACGACCCTGGACCAGATCAAAATGCTCCTTCACCGCTGCGGCCTCAGCCACAAACGAACGGTGGTTATTCTGGGCGGCAAGCACCAGGAAATAAGCATCTGCGACATCCAGCACCAGCTGCTTTTTCTCCCTGTCATACAGGGCATCCGACAACAGAAGCTCCTCCTTCGCCTTGGAAATGCCTACGAAAGAGGCGTAATTGAACACAGGCTGAACCAGGGAGACAGAATAACTGTCGGCAGGATACGAGGTGGTCCCTCTGGCAAAAAGGGTGTTGTCGCTGCTGACAATCCGATCCCTTGTGTTGACATGCTGGGCGTAGGCGGACACCTCGGGCAGGAGTTTGGCATAGGCCTGCTTTAAAATCTCACGCGAGGCTTCGTGCTCATAGCCGGAGCGCTTCAGGTTGGCGTCAAAGGTGCGGGCGTGGGTATAGAAATAGATGAGATCTTCCCCAAACGCCGCCCCTGGCGCGCAAAAAAGAAGTGCCATCACAAGGAGCTGCCTGGCAACTGGGATAAAACACCGAGGGGTCGAGGCGTCTGCCTTCTTAAAAGATGGATTCATCAAAAAGTACCTTTGGCTTGGGAAGATGTGTTCGTAGAAAATCACAGTCCAATACGCCTCGCTGCGAGGCCATCACGCTAAAAACAATCAAAAATTCGCATTGACCAGGGGCAGACACGGAAAGCGCCCCCCTTTGATGACATTGACCAGGCCGACCTGGAGCCCTGTCATCTCGGTGCACCAATTGACAAGTCCCAGCTGAAACCCCGCCGCCTGATCCGCCGTATTGTAAAGCCCCAGCTGCATCCCGGAGAGTGAAGCGCTTTCATTAAACACCCCGATTTGCAGGCCCCGTGTCCGGTTCGAGCGATTCACGAGCGCCACCTGGAGTCCTGCCAGATCGCCGGTGGTTGCTTCCTGCAAAAACCAGGGCAAAATATTGTTGGCAAAGGCCAGCTGAAGGCCGACCATTTTCCCCTCCACCTCATTCCAGCCCAACTGGACGCCCCAGGCGTCTCCGTCCACCTCGTTCCAACCGATCTGAACGCCGATGGCCTCTCCTTTCACCTCGTTGTCCCCGAGCTGAAGGCCAACCAGTCTCCCCCCAACATCGTTTCGGACGGGCTCAAAGAGAAGGGAAAGGGGCGAGAGCTGAATCCCCATCACATCCCCTTCAACGCGGTTTCCAAACAACGCAACCTGGATGCCGTAGGCGTTGCCCCGGCACTCATTAAAAATCCCGGTCACCTGAAGCCCTTTCATCTCGTGTGAGCGACTCCTCACCAACCCCAGGTCCAGGCCGATCATGTCCGCCGAGCTCCCGTAGAGAAAATTCAGCCTCAGGCCATAGACATCCCGATCCTCACCAAAGGCCTGAACAGACGGCCAGAGAGAGACCTGGGCCGGAGTCCACCTTTTGCCAGCGGGTGCCTCCCCGGCAAAGACTCCGGGTGAAAGAAAGGCAAGGATCAACATGAAGGCACCGAGTGTTTTCATTTTCATAACTGAATCATCCTGAAATTGTTGATGTCGACTCTAAGGCAGACAATAAAAAAAACCGGCGACCAGAGGATGATCCCCCCCTGGCCCCCTATGGGAAATGCGCTTCGAGTTGCACCGGTGGCCACAGGCGCACAAACAGACCCGAGTTCAATCAGTATCCTATAATGCAAAAAATCAGGTCACACCGGACAATGCAAGGGAATCGTCCTGTTAAAACCCGTTAAAATAAAAAATACAGTCTAAACAGAGGACCTTAGCTTACGTCACGTTTAGCCATGAAAAAGGCCGAAAAGCGATGAGCAAAGGTTTTTTGGGGGGGGCTGTGATTATCGTAAAATGACCGGCCAGAGTGCCTCGGGACATGAAATCATGTTGTTTTATGGGCCCTATGCCCGATCTCTCCGAAAGATCTCAAGATGCCTTTCAAGGCTTGATCTCAACTCGGTCACCCCATCACAAGCCGCCAGCACAAACTCTGCCGTACGGATCACCTGGGCCACCCGAGGTTTTTGAGGAATGGACTCCTCATTCAGGTATTTGTCGAGGGTCTGGGTTCGATCCCAGCCGTCTTTATCCGTGTAAACTTTCCAGAGCCCTGATTGACGCGCCAACGCCACCTTTCCCCGGCCTGCCGCCTCTTTCCAGAGCTCCAACGCGAGCTGCATCACCGCCACCGCCTGATGCCGATGGCCAGAGCCGGTCTCTCCCATAGACAGGTTGCCCCGGATATGCCCCAGAACGCGGTCGATGGAGTCCAAATCCTCCGTCAAATCAAACCGGGTGGTGAGGTCGCTGGAGGCGATCCGTTCCAGAGAATCTTTCAACTCTTCAATTCTCCGACGATTCAAATTCAAGGCGTAAACACGGTCGGTGGCCTGGTCGAGGGCCTCGCCTATTTTGTCATCAAGAATCAGAAGCATCATCGGCTCCTCCTCCAGATCAAGACGAACCGCCGTCACCTCTGTTCTCACGGCCCGGCAGGCGCCACGTTGAAACACGATCCCCTGGACACGCTCCGGTTGGGGCATGGCCCCGGTATTCAACCATCGCGCTTCTAACTCAGAGGCCTTTTCTTCCGCTTCGGCTGCCACCAGTCGCAACCAGGAAATGCCCAGGATCTCCTGGGCGGTGCTTCCGCAAAACGTCTCAAAGGCCCGGTTGCAAAAACTCACCTCACCGTTTTCATTAATCGCCACCATGGCGTCATCCAGAGTATTCAGCATCCCCGTAAGACGCCGCTGTGTGACCCGCAGGTTCTGCTCCGTCTGTTTACGTTCGGCCAGTTCTTTCCGAAGGGTGAGATTCTCTTTCAGCGTTCTGTTGTTCTCTTTCAACTCATGATTGAGTCGTTCAACGGCTGAAAAGGCATTAAAAAAACGGATAGCGATGAGAAGTGAATAGGAAAGAACAAAGGCAAACGCCCCGTAAGGGACCATAGAGAGGGTATGGGAGAGCCCAAAGTCAAAAAAGAGATCACTGAGGCCGGAGATCCCCAGGATCAAATACCCGGGGATAAGAATCCGGGCTCCTTCCATTTTCCGGACAAGATCCACGACGAACCGCCAGAGCAGGTAAGGGACCATGCTCAGGACCACCAGGCGATACAGCATGGGCACCAGCCCATAAGCGTTGGGCGGGGAAAAGACCAAATAAACAATAAAAAAACCGCTAAGGGCCTGGTAAACCCGCTCCACCCACACGCCCCCCTTGTACGGAAAAAGAGCGTGGTAAAACATCACCAGTAAGGGCACGGAGAGGCTGTAGGGGATCAAGGTCAAATCAATGGTCATCCGCCAGGGCAACGCCGGATAAAGCTCGGAGACCAGGCACCCGCCCTGGTTGCTGAAGGCTGTGATCACAGCCCACATCATGGCGTAGAGCCCGAAATAGAGGTTGGCGGGCTCTGAGCGATGCCGCAGATAAAATGCCAAATGGAAAAACCCCATAAGGGCAAAAAAACCACCGAATGCCGCAGCAAAGCTCTCTTTCCGGCGGACCAGGAGCCCCATCTGCGATTCGCTGCCCAACCAGATCGGCGCGTTCAACCCGCCCTGCACATTGTGATAGTTGGACACCTGCACCAGAATGTCCTGGGTCTCCCCGCGGGTCATGAAACTGGATTTCACCACATGAGCCCGGGGCGTCTCTTCCCCCCGGTTTGTCCCCACCTCACCACTGGCCCCCGCAAGCCGCCCGTTCACCCACACACGGCAGGCCGAAAGGGGGGTATTGATAAGCAGCGTCCTGCGCCCGGAATCCGAACCGGTTTTTACCCTCAGACGATAGGTGGCATGTCCCTGAGCCCTCAGCGGGGTGCCGGAACTGTCTGTCCCCTTCCACAGGCCGGGCAGCCGAATAAAGCCCGAGGCACGTCCTGACCGCTCCGAAGCAAAATCTGCAGGGGTCATCAAGGCCCCCCAAACGAACTCCCACTCACCGGAAAGGGGGACCGGCCCCATCCTCTCAAAATTCCATCCCGACACATCGATCCGACCCTGCTGGACCTCTGGGAAATCAGGGCGATGATGACACCCCAGAACAGGTGTCAACAAACCCAGGAGACCTAAACAGACTATGCAGGCAAGTATTCGTCGCATTTCAAACCTAAATTAAAAACACATACAAACGCAAAAAAAGCGAACTCAACATCAATTAAAAAGGAATAGAATACTCGTATCACAGGTTCATCGAATACGCTATACAAGTAAACATAGTTTACTCTTTGGTAGCAAAAAAAGGGCCTCGACTTTTCTCTATGATCAAAGCATTTTGTACGAGCTGCTTGTCTATGAGCCCCCCATCGGCAAAGGGCCCACGCGTGAGGTGGGACGAGGGCATTACCACTTTTGATAGCCACGCGCCTTCATCTTGCGATCGAGTGCCTTAAATGCCTCATCACGCAAGAGGGGCTCTCTCTTTGTCAGCGTGCCGGAAAAAAGCCCCCACCCCATGCTGGCGGCGGCGATCGTTCCGGTTGTTTTATCAAAAAGCATCGCATCGAGATCGCCCAGGTTAGTCTCCGGTGCCCGCTGCTCAGGGGCTTGTGATGCCGGTGCCTCCTTCTCCCTTTCAAGATCTTCCGGCGCCACCTCAAGGAGGGTCCGGTAAGTCTTACCTTTCCAGGTAAAGGTGCAGGTCTCCTGCGGGCAGTTTTGCCTCGCTTTTTCGAAGGCTTCGGAAAAGGAACCGGGCGCTGGCGTCACGTGGACGGTCTCGATGGCCTCCCCGGCATCATAAAACCGGCCGTCCCAGATAAAAAGATCTCCCGCCCTGAGGCCATCGGCCCGGGCTGCTGAAAAAGCCGCTTTAAATCCCACGCCGGAGTCATCCCGAAGATGCGGCAGCGTTTCCCTTTCAGGCGCAGCCACAGGCCGGGGGGTATGGCTTTCTTGCCGAACCGTTCGCACAGGGACGGGCGCAGCGACCCTGCCTGTGCCATGGGATTCGTCCCTCTGGCCGCCCTTCCAGGATATGGGTGGAACCCATTCAGACGCATCAAAAGAGTGCCGAGACGGGATCGTGCCGGAACCCCGATCCCCTTTCTGATGCAGGTACAACTCCGACTGGGTGTTTGCCAGGATATCCAGATTCCCCTGGGCCAGGCGCACGATGGCGTCCACCACCCCGTTGGGTTTCAGGGTGATGCGAGCATACTCCCCGATGAGGATGTCATCGTCTAAGCTGCCCTCGAAGCGGTCGTTGCCGAAGCCGCCGAGCATGAGATCGGCCCCTTCTCCCCCGGAGAGGTGGTCACCGGCACCCGTAAAAAGGCCCGTGGTTTCCACGACGCGTTGCCTCCCCTTGTTGAAGGTGACCCTGCCCCCGTCGCCCAACAGAGAATCCCCGCCTTGCCCGCCGTAAAGCCTGTCCGCTCCGAAGCCCCCGATCATGACATCCTTGCCGTTGCCCCCGTCAAGGAGATCGTCCCCCCCACGATGACGATGGGTGGAGGCCACCTGTTCCAGCCTGCCCGAGGCGTCTCGGAGCACATGGGCACCATCACCCACCAGGAGATCATCTCCATCTCCGCCATAAAGGGTATCCGCGCCATCCTCGGCGTGGGTGGTTAAGATATCATGGGCCTGATCCGTTCCGTCACCGCGAACCACGACAACCTGGCCACCCATCAGGATGTCATCTCCAGCGCCCCCATGGAGGGTGTCATCCCCCAACCCGCCGGACAGGATGTCGGCTCCGGCATCGCCATACAGGGTATCGCCTGCGCCACACGCAAAGGCGGTGGTGACAACCCGTTGCACAGCCCCTGACGCGTCTCGAACCATGCGGGCGTGGTCGCCCATGAGCACGTCGGCCCCCATGCCGCCACGAATCACGTCCTCAAGCGCCCCGCCCACGAGGATATCATCTCCCTCATCGCCATGGATGATATCAGCGCCCCCAAAAAGCGGGTCGATCTCATAAAGATCCGTAACGGCCCCCGCACCGGCCATGCCCACGCCCCCGCTGTCGCCAAAAATGAGGTCATCACCCAAACCGCCCGAGATGTAATCATCCCCAAAACCGCCCAAGAGAAAATCCGATCCGGCGTTGCCGTAAAGGGAGTCTCCTCCCCCCACGGCCGTGTCCACGCAGGCCACCCGAAGGAGCGCATGGGTCGCCTGATCCCGAGTCACGGACATGCCATCGCCCAGCATCACATCTGCCAGGGCGCCGCCGCGCATCACATCGTTTCCGTCACCGCCCCCCATCACCAGAGCCAAACCGTTCACCGCGCTGGCATCCATGGCATCGTCGCCGCTCCCCCCGAAAAGGTCGAGAAACCCGCCATCCACCGTTGAAAGCAGAGTCAGGGTGTCATCCCCGCCGTGGGCGTCGATGTGGGTCAAGTCCTGGGTCCGAATGGATGCAAGGGTGATGAAATCACTTCCTTGCCCGGCCATGATCCGAATGTCACCGCCAAAGGTGCCGCCGGTGGCGACGTAGGTGATATCGCCTCGGGCCATGCCCGTGATGAGTTCCCCGCTGATCCAGATGGCCCCGTCCCCATCGGCATCCCCCCCATCGCTCACGGTAAGGCTGTTCTCCCCCCCGGCTCCGGCATCGATCACCAGATTTCCCACCACCCCATCCAGGGAACCAAGATTAAGGGCGGCTTCCGAGGATACGTTGAACGTATCATCGCCTTCGCCCGAGAAAATCGTGACGGTACTGGCATCCTCTTGCCCCAGGGTATCCGTAACGGTAACCTGGTCGTCAGCCGACCCGGTATGAATAATCAGCTCTTCCACATCGTCATAGCCGGTATGAACATCAAGGGAATGCCCCCCATGCGCCAGGGCCACCGAGAGGACCGGGGTGTCGCTTCGCTGCTCTCCCTTAACCACCACAGTGCCTGCCCCCCCGCCCGCCTCAAAGGTGTGCCGATTCACCGGCGCAAGGGCCGAGGAACCCGGCAGGAGGTGATACGCGTTTTCATAATGCTCCAGGGAGGAGGTCAGGGACCCGCTGCTGGCGAAGAGAGCCGCCGCTGAATCCCCCCGGGTTTCAGACAGGACCCGGATGGTGATTTGACTCAGCTCTTTCAAGACGAGGTACAAGGTATCGAAGCTCTTAACGAGCCCATCATACTCCGTGGTTAACTCGGCGCTGGCGGCCCTGGCCTCGCGAAGCCGATCGAGCACGCCGTGGATCGCATCCCCTGACACCGCGTTCCCGAGTTCGGCCGTGAGCTCACCGAAGGCCTCGGTTGAGTCCGTGGCGCAGGCCTCTGCTGCGGCCACTTTTTCCTCATAATAGGCCACCCGATCAACCTGTTGCTGAAATTCCGGATCCGTCCTGTAATCCGGTGTCCACGCCCGCGTATGGCCCCACAAGGAGATGGAGATCGTGCCCATGGCCTCGTACCTCTCTCGGATGGCAGCACACTTCGCCCGGGCCTCCTCCAACGCCAGATAAAAGAGATCACGCTGCACATCATTTAAGGCCACCGCCCTGGCCCCGGTCAGCGCATCGCGCTGCAGGGACTCGGCCTGGGCCTGATAACGTGAGATCTCTTTGAGGGACTCGAGATACCCTGGATGGGTTGTGGTAAAGCCCTGAATCTCAGATTGAACGGCTTTAAACGCCGCCCCAAACGACTCAAAATCAAAGCTGTCTCCGTTCAAAACCGAGAGAAAGGCCTCAAAGCACGAGGCATGCCCGTCCACACCCCGGATGGACTGTTCGGCAGCAAGGACCCCTTGCGATCTCTCCAGGGCGGGCAGATACCGCTGCCGATACTGGGTAAACCCATCAACCAGCGCGGCCGTCTCCTGATACACCGTGCGACAGGCGGCATACGCCTCCGACGAAAATGCCGCCGCCAGCGCTTCAAAATCACCCGTTCCCATCTCCGCCGAGACCGCGTTAAAGGTCTCGGCGGAAGGCATGCCCGCCTGCACCGCTTCCACGGCTTCAAGCAGGTGAAGAAGGTCTCCCCCTTGAGCCGATGTCAGCAGGCTGAAGGCAGGCATCCTCATAAAATCGATGTCAGGGGTCCCCTCGGTCACCTGGGGATCCAGGTGATCGCAAAGCGCTGCCACCGCGTTTCGAATCTCAAGGAGAGGGGCCGTTTCAGCGCCGACCATGCTTTTAAGCGTTTCCACTTCCAGAACAAGGGCATCACGGCGTTCCGTCAGGGACTGAAGGCTTTTTCTCACGTCGTTTGTGGCACAATACGCCTCCTCCAGAAGAGGCGCCCCGATCACCATGTCTGAGACCGGTTGAATCACCTGACCTGTGCCGTGGGCCGTCCCATTCCAATCAAACCCGAGCGTCTCCGGGCGGTCCTTCATGGCATCATAGAGTGCATCAAGCTGCCCCTGGCTCAGCCCTCGGTCCAGGAGCATCCGATGATACAGGGTGTTCGACCCGGCACAGGTGTTGTTCACCTCGTCGAAGACCCTGGCCAGATACAGCGCATTGTCCCTGGCCGACACCTGGGTGCCGTCTAAGGTGAACTCATGCGTCGAATAGATGCCATCCCACCGGAAGTCGCCACTGCCAAGAATCGCCCTGGCCTCTCCACTGGAAAAGGCGCTCGACAGCAGGGCAAAGAGATCGCTTTTTCCGTCGGTGTCCTGGAGCGTGTCCCGAATCATTTGGTTCATCACGCTGGACGAGGGCTCACTCGACGAATCCGGCAGATGCCCTGGAAAGGCACTGGCCGGAGCTTGAAGGAAGTGTTGATACGCGGTGATTCCATCCTGAATGCCACCCCAGGTTGACACCGTCTCTGACCAGGAGTAATCCATCCAGGAAAAGACGCCATCCACATGAAATCCCACCTTCGCTTCAAACTGAGTGCGTACGCCCAGGGCTTCGAGTTTATCCAGGATCCTGTCGTTTAAGCCGTCTTCATAAAGCCGGGTGCGCACATACATTTTCACCTGATCTTCAAAAAGGATTTTATCCTGGGTCATGATTTGGTCCATCAGGTTGTCCGCGGATGCGTCCAGGGCGTTTTTCACCTCCCCCAGCCTCTCGCTTAAGCTCCCCAACAGGGACTGAATCACCGAATCTATATACAGGGACAATGCTCCGTCATCCACGTCCAGGGCCTTCTGCCCATAAGAAAGGGCTCGTTCCTTCAGCTGCTCGGCCATGAGAGTATTCTCGTTGTCATCCACATCGCTGATGGAGAGTACGTCGGTGACGCGGCTGAGCTCTTCAAAGGCCACCACGTGTTCAAGCTTTTGCCTCATAAGCGCCAGGGTGCTCTCCTCGGTGGCCGCGGAGTCATCAATGATGATTTTGTCATGCCCTTCATCACCGAACAGATAGAGACTGGCATTGACGGCGCTGAGCAGATCCGTGGACGCCTTGCCGGGCACCAGTTCGATGCTGTCGTCCCCCCCTCCGGCATGGATCAGGGTGTCGGCCTTTATGTTTCGGATCAGGAAGCGATCATTTTTATCCCCGCCCAGCACCGTAAGCCGACCCCTTACGTAATGGTCGTTGTCCAGGGTCGTCCGGGTCACAGTGGCTGCACCGTCAGCCCCTTCAGGCACGAGCGCCTCGCTCTGGCTCACCTTCAGGGTCAGGTCTTCAATCCCCGTGAAATGAAGCCTTGCGGTCTCTCCCTCCACCGCCAACGTGTCCATGTCATCGGAACGGACCACCGCCACATGGCTGATGGCCCCGGCCTCAAAAGTCACGGCAAGCGTATCGAGGGTCTTCAAAGAGAGACTCACCAGGTCGCGGTACACATGCTCCACCCCGTCTGCGTCAAGGACATGGGTGTCGACATACCGGGCGTCAACATCAAGGGCCCGCCCTCCCAGGGAAAGACGCGTCAGTTCGTGGAGCGTTCGGCCATCAAAGAGTTCGGTCTTCCAAACCGCGTCCAGGCCGAATTCGGTGGCAAACTCGGTGACGGCTTCATAGGCCGTCTTCTCCTCTCCCGTGTCCGTCAAGGCGGTCTGGGCGTTGAAATAAATACCTCCGGCAGGAACGTCTAAGCAAAAGGTCTCGCCGGCTTCCAGGGCCGCGACCTTCTCCAGAAGCCCTTTGTCCTCATACCGGTCCAGAAATCGCAGATAATCCAGGGCCAGCTCCTGCAGCAGGGTACGCGCCTGGCCAGCGGCCCTGCCGTCGGCCCCGAGAAGGATCCCAGGCAGGTCCTTTCCGGGTTCATCGCCCTGGCTCTCCAGGACCAGATGGGCGAACTCGACATCAAAGGATTTCTTGCGGATCTCGGTATCGGTGAAGATCACATGCCCCGGCCCGGAGCTGTTGTTGACGATCACCCGATCGTAATCGAGCATGGCGGGATCGACGGAAAACCCTCCCTTGATGATCACCGGGGAGACAAAGGCCGAGATATCACAGGAGGCAGGCATGACCCATTTTTCTATGCGGGAAGGGTACGAAACGGAAAAAGGGACCAGGCGATGAAGGGAATCGAGCCGGTAAAAGGGCAGGCCGACGATGTCCTGGGTCTCATAGCCCTCCACCTGGGCATAATACTGGCTCGAACTTCCGGGATAGCGCTGAACGATCTGCTTCTCGGGTCCCCCTATCCAAACGGTGTCCGCACCGGAACCCGTATCGATAATCATGTCCCCCATGGGACCTAAATCCACGCCATAAAGATAGATGGTGTCATCCCCCCCACCCGTCAAAAGCTGCAATCGCTCGATATTGACCAGCTCCCTGACTTTAAGGCCGGCGCCGTACACTCTCTGGATGCTCTGCCCTTCAGCCGTGGTCTCCACATAAACATAAAAAGTATCGCTTAAGGCGGTGCCCACGACAGTCACCGCATCGAAGCCAGCGCCCCCGTCAATATCTATATTTGCGTTGTCCACGTAAACCAGGGTATCGATGTCCACGTGCCTCGTGTCTTCCACGGACTCACTGCCCGGATAACTCCCCTCCCCGAGCCCGCCCCTCACGCGGGTGCTGCCCGCCACCAGATGGGCCGGCCCCTTTTCCTCGGTTAAGGTGAGCAGGGCCTTGACAAAAAAGGTGTCGTCCCCGTTGTCTCCGGAAAGGGAGATATCGGCGATGGTGTGGTTCACCTCAAAATAGTCATCCCCATCCCCGCCGTAATAGCTGGTCCCGGCAAACCGTGCGCCACAGGTCACCTCGGTCACCACATCCACCAGCGCCCCGTCCACAGCAATCGTCTCTGTTGCCAGAATCGACCCGACATAAAACGCATCGTCGCCCTCGCCTCCAAAAACCGTCACCTGGGCACTGGTGTCGTCTGAGATAAAGGTATCGTTTCCTTTTCCGCCCAACACCGTCACCCCTTCCAGGGAGGCATAATTCACAATAAAAAGATTTTCAGCAGCTTTCACCGTCACCGGTTTCATCCCCACCACCGACGCCGTGTCGTCTAAATCCACCTTGCTGAAGGGGGACACCACCCCATCATAATGTGCCACAATCAGCCCTTCGTCATGGGCGCCATACCCCTTCCAGCGATCCGTGGCAAAGGCTCTGGGCCCGGAGTCCGGTGAAGGGCTGTACACCGTATCCATTTGAATAAAATCGTGTTCAGCGCTCCCCTTGTACACCAGCAGGTCACCGCCCTCTGTCCCGGAGTCACTGATGTTGAGATAGTTCACCCCCACGGCACCCGGCTCAAGGGTCACCTCATAGGTATCCCCGTTCTGGCCGCCATCCAGAAGATCCCCTTGCCCCCCATCGGCGATGGGGGTTGAATCCCATCCCCGGGCAACGGTCACCCGAAAGGTATCGGCCCCATCCCCCCCGTAAAGTACCAGGGTGGAATCGATGACGGCATTCACATGGAAGGTATCGTTGCCGCCGCTGCCGTCAAGGGTGGTGGTCAGCGCGGAGGTGCCGGAGAGGACAAAGGTATCGTCGCCGTCCAGGACAGTGCCGTCCGCCCCTGGGCTGCTGCCGTTGGCAAGGGTCACGGTGATGGCCTCCACCTCGCCGTAATCGATGCCCACCGCCATGCCCATGCCGGTGATCACCGCATCGGTCAACTCACCGGCCGTGTCGTTCTTGCTCCCCAGGCTATCTGTAAAATCAGAGACCCGCAGATGATCCCTGCCATCCCCACCCGTCACGGCCAGAAACCCCGTCTCCCATGCCCCGGCCATTCCATTCAGGTTGGTCATCTTGCCATCGATGCCAAACCCCACCGCGATCTCATCGTCTCCCGCTCCGGTGTCCAGGGAGACCCTCATGCCCTGGGCCGTGCCCCCCACGTGGAGACTATCCTTCCCGGCATAGGTCTCGATACGGATCCGTTCCAATCCGCTCACCTCGCCACCATAGATCACCTGACCCGCAGCACCCAGGGAGACCATGGTATCCGTCAGCCCGATGACATCGGCCCCGCTCGTCCCCTGGATGATCAGCTCATCCTGACCCACCGAAGCCCCCGGAACATCCACCACACGGACGTTGGCTCCGGAACCGGCGGATGCCACGTAACGATCCGAACCCTGCCGCCCCTCCAGGGTCACCTGCTGATCGGAGGCCCCTGCGATAAAAAAGGTATCGTCCCCATGACCCGCCCAAATGGATTCAACCGTCGAGCCGGAGACAATCACCCCATCGCGGCTTCCCGAGACCAGGGTCCCGGTATCGGTCAGACTCACCGAAAGGTTCTCCCAGATGGATGAAAGATCAAGGGTATCGCCCGTCTGCCCCTTGGCTTCGCCAATGACATCCATCCCCCACCCCGCTGTGAATCGGTAGGTATCGCCGCCGGCCTGGCCCCAGAGGTGATCATCTCCGGCCCCGCCCACCATCAGGTCGTTGCCATCGCCACCGAACAAGGTGTCATCGCCTGCATCGCCAGACAACGCATCCTGGCCTGAGCCCCCTTTGAGGGTGTCGTCTCCGGCGCCTCCATGGGCCTCGATCGCTACGCCTTTCACACCGGAAAAATCAAAGCAGTCATCGCCGTCGCCCCCAAAGGCGACAATGCGGGTCACGCCATGAAAGGTCTGCACCGTAGAACCGATGACCACCGTGACCGTGCCGCCGTCACCGCCAGAGACAAGCACCCGCGCCCCGGCGCTGTCATCCACGTCCCCGGAACGCCTGGCGTAGTCGTACAGGCCTGCGTTGATGCGCAGCACACCCGCTGCCACCGTCCCTAACACCGGTGCCTGGATTGAGGGGCTCGTGAGGCTGTTACCGACCATATCGGAAAGGGAAAGATGGGCGCTTTCATGGATATCGAGCACCGTGGTATCCATGACCACGGCATCCATTTCAAAGCCACCGCTGGCGTGAATGTCCGTGCTGAAGATAGAGGGGAGATGGGAAAAATCGAACTCACCGGCCAGCTCATCAAACCGCAGCTTCCCATCCCCGTTGGTATCGATAAGGGAGAGCCGAAGGCCGGTGTTTAATCCCACAGAGGCGCTCACATCAAAGACGTCAACCTTTGGGGTGCACACCGTTTTAAAGCCCATGTTCACGCACACAGAAGGGGTTTCGATATCGATACTCGCCCCCCCGTTGAATCCGGCATCAAAGGTCAACCCGGAGCCGGTAAAGTAAAACCCATCGATGGCATCGGTCAGATCCACGGTCTCCCCGGATCGTCGCGAAGCGGCCATCTCATCATAGCCGGAAGAGTCAAACCCCATGGCCAGGTCTAAGTGAAGATGCCCTCCTCCTTTGACACGAAACCCCAAGCTTTTTCCCACCCTGCTGTATCCAAATCCCTCATTGAACCTGAGGTCAAGGTCCACCGTGGGCAGGTTGAATTGGACGATATCAAAGGGTTGACCCGTCAGGAGGTTAAAGATATTGCCCGGTTCAAGAAGCCCAAGGGTCACCCCGGCGCTGGAAAAGTCAGACAGCTTCAAATCCAGGCCAGCGTCTGCCATCACACCGTCGAAAATGTCACCGGATTCAGGGAAACCCAAGGCATCTTTCAGGCTTTTTTCCAGTTCATCATGAAACTGTTCAACAATATCGGCGTTCTCCTGGGTCCAGATGGAGGCGTAGGATGTTTCCAATTCACACGGAACCGGATACTTGCTCGCTTTTTTGGGATCGGTCTCCCCGGAGACAGTGGTCCTGCGGCTTCCCTTTGAGGGCAAATCCATGACCCAGCACCCCAGGTTCAGGGCATCCAGATCACCGATCTTATCCAGGGAGCCTGCCAGGGCAAAAAGATTGCCCGCCACCTGCCAGAAGGATTCCAGGGAGCCTTTATCACCGGCAAACCCGAGCCAACTCGACGGGGCGCTCATATAGTGAGAGGCATCCGCCAGCACCGGGACACCCTGCTGCAGAAAGCCCGCGCCATCGCCTGCCGCAGTCCCCAAAAATTTAAGAACAGGCGCCAGGGCGTCTTTCAGGGGATCCATCACGGGGTTGATGAGTGTCTCCAGGAACTCTTTGATATCCAGTTGGATGTTTTCAAAATGAAGGGTCATCCCCTGGGGTTTGCCCTGCCAGGGAAAATCCGGAAGGCCGGGCCACCCCGGAAAAGCCGGTTCGCCGGGCAGGGATATCTTCCCCGGCGCGCTCCCGGAAAAGGTGTGGGTCTTTGCCACATTGACGCGCAGGTTGTAGCTCACCGTGGGCAGGGGCACATCAAGGCCCGGGAGCCCTTGACTCTCGATGAAAAACCGGACCTCCCCGGCCATGCTGGCCACGGCCTTGTAGACCTCGCCTTTCTTGCCCGTAAGATCAGACACCCCGATGCGGCCATCGTCCTGCAAGGGGTCTTTCACGTCCACTTCAAACAGCAGGTGCATGCCGCTGGTCTGAACGCGGCTGATGGACAGCCCCATGGACCCCACCCCCTCTTTGGCCACAAAGCAGATCTTGCCGTCTGCCACCGAGGCAACCACCCAATCCGAGGCCAGGCCCTGGGAGCACAAGGCAAAGTGAATCGATTGGTTAAGGACGGAGAGCAGGTCGTTGTCCCCGGAGGAAGCACCTTTCAAAGGCAGCTCAGACAGAGACTCGCCCCCTATGAACAGATGAAGCCTTGTGCCGTCCACGGTGAGCTCAAGGGCCACATCCCCCACAAACCGGCCATGGATCGGGGCCGCCTGCTCGGCGGTAAGAACCTGTCGCCCTCCTGTCTCCACACTGGTTTGCGTGTAGCCATCCCCACCACCCCCGGCCGGAGGAATCTCTCCAAACCCGAGGACGGTGTTCTGATCTTCCTTTTGATTTTCTGCAAACCCAAACGCTTGCCCATCCTTGATGGTCATATGAACAATATCTGCGTCGCGGGCGGTAAAGACGAGTCGGGGTTCGAGGAGATTGGAAAAATCAGGGCGGGCGGTGACCCCATGGAGAATCATCTCAGGAAGGGTGTTCAGATAGGCGAGAAGGCCCTCCAGGGTATGAGAAGATGTTATATCGACGTCGATGGATGTGGGCTCCCCATTTTTTCTCTCAACCTCAAGGGAGAAGGATCCCGAGGGCATCCCCTTATACCACTGCGCAAAGTTGCCCCCGGTGGTCACCTCCGGGACACTGTCGTAGGTTTTAAGGGGGGCTGCCGCGCTGAGCGTCACCGGGGCCAGAATGCCATCGGTCACCGTGGTCTTCAGCACCCCGGCGTTCATCTCCCCCGTTAACTCTGGAACACTGGCGTCCACCCCCACGCTGAGCTCAGGGATCGCTTCGCCGCCTGCCCCTTTGCTCTCCGTGTTGATGTAAAACCCATGGTTAAGGTCAAACCCAAAGCCGATCACCAGATTCCACCATGCGTTAAACGCCACATCGCCTGTCACATCAAAGCCGATGCCGGGCAAAAGGTCTCCCAAACCGACATCGTCCACCCCCAGGCCCAGGTCAAGGGTGAGGGTTTTCTCAAAGTTCCCCCCCATGGAGAACCCGTACTCAATGGCCGTGGCCTGAAGAATTTTGGCAACATGCTCACCCGCCGCGTTCAGGTAGTGGGGTACAATGGAGACCCCATGGGCCAGTAATTTCAAGCCATCGGCCCCAAAGATATGGGTCAGAACCTTGCCTAAATTAGCGGCCAGCGCCTCAGGGGACTCCGTGCCTGAAAGGCCCTGCATGGCATTCTCAATCTGGGTCCGCACCTCCCCCCGGATCGCTGCGATGGTCTCTAAAATGGGCGACAACCCCTCAAGGATCTGGTCCCCGATCAAAGGGATCGCCCCCATGTCGGTCAAATTGGCGCTTAAGCTCTCCTGGAGCGAGGCGAGGTGCCCATCAAGACTTCCGATGATCAATTCCGCATCGCTCATCAGTTCAGAAAGCGGGTTTTTCTCACCAAAGATCGCCATGAGGCCGTCGGGCAACGTCACCGTGCCGCCGGTTGCCACATCGCTCAGGTTGCTTAGGGAAATAACCAGTTGCGCTCCCGGGGCAAGCCGGGCTTCGCCCAGGGGCAGAGACACCTCTGCGGTGCCGCTCAGGTTCGAGGCAATGGCTCCAGCATCCAGCGCCTCCAGCGTGAGTCGGCCGGAGGAGAGCGAGGAAGGGACGAGACCACACGTAAAGATGCCGCTGATATCCACCTCTCCGCCGGTGACCACCACCTCTTTTTGCCCAACCAGCGCCGTAAAGGAGAGGGTGCCTGTCCCATCATCGTCCGTCCCGCTGTCATGGACCTCAAACTGTAGCTCAAGGCCCGTTTCATCGTAGAGGAACACGTTTGCGTGTTTGGGGTCTGAAAAATCCAGGCCGATATCAAGGGTTAGGATCGCCGTGGATGACAGGGCCATGTTGACGGTTCCGGTGCGATCCACAAGGGTCAACCCCTCCTGGCCTGCACCGAGCAACCGCGGAGCCGAGAGATCCAGGGGCAGCCCCACGCCTTGCTCCTGTTGATGGACAAGCTGAATGGTAAACCGCAGCCGATTGGCCCCATCCATGGAAAAAGCGAACCCGGCCATACCAAACACCTCACCGATGGCCGTTTGCAGCGCCTGAAGGCTGTGGAGGCTCTCTTCCCGATCAAAAAGCTCAGCTATTTTTTCACTGAAAACGTGATCAAAATCGCTCAAAGATGCCCCGCTCATGCCCAGAATCGGAAGTTTCGCCTGCATGGCCGAGGCGCTCCGGGCGAACTCAAAAAACTGGGCCGACTGCTGCAGCGCCCCGACCACCGTGTCAAAGCTCACGTTCTCCAAAAGGTTCTGCGAGCTGCCGGACACACCGACAGTGAATGCCGGCGTGCCGCCTCCGACAACGCCAGGGAGCCTGTCTGATGTGATGGTAAGATCCGTTGTTGTCTCTGGCGAGTCAGAAACACCGGCCACCTGCCCCTTGAGAGAAAAAACAAACTGCAGGGGGGAGCCATGGGCCGCAACGATTTGGGAGAGGAGATCGCCTGCGGCATCCCCCGGCAACGCCCCTGAAAAAATCGCCGCATCAAGATCGCCCGCGTCAAGGGCCTGAAGATCCAGGGCACCATCGGCTCCGCCATCCAGGGCCACCTGTGTTCTCACCGTGCCCCGGGCCGTGCCCCCGTCAAAGGTTAGATCCACGAACCCGTAGCGACCCGTCATTTTCTCTGCGGAAAACTCCAGATCAAGCCGTGCCTCCATGCGGGAGGTGGCCGTATCGACCTGTGCTGCCCCCACCCCGCTGTCGTAAGCGGCTTGCCCGCTCGCAAACCCCAGCGCCCTCACAGCCGCGCTGCCGGGCTCCGCAAAAAACGTCAGCCAGGTCTCCCCTGCGGACCCTGTCAGGGTAAAGGTGATGCGGTGGCCGTCGTGCCCCACGATCACTTTATCCTTCAGCACCGTTGCGTCGAGCCTCTCCTGGAGAAGCCCCACCAGTTGCGTCACGCTGGTAAATCCAGCCGTTTCATCTGCACGAATCGAAAGAGCCCCCTGGGTGGCCGCGCTGTCATTGCCCGCCCGCAGCACACAGGCGAAATCCTGCTCAAGCACCCCTGTGTCAGGCAACGTCCCCTTGCCCCAGGCCCCTAAGGTTGCTTTATGCGTTGCCGAAAGATCCCAGTCCACATCCAGGGCAAAATCCACTGTGGAGGTCAGCACCACCCCTTCGCTGCCCGGTCCGATCGTGACGGTCAAGGCGTGGTCCCCGTCACCCATGATCACAAACCGGCCCGAGGCCTCATCCACCCAGGCGCCCAATGGGATGGTTGCGGGGGCGAGCCCTGCATCGGTTAAGGCCTTTGCCAGCGCCGCCTGAATATCTTCATTCAATTGGGCCAGGGAGTCGTGCCCGGAATTCTTTACCACCGCCACATGAACCGGCACCGCTGTTCCACCTGTGCCCGCCCCGGCAATGAGCAGATCAAAAAACAGATCGCGTCGGAGCACCCCGGTTGCCAGAACGTCTGCGGCCACAGGTTTCTCGGCCAGAATCACCTGTGCGCCCCCCTCGCCCATGGCCGAGGCGAGCCCGTCTGTCAGCCCCAGGCTCTCTTCGGCGCTGCTCACCACCCTCAGCCCTTGAAGCAGCCCCCCTTCTCCGTTAAAGGCAAAGGGCAGTGGCTCTAAAGCGTGGCCCCCTTTGACGGCAATACCAAAACCCAGCGAGCAGGAGGCCGCGTCCCAGGTGAGGGTGAGCGCTCCATTGGAAAGACCTGCGAGCCCCTGGAGCGTCTGATAGTTCGGCGAACCCTCCTCGGTGCTGATGAGATCCAAAAGTTTTGCGCAAAACGCCGCATCAAACCCGAGCGCATCCCCCAGGCGCGCCCCATCCACCAGGGGCAGCAGGGCATCGTACGAGGAAGAGACCTCGGCGGCTTTCAGAAACTCACTCAAGGCCACAAACTGGGCTTGAATTTGGGTGGGAGACACCCGGGTGAAGCTGCGCATCCAATCAGGCATGGTGATGGGAGGGGCGGTGTTCAAATGATAGAGATTCGAGACATCGGTGCCCATGGTAAGGGTCGAGGCATCAGGGAGAAACGCTTCGCCGTCTTTATTTTGAAGGCCCTCAGCAACCGTTACGGGAAGGCGCAGGCTGAAGGTTCCCGTGCCCGTCGCCCCCAAAATCAGGATATTTTCGGTTACATGGCTTTCTCCCAACGCAAGGGTTCCGGCCGTCGTCAGGGCATCCACCTGGCAGTCATAAACGACCTGACCGGCAGTCACCTGTGTTGCCAAAACACCCACCTGAAGCGGTGCGGTGAGGGCACTGTCAGCGGAAGCCGTCACAAATAGTTTATCAAACGCCACAGTGGCCAGTGACGTATCCGCAAGGTTCAGCGATACCTGAAAATGTGCCACGACCTTTGTTGTCAGGTCAAAGGTTGCTCCAGCGCCAAACTGCAGCCCCTTATCGATCAACGAGTCCTGTGCAGCAGCAAGGTCAACGGTGACGCTGTTCTCAGCTGAAAGATCTCCCACTAAGCGGATTGTCGGCTCCGAACCGATGCCGCGATCAATGGCAAAATTGTGGGTGGCCGTGCCAAAGGCATCTTCATAAGCCTGAAAAGCCTGCCGCACACCATTTACGACCGTATCCGGGTCCGGGTCCATGTCAGCCAGAGAGAGCCCATGGCTCAACGGCAGCTTGTGGGCGAGATCGCCAGAGCTCCCCCACGCCGTGGCGAGGTAGGTCAGACGTTTCAAGCTTTCGGTATACCCGGTTTTCAAGTCTGCGGAGAGGCCGGCATGATGGATCTCAACAGGAGAGGTGTAGGCCGACAGATCAATGGCAACACCGCCAACGGTCATACTGTCTGTCGTCAGATCACTCACCTCCCGCCCCGCAGCCTCAATCGTCAGTTTCCTGTCGACGCTGTCCACAAAGGACGTCACAGAGGTGAATTCATGGGTTTCTATGCCGTTTGTCAGGGTGATGATAGAAGAGTCCGCCTGAAAGCTGAGGGTGACAGCCCCTGAATACCCCGAAAGATCCACGGTGCCCGCCCCCCTGCTGCCAAGGAGTTTTGACACGGGAAGGGACGTCAGGAGGTCGGCATCAAAGACAACGGGGCCCCCCACGACCGAGGCCTTCTCCGGTGCGTCCCCCGCAAGGACTTGACGGGATGTTTCACATTCGGTTTCCATCGCCACCACAACGGAATCTAAGGTCGCGCTAAGGTCTACAGCCCTTTCCAGGGGGACAAACCCAATATCCGCCGAGAGAAGAATCCTCTCCTCCATGGACTCAAAGAGCATTTTACGCCGTCTCGAAACCGATTCTACAGGGGCTTTTCCCGCCCTCTTTCGCATTGATGTGGCAAACGATTTCATTCGATTAAACACAAGAACTTCTCCCCACCTTGTTGGTCGTCTCTAAAAGGAAACCGTGTCATCTTCCAGAAGGCATGTATCAACGAACTCTTGTACAAAACGGAATCTGATAAAAATCTGATAAAACCAACAGGCCATGGGATGTGGTTGCCTCCCATGGCCTGTTGACTCCGATAACTATCGTATTTATCTATCAAAGAGAAGGAAACAGCACATCGAGAATAAAATGGGCCATACCCGGGG
>NZ_JAQYWB010000004.1 GCF_030145185.1 Desulfoluna sp. | reverse complement strand
GCAGGCAGAAGGCTGAAGGCTGAAGGCTGAAGGCTGAAGGCTGAAGGCTGAAGGCTGAAGGCTGAAGGCTGAAGGCTGAAGGCTGAAGGCTGAAGGCTGAAGGCTGAAGGCTGAAGGCTGAAGGCTGAAGGACGAGAGCAGCCCCGGTTGGGGGTGTCAAGTGAATAATGAAGGCCGTGGGCGACTCGTTGGAGTGGCTCACGGCTTTTTTAGTGAATAGTGAATAGTGAATAGTGAGTGGTGAGTGGTGAGTGGTGAGTGGTGAGTGGTGAGTGGTGAGTGGTAAAAACCAGGGCCGTCTCCCTGGCGCTGCGAAATGAGTAGAAACGGCAATTCAAAGGGGGGCAAGACCCAAAATGATATTTTGACTTTCATTGCCTTGGCGCCTGAAATAGAATTATAGCCCAAGGGCAAAACACGCTTACAAGGGAGGCTATGTGCAACAGGCCAATTTTACTCTCGAAGAGGCACACTCAAATTTTTTAAATGATTTTAAACTCCATGGGTTTAAAGATAAAAGTTCTCTAACCAGAATGGCGATTGATCACTTTAAAAACAAACTGGAACGTGAACAGCTGCAAAAATCCGCAGATTTATATTCTGAAATTTATTGCGAAAATGATGATCTGAAAAACCTGGCCGAAACAGCCCTAAAGGAGTGGCCAACATAACACGGGCGTAGCCCGTCAGCGAATGTGACGTGCCCGAGGGATACGCCTTTGCAAAAACCTCCGGCGTGACAAGTCCGCCTACGCCCGTGACTGCGTGTACCATTCAATTAACGGCGGTGGACTACGGCACGACAAGCGAGAGGGAAGCATTTCCAATCCGCTGTCAAAGTGGCACACCTTGCCGCCGGAGTTGTTCCGGTGAAAATCAATCTTTGAGTTCAAACCGGAGACCCTCAGCCTATGCGCTTGTGACGAACCTCGCATATCCTCAAAGGTCGTGCGAATGCGGATGCATGACAACCCAAAGTTCCGACAGCCATAGAGCATTCGCAAACCCGCTTTCAAGGTGGCGCCACCTTGCCGCCGGAGGCTTTTTCTCCCTGATCTTTAACCATAAAAAGGCACACACATGCAGGCAATGATACTGGCGGCGGGTCTTGGGACCCGGTTACGGCCCCACACCGAGGTTCGGCCCAAGCCGTTGTTTACCATCGGCGGGGTCACGCTCCTGGAGCGGCAGATTCACACCCTGGCTGCGGCGGGGTTTGAGTCCGTGATCATCAACACCTGCCACCTGGCTCAGGAAATCCACCGGTTTGTTGAAGGAAAATCCTGGCCGGTACCGGTCCACCTTCGGCAAGAAAAGACGCTCCTGGACAGCGCCGGGGCTGTGGCCAATGTGGCGGACCTTTTGGACGGCTCTTCTCTTCTCGTGGTGAACGGGGACACCCTGACCGATATCGACCCCAGGGCTCTTTACGAGAGGCATCTTGAGCAGAAAAATGCAGCCACCCTGGCTCTGATCAACCGGCCAGAGTTTAACAACGTCTCGGTAGATGGAAACGGATCGATTCATGCGTTCCGGAATCCCACGCCCGCAGGTATGCAGCGGCTCGCCTTCACAGGAATGCAGGTTGTCTCTCCCGACGCCATAGCCGCCATTCCCAATGGAGCCCCTTATGGCATGGTGGACCTCTACCGGGACCTCATCCAAACAGGAGCAAAAGTTCAGGGCGTCACGCTGGATCATTGCCTCTGGTTCGACTGTGGCACCGAGGAGAGATACCTGGAGGCATCCCGAACCCTCATGATCCCTGAGGCCTTCAGAAGGGCCATAGGCTCCGCGCCGGAAACCGTTACCACCGAGCGCCTCAAAGGAGACGGCTCCGATCGACAATGGTCCCGCCTGAGCACCCCAGAGGGAAACCTCATCTGCTGTGAACACGGCATCCACAGTCACGTTTCCACCGGTGAAGCCGCCGCCATGATCCACATCGGCACCCACCTCCAGACCCAAGAAATCCCCGTCTCCCCCATCCTCCACGGAGACGCCGTTTCGGGCCTCGTCTTCGTCGCCGATGCCGGAAACACCCACCTCGCCGACCTGGCAAAAACCCTGCCCGAAGACAAGGTGGAAGCCCTTTATCAGACCCTTATAGAGACCCTGATCCGCTTCTCCCAACAAGGCATTCAAGCGTTTAACACCCAATGGTGCTGGCAAACACCGGCTTATGATAAAAACATGATCCTCTCCATGGAGTGTCGCTACTTCATGGACGCCTTCATCAACGGTTACCTGGCCATGAACGAAGACCCCTCACCGTACCAGGACGCCTTCAACCACATCGCCGAGTCCGCCCTTGACGGCGCCCTCACCGGCCTCATGCACCGGGATTTTCAGTCCCGCAACATCATGATGGATGACAGCACCCCCGTGATCATCGATTTCCAGGGAGCCCGGCGCGGCCCCATCCAATACGACCTCGCATCCCTTCTTATCGACCCCTACGCCCAGCTCTCCGAGCCCCTTCAGGCCCGCCTCCTCACCCATGCCACCCGGACCCTTGAAGCCCAGGGCATCCCCATAGACGAAAAAATTCACACCAGCTACACCTTCTGCGCCATTGCCCGAAACCTCCAGATGCTCGGCGCCTTCGGCAACCTGACAAAAAAAGGCAAACCCGGCTTCGAAGAACACATCCCCCAAGCCCTTGCCACCCTCGAAAACCGCCTCAAAAACCTGAACGACCCAAGACTCGAAGGACTTTTCGGGTTGGTAAAAAATGCGAAGAAAAACCTGCCTCCGGCGGCAAGGTGGAGCCACCTTGAAAGCGGGTTTGCGAATGCGCATCGGAGGTCGTAACTCCGGCTGAAATGCGTCCGCATTCGTGTGAAGTGTGAGAAAACACGCAGTACGTCGCAAGTGCAGGAGCTGTAGGTGCGCAGAGTCCAATTCAGCCGTTGACTTTAACCGGAATAACTCCGGCGGCAAGGTGTGCCACCTCCAAAGCGGATTGCAAATACTCTCAGCCCTCGCTTGTCGCGCCGAAGGCTTTTGCAAAGGCGGATTCCTCGGGCTGATCACATTCGCCTTTTCGCTTCGTGGCTACGCCTGTGAACAACGGGGGCAGCAGATGGAGCGCCGCACTCCGGTGCGGCTTTTTGCTTCACAATGAATGTGTGATTCAATCAGTCGTGACAGCGAAGCAAAACAATAAGAAGGGCATCATCCGTGCCTTTGTAAACAAACCGGTACTCGCTGTCGATGCAGCGTGACCCGTGGGGTGCATTCCATGCACCAACGACTCCGAAAAAAAATTTAGCCACAGATAAACACAGATGCCCGCAGATGCGGCTGCGCCGCTGAAAAGAAGAATAAAAAAGAAAAAAAGAAAAAAAGAAAAAGCCTCCGGCGGCAAGGTGTGCCACCTTGAAAGCAGAATATGATTCTCCTGGTTATAAACGGTCATCCAACCGATGCCATGGATCCATTGTCAGATGGGCAAAACGCGAAGCGTGCCCATCAATAGATATTTTAGGGTCACACTGGCCGGGACCAAGCCCCCCGCAAAAAAAGCCGCAACAGAACGCGACGCGCCCAGATGGATGCCGTAGTACCTCCACACCACTCTCAAAGCCCTGGCATTATTTCCGTTCGGTAGGCCACATTTCTCTTCAACTTCTCTGCTATGCTGTTTTTCGGGCGCGCCGTGCTCCGTCGCGGCATTTACGCGAGACCGCTGGGAGGGAGTCCCTCGTTGGGATGTGATAACGGATGCGAGGCTAATTTAGGCTGTTAAGGTGGTTCGGGCCGGGGCCAAGCCCCCCGCAAAAAAAGCCGCGGCGGAGCGCGGCGCGCCCAGTTAAGTGCCGTGGTGCCTTCACTCCATTATCAAAACCCCGGCAGTGTTCCCGTTCGGTGGGCCACATTTCGATTCACCTTCAAAAAGGTAACCCTGATTTGAACCAGTCAAAGAAAATTTGTAACGATTCAGCCCATGCCACCCAATCCCCTCACACCGATGCGGCAGGGTCGATGAGGAAGGAAACCGTATAAAGGGTCTGTCCTTTGATAACCGTGTCGATGTGAAAGGTAGGGTGCGCCGTGCGCACCGCTTAACGTTCGATAAACCTGTAACGCCGCATTTTGTGATACGTGTTGAGACGGGGCCGGTGGTTTGCGTGACGTTGAACGGTGCGGGAGCCGCACCCTACGGGCTGAAACGTCTTTGCGAAACTTTTTTCAAAAAGAGACCCGCCAGAGACAGGATGAAGCTGAATGGTTACGAAAATTTAGCCACTGATAAACACCGATCCCCACAGATGCGGCTGCGCCTCTGAAAAGCAGAAAAAAGAATCCTTTTAAAAAAAGGACGTGAGCATGGAGGTGATTCATTTTGTCAAATGTGTAGTGCGACCCCTTTTCCTTGTGCTCCCAGACGCACCAAAGCCAACCGGCTGGATAGCGGGTTGGCTTTGGTTACTATCAGGCTTTTATATCAAAATGTCTACAACGCGGAGCCGCTGTGTTTCCAATAATCAGGAACGATAACTGGTAATTTGGGATCAATGATGGTTCCATCACCCGTGCTGATAAGAACTTTACCAGAGTCGGCATCAAACACCAATGAGGGCTGAGGCATCGGATTGTTCACCAACTTATATGACTTCACAGCAAAGGCCTCTTCGCAACTGCTAACGACATAGACACGCCCTCTGCCCGGTACACATGTGCCCCCTGCATTACACGGATCAGATGTAATCGTGACGGTTGGGGGTGTATAGGTTCCAAAAATCAAGATATTATCCATCACAAGGGGTGCCGAAATCACTTTTTCACCATCTCGAATAAAATCGAAGTACCAGCCCCTTCCACAATGCAGCTTACACTGCTCCAAATCAACGCCACACGTCAATTCACAAGGGTCATCGCCAGAATTACATTTGTCGACGCAACCATCGTAACCCGTCTCGCAATCAGTTTTACAAGACGTTGTATTGTCTGCTTCTGCTATCCCGATATTACCGTAAATTTCCTGAACCACACCTCCCGGGACGCTTCCGTCTGCCGGGAGAGAATTTCCATCCTTATCCTTCTCAGTGATAGAACTGGGATCGAGTGTAATCTTAGACAAATCGCTTCGCGTGTATGTTTTTAACCCGTTATCCGGAACGCAGTAAACGCTGTCCTTAAAATTAGAGTAATCATTTGCCACCGGGTCTTTTACGTCCCCCAAAGGATGCTCTCTATCGCCTGTACCAAAAAAAACACGATCTTCATTGCAGGCCATGCCTGCCACAGGGGCATAAAAAATTTTCTGATACAGATTTCTGCTGTCTCCTTCAATGGTCACGGCAAAGGGAGGATCATCAGAATTAGAGCTGTCCCCAGAAAAAAGCTTGTGACCGCTGTTCCAAGTGCCGTTTTCCCCAGCATCCTCCCAACGGTAAACATTGCCTTTAAGGTCACCTGCATAAACATGTGAGAAAATGCGGTTTTTCCCGCCTTTATGGTCGTGGTCAATGATTCTGGCATCCACGATGCAGGCCTCAACTAAACTGGAGGTACCATCGGCATTCAGACCCAATGTATGGAGAGGATTCCCGTCAAATCCGTATATGGCAACAAATCGACCCTCATTATCATCAGTACTCAGGAAATCATTATCCTGATTGGTATCGTATCCCCCAGCCACCAAAAAACCTTGCTCAATTAAATTATTGCTATCTTTCACCTGACAAAGTTGAGGTTTGCTCCATGACTGACCCCATGAATACCCATCACTGTCATTACCAACGGATGCTACATAAGAAGGGGTGCCAACGGTTGATACATCAATAATATGATATGTCTTTCCGCCTCGGCGCTCTCCGGCAATGAGATACTTGGGATTTTTCACCTTATAATCAACGCTTTCCGTCTCGATCGTGGTTGTATGGTCTTCATGCTCATAATACAGGGTAATATGTCCATCAGCAAACCAATGCTCTTCATCATCAAAGAAACTCTCCAGTTCATGGAGACGGTCTTTGAAATCCGGGTAGACAATGGCCCATTCCTCCTTGCCCGAATCGATACCTGATGACGCCTTGAAACAGTGAAGCATTCCCCCATTGGTTCCAACAAACAGATAGTCAGTCACATCATGAACATGATCCGTTGAATCAGGATAACGGGCAATGGCTACGTTTGAATGAATAATGTCACCGAGTGGCCAGTTGTACCCAAGCCCATATATTTTTCGAGTAAGAAACAGATCCAGCTCACCAACCGTTTGGGCATTAACCGTATCACCATAATACCCCCCTCCTTCCTTGGGGATCTCTATCGTCCCCGCAACAGCCAAGTCTGCTATATCACCAAGGCTCCCACCATTTAAAAACAAAATGTCACGTTTTACTTTTACCGTATTTAATATCTCTCTGGGAGTAGGATTATTACCAAAAGAGAGGCCTGTATTGATCTGATCATAAAGTTTGCGCGCAAGACCATCCTTGGCTTTTGGGTTGTCTTTTGGGTTGTCTGTTGTATTATAAGTCGGATCACCTCCTGGATACCAACAGTCACGGGTAGACGAGTCTACTTTGCCATCCATGTCAAACAGATTGTGAGCCTCATTTCCATTGACCTCACCTCCTTTGACCTCATCCCCGACACGCTTATATTTGGTAATATTTCCACGGCCTCTGGTACCGGCTTCATAGAGAAAGGAAGACATATACAAATCGCTGTCCGTGTAAATCATATCAGACTGGCTTACGGGTGAAGCTGCGGATGAAAATGAGAAATCTTCCATGGCCGAATTCAAAATAGAGTTCAACTCAGCAATCAGCTTTTCCTTACTGCTTGTAAACATATAGTGGCCGTGCCCATTCTCCGCAGCCTGAGTCAACAGGGGGCGGTCAATACTGCCTGCGTTTACTGCTAACTCAAGCCCAAGAGTATGAGTATGAATATTTTGGCGCCCTTTATCATTCTGTTTATTCGTCATATCTTTTTGAAAAAGAAAATACGACACATCATCCAGCCATTGCTGCTTATAGTTAACGTTTAATTTAGTTTCAAAAACCATCTTCACATCGTTGTCTACAAGTGGTGGCGTGGGAACGAAGCAATTCCCGATAGGTTTATCGGATACGGCGGTATTGTCATCTGGATCGAAATGGTAAAATGGTTTGTTCAGTATCCATTTCCATGAAACCCCTCTGCCCTTGTTCGTAAACAGCCCATCAAAAACTTCAAAGTCATCTTTGGGAGCCCCGTCGGTAATGATGATGATATGATTCTTCTGGTCCCTGCACTGGATAGGGCTTTTGTAAACAGAATCCGTTACGGAGCCCCCCCCACTATGGGTAGTATCAAAAAAACCAGTACTAAACGGAGCTGTATTGAACCAGCTTTTAGCACCTGCGAAATAACAACCGGCCTCTATCAAGGACTCGGCAAGAGGGGTCTCTTTTGAAATATCAGCCGGGTGTCCGAAATATAAAGGTTGTCCAAACTCTTTATAAGTACTCTTAGTCCTTTGATCATGGTCGTATTTTCCAAAAAGGATACGTTTAATGGTATCTTGCGAACTACCACAAGGAGCGGCAAGGTCAGCACCCTGGCTTGTCCAATGTGAAAGGTCGAAAAAGGTAGAAAATATTCCCAAATCAAACTGCATGATGCCATATCGTGCGTCATTCGTCCTTTTACTCACAACACTCCAGAGGGCATCAATTGCATTGTACCTCCTAGACTTAACTTTATCTAAATAATTCAGAAAATTACCTACCATAAGAGTATAAGTAATCGTCCCCCCACAAGAACAACCAAAAGCTTCCCATACTTTGCTTCGAGTCCAACCATCCTTAATCAGATTCTTTCTCGCATCCTCACAGTTAATAATTTGACGTCCTTTCCCGCCAGGATCACTGATATAAATACCATTTGGGATATTAGCGTCTAAAAAATTTCTTATGCTGTTAAATGGGCGGATATCTCCAGCCATTCTTACATAGACCTTGTTGGTTATATAGTCTCCGTAACCAAGATCTTCTACTTCAGTCGAACTGTCATTGTGGAATCGTCGATATTCTTCTTTAGAGTCATAAGGTTCACTGCTATCAATTTCGTTCCAGTTAAGGCTTTTTTGAGCATTTTCCATATACCGCAAGTAATTTATATAGTCTCCGGTCGCATAAAGATTCTGCTCATCGGTATTTTCGATTTCACCATGTTTATCCAGATCCCCTTGAAACATTCCGAATTTTAAAAAAGACTCCACAACATCTTCGTTTTTTACTTCATATATCTGTAACCAATTTCCAGGATGAAAAGGGTGCCAGTCCCCTGCCCCTGTGGTCTTGTTTATTACCAACCAATAAAAAATATTGTCTTCGTACTTATGTTTTCTATAACCACTCACGCCATAATCATTTCCCTCAAAGCCTCTATCTCTATAGCTTTGTTTATTACTGCTATCTGGATTGGAATCGTTATTATCCTCATCTCTCCGGATATTCCAATTTCCTGACGAACCTTCCAGGGCCCCACTGCTGTCTCTTTTTATAATAAAGGCACCCTCGCTATCGTAGCTTTCGATACCATCCGGCAGAACATCCTGCCTTCTCATACTCAAAGAGGTATCCATCAAAAACAGAACGTTGGGCTTGATCGCCACCGAACACTCATCAAACACATCTATATCGTATGCCATTGCTCCTGTTGGAGTCATCATCATGAACACCAGCAGTATAATTATCAGTCGTCTCATCCTATCCCCCTTCACAAGTAATGTTTAGAACAAGTCTGCATTCTGCTCCGCAGGCAGTGAAATACCCTTCTGCACCCAGGTAACGGAAAGGTTCGTTGAGTTTCGCCTGTAAGATGTGGCTGTGACTGCAAAACGACGCTTATCAATGGAACCGGCGTAGTACCGGTGAGGAAGGCGGGGAACGGTTCTTGCCGGCTCCGACAGGGTACAAAAGGCAGGGTCACTGCCATTCCCGCTACACGTCGGCTCGGTTTCATCGACGATCCTTCGAATTTCAATCAATGCAATACTGCTTGAGGTCCCCGGGGAATCCAGAGGAAAATCCTGCGGAGAATCATTGATATAGAAAGCAGTCTTAAAATCTCTGTACTTTGTATCGTTGAGGACATGGGCAATATCATAGGTGGTACCCACCTTTGACTGACTTCGAAAATTGGCGATAGAATCGTTCAACGCCGCCTCAGCCCCCGCCAACTCTTCACTGTACCTCCGAGAGTTTTCAGCAATCTTGATCTCAAACACCGAAGTCTGTGTCGCGATAAGCCCCATCACCGTGATGATAAGGATAAACATCAGGGTAAAGAGCATCACGTAGCCCTTTTCGTTGGATACATTTGCTGACATCACACCCCCTATTGAAGCATATTTGGCGGTTTAACCATCATTCGAGACAGAGTCTCTCTCTGGCCGGTCTTGATAGAATTCCAAACCGCCACCAGATAAACATTGCGATAGTTCACATCCCCAACGGTCTCCGTTTGGCCACAAAAAAGACCGGCCTTGTTGTTGCTTGAACCCATCCAGAAATAGGCTGCATTATTGGCTTTTGCCTTGGTCAACAGATTGGCGTAACCAACCCCATTGACAGCACCTAATGAGTCGTAATCAAGGCACTCCACCATCTCCGTCCCAGCAGCAAGAAGCTGAGATGCCATGTCCTTTCGCCTCGTCTCCTCGTCGGTCTGAATGGCGTTGAGCTGCAAGCCGATCACCCCGAACATGGCCACTGCAAAAATCGCCATGGAAAATAGGGCTTCCAGAATGGTAAATCCATTTTCTTTATTCATTGTCAGGTCTCCCTGTTTGCGATCAATAGTACATATTTCGAAGTTTCACGGTAGTGGTATAAAGACGGTATGAGTAGTTATCTGTATCCAAATCAGTATCTATGTTAACCCCCGGTATATTATCAACTTTATTTTCTACGGCATCCTTATTCTTTCGTTTGTTGCTTCGCATGAGCAGCCAGATCTTGGCAGCACGTATCCGGTCAATGGAGGGCTCTGCAGTCAAAGGCTTAGGAGATTCATCATTGGTTGCGATCTTCCCGACGCTATTAAGAGTATAATAATTGTCAAGCAGGTCATCATTGTCGTCATCATAAGCCCAGATCACATTGTTGCCGTCTTTTTCAAGAACGCCATACTTATTATTGCCTGCCCCCAAGCCATCTTTGTCATAGGCATAGAGGACTCTAAATACCTCTACATTTTTAAGAAACGCATTGTTATTGCCATTACGACGGACCACCTTCGCCCCATCGTTCTGGAGGTGCCACGAATAAGAAATGTTGGTATCGGTGTTCACGTTAAAATAGTTAAACTCAAAATTGTCGATTGCTGCGTTTATCATCCCTGCTACCTGGTCAGGTTTAGGTGAATACCCGGCAATCATCAATTCATTGGACAAAATAGAAAGCGCCGCCCTCCCCTCCTGCTGCATCATCACCTTCATCTGGTGGTCTTCGTGGGTCTGGGTCTGATCGATGATCAATGTGCAGATGGCGGTAATAAAAATTGATCCCATCACCAGGGCCACGAGGATTTCAAGGAGTGTGAAGCCCAAGTGGTCAAGAGATACCGACAACCTTACCGTCTTTTTCTGTTTACCCTTTTGCTTTGTTATCATTTATTACCCTCACACCGATTGTCGTTATTCTCACTTTAGGTAGCATTGCCATGGCCCTCATCTTCTTCTGTGGATTGTCCCTCCGTTTACGTTCCAGGACTGAGATCTTGATGCATCCCCGATGCCTGCCTTAGAGTACCAAGATTACCTATAACAACGCTGTACTCTCGTTTTGTGAGTGAACTCCATGTCCTCACTGTTCCGCTGTTAGTGGCCACAAGGATTCCCCGAGAGTTGTAGGCCATGCGCTCTTGATTTGTGTCACAATCTATATGTTTTAGTTTCAGAAATATTTCTTCTTTAATATCATTATTGCCATCGTTCCAGCATATAAACATCTTTTCAAATTTAGCGGTTTTTGGCGGAATATTGGGATCAGGAGGGTCAGCAGGGGCAGGAACATTAACGACACCTCCGTCACCGTCGCAATACTCTACGGTTATCGTCTTCCCCTCTTTGATGGCCTTCATTCGTGTATGCTGCAAGGCATTGTAAATCTCCCTTGATGCCCCCGCAGTCCTTCTATTCGATAAAAACTCCTTCCAGGAGGGCGCCGCAATCATGACGACAATAGCAATCATGGCGACGGCCACCATGAGTTCAAGGAGGGTAAAGCCGTTCTTATTTTTCATCACAAGCTCCCGGTTTTTGGAATCAGGAAAGAGTTCATTCACTTAATTTCAATTATTCAAAGTACCTGCATTGCATCTGCAAGTGAGATCCCGTGGAATCACCCCGATACATAAAGCAAAAGACACGCCAAGAGAACAATGTTTAAAACATTTACATTTCTACCCAAATCGAAGAGTAGCAATATAGAAGGGGCTTCCGCGATGCTGCCACGAAATCAAGGGTTTTTGGCACTGTCGCTTAGGCCGCCCCTTGCATGAGGGGGCCCCAAAAAGCCCATATCACTATCAAACTTTTTAATAGCTATCGAAAAAGCACAAAAAAAACGTGGCATTGCAATACTACTCTGTCATTTAATTTTTTTTACACCTGGTTAAGTTTCTGGCCCACCTTATTTCGCAATGCACTAAGAAACATGGCGTTTCGCTCGTTGATCAGGGGCAAACGATCCACACGTCTTTCCTGTTAAAAAATTTTACGACTGTTTACGAAACACAACGAATCATACAATTTTTAGAATGACGGGTTTAGTTAAATGTGATCACTGATATTGACAAAGGGAGGGGAGGGAGAGCCTGGTTTATGCCTATGGATTGGTTTTCAAACAAAGGGCTATTTAACCATGGGACATGAAAAACACGAACAGGACCGAATCCTGCTGCCCGACAATAAATGGTATGCTCCCAAAAAGCCTCCGGCGGCAAGGTGTGCCACCTTGAAAGCAGGTTACGAATGCGCTTTGCCCCATGTCACGGCGTAGCCGCAGGCGAAGACGGATCGCTTGTCGCGCCGTAGCCCATTGACGTTGGTCGACTGGTGGCGCATAGACATGGGCGTAGGCGGACTTGTCACGCCGGAGGCTTTTGCGTAGGCAGATTCCTCGGATCAAATCACATCCGTATTTGGGGTGATGCAAATTTGAAATATTTATTTAAGACCTGTTTGTTAAACTTTTCAAAAGTTTAGCCCCCGGCAGGGCCGCCGGAGGCACTATCTGAATAGTTACTAATAAGTCGTAACTATTCAGCCCAATCTACCTGAGTGGAGATAACATCCCGCCATACGACACCCCGTAGGCGTGTGTTTACGCACCATTTATTCGGAAAACCAACACCTTTCGCCATTTAATGGCAGAGTGAGAAGCACCCGTACACGGACTTTCGTGACCGTTGCGATTGGTCCACGGTGCGCAAGCGCACCCTACCTCACAGCCCCCACACCGTTGGCAACGGGTCACATAAGGGTGCCCTTGCTGCTATTCCACCGGAGCCTCATACAGAAGAGAAAAGTAAATCCAGGCATGGATCCCCGATCATTTGGCGATACAAAAGGGGGCAGGTGTCGGGCAGTAACGCTGCGGGAAATAAATAATCATACATTGACTCACCAGAATTCCGTTGGGATTTGACCCGAGGAACGATGGGAAAAGCCCATCGGAAACCTGCTTTCAAGGTGGCTCACCTTGCCGCCGGAGGCATTGTTTTTGTACTTTTATATTTTTCTTGCAACCTAAAGCGCGACAACGACACCTATTCCCCCGGGCAGCCGGGGAAGACGAGGAGGGACGAAGGGTATCACTCTCGCGACCCTCTTTTTCGCCCCACCCACGTCTTTCCCGCGAAGGCGGGAACCCATTTTAATTGTAGAATACTGGCGGGCTTTCTGATGCAGGCAGTGACGTAAGGGCCTACAATTCATGCACGTACCACGCACTGTGCGTCTCTTTGCACTTCACGCGAATGCGGACGCATTACAGCCCGGAGTTATGACTCCCGATGCGCATTCGCAAACCCGCTTTCAAGGTGGCACCACCTTGTTCCGGTAAAAATCAACGGCTGAGCTATATCCTGCTCACCTGTAATTCATGCACTTGCCACGCACTGTGCGTCTCTTTGCACTTCACGCGAATGCTGACGCATTACAGCCCGGAGTCATGACTCCTGATGCGCATTCGCAAACCCGCTTTCAAGGTGGCACCACCTTGTTCCGGTAAAAATCAACGGCTGAGCTATATCCTGCTCACCTGTAATTCATGCACTTGCCACGCACTGAGCGTTTCTTTGCACTTCACGCGAATGCGGACGCATTACAGCCCGGAGTTATGACTCCCGATGCGCATTCGCAAACCCGCTTTCAAGGTGGCGCCACCTTGTCGTTACTGCCCTGAAGTACTGGACTTCCAGTATTCGGATTTCACCACGGGGAGTCCGGAGTCATAAACCTCGCCATCGCCTGTGCTGATGAGGACATTTCCGGATTCTTTGTCATAGATCAGAGCAGGCTGTGGCATGGGGTCCTGCCCCTTGGTGACGATGGATTTCACGTCAAAGGACAAGGGACAGGCGTTGACAATATAGACCCGGCCTTCCCCTGTGATGCATTCGTTAGAGGCCCCGCAGCGACTGGTAAAGGCCTCCGTTTCTTTCGGGGTATAGGTTCCGAAGATCAGGTTTCCATTGACGACGCTGATTTCTGAGATTACCTTCTCGCCGTCTCGCTCAAAATCGAAATACCACCCTTTGAATTCTGACAAATCCGCGACGGTGGCTGTCTCATTGTAGGATTCACTGCCATCCACATTCCCTATGGAATCGCCAATTTGAAAGCACGCCAGGTCCGACCGGATCAGGGTGTCGTGATCGCTTAAATCACCGGCGTCCTGTTCCCAACGCTCACGAATGGCGTAGACGCTGTTGATCACAGTCTTGTCTTCGGGTTTTTCCCGGTCTCCGGTGCCGGCGTAGACCATATCGATGCCGCAGCCTTTTCCGTACATGGGGGCATAAAAAATCTTCTGTTTCACTTTCGTGCCGTCGTCCTCTTTCGGCTCAAAGAGTTTATGACGCCGGGGCCAGGTGCCATCCATGACGGAGCAGTCGCCTTCAATCTCTCCATCGCCGCAGTCGGCGGGCCGTTCAAAGGACATCGTCTTCCATTTTCCATCGGCCCCTTTTCGAAGCTCATCGGCAAAATGGTACACATTACCGGCCAGGTCACCGGCGTAGATCCGGGAAAAAATACGCGCCCCGTCGTGGTCGTGATCGACAATCCGCGCCCCCACGATGCACGCCTCAATATTATGGGAATCCCCTGATGCATCATAATATTCCGTGAACTCACGGATCATCTCGCCTTCAAGGTCATAAAGCGCCACAAATCTCCCGAGGGAATCTGTCACCGGAGGATTCTGGGTATCCAAGTCCTGATTGGTGTCATAGCCGCCCCCCACCAAAAATCCAAAATCCTTAACGCCAGCCGCTCTCACAATCTGGCAGAGCTGTGGCGTGCTCCAGGATTGTCCCCAGGGAGAATCGCCCCCCACCATGGAGACGTACTTCGGTGCATTATTAAGCGCCTGGGCAACGTTCACGAGGTGATAGGCACTCCCCCCCCTTCGTTCTCCGAAAATAAGAAGGGTGGGCGCTCTCTTCTCTCCCCCCCCGGTATCGGGCTTCGTGTGATAAAGCACCATCTGCCCGTCAATAAACCAGGGGTGAACAAGGGTATTCGTGAGCTCAAAGAGCCGTTTCGTCTGATCCGGGGGCACCAGGGCCCATATTTCCTGTCCGGTGCCCATGTCAAAGCAGTGAAGCATCCCGTCGTTGGCCCCGACAAAGAGCATGGGCAGATGACCACCAGAGATCGGGTACTGCGCTACCACGACATCCGTGTGGACGATGTGCCCCAGGGGCCAATTCAGGGCCAACCCATAGACCTCTTGAGTGAGAAACTGTTGCAAATCCTTGACGCCATACGTCCCCCCATCGGCCTTCACGTCATCGGCCTTGACGTCATAGGCCTCGGAGAAGGCCTTCGGGCTGAGGCCCATGGCCATCGTGCGCAGATCTTTGACATGGTATTTCGGATGGTCGCCATTGTCTACGGTCACCTTGACCCCATAAATCTTCCGGTCATTGGCCACCTTGTTAAGCTTGGCACTCCAGTCCGCATTCTCCTGAAAAGTAATCCCTGCAAGGCGGTTGAAAAGGACCCCGGCTACCCCTTCCTGGGGCGCGTCCTCATTGGCACTGTTGTTAAAATTTTTCGACCAGAGATCCTTGACACCGCTTTGCACACCCCCGGCTCCCACCAGGGGAGATGAGGCCCCTCCCTTCAAGCCCATGATCACATCACCCGAGCGACTGAATTTTTTGACGTTGCCCTCCCCCCTCTCATCGCTGCTCACATGAAAGGTGGTCAGCAGGGTTTCATCGCCGGAGTAGGTGAGATCATCCTGCCGCACCGGGGTCACGGCAGAGGAGAAGGTGGATGTCTTGATGGCGCTTGCAACAATGGTCGTCAGCGCTTTTGAGAGAGCCTCCCGCATCGTGTCTGCATTGGATTGGTTCGCTGTTTCCGCAGACTGACCGCCCACCACAAAGAAATGACCCTCCCCATTTTTTGCCGTGTTATTTAACAACCACTCGTTGGCCTGGGGAGCGTCGGCGTCCATGCGGAAGCTGATGGCATGGGTATGCAGAGGCTGCGTCCCCTCCAGCGGGGAGAGATCCTTATCGGCCAGAAAATCAGCCACATCATCTACCCAGGTCTGCTTGAACTTCTGGTCAAAGCACACGCCAAACAGGGAGAGACAAAACTCTTTGTCCTTATCGTAATCCCCAATTTTTGACGCATCGTCCGCCGTGAGCTTGCCGTTGGGCAGGTAGGTGCGAAAATTCCAGGTTTTGATGGCGTCTTCATCGGGAAAGGAAGGATCCACGAGGGCAAAATCATCTGAAGGCGCCCCATCGGTGATGATGATCACATGGTTCCCTTGCTCCGGGCATTCAATGGGACTCATGTAGCTTCGCCCCACGGTTGTCCCCGTGTGATAAGATCGATCCGCTGAAAAAAAAGAGGACTTCATGGTGTAGGAGTTAAACCAACTCGGCTGACCCGCAAAATAAAGTCCCGCTTCGATGAGGCTCTCAGCCAAGGGGGTCTCCTTACCGATATCACTCTTAGAACGTCCGAAGTGCAGCGGCTGCCCGTACTCTTTGTCTGCATCGGAGGTGTGAGTGTAAAGCACCCGTTTTATATCCGCAAGACTTGCACCACATGGCGCAGCCAGGTCCCCACCGTCGCTCTTCCAGGAAGAGAACGTGGGGAAATGCCCTAAGTCGAACTGCATAATGCCGAAATTCACATCATGATGGCGGGCCTGAATCACGTCGTATAAGGCGTCAATGCCATTGTACCGACGGGACCTTTTCATGTCGAGATAGTTAATAAAATTACGCGTCATGAGAAGTTTGGTCGTAACAGCCCAGCTCAGAAGTTTCGAAGGGCATGAATTATCACCGGATAATTTGATCTTTCGCTTGCTCCACCCATTGGAGAGGAGATCGCTTTTAACCTCTACACATGCAATATCCTCAACCTTCGTATTTCCGCTGAAATGAAAATAGGTCCCTCCGATTTTATGATACACCCTATCCAATGCCCTTTTGTAACTCCCGTCGGTAATGGCGTAATCGCCATATCCCATCCCATCCCCGTGATAGTTATAGTAATCGGTGCTTGGACAGTAATGATCAAGATCAGTCCCTGATGATCCGTTCTCCTGACCTTTGGCGAACGAAACCTTTTCCATCTCCCGTTCTACATACCTTATATAATTTAAATAATTGCCTGATGCGACAATTTTTGAAGTAACCAAAGTCCCCCCACACTCACCCGTGTGCGAGCTCAACTCTCCTTCAAAATACCCTTTAGAAGTAATATCATCAATGGCCTCCTGGCACGTCACATCACTTAAATGCGATATCTTATCCCCCCATAAAGAGCCCAAGGTAAGCCACAAACCACCTTTCGACGGCTTGTAATACAACCTGTAGGGTTCATCGTACTTCATATCCGAGGCCCAATCGGTTTTACCGTGGGCGTATGCTCGGATAGAATCATCATACGCATCCTGATTCCGCATGCTCAGGGACGTATCAAAAATCACCAGCACGTTTGGCGGGATTGCGTTGTCGCAGTCGCTGAAGACGTCGATGTCCTCGGCTTGAGCGACGGATGCCATAAGCACAAGCATCAAAATCAGCTGTATCAGTCGTTTCATCTTTTCCCCCTGCAGCCCCGAAATAAACATGGACTCTTTATGACGATGTCATGGTTCAAAAAGCAGCCTCCGGCCAGGGGAGGATCCCCTGGACCCCAGGTTGCGAATACGATGCGGCTGTCGGTACTCAAAGCACCTCGCGTCCGCGTCCGCATTCGCGCGAAGGGCGAGTACATCGCAAGCGCATTAGCTGCCGGTTCTTCCGTGTCAATTTACGGGTTGACAGTCACCGGAATAACTCCGGCTGCAAGGTGAGCCACCTCGGATGCGGATTCGTAAAAGTGAATCCGCATTTTGCATTTTCCTGGACAGGCTGACTTAGAACAGATCCCGATCCTGCTCGGAGGGCAGCGCCACGCCTTTCTGCACCCAGGTATGGGAGGGTTCAACGCTCCCTCTCTTCATGGCTGTGGCCGTAACAGCAAAACGTTTGCGGTCGACGGATCCGTCGTAGTACCGATGGCTCAAAACCGGCACCGCATTGGACTGGGGCAACAGGCCGGGGACCACTCCCGTCTCGCCCGATTCCGGAATAAAGATCCGACGAATCTCCACCCGGGCCAGGGCCACGCCGTCCAGGCTTCGCGTCTCCACGCAGCTGACGGTCTGGTTCCCCGGGTTGTCGGTGTCATTTAAAAGGGCCGCCATGTCCGTCTCTTTGGTCTCATCCTCGGGCTTGCGAAAGTTCCGGACAGCAAGGTTTACGGCCGTCTCGGCCCGGGTAAACTCCTCATCGAGGGTCCGCTGATTGCCGGCCATTTTGATTTCAAAGACACTGCTGCGGGTGGCGCCCAGACCAACCAGGGTGAGAACCAGCATCACCACCAAGGCCAGGAGCATCACCGAGCCCTCTTCGTCGTCTCTGTATCCCGTTCCATCCGCCATCACCCCTCCCTGTCCGGCGATTTCACCACCGTTCTGAAAATCTGTTCCTGACGCGTTCCCAGCGTCCACTGGACACAAAAAAACACCGTTTTTGTCATTTCGGTGGTATTTTCCGAAACAAAACGGCTCAACGCGTACCCTCCAGGGCCCACATCGATGGTCACCCCCACACTGTTGTCGCCAAAGGGAGCCTTGCGCCATGCCTCACGTTTATCCGCAGTCCCTTCAACGCTCCCTGTGTTATTCAAGGAGCCATAGGTGCTCAGCCCGATTCGTTCGGCGTGAAAGGCCAGCAACCGGTTGGCGTCATCCCAGTGGCGCGTCTCCGCGTTCGTCCGCAGCGCATTCAATTGAAGTGTCATGATCCCCAAGATCCCCACGGCAAAGATCACCATGGTCACCATCACCTCGATGAGGGTCATCCCCTCCTCGTTATTGCTCTTCTGCACGGGGTCCCCCTTCTCAAAAATACATGTTCCTCAGCTTTACCGTGGAGGCAAAGGACCGATACCGGTAATCGGAGTCCAGCGTTGAGGTATCCAACCCGGGAATATTGAAGACAAGATCCTGAGGCACGTCGAGGAGCTTCTGCCGGCCGCTACGCAGCAACAACCAGAGACGGACTCCGCGAATCTGCTCAAAAGGAATGCTGGCCGTGGTGGTGTCGGGGGTGGTAAAGGCCATTTGCCCGTCAGCCCCGGCCAGATAGCAGGTATCCAGAACACCATCTCCGGTACTGTCATGGCACCACTGGGTGCCCGCACCAGAAGGCTCGAGGTCGCCATACCCGCTTGAAGCCCCAGGGCCATCACGATCCCAGGCGTAAAGGATGGCAAAGGCCGCCACATTGGTGAGCAGAACATCGGTAACGCCACCCGTGATGCGCTCCAGGGTCGTAGGGGTACCGGAGTTCAGTCGATAGGAGATGGTTTCACCGGAATCATTCTGTCCGTTCTCGTTAAAATCACAGACAAAGGTCACCCCACGAAGGGCTGCCGTTGTCATCCCTGAACCGGAGGTGCTCCCATTCAAAGCCTCTGTGGCCTCAACACCCATGGGAAAATAGCCGGCCTGACGCATCCCATTCGACAAAATATTAAGAGCGGCCCGGCCATCCTGCTGAAGGGTCATTTTCTGGTTTTCATCCACCTGAAGACGATTCTGATTGTCGAAGATCTTATAGATAAAAAGCATCAGCACCGACGAAAGAACCAATGCCACCAGGATTTCCGCGATGGTAAAACCTCTTTCATCTCCCGGATGGGCTATCATACGCCCTCCCCAGGCACCGTCTTGCCTCTCATGTCGATAGTCCCCACGGCCGAAACGGAGAGTGCATAGGCTCTACGAGTGAGGGTGTTCGTCACCTCCACACCGGCCGCACTCCCCGTCAGCGTCCCCTGGGGATTAAAAAACACCCCCCGGCCGTCAGCCAAAGACCGCTTGGCCTTCACCGGAGCCTCAAAGGAGAACCGTTCCCGGATCTCATCCAGGGCCTTGCCGTCAGCGTCGATTTCGGTCAACTTCCCGTCATTATTGAGATCCAAGCCAAGCACAACATCGGAAAAAGAGGTGTTATCACTGCCTGGATCGCCAAACTGGATCCACACGGCCCCCCCCTCCCTGACCGCCAGAATGCGGCCATGCTGAAGCAGGTCATACACCTCTCTGGCCGCTGACTTGGTCTTAACATTCACCGTCATTTGCCTGAACTCGGGCAGGGCAATCCCGGCCAGAATACTCAGCATGGCCACCCCCACCATCAACTCCACGAGGGTAAACCCCGTGGTCCTTCTGCATATTTCCATGATCCTCCCACCACTCATACGTAATTGCTTGTGTTCATTGTTTACCACCAGATAACAACTAAGCAATACCCATACCATCGTCGATACCCACAGCCTATCAAGGAGCCGCGACATCTTTCGCAGAGGCGAGAGATTAAAGTTTAGCCTTTGTTATAAATGATTTTTTTCTTATTTAAGCGATAGCTAAAATAAAAAGCGAAAAGCGTGTTGTGATGGGATTTTTGAAACCGCGACAAAATGTGGAAAGGGGCAGGTATTAAAATATTTTATACTGAGCAGTCATTTTTTCTTCTATCACGTGCAGGTGCCTTCACGCTGCGTGCGAATGTGGACGCATTTCAACCCAGAATGCCGGGATCCCGAGGCGCATTCGCAAACCCGCTTTCAAGGTGGCGTCACCCTGGAAGCTCATCTGAGGTTGTGCAGTTTCATTTTTGAGAGGAGGGAGGGGTGACTGATCTCCAGAATCTTGGAGGCTTGCGTGCGATTGCCACCGGTTTCTTTAAGGGCACGCCGGATCATCACCCGCTCCAACTGGCGCACGGCAACCTTGAGGGAAAAGCCTTCAGGAGTCAAGAGTCCCTCCCCATCAGATTTTTCCAGAGACTTTCCGGTGATAGAGGGAGGAAGAGAATCGGGCTCAATGCGGTTTCCGTCAGATAAAACCACGGCACGTTCGATGGCGTTCTCCAACTCACGCACGTTGCCGGGCCAGTGATACCCCAACAGCAGCTTCATGGCTCCAGGAGCGATCCCGGTCACCTGGCTTCCTAATTTTCGGTTGAACTTCTTTAAAAAATGGTCGCAGAGAAGAGGGATATCCTCCTGTCGACCGGATAGGGGAGGAAGCGCAACCATCAGGACATTGAGCCGAAAATAGAGATCCTCTCGAAAGGTCCCTTTGGCCACCTCTTCCTGCAGATTACGCGAGGTAGCGGCGATGATGCGCACATCAATTTTCCGGGTTCGCACATCACCCACGGGACGAACCTCACTCTCCTGAAGAACGCGCAGCAGTTTGACCTGCATGGCGATGGGAAGTTCCCCGATCTCATCCAGGAAAAGGGTCCCCCCGCTGGCCTCCTCAAACAGCCCCTTCTTGTCATAGGTGGCCCCAGTAAAGGCCCCCTTTTTGTGCCCAAAAAACTCACTTTCCATGAGGGTCTCGGGAATGCCTCCACAGTTCACCGGCACCAGGGGCATCTGCGCCCGATCACTCTCCTTGTGAATGCCCCGGGCGATAAGTTCCTTGCCGGTGCCACTCCCGCCAATGATCAAGACCGTGGTGGCGTACCGGGCTGCTTTTCTGGCCAGGAGAAAGACCTCCTTCATGGCGTCGCTCTTGGCCACCATGCTGGAGAATCGAAACTGGTCCTCAATCCGGCCCAGCTGATTTTTGAGAAAGAGGTTTTCATTTTTCAAGGCCCGGTGCTCGGCGGCTCGGGAGAGAAGCAGGGTCACCTCATCGGGCTTGAAGGGTTTGGAGATAAAATCAAAGGCCCCGTGACGCATGGCCGACACCGCGGTATCGATGGTGCCGTAGGCACTCATCATGATCACCATGGAGCGTGAAAAGAGCCCCTTGTTCTCCTTGAGCAGGGAGATCCCGTCCACCCCGGGCATCTTGACATCGAGAAGAATAAAATCATACGGGGCCTTTTGCGTTGCCGCCCTCTCGGCCATTTTCACTCCGGTGGAGCCGGTGGCCGCCGTCTCTGCCGTGTACCCCTCTTTCTCCAGCAGTGTCATGAGCATGTGCCGCATGTTCTTTTCATCGTCGATGATCAGGATCTTTTCCGCCACGTCTTCCTCCATAGCCTTCTATGATCAAAGTGCATAAAACGCATGCCTCCGGCGGCCAGGGGATAATCCCCTGGACCCCAGGTTGGACAAAACCTGTTTATCAAATCCAGCACATCAGGACAGAGGCGGGCTCCCTCAGACGGGGAACCTTAAAATCATACGGGTGGCGTTGCTGTCGCTCTCCGCCCGCAAGGTTCCCCCCAGCCCTTCCACAATGAGAAAAGAGACAGAAAGGCCCAAACCGGTGCCCTGACCCGGCTCTTTGGTGGAAAAAAATGGATCGAAAATATTGGGGAGATCCGTCTCAGAAATGCCGTCTCCGTTGTCTTCGACGACGACCTCAAGGAATATGCGCCCCTCATCCCCTCTGACATTTCGCGTGACAACACCCAATGACCCGTCCTGTTTGTCGGCAGCAGCAATGGCATCGGCGGCATTTAAGACCATGTTGAGAAAAACCTGGCGAAGCTCACCGTGGGTGGCGACCACACCATCGTTTTCCGCATTCAGCGCGGTCGTAAAATCGATCCCTTTAAACAGGGGTTGCACACGCACCAGCTCACGAATTTCGGCCACCAGTTCATGCACACTCACCACCACGGTCTCCCCTTTGGCACCGCTGCGGTTAAAATCAAGGAGCTGACGAATGATTCCGTCAATCCGCCCCACCTCCTCTTCGGTTCGGTGGATAAAATCGGCCCGCTCATCGAGTTGTTCGGACGTTTTTATCAGGGACAGATAGCCCGTAATAATTCCCAGAGGGTTCCCGATTTCATGGGCGACTCCAGAGGCCAGCCGCCCCATGGCCGCCAGCTTCTCGGCTCGGACCACATCCTGCTGGGCACGGGTCAACTCGATATTGGCTTCCTTGAGCTCCCGGACGGTAAGTTTCAGCTTCTCCCGGTCTTCATTGACCCGACTGATCATCGTGTTCAAAGCCATGGAGAGCCTCGAAAATTCACTGCCCGCCTCCTCCTGAAAGAAAAAAGGCTCCTCGGTCCCCGCACTCTCGGCTTTGGAAAGAAGCCGCGTCACGGGCTTAAGGGCCACCTTGGACACCTGGGTCACCCCGGCCCAGGTGACCACGCAGAGATTGATCAGGATATAGATCGCCAGCAGTTTGACCGTGTTTGAAAGCCAGGCACTCACCTTGTCGGTGGAGACCACCACCGCCACTCCGCCCCGCCCCGGTTTTTCAAAAGGAACCGCCACAATCACGGCACCGTCAAACCCAAAGAGGCTATCCGCATCTCCCTTGACGATGACCGGTTCTCCAGCCTTTACCGATTGACCAATGGCCTCTTCTGCCGCCCCCACTCGGGTATCTGTGCCAAAGCCATAACTTAAATCCTCATCCAGAAGAGACACCTTCACCAGGGAGACGGCGCTGCCCTCCACCATCCCGCGCAAGGCGAAACGAAGGCCCGCAATATCCCGCTTCCCATGCTCATCAAACCCGTAATCCGTGACGGCCTGCGCCAGATGCAACGCCCTCTCCACCTCTTTTTTTACCATCACCTGACGCACCAGGGTCAAAGCGGAAAAGGCGGTCACCCCCATGGCAAAAAGAAAAAGAAAGGCAAGGTTCACACTGATGCTGGTTTTGATTCCATTGGACATCATCACATTTTCCCGTTGAATTCAAATCAGAGAACAGACACACTTAAAAAGGGCCGTAACTATTCAGCTTATGCCTTCGGCGACCCTGCCGGGGGCTAAACTTTTGCCTGATTTTATTAAGACGGGTTTAACAAACAGGTCTTAAAAAATTCTTCTTGAATGAATTTTGTTTTAAAGGCGGATGTGATTTGACCCGAGGAACGAGGGACAAAGCGCATCCGCAACCTGCTTTCAAGGTGGCACACCTTGCCGCCGGAGGCTGCTTTTCATGAGCTGAACAGTTACTTCTGTTTTAGTAAAAAGAAAAAAAAATGTCACCCCTAAACATCAGAGCTTGCAGTGCTTTGCCTTCATCATGGCCGCAGCACAGGAGAGAAGTTTGGGGCTCATACGAGTGAAGCGATCAAAATCTGCTGTAAAGGCAAACCCCGGCACCAGGGTTTTCACCACGGGAATGTCGAGGTCTCTGCGGGTGAGATCCACGTAGATAGGGGTGTACCCCTCATGGGCCAGAAGCTGTTCCACGAGCTTGCGGTCCCCGGGGGCCGAGCCGGTGGAGTAATCGGGCAGCTGCTCTTCATGGACAGGTACCGGGGTGACAGGGGGGGTCAGGGACGCCTCGCCGCCGGGAAAAACAAAGGGCACCTCGGTCATGGCGGAGACTGCCGCCCTGCGGGCGTCCAGGTGGGTGGCGCACCCCTTGGCCACAACGCCCTCATGGTCGATCACCATCGCCTTACAGCAGGGAATCCCGAGACGTCCGGTGAGCTCCTGGAAAAATAGGTTCACGCCCTCTTTGCGGTAGGCCGCAAGCAAGGGGCCCAGGTTGTCATTGGCGGTGAAAAGCTCAAAACAGAGGGTCGGATCAAAGGGCTGTGTTGCCTCTGCCTCGCGCTCCAGCGCTTCGTACAGACCTGAAACACGGGCTTCATCTATGGTATTGCCTGAAGCCAGCCCCGTGGAGCCCAGACTCGTAAACAAACCGGGTTCGTCAAGATTCATAAAGAGAAACACGGCCTGCACCGGGACAAGTATGGCTTCCTCTCCCCCTGGCGTGGGGGTGACCCCTTCCATCCAGTGAAGGACGTCGTCCTGATACGGGACATCCAGCATCAACGCATTGGGACTCAGCACCCGCCTTCCCGAAGCCGCCAGCTCACTGTACCGCGCTTTCACCACCTCATGCTGAAGCAGGGTGTCCGTCACGCAGCCGTTTTCAATGGAAGCATACGAGCTGTGGCGCTCTGCGATCTCCATGTACAGGGAAGCCCTGGCAGCGGCAATGGAAAGCCCTTTGCCGTAACTGGTCTGCTCACCGGAAAGGGTATAATTCAAATCGCCCTGGCAGACCCGTGTCTTCACCTTCCACTTCCTCAGAAGAGCCAGGGGAGAGAGTGAGGCCTGATGGCGCATCTCAGACCCTGTAAAAACACCTATCGCTTCGAGCTTTGCCTTGGCAATGGCTGCCGTCTCGGCAGCTGGCACTCCCTCAAGGGCTGGATAATTCTTTCGAATCTCAGCCGCCATCTCATCCACAGACAGAGGCTCGGAAGGACCGGTCGGCCCCGGCTCGACCGGAAGATCAGGGGCCTCAGCAAAAAAGGGCAACTCCTTGAGGCTGTCCACATTCTCCGAAAGCATCTCGGCCCAGGGGTGTGTAGCAGCACCGTTTGCCGCCACATAGCGACCATACACCAGAGGGCTCTCAATCTTTTCCGGGGTCCACCCCTCGGTCTCCAGGCGACCTTTGAGAGCGTGAAACGCATCAAAGGCAAGGGCTGCTTCATAGATCAACCCTTTCACCATCCCATCTCCCCCCACCAGCATCTCCGTCAACCTCTCTTCGCCCAACGCCCCCAGAAGATCCAGGGCCCGTCGACGCATAAACGAATCCATGGGTGCCGTGCGAAGTTCCAGGAGCGCTGCCTCAAAGGTCTCCACACCTTCGGGAACCACATCGAAAAATCCCGTGGCCGCCGTGGTGGTTTTTAACGTCAATCGGTAATCAATCATCTTTGCCTCTTCGTTTCTATGGATAAAGATCAGGAAAAATAAGCCTCCTGCCAGTGGCAAAAATTTGGCCTCCGACGACGAGGGGGGGCACTCAAGCGTTACCCCAAAAAAGTGCAATGAACACATGAAGGAGAGATCGACAGCCCAAAGCCATCCTCCCCCCCCCCTTCACTATTCACGACTCACTATTCACTATTCACCACTCACTATTCACTATTCACTATTCACCACTCACTATTCACCACTCACTATTCACTGCCCACCACTCACTATCCACTGCCCACTGTTTACCAAAAAAGGCCCCGGAACGAATTCCGGAGCCTTTTCACTTCATACAGCCACCGGGGCATTCCCCCCACAGGGTGACCCGTACGCCGTTATCCTTTAAAAAAAAGTTTCATGATATCGCTGTAAAAGACATAGACCATGAGAGACAAGAGGAGAAACATCCCCGCTTGACTGGCCATCTCCCGAATCTTGTCGTTCACCGGCTTTCCGGTCACCCACTCAATGGTAAAAAAGAGAAGGTGCCCACCATCTAATACGGGAATGGGCAAAAAGTTCAAAATGGCGAGGTTGATGCTGATAAAAGCAATAAAAGAGATCAGAGAGGAGATCCCCACACGGGCCTGATCACCGGCCATCTTGGCGATAATGATGGGACCTCCAAGGTCAGCGGGAATGCTGCCTTTCACCATCTTAACAAGACCCACCACCATCAGCTTTCCAAAGAACCAGGTCTTGGCCACCCCTTCGGTGAAGCATCCCAAAACGCCCAGCCGTTTATTGACCACCTCGTAATAAGGCGCGATGCCGATGCGCCAGGCACCCTCCCGACCATCCAGCTGTTCCGGCTGAAGAGAAACGGTGAGTTCCTCACCCGCCCTCAGCAGCTTCAGTTCCACAGGTTTTCCCGCGCTGCCGGTGATGGCCGTCACCACATCGGTCCAGAAAATAAGGGGATCGCCATCCACAGCGAGGATCCGGTCCATGGCCAGAAGACCGGCTCGGTCGGCCGGGGAATCACTCTGGATTCCGCCGATGACGGGATCCTGACGCGGACCAATCCCCACGGCCCAGGAGGGGACCTCCTCACCAAAAAGATTTCGGGAGGTGGAGGCCTCGGGGGTAAGCTCAACGCGCCGGGTCTCTCCGGCCCGTTCATAGGTGAGCGTCAAGGGCTTGCCCTTGCTCTCTTCAATGGCTTCGGCAAGATCATTCCAGAGGATGACCGCCTGGCCGTTGACGTCAATCACACGATCACCGTACCCCAAACCGGCATGATCGGCCGGTGTCTCCGCCACGACCTGGCCCACGATGGGGGCAAGGCCATTGACCCCGTGAACCCCGAAAAGACCGGTATAGATCACCACGGCAAGGACCAGGTTAAAGACCGGACCGGCAGCCACAATCAGCATCCGCTGCCACACCACTTTGTGGGTAAAGGAGAGATGCCTCTCCTCGTCGGTAATGTCTGCATCGGGGTCCTCGCCCACCATCTTCACATACCCGCCTAAGGGGATGGCCGACACGATGTACTCGGTCATACCGACTTTGCGGCCAAAAATGCGGGGTCCGAAACCCAGGGAAAATTTCTCCACCCCCACGCCAAACCATCGGGCCACCAGAAAGTGCCCCAATTCGTGAAAGAAGACGAGAACGCCCAGAACAATAATGATGGAAAAGAGGTTGGTCGTCATGAACTATCCTGCAAGGGTTGATGCCGCTACCGGCATATCAGTTCAGTTGCTTTTCGTCGGGCCCAGGCATCCGCCTCCTGGACATCGTCCAGAACAGGGCGGGTCATCACGCCGTGAGCATCCATGGTCGTTTCAATAATTCGTGGTATATCGAGAAAGCCAATCCGTTCCTCAAGAAACGCTGCGACAGCCATCTCATTGGCGGCATTCAACACCGTCGGCATGGTCCCCCCTGCGTCGGTCGCATCAAAGGCAAGCTTCAGGCATCGAAATCGTGAAAAATCTGGTTTCTCGAACGTAAGTGTGGCCAAAGCCGCAAAATCAGGCGGTGCCATGCCGATATCAAGCCGCTGCGGATAATTCAAGGCATACGCGATGGCCCCTTTCATATCCGGTTGCCCCAACTGCGCCATCACCACCCCGTCCACATAAGCCACCATGGAATGTACAATACTCTGGGGGTGAACCACAACCTCAATTCGGTGCGGATCAACGGCAAAAAGGTGATGGGCTTCAATGACTTCCAAGCCTTTGTTCATCAGGGTGGCAGAATCGATGGTGATCTTTTTTCCCATGCTCCAGGTCGGATGATTCAAGGCCTGGGCAAGGGAAATCGCCGCCATCTCCTCCGGGGGGGTGCTGCGAAACGGCCCCCCTGAGGCGGTGAGAATCAAGTGGCTCACCTCCCTGGGGTTTTCCCCGTTCAAGCACTGAAAGATTGCGCTGTGCTCGCTGTCCACGGGCAGAATCGGCACCCCTTTTTCGGCGGCCAGGGGCATCACCAAATCGCCGGCCGTCACCAGGGTCTCTTTGTTGGCAAGGGCAATGCTCTTGCCTGCCTCGATGGCGGCGAGGGTGGGCACAAGTCCGGCGGCGCCGACAAAGGCGGACACCACCATGGAGACGTCGGCATGGGACGCCGCCTGTTTGTAGCCCGAAACGCCGAAGAGAAGTTCGGTGGAACAGGTTGGCGGGAGCAGGGCCTTGAGTCGATCCCGGTGAGAGGCATCGATGACACAGGCAACCTCAGGAGAAAACTCCACGATCTGAGCCGCCAGAAGATCGACGCTGGTGGCGGCACACAGGGCCTTCACCCCAAACCGATCCGGGTAAAGCCGCACAATCTCCAACACATTTTTTCCAATGGACCCGGTGGAGCCCAGCAGGGTCAGGTATTTCATAGCACTCTCCATCAAGCGCTGACGATCATGAAAAAATAGAAGAGGGGCGCCACAAACAAAAAGGCGTCGATACGATCTAAAAGGCCACCGTGTCCTGGAATCAGATGCCCGGAGTCCTTGATCCCGGAGGCCCTTTTCATGGACGACTCAAAAAGATCGCCCAGGGGACCAAACACCCCGACCAGGGGAAAAAGCAGAAGACAGAAAAGCCAGCTCAATTCGGGGACAAAAAATCCCTTCATGACGAACCCGGCCACCAGGGCCGCGGCCATACCGCCCAGAAACCCCTCCACGGTTTTCCCGGGGCTCACTGAGGGACAGAGCTTTCGCTTGCCCAGAAAGGTGCCGGCATAAAACGCACCGGTATCACAGGCGGCAACGGTGACGAGCAAGGTAAAAATCCACAGGATCCCGTGGTCGGGCACGATGCGGAGCCGCACCACAGAGGCCAACGCCATGGGAATGTAGAGAAGACCAAAGACGTGAGTGAAAAGATGCCTCAGCACTTTAGGTTCCGTTTCAAAACGAGGCAGAAGGAGGAAGCCACCCAGGGGAATATTAAGAAAAACAACGCCAAGGAGAACGCCCCAGGGGTTGGAGATCACATGGGCCAGCCCCACCATCATGATGGCAGAGGCGTAACCGAGAAGGGGAAGGGGGCCGAGACGGTCGACGGTCTCGTCAACCAGGGGATAGTATTCGGTCAGGGCGATCACGGCCACAGCCATCATCAGAAGGGTAAAAAAAACAGGCCCGCCCTTAAGGATAAAAAGCCAGAGCAGAGGGATAGCCACAACCGCTGAAAGAATCCGTTTCACATGCATGGGTCTCACATCCTTTTTAATACAGCAAAAGGGAGCCCGGTTCTGCCGAATTCGGCAGCCGATACTCCCTTCGGGTACCCACTGTTTGAGCTTCCGCCCTCAGGGCTGAAGCACTTTTCCAAACCGTCGTTCACGCTCCTGGAAATCCTTGAGGATGGAGGCAAACTCCGACTCGCCGAAATCGGGCCAGAGGGTCTCGGTGAAGAAAATTTCGCTGTAGGCACACTGCCAGAGAAGAAAATTACTGAGGCGCATCTCTCCGCTGGTGCGAATCACCAGATCCGGATCGGGAAAGTCACGGGTAAAAAGAAACTGAGAAACCATCTTTTCATCCACATCCGCAGCCTCGATGTGCCCGACCTTCACCTCGCCTGAAATACGCTGCACCATCTCCACCAGCTCAGAGCGGCTGCCATAGCTCAAAGCAAGACATAGGGTCAGACGCGTATTATCCTTTGTCTCCGCCATGGCAAGATCCAACTCCCGACGCACCTCCTCGGGCAGTCGGTGAAGTTCACCGATGGCTGTCAGGCGAACACCGTTTTTCTGGAGTTGTTTCCTCTCATTGCGAAGAAATCGAGTCAGAAGCCCCATGAGGGCATCCACCTCTTTTTTTGGCCGTTGCCAGTTCTCCGTGGAAAACGCGTAGAGAGTCAGGTAGGGAATGCCGAACTTTGTGCAGCTCTCCACCACCGTACGAACCGCCCCTGCGCCCTTTTCATGGCCCTTGACGCGATTCAACACCCGCTTCTTTGCCCACCTTCCATTGCCATCCATAATAATGGCCACATGCGCCGGAAGGCGATCTGCTGAAAGGCCATCGGGAAGTTCTCGTTCCATCAAACCTCGAGGATCTCTTTTTCTTTGTCTTTGTACATCTCGTCGATCTTGCCGACGTAATCATCCGTGACCTTCTGCACAGCATCCTGAGCTTTAAACTGCTCGTCCTCTGAGATATCCCCATCTTTCTTCAGGGTCTTGAGAGTCTCATTGCCGTCACGGCGGATATTACGAACCGCTACCTTGTGGTCTTCACAGGTCTTATGAACCAGCTTCACAATCTCTTTTCTGCGTTCTTCCGTCAAAGGGGGCACAGAGATGCGGATCAGCTTGCCGTCGCTTGAGGGGGTCAACCCGATATTCGCTTTGAGGATGCCCTTTTCGATCTCTTTAAGGGCAGTTGCATCCCAGGGCTGAATAACAAGCAGGCGAGGCTCCGGAACAGAAACGGAGGCCATCTGGTTCAGGGGGGTCAAGGTACCATAATAGTCCACCTTGACACTGTCGAGCATATTAGCCGAAGCACGTCCGGTGCGAACACGGCCCATCTCTTTTACAAGAGCGTCCATGGTTTTGCCCATCCTGTCTCGGGTCTCTTCAAAAAGCGAATCGATCATATCGTCACCTTTCCTATTTAAATGTTAAGGTTAGATGGTTGCAAATCAGATATGGCAAGGGGGATTGAAAGGGACATGAAAACCGGCGAAAACACCGCCGAAGGAGATCCCCCCAAAACAGAAAAAGATCAGGCCCGCGAATCGCGAACCTGACCTCATTCATACCCGTAAGATCATCAGTTGTCAATCAGGGTCCCGACATCCTTGGCCCCGGTGACGACTTTGAAAATATTGCCTTTGCCGGAGAGATTAAAAACCGACAGAGGCAAATTGTTGTCCATGGCAAGAGAGATCGCGGTCATGTCCATGACACTCAGCTGTTTCTCCAGGACTTCCATGTACTTGATCCGGGGAAAGAACTTGGCGTCTTTCTCCTTGACGGGATCTTTATCATAGATGCCGTCCACCTTGGTGGCCTTCATCAAGAGCTCTGCATGAATCTCCTGAGCACGAAGCACCGCCGCCGTGTCGGTGGTAAAATAGGGACTGCCCGTCCCTGCGGCGAAAATCACGGCACGTCCCTTCTCCAGGTGGCGAACCGCCCGACGGAGAATGAAAGGCTCAGCCACTTCATGCATGCTGATAGCAGACTGAACCCGAGTGGGAATTCCGATCTTTTCAAGGGCACCGGAAAGGGCAATGCTGTTGATAACGGTGGCCAGCATCCCCATATGATCGGCAGGTGCCCTGTCCATGCCATAAGAACTGGCGGCGATACCTCGAAAGATATTGCCTCCGCCCACGACAATGGCCACCTCAACGCCCAGTTCATGAATCGACTTCACCTCGTCGGCGACGTACGTCATCATGTCGGGGCTGATACCGAAACCCTGATCACCCATCAGAGCTTCACCACTTAATTTAAGAAGAACACGTTTGAAGGCAGGCTTCGCCGCTGTCATCTACTCTCCTAACTGGTAACGGACGAAACGGCGGATACGAATATTCTCGCCCATTTTGCCGATAACCTCTTTTGTATAGTCTTCAATGGTGATCTGGGGATTCTTTACGTAAGCCTGGCTCATCAGACAGGATTCCTTGTAGAACTTCTGGACCTGACCTTCAACGATCTTGTCCACGATGTTCTCAGGCTTGCCCTGCTCAAGAGCGCGCTCACGGTAAATTTCCCGTTCCTTAGCAACAACTTCTTCGGGAATATCTTCAGGGGCAAGGCCAGCAGGACTGACCGCTGCAATATGCATGGCAACATCTTTAGCGAAGGTCTGGAAATCGTCGTTCTTGGCGACAAAATCCGTTTCGCAGTTGATTTCAACCATGACACCGATTTTTCCGCCCATGTGGATGTAGCTCATGACGACGCCTTCGGAAGTGGCACGGGAGGAGCGCTTGGCTGCTGCTGCGAGGCCTTTCTTCCTCAAGAAATCGAGGGCTTTCTGTACATCGCCTTCGCTCTCTTTGAGGGCTTTTTTGCAATCCATGATTCCAGAGCCGGTTTTTTCACGAAGTTCTTTTACCATTGCTGCGCTGATCTCTGCCATGACTACTCTCCTGCGTTCTCGGCCGCGGCGTCTGCTGCCGGGGCATCATTCTCGGTTTTCTTACGGATCACTTCAACCACGGGGCCTTCGGTATCGCCTGCAGCAGCCTCGGCAACAGCAGCTGCCTTGGTTTCTACTTCTTCATTACCCTTATCACTGGCAGCGGCACGTTTTTCGTTGTAACGCTTGCGGCCTTCGATGCAGGCATCGGCAAGGCGTGAAGTAATCAGGCGAATAGAACGAATGGCGTCGTCGTTGCCGGGAATGACATAATCGATGGGATCCGGGTCACAGTTGGTATCCACAAGACCGACAATGGGAATATTCAGACGCTGGGCTTCTTTAACAGCGATGCCCTCTTTCTTGGGATCCACGATCACAATGGCACCAGGCAGACCGTTCATCATGCTGATACCACCAATAACTGCCTCAAGCTTATCGCGATCTTTGGCGAGTTTGAGACGTTCTTTTTTGGTGTAGCTTTCGATGGTCCCGTCGTTCTGGATCTCATTGAGCTTGTTCAAGCGCTCAATGCTTGTTTTAACGGTCTGAAAGTTGGTGAGCATGCCGCCGAGCCAGCGGTTCTGGACATAGTACATTTCAGCGCGGTTGGCTTCTTCGTAAATAGCTTCTCGTGCCTGCTTCTTGGTGCCGACAAAGAGAACGGACTTTCCGCTTGTGGCCACATCAAGAACAAAGTCATAGGCATTTTTGAACATGCCAACAGACTTCTGCAGATTGATGATGTAGATTCCGTTACGAGCGCCAAAGATATAAGGCTTCATCTTCGGGTTCCAACGTTTGGTCTGGTGACCGAAATGGCAACCGGCTTCGAGAAGCTCTTTCATGCTGACGTAAGACATAATCATGACTCCTTTGGTTTTTCCACCGCCCCCATCATCCCCGGGATCGACTTCTCTATGATGAAGAGAAGAACCTGATACGGGTCAAAGAGCGTGTGTCATTAAGATGGCATCCACCCGTCAATCGGGTGAATTCAACAAAAGCAGCGTGACATGCTGCTCGAAAATATGCCCTCGGACGAGGACAAAAATAAGGGCAAAAATATCAGATGGCGCAAAAATACGCCTATATCGATAAATCCGATCATAAATAACAGGTTCATCCAAAATCTGCAAGGCTATTTACAATTCATCTCATGCCGAAAGGCAGGCGCACTGATCAGAGACGACGCCGCGCACGCACCGCCCTGTTGTTCCCCGCATAATCCTCAAAAAAACGGATAGACTCGAAGAGCCCTTCCGCCTCCAGCAATACACGAACCGATTCCCGCTGATCCCACCCCATTTCGAGGAGAACCCAGCCCCCGGGCTTCAGATACTGCCTGCACCCGGAGATAATCAACCCGAGGTCCCGCAGACCGTCCGCATCACCGTCTAACGCAAGACGCGGCTCATAGACCGCCACTTCAGGATCGAGCAGATCGATATCAGCGGTTGGGATATAGGGCGGATTGGAAACCACCACATCAAATAAAGGATGCGTCGCTTTAAAAGGAGAAAACCAGGCACCCTGAACAAAAGTTACCTGATCTGAGAGGTTATTTTTGCGGGCATTTTCCCGAGCCACATCCAGGGCCGCGCTCGATCTATCGGTGGCATAAACCCGGTGCTGGGGGCAGGCCTTGGCCAGAGACAAGGCAATGGCACCGGAGCCGGTCCCCAAATCCACCACACGCAAGGACCCCAGCCCGTCTTGCGTCAAGAGCTCAAGAGTCGCCTCCACCAGGGTTTCGGTATCAGGACGCGGCACCAGCACCTGCGGAGTCACCCTCAGGTCGAGGTCCCAAAAGCCCGTTTCACCGAGAATATAAGCAATGGGCTCTCGATCGAGCCGCCTGCGAACAAGGGCTTCATAGCCCTGCTTCAGGCCCTCGGTAGCGTGATCGTTTTTCAGCATGACAAGACCTGCTCGACGCGTCTCCAGAAGATGCATCATCAACAGGTCGGCCGCAAGGGCCGGCGCATCCACTCCCGCCTGCTCAAAAAGCCGGGCCGCTTCGACCAGGACCTCACCGACAGAGACGCACGGGCCAAACAGAAGATCAGAGGGTTTGTTCATTTTGAAGCGCCTGAGCCTGGGCATGTGTCCGCAGAGAAGAGATGATCTCTTCAATATCGCCTTCCATAATACCATCCAGACGATAGAGTGTCAGTCCGATTCGATGATCGGTCATACGACCCTGGGGAAAATTGTAGGTTCGGATCCTCTCGCTGCGGTCGCCGCTGCCAATCTGACCCTTACGGGCCGCAGATCGTATCGCCGCTGTCTCTTGAACCATCTTATCAAGGACACGGGAACGCAGGACCTTCATGGCCTTCTCTTTGTTCTTGTGCTGGGATTTTTCGTCCTGGCAGGTGGCCGTAATGCCCGTGGGAATATGGGTGATTCGAACCGCGGAATCGGTGGTGTTCACGCTCTGGCCCCCGGGACCGGAGGAGCGGAAAATATCGATCCGCAATTCGTTGGGCTCAATCTTCAACTCCACATCTTCCGCCTCGGGAAGAACCGCCACGGTCACCGCAGAGGTATGAATACGACCTTGGGTTTCGGTGGTCGGGACACGCTGGACCCTGTGGACCCCACTCTCATATTTAAAGGAGCTGTAGGCCCCTTTGCCGTTCACCTGGAAGACCACTTCCTTATAGCCCCCCACGTCTGAGCTGTGGGAATCCATAAGCTCAATACCCCACCCCCGGCCTTCGGCGTATCGGGTATACATCTTGAAGAGATCCCCGGCAAACAGAGAGGATTCGTCCCCTCCGGTGCCCGCACGAAGCTCGACAATGACGCTCTTTTCATCCATGGGATCCTTGGGAACCAGAAGCACCTTGAGCTCCCCTTCCAGGGCCTCGACCTTCGCTTCCAGAGGACCTATCTCCTCCTGGGCCATCTCTTTCATATCAGGATCGTCATCGGCCAGAAGCTCCCGAGCTTCCCCCAGGTCGGCGACCACCTTTTTATACCGTCGATACGCGTCCACCAGCTTGGTGATCTCACCGTGTTCTTTGATGTATTTTTGATACAGAACACGGTCGCTGACCACAGCGGGATCGCTGAGAAGTTGCTCCAGTTTTATAAACCGGTCTTCCACACCCTCGAGTTTACCAAACATTGCTTTGCCTGCCCCATAACCCCTTCTTAATGCGAAACAATCGCACAAAGGGAAGTGTCCGCACCTTCGCACTGCCCAGACCCACCGTCCGGACGACAAAAAGGGAAATCGTAAAACCGATTCCCCTTTTTCTCCCAAGCCATACGGTCTTGATTACATCGCGATCATTACTTGCCAACCTTGTTGACGTCGAAATTTGCAAATTTTCTACGGAATCGATCAATACGACCGGCAGTATCCACAAGCTTCTGCTTCCCAGTGAAAAAGGGATGGCAGCTTGAACAGATTTCCACTTTGATCACTTCGCGGGTAGATCCTACACTCATAACATTGCCGCAGGCACAGGTAGCTGTGGCCATTTTGTATTCGGGGTGAATGCCCTTTTTCATTGGTAACCAACTCCTTAAAAATGTAAATATATGAAAAATACCAAACAGGGGACCCCCATTGAGATCGCCTTACGCTGCCGTCAATAAGCAGCTATGGCATTATGAATTCATAGAATCAAGAAACTCCATATTATCCTTGGTTCCGCTGATCTTGTCAAGCAAAAAGCCCATGCTGTCCACGGTGTTGAGGGAAGCCAGAAGCTTTCGCAAAATCCAGATCCGGTCGAGTTCACCCTTCTCCACGAGAAGTTCTTCTTTACGGGTGCCGGACTTTTTGATGTCGATGGCAGGGAACATACGCCGATCGGCCAGCTTGCGGTCAAGAACCAGCTCCATGTTACCGGTGCCCTTGAACTCTTCAAAAATAACTTCGTCCATTCGGCTGCCCGTGTCAATCAGAGCGGTGGCGATGATGGTCAAGCTGCCGCCCTCCTCCACATTACGCGCCGCGCCGAAGAAACGCTTGGGGCGGTGCAGGGCGTTGGAGTCAACACCACCGGAGAGAATTTTACCCGAGGGAGGCATCACCGAGTTGTAGGCGCGAGCCAGGCGGGTGATACTGTCCAGAAGGATCACAACATCCTTTTTATGCTCCACAAGGCGCTTGGCTTTCTCGATCACCATCTCAGCCACCTGCACGTGACGCTCCGCCGGCTCGTCAAAGGTGGAGCTGATCACTTCCGCTTTCACGGAACGGGCCATGTCGGTCACTTCTTCGGGACGTTCATCAATAAGGAGGATAAAAGGAACGATATTGGGGTGACTCTTGATCATGCTGTTGGCAATGGTCTTCAGAATCATTGTCTTTCCGGAGCGGGGTGGGGAGACAATAAGCCCCCTCTGGCCAAAACCGATGGGGGCCATCAACTCGATGATGCGGGTGGAAAAGTTGTCCTTGTCGTTCTCCAACTGCACCTTTTTCTCAGGATAAAGGGGCGTCAAGTTGTCGAAGAAGATCTTCTCCCTTGCCACATCGGGATCTTCGTAGTTGACCGCCTGGACCTTAAGCAAAGCGAAATAACGCTCCGACTCCTTGGGCTGCCGGATTTGACCGGAGACCGTATCCCCCGTCTTAAGGTTGAATCTTCGAATCTGAGATGGAGAGACGTAGATATCATCGGGACCGGGCAAATAGTTGCAGTCCGGAGATCGAAGGAAGCCAAAGCCGTCGGGAAGCACCTCCAGGGTGCCCTCCCCATAAATCTGCCCTTCCCGTTCGATCTGCGCCTGAAGCAACATAAAAATGAGCTCCTGCTTGGGAAGACCAGCTGCGCCCTCAATCTTGAGGCTCCGTGCCATCTTGGCCAGCTCTTCAATCCGCATCGCTTTCAATTCAACAATGTTCATCAACAGTTTCCCCACATTTTATATGCTCATCCAGAACAACAACCAACGTCGTCCCAATCCGTTTCATTTCGGTACAAGTGAACCCACCCCTCGTATGACCTGCAAAGACAAGATGATAAAGCCCCTTTAAGAAAGGCACATCGCGGTATACAGGCCCAATAAGCCCATCGGATGTGTTACAGATTTTTTACCATGATTTCTGTAAGGTGAGTGTCTGTTCTGTAGGTCCCATAAGGATCATGACTTTGGCAATGACAAAAAGAGCGGTTTAATTGGTTAGATACAATACCGCCAAGCGCCATGTCAAGGACTTATAAACGGCTACGGCTTTTTTTTTATAATTTTATCAAACACCTTATAAAAGGCGGCCTTCAATTCTAAAAGCCCCTGCGTGTTCTCAAGGACCCAATCCGCCCGGCCCCGTTTCTCCGCATCGGAAAGCTGAAGCGCCAGCAGGCGCGATGCCTCGTCTTCTGTCACCCCATCCCGATTCATCAACCGGGCGCACTGGGTATCGCGATCCACCCCCACATGAAGTGTCACGTCAAACATCGCCTCTAATGTCAATTCAAAGAGCAAGGGCACTTCACAAACGGCCATCTCCGCCCCCTTGGCCCCCTCGGCGCAAAGAAACGCCTCCATCAGGCGAATCACCTCGGGCTGAACAATGGACTCAAGGACCCGGCGCGCCTCCGGGTCGGAAATCAACTGGCGCCTCAGCGCCGGGCGGTCCAGCCCGCCGTCTTCGGCCACCACGCCGTCACCAAACCAGGCGACCACCGCATCAAACCCCGGGCTCCCCGGGCTCACGGCCTCCCGTGCCAGATCATCGGCAATGGACACCGCCACACCCTGCTCCCTGAAAAAACGGCAGACCGTCGTCTTTCCCGAAGCCGCGCCCCCTGTCAACCCAACCCTGACCATCGTGTCCCCTTTGATTTCACATGAATTCAAGCCCAATGAGCCCCATTTCGAAGCATCCACTTCCCATACAATATATCTCCCCCTCTTGACAAGCCATCCACATTCTACTACTTAAACTTTTTTGATGATTTATGTAAAAAATAATGGAAGAACCGGCCCCGGGATCGATTAATCTGCCGAAAGATGCTGTTGCGCCTCAGCTTCTTCAGCCCAAAATCCGTCCGGGCGTCGCCACCCCACAAGATATAAGGCAACGGAGCCGCGGCCATGAGACTCCGTCCATCCGTACAGTTATAAATTATTGTTTATCACTCAAGAGAAAGGATTTTCGCATGAACATCTTATTTTTCGGTCCCAACGGAAGCGGGAAAGGCACCCAGGGTTCCATCCTCAAGGGCAAATACAACGCTGCCCACATCGAGTCTGGAGCTATCTTCCGTGAAAACATCAAGGGTGGCACTGAACTCGGCATGAAAGCCAAGAGCTTCATCGATGCTGGAGACCTCGTGCCCGACGACATCACCATCCCCATGATCCTGGACCGCCTCAAGCAGGACGACTGCGCCAATGGATGGCTCCTGGACGGGTTTCCCCGCAACAAGGTACAAGCCGAAAAACTCGACGAGTCTCTCAAAGCCGCCGGCATGGAACTCAACTACGTGGTTGAGATCGTCCTGGACCGTGAAATTGCCAAACTCCGAATCACCGGTCGCCGCCTCTGCGAAAACGACCCCAACCACCCCAACAACATCGGCATCGAGGCCATCAAGCCCAACGGCGACAAGTGCCGGGTCTGCGGCGGCGCTCTCACCGCCCGCGCCGATGACCAGGATGACGCAGCCATCGACAAGCGTCACTCCATTTATTACAATGAGGTAGACGGCACCCTGGCCGCAGCCTACTACTTCAAGGCGGTTGCCGAAAAAAGCACCACCACCAAGTACCTGACCCTGGCCGGTGAGAAAGACATGAAATCCGTCACCGATGAGCTGGTCTCCAAGCTTTAGTCCGAAAATTGAGGTCCAACACCGAACATTCCAAATGAGATGAAATACAAGAGGCGGTAACAAGATTTTTTTCTTGCTATCGCCTCTTTTTTGCTTTAGTCTTATAGGAGTTTACTTTTTAATAGTATACAGACTAACCATCATGCCGGCGCAAGAGATCATCGGCCTCTGATGTTGAGAAAGGGGCGATATATTTGAAGGAAATCGAAGTTAAAGTTCTCGATAACGATCTTGAAAAAGCAATGCGTATTCTGAAGAAAAAAATTCAGAACGACGGCCTTTTCAAGCGGCTTAAGCTCAAGAAAAGTTATGAAAAGCCGAGCGAATTTCGACGTCGTAAGCAACGAGAAGCGCAGCGACGTCAGAGGATTGCAAGTGCCCGTAACCGTTAGGGTCTAATCTTCACATCGCTATCGATTCTTTTTTCAAAGGACCCGGCTTAAGCATTCTTGCGCAAAGCCGGGTTTTTTGTATTGGCCGATCACCCACATCTTCAGAGTAACATCCACCATGACACTGCAACCCGACTACGAACGCTGCCTCGACACCCTGTACAAGCTTGGCCGTTTTGGCATCATCCTGGGCTTGGATACCATGAAGGGCATCCTGAGCCGCCTGGACAATCCAGAAAAAAAATTCACGGTCATCCACATCTCAGGGACCAACGGAAAGGGCTCTGTGGCGTCCTACCTGACCCGAATTCTCTCCCTCTCCGGCTATCGCACGGGCCTCTACACCTCTCCTCACCTCGTACGATTCAACGAGCGCATCCAAGTCGACGGCGAGATGATCACCGACGACGAGGTGGTCGCCAGCTACAACCGGATAGAGGCCGCCAACAGTGGAGAACGATCCGGCACCTTCTTTGAGCTCACCACGGCCATGGCCTTTGACCTCTTTGCAGAAAAAAAGGTGGAGATAGCTGTCATCGAAACCGGCATGGGTGGACGCCTGGATGCCACCAATCTCGTCACCCCGGCTCTCTCCATCATCACCAACATCTCCCTGGAGCACAAAGCCCACCTGGGTGATACCATCGCAAAAATTGCCTATGAAAAAGCCGGTATCATTAAAGAGGGAGTCCCCGCCATTATCGGTGTGCGTCAGGCCAGCGCCATCGGTGTGGTAGAAGAGACGGCCCGGGAATTAAACGCCCCCCTCCTCAGACTGGGACGTGATATCCATCTCCGACGGTCAAAAAATGGATTCAGTTGCCGGTGCGAAGACACGGCCATCAGCAACCTCTCGACCGCCCTGCTCGGGAAACATCAGGTGGACAACGCGGCCCTTGCCGTGGCAGCCTGCACGGTCCTGCGGCGGGACACCGCCTTTAAGATTTCTGATGAGTCGATTCGAAAAGGCCTGGCCACCACCTCCTGGCCCGGACGCTTAGAACGCGTCGCCAACGCCCCCGAAACCATCATCGATGGCGCCCACAACCCCGCCGCCATTAAGGTCTTGGTGGCCTACCTTGAAGAGGAACAAAAAGGCAGAGACATCACGCTGATCACCGGCATCTTAGATGACAAAGCCTACCAGAAGATGTTTGCCAGCCTGCTGCCCTTCTGCCGACGTGTTATTCTTGTGGAAGCTCAGACCGATCGAAGCCTTGACCCGGAGACCATGCGAGCCGACGCCCTCAGATACCTCCAGGATGTCTCCGTCATTCGCCCCATTGACCAGGCCATCACCGCGGCCCGCACCTCGGCATGGGAGAATGAACTGATCCTCGTCGCAGGATCCCTATACGTGGCCGGAGAGGCACGGGCAGCAATCCTCGGACGTTAGGACGCAGATAAAATGGAGTGCGTGTCCTCTTCGCCCCCGGATCCGACCACACGCTTATAGATGGAGTCAGGCACCCGAAGAAGTGAGGCCACCTGATCCATCAGCGCCATCTTTTTTTCAGAGGCCTGCCCATCTGCATGGGCCACCCGAAAGGCCGATTCCAAAATCAGTCGTTTCTCCGCATTGGTCAGGTAAGGAACAATGGCCCGGAGTCGGTCCCCCAAGGCGTCCTTTTCTGCGAGAAGCTGCTGTATTTCGGCGTGAATGGATTCGGAACAAACCTCCTGCCCCGTCACCTCCGCCACGATCCGCGACACAACCGACATCTCCAGCCGCGACTCATCCGCCTCCATCATCAGCATCAACACGGCCACCAGAGCCGGTTTCAACCCATCCCGTGAAACTGAAGGGCTGAAGGCCGTTACCTCTCTCCCGAAAACCCCGCCACAAAGGGGACACTTCACCAACCCGGAATTCAGAGCACGCCGATAAACCGGGATCCAGAGAAGGCGTGTCACCGTGACCGTTGTCACCACCAGACACGCCACGGTCTGACGGCACCCAGGACAATAAAAGGTCCCTCGAGCCTTGTAGCTGTGCCTCTCATCTCTCCGCAATAGAAAGTTCACCGTCGCCTTTACCCCTTCCCAGAATGGATCCCGGTTCGTTTCAACAATTCACTGACCTCCCCTTCCGAGAGATGACGCCATTGCCCCGGCTTCAGCTGCCCCAGACGAATATTGGCCATACGAATCCTCTTCAGAGTCACCACCTCATGCCCCACCTCGTGCGCCATCCGACGAATCTGCCGGTTTTTCCCCTCCTGGAGCACCATGGTGTAACTCACCTCATCCTGGCGTCGAATCTTGCAGGGACGCGTCATCCCCTCCTTTAACCTGATCCCTGCTTCCATGCGCGCAAGGGCCGCAGGTGAAAGCGGGGCCGCCACCCGCACCCGGTACTCCTTCTCATGATCAAAGGAAGGATGGGAGAGCTTGTGATGAATCCGCCCGTCATTGGTTAAAATAAGGAGTCCCGAGGAGTCCTGGTCCAATCGGCCGACGGGAAAAACCCGCTCCGGCACATCCACCAGGTCCGTGACGACCTTCGCGTCTCCGTGATGACAGGAGGTGATCACCCCCACCGGTTTGTGAAGCAGAAGGTACACCCGCTTCTCCTCAGCACGAATTTCCCGACCTTTCACACAGACACGATCCGAGTTCGGATCCACTCGGGTTCCGAGTTCCGTCACCACCCGATGGTTCACGGTCACCGCACCGTCTATGATTAGCGTTTCGGCGGCTCGCCTGGAACAGACCCCTGCATGGGCCAGATATTTCTGCAGACGTACCCCCTGATTTTCAGTCACAACACCTTCTCCTTCCAAAGAGCGGTTGAATCCGCCCCGTTTCTTCTATATACATGAGTGCGTGGCCTGCGCCACGTGACAACCCGAAAACAAAGGGGCCGAAGCCAGACCGGCAAGCCCCCCCACATATGTACAGGAAACCTTAAAAATGTTCAATCAATCCGACACACACGGAGAATGCCCTCAATGCGGCAGACCCCTTGATATCCAGCGTTCCTGAAAAAGCGTTACCTTCCGTTGCAGGTCCTGCAACGCCAGCTTTCGCCCTGAAAAACTCCAGGAACTCATCGATGAAGCCTTTGAACGGAAAATGGCCTGTGTGCCCATCGACCGCATCTGATATGGAAACGACCTTCAAACTCACCATTGAATATTGTGGCACGCCCTATGCGGGCTGGCAGATCCAACCCGACCAGCCAACCGTACAGCAGACCATTCAGGAGGCGCTCAGCCGGATGGTCACCCGGCCCGTCACCGTCATCGCCTCTGGACGAACCGATGCCGGAGTCCATGCCGTGGCCCAGGTCGCGCATTTCAAAACAAAGACCGCCATCCCTGCAGAAAAGTTTCAAGACGCCCTGAACCGGATGCTCCCACCCGGCATTACCATCCACGCGTGTCAGAAGGTGGCCGACACCTTCCACGCCCGATTCGGAGCCAGACGGAAGCGGTACACCTACCGGATCATCAACCGTCCCGAGGCCCCCGCCGTGGCCCACGACACCTTCTGGCACATCCGCAACCCCCTTGATGTGGCCGCCATGAAAAAGGCGGCTGCGCACCTTGTGGGCACCCATGATTTCAAGGCCTTTGAAGGCGCAGGGAGCCCACGGGCCACCACCGTCAGAACCGTTTCAGAAGCCTGTATTCACGACCACGGCCAAGGGCTCGTTACCCTGACCTTTTGTGGTAGCGGTTTTCTTAAATTCATGGTGAGAAACCTTGCGGGCACTCTGGTGGATGTGGGACTGTCCCGCACCTCTCCGGAAGCGTTCAAGGGCATCCTGGACTCCTGCAAACGGAAAAATGCCGGCCCCACAGCCCCGCCACAGGGACTCTTCCTCGTCCGCGTGGAATACGAGGACGTGCCCCACGCCCCAAGGCAATTCACCGATTCCCCCCTCTACCCGGCCGGCCTCTGGCTGGGACCCTGTTAGGAGAAACACCCATGAAAAACACATACCGAGGCGTTGTCTTTGATCTGGACGGCACGCTCATCGACTCATTGGAAGAGATCGCCACCGCCACCAACCACACCCTGGAAGGGTCCGGTCTCCCCCCCCACCCGAGGGACGCCTACAAATACTTTGCAGGCCATGGCGCCCGGGTCCTGATGGAGCGGGCCGCCCCGAAGGAGGTGGTCTCAGATCCCGAGCAATTCGAGCCCCTGCTGGAGCGATTCCTGGCATACTATCATCAGCTGACCGGAACCATCGCCCGCCCCTACGATGGCATCCCAGAAATGCTGACGGCCTTGACGAACAGGGGACTCAAACTCTTTGTCCTGACCAACAAGCCCCATGAATCCGCCGGGGAATGTGTGACAGAACTCATGCCTGACTGGACCTTCACCCAGATTCTTGGCGCCCGGGACAACGTCCCCAAAAAGCCCGATCCCACCGGGGCCATCGAACTCCTCGACACAACGGGGATCAAAGGCGAAGAGATGCTCTACCTGGGCGACACCGCCGTGGACATGAAAACCGCCTCCGGGGCCGGCATGGTCCCTGTGGGTGTTCTCTGGGGCTTCCGGGAGAGAGAAGAGCTGGAACAAAGCGGCGCACGCCACCTCATCGCCCACCCCCTGGAGCTGCTCGACCTGCTGTAAAAGCGTCCTTCGACGGACATCTCAACCTGCTTTCGAGGTATTTTCGCCTAAGTGGCTTTGCCAGACTTGCCGCAGGAAGGGTTTTTGCGGGGGCTGAGCCCTTACAAAACCAAAAAACAAAAAAGGGAGATTGCGTCCAAGCCCGCGCAATCTCCCTTTCCTAAATCGACCCCACCGACTCACCCGAAGAATTAGCCCCGGGTACTTTTCATCCGCTCCACCTGGTGGTTATAGGTGGCAATCACATCACGGCGGTCAAGCATACCGATCAGAATGCCGGAGTCGCGCTCCCGGACCACGGGCAGGCTGTCGATGTTCTTCTGGGTGAACTTTTGAAGCACGGTGTTCAGATCCTCCGAGGGTGTGGTGGTGATAATCTCCGTGGTGGCGATGTCCCGCATCACGATCAAATGCTCCACCTCTTTAAGGAAGATCACGCTTCGGATATCCGTGGAGGAGAAAATGCCCACCAGCCGTTCCGCTTTATTCATCACGGGAAAATAGTGCTGCTTGGTCTCTGAGAAAAACCGTTTAAACGCCAGAAATCCCATCTCTTCGTGGACATGGGGGACCTGTTTTACCGCGGGGAGGAGATCCTTCACCCGAATTTTCTGGAGAATATCCACCATAAACTCTCCTTCATGGGCCGGGGAGTCCACCTTGGTCTGCACCTGATTTTTAAAAATCGTAAAATTTTGTCCCAACAGAAAACAGATCGAGCAGACCAGGAGACTGGGCAGCAGAAGATGATAGGAATTGGTCATCTCACTGACAAAAATAATGGTGGAGATCGGTGTATTGGAGACGGCCGTAAAAAAACCGGCCATACCGACAATCACGAAGGCACCGGGAGCGGTAACGATCCCCGGCATGATGGCATGAAAAATCTGTCCCACCACGCCGCCCATGGCACCGCCAATAACGATGGATGGCCCGAACACGCCACCGCTCCCCCCGGATGCAATAGAAAAAGAGGTGGTAAAGATCTTGCCGATGGCAAGGGTCAGGAGCATGGTGATGGGAAGCCCCGTGGTCAGGGCGGTCTGGATAAATCCATAACCAAAGGCAAGGGTATGGGCAAAAAAGAATCCGATGATCCCCGTGCAAAGCCCCCCTATGGCCGGCTTCAGGTGATTGGGAATCCCTGTCAGGCTTTTAAACAGCTTTTCCGTGCCATAGAACACCTTGACATAGAACCAGCCGGTGGCGACCAGTACCCCGGCGAGGACCAGATACGGCCCCAACTCCAGGGGGTTCCTGAAAAGGAAATCCGGCGATTCAAAAAGGGAGCCCCAGCCAAAGACCAGGCAGTAAACGCAGTAAGCCACCACCGACGAGATCCCCGCCGGGATGATGACGTCCGATTCAAACTCGGGGTCCCGGTAAAGCACCTCCGAGGCAAAAAGGGCCCCTGCCAGGGGGGCACGAAAAATACTGCCGACCCCGGCACCGATCCCGGCGGCCATCATGATACGCCGTTCTCGATCAGAAAGGTTCAAGCGGGTGGCCAGAAAAGAGGCAAAGCCGGCCCCAATCTGTGCGATGGGGCCTTCCCGTCCACCGGAACCACCGGTCGTCAGCGTCAAGGTGGAGGCGATGGTTTTTATGATGGGGACCCGGCTTCGGATGAACCCGCCTTTGTTGTGATAGGCGTCAATGGCCGCATCGGTGCCATGGCCTTCTGCCTCCGGGGCAAAGGTATAAACCAGCCAGCCGCTGACGAGGCCGCCCAGGGCAGGGAGAAAAAGCAGAATCCACCGGTTGAACGGTCGGGTGGTGGGGACCAGCAGATGATGTTCACCGGCTGGAGGGGTGGGACGATACCCGGCCATAAAATCCATAAAATAATGAATTCCCAACTGGCACAGGTAGTGAAAGAGGACGGATCCGCAACCGGCAATAAGACCAATGATGATAAAGTAAGAAAACCACTTACCGGCGTTGTAGATTCCTTTCCGCCCCCTCGCCCCTTTGGTCAGCAAGACCATAACTACTCCAATGGAAATTCAAATGTGCCGCCCTCTACCCCAAACAGGCAAAGGACTTTCAGAGAACCCGGCGGGCCATTCTGTGATGAACAGCCCGCCGGGTTTGAACAAAAGAACCCGAATCAACCGGCGAGATCCTGAACCCCTTTATAAATGGTATCAAAGAGTTCACGAATATCTTGGATATCAATACAGGAAAAGGCCACCCGAAGGTCGGTCTCACCCAGAGAGATAAGCCCCACCCCATACGTATCGAGGAGGTGAATGCGAAGGGTTTCCGCATCGGTGTTCGTCAGGCGAATACACATAAAGTACCCGGAGTTAAAGGGATAGACGCTCCAGGCATCGGCGTAGCGGGGGTCCATGGACACCTCACCGACTTTGTTGGCACGGGCCTTGAGAATCTCGCCTTTGGCTTCCTTTGACTCCTGATAACCCGGTGTCTGCATCGCCTTGAGAACAATGGACTGGCTCAGGTGTGAGGCGTTGGAGATGCTCCCGCGAACCGCACCGGCCGTCTTCTTCTCCAGGGCATCGTAAATGGCGGCCTGGTTGTCACAGGCGGAAATACCGTAGGTGAGGAAACCCACGCGGAGCCCCCAGACATAATCTTCTTTGGTGGCACCGTCCATCTTGACCGCCACCAAACGCTCGTGACGACCGGTCAGAAGAGAAAAAATAGACTCCTTGAGCACCTCTTCTTCGTAGAAAAGCCCAAAGTAAGCGTCGTCGGTGACGGCAACCACATTCGTCCCGCCCTTGGCCACGTCCTCCAGAATATCGACGATGCGGGCCGCTTCGGTCCGGGTGACCGTGTAACCGGTGGGGTTTAAGGGAAAGTTAAGGAGCACGATGATCTTATCGCGCCTGGCCGCCTCCTCGGTCACCTTTGCCTGAAAGGCATCCAGATTGAATCCCCCCTCCTCGGTAAAAAGGGAGAACTTGGACAGGGTGGCCCCTTTTCTAACCGAGAGGATCAAGTTGTAGTTACCCCACATCATGTCCGGAAGAATCACCACATCCCCGGGATCGATCCAGACGTCAGCCATCACGCTAATGGCATGGGTGATGCCGCAGGTCACCACGGGCAGACTCACCTCTTTGCCGGAAAGTGAAGGGTTCTTTTCATACATCGCCTCTTTCCAGGCTTTACGAAGACCGGGAATACCGAAAGAGGGCGCATACGTCAGGCTGTTTTCCGGTAACAGCCCATCAACAGACTCCATGATGGACGGAAGATGCATGATGCCACCCTCTTCCTTGGCAATGCCGATGGTGCCATTGATCCGGTGCGCTTTCAATTTCGCTTCCGCAGACTGACTTAAAATTCCCTTGGGAAAAAAGAGATTTTTACCAATCTCTGACAGCATCTCAATCAGATAACCGTTCCCCCGCTCCATCTCTTTATTCAGCTGTCTGGCGATTTCGTTCATGGATCATGCTCCTTAAATCTGTGTCGGTTCAACACATCCGGCTGTGAACTGAGCCCCAGCCTTATATAAGTATCATGCGGCAAGGTGCCGCCCCTGTCCTCTTGATAAATGCCCGAAAAAAAACCCCCGTCATTGAACCACAAAGGTATAAAAACGGGGGTTTTGAATCGTCCTAAAGGGCGCATCTATGATCTGTTCTGTATCGACACGATACGCTATCTTCCCCCACGCTTGGACGCTTTGATGGGGTTAACTTTTTGTTTTTTCTCAACAACCACGTTCTTCACGTGGGTGGCAAGATTGCAGTTACCGGTTTTCCAGCGTGCTTCAGGGTCCGGTGCGGACATGCAGTATTTTTCAGAAGCGAACTCACCTACACGGTTGCAACCTTCGCACTTTTCGATGATGGGTTTACAAACGCCGCCCTCATAAGAGCAACCGCTTTTGGTCATGAAAGGGCAATCGCTGCCATTTCGAACTGTTGTACAAATCATTGGATATACTCCCCATATCACAGATTTTGGCCAGAAGGCCGACTCATGGTATCTCAATAGATCAAAATTAAACCAAATATTTATAAAGAAATGGCACCCATTTGTCAAATTCAAATTCACCGGCCCACGGAAAAACCATCCCGAGGGCTGAGCCCTTGATGGGGGTACCCGCTGGACAAACCCAAAAAAACGAAAGACCGCCGACCCGACGGAGGACCATATTTAAGAGGTGTTCCCTACAACAACCGCCGGCTTTTTCCCTTGATCTTTGACCCGTATGATGCCACTTACCAGTAAATAATAAACGCACCGACACCATATCATCCATGGTAAATAAATACGAGGATATGAAGGATAAACCCATGAATCGAATTGAACAGGCCTCTGAGGTCATCCGTACAGAAGCCGACGCCCTCCTTAACCTGATCCAGAAAATTGACGACAACTTCACCCAGGCCGTCACGGCAATCCTTGAAAGTACGGGCCGCGTGATCATCACCGGCATCGGCAAATCCGGACACATCGGCCGCAAGATCGCCGCCACCATGAGCAGCACCGGCACCCGCGCCGTCTACATGCACCCGGTGGAGGCCATGCACGGAGACTTAGGCATGGTGGACCCGAGGGACGTGGTTATCGCCATTTCCAACAGCGGCGAGACCCTTGAGCTCAACCACCTCATCCCCAGCATAAAAGCCATGGGATGCACCGTTGTGGCCTTCACAGGCAACCCACATTCTGCGCTGGGCACACTGGCGGATCTGGTTATCGACACGGGCGTGGAAAAAGAGGCGTGCCCCCTGGGCCTGGCCCCCACCTCAAGCACCACCGCCCAGCTGGCCATGGGAGATGCTCTCTCTGTGGTGCTCATCAATGCCAAGGGATTCCAGTCCGACGACTTTAAAAAATTTCACCCGGGCGGAGCTCTGGGACAGCGGCTCTCCCTTCAGGTGTCCGAAATGATGGTCACCGGAGAGGCCGTCCCCCTGGTGAGCGTCTCCGCCACGGTAGGCGAAACCTTAGCCGTCCTGGACGCCCAGCGCCTGGGGGCCGTCTTTGTCACCGATGAAGAGGGGATCCTTACCGGCCTTCTCTCCGATGGAGATGTCCGACACCTCCTTGCCGTGAAAGGCTGTGACATGAGCCGCCCCGTCTCCGAGGTCATGACCGAATCCCCCCGCTCGGTATCCACCACTGCGCCGGCATACGACGCCTTGAACCTGATGGAGTCCCATCAGATCACCGTCCTGCCCGCCACCGATGAAAAAGGGCGCGTCAAAGGCCTTCTTCATCTTCATGATATCCTCGGCAAGGGGGCCTTTCGGTTCAACGGACGCTGAGCCCACCCCAGATCGTTCTTTACCGGTGCCCCCGCTTTTTCTGCGGGGCCGCCGCCACATCATGATGGGAGTGATTATGAAATTTGAACAGATCGACACCACCATCCAAACCCTTGGTGAAGCCAAAATTCAATCCCCCCTTCTGCAAACCGCAGATGGCGGAGGCGGGACCTACTTCGTCGACGACGATGAACGAATCCTCCTTCACGTCAACGAAAAAGCAGTGGCCGAGTTAAAGGCCAAGAAGATCCCCGCCCCTGCCTTTGAATCCGCCGGGCCCAGACGTAAAATCTTCTTCGACCCCAGCAAACTCCGATGCGCCTTAGTGACCTGTGGCGGCCTCTGCCCGGGCCTCAACGACATCATCCGCTCCGTGGTTCTGGAACTCCATCACCGATACGGCGTCAAAAATATCTGCGGCATCCGCCACGGCCTCCAGGGATTCATCCCCAAATACGGCCACAACACCGTGGACCTGACCCCGGAAAGCGTGGTGCACATCTTAGACAGCGGGGGCTCCATTCTCGGATCCTCACGTGGCGATCAGGACATTGAAGAGATTGTCGACAGCCTGGAGCGCATGCACATCGGCATCCTTTTTATGATCGGAGGAGACGGCACCCTCGCCGCCGCCTCAAAAATAGCCCATGTCATCAGCAAGCGAGGGCTTAAAATCAGCGTCATCGGTGTACCGAAGACTATTGACAACGACGTCTACCTCGTGGCCCGCTCCTTTGGATTTGACACCGCCGTGGACATCGCCACCCAAGCCATCAGCGGAGCCCACAACGAAGCCGAAGCCTACCCCAACGGCATTGGCCTCATCAAGCTCATGGGCAGGGAATCCGGCTTTTTAGCCGCCACCGCCGCCCTGGCCCGCCAGGATGTCAACTTTGTCCTCATCCCTGAGGTCCCCTTCGACATCGACGGCCCCAACGGCTTCCTGGAAAACCTGGAGAAACGTCTCGTCCACCGGGGACATGCCGTGGTCGTGGTGGCCGAAGGTGCCGGGCAGGGGTTCTTTCAAGGACGGAAAAAGATGCATGACGCCTCTGGAAACGTCAAGCTCTATGACATCGGCCTCCTGCTGAAAGCCAAAATCATGGCCTACTTCAAAGAGAAGGGTTTTCCCGTCAGCCTGAAGTACATCGACCCCAGCTACATCATCCGAAGCCTCCCCGCCAACGCTAACGATCATGTTTTCTGCAGTTTTCTTGGACGCGACGCCGTCCATGCCGGTATGTCGGGAAAGACCAAAATGGTGGTGAGTCACTGGAACAACCACTTCGTCCATGTTCCCATGGACCAGGTGATCACCCAGCGTAAAAAAGTGGACCCCGACGGAAAACTCTGGGCCACGGTCTTAGAGGCCACCGGGCAAAATTCTCTTAAAAATCCAAGCGCATAAAAACCAGCCTCCGGGGTGTCTGGGATACGTCCCTGCACCCCAGATTTGCAGAGGTTTCTCACCCTCCTTCGTGCAGCCTGGAGCCCGAAGGAGCCGTAGCCCCACCCGGCCTTCGGTCGTTGCTAAACAGGCGACTGGCAGGAATCCCTATTCACGACTCACCACGCCCTATTCACTATTCACTATTCACTATTCACTACTCACTACTCACTACTCACTACTCACTACTCACTATTCACCGCCCCTCACCTCGGCACTTCCACAAACCGCCGTTTCTGGCCTTTCAAAAGGGTCAGCGTCTTGTCGGCGTCGCCCGTGGCATCAAAGGAGGTGGACCCGGTGACACCGGGAAAGGCATTCACCGCCAGAAGCGCATCCCGGACCGCACCCCGGGTCGCCGGCGCCTTGTCTGCAAGGAGCCCCAGAACCAGCGAGGCCGAGTCAAAAGCCACCGCTTCAATGTAATCCGGCGTTCGCCCATAGGCGTCCCGGAAGGCCTTAACAAACTGCTGAACCTGCGGGGCACGACTGCGCGCAAAAAAACCACCGGGAAAGATGCTGTGCCCCAGATGACCGGAGACGTCTTTCCGAAGCGCCGCATTGTGCCAGAGATTGGTCCCCAGGGTATACACCCCGCCCAGATCATGGAAGTCCAGCTGCGGAAGAATCAGCTCCAGATTCTTTCCCCCATCCGGAATAAAAATCGCCTCAAAATCGACCACCGCCCCCGACGCTTCCGACCACTCAGCAAGCGTCCGCCCCCAACTCGGCGTCTCATCGCCCGTCACAGGACGGTTATACCAAAGCCCGGTCACCTTCTTAATCACCGAGGAGAAATCGACGGTCTTTGCATCATAGGCCTCCACCCCCCGGACCTCACCCCCGTAACGCGCCACCTCATCCCAAAAGAGATGCATGAATTCCCGGCCATAGGGTTCATCTGGATACAAAATGACAAAATCGTTGATACCCAGCACCTGAAAGGCATAAGACACCACAGAACGCACCTGCATGCGAGGCGTCAGAAAATTCCGAAAGATAAAATCCCCTGAGGCGGTGATCCCCTCTTTTCCTGTCATGGCAATCATGGGGACGCCTCGCAGCTGGGCTTCTGCCGTGGCTGCCTCCACATTCCCCACCGGCCCCAAAATGGTAGAGGCTCCCACCTCCACAAGCTCTCGAACCGCCTGGCGTGTCATCTCATCATCCGACCCGGTGTCACGGAAAATCAGCTGAAAATCATCCAGCCCCCGCGACGCGGCAACCGTTTGAAAAGCCAGCTCGATGCCCTCCTTTGCCTGCCTGCCATAATCAGCATAACGACCGGTAAAGGGGAGAAGACACCCCAGCACCTTCGGATTAAAATGCGACTGACTCAAAAGCTCACGAAACGCCACCGCCTCTTCTCGAACGGGGTGCTCGAGGTAAAGAGATAAAAAATCATTCGCGCCCTGGAGCGCCTCATCCACCTGCCCCCCTTCGGCCAGCGCCTTCATGCGCTGCAGCAGCAGATACCCCCGCTTCTCCTTCCCATGGGTCCGTGAAAGCATCTCCTGGGTTTCAGCCAGGGTGAGACCCACCACCGTCTTGCGAAGACGCGCCACCACGCTCCTGCGCTCGGAAGGCAAGACCATATCACAGGCAGTAAAGTACGCCCCGACGGCGTCAACACGATCACCCAGGGCAAGATACGCATCCCCCATGATGGCATACTTACGCACGCGATAGTCAGGCGGTGAAAGGGTGTCCGGGATCTGCACCCCTTTTCGTATCACCCCGATAAAATCGCCCATGCGGTAGGATAGATTCAGAGATTCCACCAAAGCAACCGACACAAAAGGGCTCTTCGGGTACTCCGATGAGACCCGTGCCAGGGCCGCCTCCGCATCGCTGAAGGCCTTCATGGAACCATAAATCATCCCCTGCTTTAAAAGGGCAGCAGCGGCCACGTGACTTTCGGGGAAGCGATTCACCAGCTCGCCATACAAGGCCAACGCCTGGTCAACGTGGTGAGCACTGAAGGCCTCCTCCGCCCGAACAAAGAGTTGTTCGTCCGCAGGCAATGCCATCTCCGGCCGGACCCCCTTCTGCCCGCAACCGGCAAAACAAAAAAGGCACACCGCCAGGCAAAGTACCCGGCCCCCTCTTTTCATAAACGCGATCTCTGTTGCCATACCCTGTGGCCATCCTTATATAAGGGATTCTTCAAATGATAAATTCATCAACCGCCGACACAAGCCCTGCCCTGTCCCCAGGATCCAGCCAGACCATCTCTGAGTCGGCCCGAAACCATGTGAGCTGGCGCTTGGCAAACCGCCGGGTATCTCGCTTGAGAAGACGAATCGTCTCTTCCCAGGACACCCCGTCTTCAAGGTGCTCCACCATGTGACGATACCCGATGGACCCCATGGATTTCAACCCTCGGTGGTACCCCCGGGCCAGGAGTCCCCTCACCTCATCGAGCAGCCCCTCTTCCACCATCAAATCCACACGCCGATTGATGCGATCATAAAGCACCTCACGATCCGAAAAAAGACATATTTTCAAGGCATCATAGCGAGACTCAGCAAAACCGTGCTCCGTGTGATGGGTACTGAAAGGCTTACCTGTCGCCTCAAACACCGACAGAGCACGGACAATCCGCACCGAATCCTGGTCGCTGATCCGGGCGGCATAGACCGGGTCAACAGAAGCGAGTCGGGTATAAAGCGATGCCGGACCCTCCGCTTCGGCTTCCTCCGTCAAACGCGCAGTAATCGCCTTGTCCGAAGGAATGGCCGCAGAGAGGCCATGGAGCAGGGCTTTCACATAAAGACCAGTCCCCCCCGCCACCACGGGAAGCACCCCTTTCCCTGCAAGGGCCTCAATCACCCCATCGGCCTGAGCGGCAAAAAGCGCCGCATCAAAATGCTCATCCGGGTCCACCACATCAATCATATGGTGAGGGGCAAGTCGCTGTTCCTCCGCCGTGGGTTTGGCCGTGCCGACATCCATTTGACGATAAACCTGCATGGAATCCGCCCCGACAACTGCCCCCCTGAACCGTCTGCAAACCTCTATTGCGGCAGAAGTTTTTCCTACACCGGTCGGTCCGCTAATTATGATAATTTTTCTTTTCATACCAGTAAATAATGTAAACCTGTCTGAACGGATTCATCCCGGTATAAGGCGTCGTTCCACGTTGAAACGACGCAGCCTCACCAAGTATTTAGTCCCTTAATATATAAATATAATTCTGTTGACAACACCCAATATAGCGGGTAGTAAGTGTATTTGCTCATTTTATCTTGAATATAAGGTAGGATAGCTTCGGGTTAATACGCCCGTTAATTATGGTAATATAACTTTTCAGGTTTATTTGGAATATTTTGTAACACTGCAAGGCCATTCGCATTAATTCGGATGCGCCTGCGCACCATTCAACAGGAGAAAGAAGCCATGTCTAAGGATGTAATCGGATCCGTGATGGTCATCGGGGGGGGTATCGCCGGTATGCAGACTGCCCTGGATCTGGCCGATTCAGGTTATTATGTATACCTGGTCGAAAAAGGGGCCTCCATTGGCGGTGTCATGTCCCAGCTGGACAAGACGTTCCCGACCAACGACTGTGCAATGTGAATTATTTCACCCAAACTGGTCGAGGTCGGCCGGCATCTAAACATTGAGTTAAAAACACTTTCTGACGTGATTGACATTCAGGGCGACGCAGGTAATTTTGAAGTTACCATCAACGAGAGACCCCGATACGTCGATGAATCTAAATGTATCGCCTGTGGTCTTTGTGCCGAAAAATGTCCCAAAAAGGTCATGGACCCTTACAACGCAAACCTGGTGAAGCGCAAAGCCATCTACGTCGAGTACGACCAGGCAGTGCCGCTTAAGTACGCCATTGATCCTACCCAGTGTATCAAGCTGACCAAGGACAAGTGCGGCAACTGCGCCAAGGTCTGTCCCACCGGCGCCATCGATTACACGATGACAGCCAAAGAGACCAAACTGAACGTCGGCTCCGTGGTCCTTGCCACTGGCTTCAAGCCTTTTGATCCTTCCATTTTTGATACCTATCAGTATACCAAGTTTCCCAACGTTGTGACATCCCTTGAGTACGAACGTATCCTCTCTGCCTCAGGCCCCACCCAGGGTCACCTGACCCGCCGGAGCAAGGATGGCGGTGAACCTAAGAAGATCGCCTGGTTCCAGTGCATCGGCTCACGAGACGTTAACCGCTGCGAAAATGGCCACTGCTCCAGCGTCTGCTGTATGTACGCCATCAAAGAAGCGGTCATGTCCAAGGAACACAACGGGGACGATCTGGATTGCGCCATCTTTTTTATGGACATGCGTACTCCGGGTAAAGACTTCGAAGAATACTACGAAAAAAGTAAAAAACTTGGCGTCCGATTCGTCCGAAGCCGGGTTCATACCATCAACGCTATTCCCGAAACTGACGACCTGGAAGTCCGTTATGTTACCGAAGACGGCCGGATTGAAACCGAAGTCTTTGGTATGATCGTGCTTTCCATCGGCCTTCAGGCGGACCCTGAGACCGTCGAGTTAGCCAAGAAGCTGGGCATTGAGCTCACAGCCAGCAACTTTGCTGCCACCTCAGCGTTCAACCCCGTGGCCACAAGCCGCGAAGGAATCTTTGTCTGCGGCGCCTTCCAGGGTCCCAAAGACATTCCCGAGTCCATTGTTGACGCCAGCGCCGCAGCCGCCGCAGCCGGTGAAGCCATTGCCTCGGCTCGAAACACCCTGACCAAGGAAGCCGAAGTCATCACCCAGCTTGATGTAGGGGGTGAACGGCCCAAGATCGGCGTCTTTGTCTGTTCCTGTGGCACCAACATCGCAGGCACCGTCGACGTGGATGCCGTGGCCGAGTACGTCAAGACCCTGCCTTATGTGGAATATGTGGGCAATAACCTCTTCTCCTGCTCTCAGGATACCCAGGATAAGATCGCCCAGACCATCAAGGAACAGGGGCTCAACCGCGTTGTCGTTGCCGCCTGTACACCCAAAACCCACGAAGGCCTTTTCCAGGAAACACTTCTGGCTGCCGGTCTGAACAAGTACCTCTTCGAGATGACCAACATCCGGAACCAGGACTCCTGGGTCCACAAGGATCAGCCCGAAAGAGCCACCGAAAAAGCAAAGGACCTGATTCGCATGTCCGTTGCCAAAGTGGCCCTCTTCCAGCCCCTTGATGAAGCGGAACTTCAGGTCAACCAGACCGCCATGGTTCTGGGTGGCGGCCTTGCCGGTATCACCACGGCACAGAGCCTCTCCAGACAGGGCTACAAAACCCACATCATCGAACGTGATGCCAAACTGGGGGGCCAGGCCAACAGGCTGTACCGCACCTCCACAGGCGAAAATGTTGCAGAGAAACTGGGCGAGCTCATCAGCGAAGTCACCCAAGATGAGAACATCACCGTTCACTTAAACACCACACTGGAAGGCGTGGAAGGCTTCGTAGGCAACTTCGAATCCACCATCGCATCCCAGGGTGAAGAGACGGTGTTCAAGCATGGGGTAGCCGTCATGGCCACCGGTGCTCAGCCCTACACCCCCACCGAATACAGCTACGGCAAGAGCGATCGCATCATCACCAGCCTTGAAATGGACGAAAAATTCATGGCCAACGATCCGATCCTCAATACCGTGAATTCAGCTGTTTTTATCCAGTGCGTCGGCTCCCGTGAGCCCGAGCGTCCCTTTTGCTCACGTGTCTGCTGTACCCACAGCATCGACAACGCCCTGGAGATCAAACGCCGCAATCCGTTAGCCAACGTCTACATCTTGTACCGAGACATTCGGACCTACGGCGAGCGCGAACACCTTTACCGTGAAGCCCGTGAAAAAGGCGTCATATTTATCCGATACGAGGTGGACAACAAACCGGTTGTCTCTGTTCAGGGTGACAAAATCATGATCAAAACCATCGATCATGTTCTCAGGCGCGACATCGAGATTGAAGCAGACCTTCTCTCCCTGGCCACCGCCGTGCTGCCTTATCGTGACGGAAAAATCGCCCAGTTCTTCAAGCTGCCCATGAACGAGAACGGCTTCTTCGTGGAACGCCACGCCAAGCTCGGTCCCAGCGAGTTCGCTACCGACGGTGTGTTCCTCTGCGGGATGGCTCATTATCCGAAGCCCATTGATGAGGCCATTGGCCAGGCCAAGGCGGCGGCGTCCCGCGCCATCACCCTGCTGGCCCGTGAGACCATCCACACCAGCGGCCAGGTCGCTCATGTGGACCCCCTGCTGTGCAGCTCGTGTGGCATCTGTGTCAGTGTCTGCCCTTACTCCGCGCCCTCTTTCATCACCGAAGGACGGAATATCGGCAAGGCCCAGATCAACCCCGTACTCTGCAAAGGCTGCGGGCTCTGTGTCGGCTCCTGTCGCTCCGGTGCCATCCACCACAGAGGCTTCGATAACGACCAGATCATGTCGCAGATCTTTGCCATGAACGAAGCGTAAGGATCCATTCGCACTAAACCTGTTTTTGACCCGTCCTCTCTTTCTTTTAAGAGAGGGCGGGATTCAAAGGAGATAAAATAAAATGGCTGATTTCGAACCAAAAATCGTCAGTTTTCTCTGTAACTGGTGCAGTTACGGAGCCGCTGACCTCGCAGGTGTGGGCAGAGCCCAGTACCCGCCCAACGTCCGCGTGATCCGGATCCCCTGTTCCGGACGCATGAGCCCCAAGTTCTTCCTGGCCGCTTTAAGGGAGGGTGCCGATGCCGTCTGGGTTTCCGGCTGACATCCCGGTGACTGCCATTACCTGGAAGGTAATTACTACGCGCGTCGAAAGTTCGCCCTGATGAAAAACCTGATGGAGCACATGGGCGTTGAGCCCGGTCGACTCCAGTTCTCTTGGATCTCCTCTGCCGAATCCACCAAGTTCGTGGATGTGGTAACGAAGGTCACGGAATCCGTCAAGGCTCTGGGTCCCAATACCAATTACGTGAAAAAGAGCGGGGCGAAGGGTTAAGCCATGGAATCATACATCGGAAAAATCAAAGAGATATCGGAAAGGCTCTTGAACGACGGAACCGTTGAGTGCGTTGTCGGATTCCGTAAAGGGACGGTGGCCCTGACCAATGAGCCCTGCATGATCACCAAAGCAAGCGACGTCCAGGATCTTGTCTGGGATGAAAACTGCCGTCTGAACCTGGCCAACTATCTGACCGGCCGCAAGGAAAAGATCGCCGTCATCGCCAAAGGGTGTGATTCAAGAAACATCGTCAACCACATCATTGAAAACAAGATCTCCCGTGAGCAGCTTGTGATCATCGGTGTCCCCTGCAAAGGGATGGTGGACAAAAACAACCCTGAGGTGCTTCAGGCCAACTGCGCCACCTGCCTGCACAGAAACCCCGTCATCTACGACGAACTCTGTGCCGATCTCGTGGAAGAGCAGAAAGAGGTGGACCGTTACGAAGACGTCCGCAAAATCGAAGCCATGGAAACCCAGGATAAATGGGCGTTCTTTGAAGACCTCCTCACCGGCTGCACGCGCTGCTACGCATGTAAAAATGCATGTCCCTTGTGCTACTGCCCCACCTGCTTCGTGGACGAGTCTCAACCCCAGTGGATAGGCAAGGGGACCGATCCCATTGACATTCGCACCTACCATTTCCTGAGGGCTTACCACTGCGCTGGCCGCTGCACCGACTGCGGCGCCTGCGAAGCAGCCTGTCCCCAGAATATCAAGATGCGTCACTTCACCAAAAAGCTCGAAAAAGACTGTAACGAGCTCTATGGTTGGGAAGCGGGACTCACCGTCGACCAGCGTCCGCCGCTGGACAGCTTCAAGGTGGACGACCCCGACAAATTCATCATGTAATCCCGTTCGTCTCTGTTTTCTTCTATGAAAGAGCGAATGAACCATCATATGAACAAGGGCAAATATCATGAAGGTCATTAAAATTGATAAAAATATATGGGCCGGCGGGATTGACAGCCTGAGAAGCGGTTACCGCCTTTTCGGCCCCGTGATGCAGGGTGATGCCCACGAATACAAGGAACTGACGAGTGACGAAACGCCTGACATGGCGTACACCAACACCCGTCTCTCTCCCAAATCCGTGGTTTTCCCCCAGTCTGAGCCTATGTTTACGTACAGCCTGGACGAAAATAATCCGGAGCATCACATTCTCAAAGACGCGCCCAAGGATTATTCACCCCGGGCTGTGATCGGGATGCGCCCCTGCGATGCCAAGGCCCTGTCCCTGGTACGCATGAACTTCGACACCGAAGAATACCGCGATCCCTTCTGGATGAACTCCTACGACGCCACCACCTTTGTGGGCCTGGCCTGCGACAGCCCTTGCGAGACGTGCTTTTGCACCAGCGCAGGGTGCGGCCCCTACCATGAAGAGGGCTTTGATGTTCTCCTCTCCGATTGCGGCGACGCCTACGAGGCCAAAGCCCTGACCGAAAAAGGGGAAAAACTCCTGGCGGCTGCCGGCTGGACGGCTGAAGGCGATGCCTCTGTCTTTGAGCCAAAAAAAGCCGAAGCAGAAGCCAAGATTGTCTGCAAGGTGGAATCGTCGAATCTCCGCGGCAAGAACAGCCTGGATCTCTACGACGCCCCCTTCTGGAAAGAGCTCTCCTTTGCCTGCATCAACTGCGGCACCTGCACCTACGCCTGCCCCACCTGCTGGTGTTTCGACATCCAGGATGAAAACAAGGGCACAGAAGGCGTGCGCATGAGAAACTGGGACAGCTGCATGACCTCTCTGTTTACCCTGCACGGCTCCGGCCACAACCCCAGGGACCAGAAACATCAGCGTTTCCGCCAGCGCTTCATGCACAAGCTCAAATATTTTGTCGATAAATACGACAAAGGCCTCATGTGCGTTGGCTGTGGTCGCTGTGTTCAGCAGTGTCCTGCCAACATTGATATCCGCACCATCTGTAACAAGATGAACGGTTACGAAGCCGCCAGCTAAAAAAAGGAGAAGACCTGTGCAGAATCCTTACAAGGCGTATCCCGTTCGCATTGATGACATTCAGGTTGCGACTGCGGATAAAACGCTCAGAACCTTTAAATTTGTCTTTCTCAATCCGGAAGATGAAGAGAAGTTTTCTTACCATGTGGGTCAGTTTGCCGAGCTCTCCATTCCCGGCCAGGGGGAAATTCCCATCGGAATTGCCTCCTCTCCTTCTGAGAAGGGCTTTGTCATGTTTACCGTGTTCCGTACCGGTAAGGTGACCTCCCACCTTCACAACATGAAGGTCGGAGACATCATGGGTCTTCGCGGCCCCTTGGGCAACTGGTATCCCATTGAGAACCTGGAAGGTAAAAATATCGTCATTATCGGTGCCGGTTTTGCCTTCACCACCCTGCGTTCCACCATCAAGTACCTGCTTGAGCCTGAAAATCGCAAGCGGTACGGTCGTCTTGACGTCATCTACGGGGCACGTAACCCCGGCATGATTCTCTATAAAGACGAACTCGTGGAGTGGGAAAAACGAGATGACATCAATCTCAACCTTACCGTTGACGGCACGGATGATCCCGACTGGAAGTACCACACCGGGTTCGTTCCCACGATCACGGAAACTCAGGCACCCCAGGGTGATGACGATACCTACGCCATCCTTTGTGGTCCTCCCATGATGTTGAAGTTCACCAAGCCGGTCCTCGACAAACTGGGCTACCAAGCCGATCATATTTTCATGAGCCTCGAAAACCGAATGAAATGCGGCATCGGCATGTGCGGTCGATGCAACATCGGCAAAGAGCTGGTCTGCAAAGATGGACCTGTCTTTACCCTCGACAAGCTCAATGAGATGCCGGAAGAGGATCAGTAAACGAAAATAGGCGGTTAAACCCGTAACATATTGTATGTTACGGGTTGACATTGCCCTTTCTTTACTGTATTTCTTCTCTTCGAAGTGGACAGGACAAAATAAGGGATAAGCCTTTCAATTTGATAATTCACAACAGGAGGTTTTAATTCAATGGCCGAGACAGTTGAATACAACGGAAAGTCGTTTGACGTGGATGAGGATGGTTTCCTCCTTGACTTCACACAGTTCACTGAAGAGTGGCTGGAGATTGTCATGAAAGAAGAAGGCATCGCGGAGCTTAATGAAGAGCACAGGCTCGTGATTGACGTTCTTCATGACTACTACAAAAAGAACGGTATCGCCCCCATGGTACGTGTTCTTTCCAAGCTGACCAAATTCAAGCTCAAGCACATCTACGAGCTGTTCCCTTCAGGCCCCGGCAAAGGCGCCTGCAAAATGGCTGGCCTTCCCAAGCCTACCGGTTGCGTATAATCACCGGACGCCGTTTTTAAATTTCTCAAATCAGGCCCTGTCGTTTACGATAGGGCCTTTTTTGTTCCCCCCAGACCTGAAAAAAAACCATCTCTCGAGCACCCAAAGGAGTATCCGGCATGAGCATCGACGACAGGGACAAACAGATCATCAACCATATTCAATCTGATTTTCCTATCTGCCAAAGACCCTATGCAGCCATCGGCGAGGCCCTGTCCATGGATGAACAAGAGATCATCGCACGGATCACCAAACTCAAGGAGTCCGGCCTCATCAGACGCATCGGCGGGAACTTCGGTCCGGAAAAAGTCGGTTTTTCAAGCACCCTCTGCGGAGCCTGTGTTCCGACGAATCAAATCGACGCCTTCGCGGAGGTGGTGAACAGCTACAAAGGCGTCACCCACAACTATACCCGTGAAGATGAGATCAACGTCTGGTTCACCTTTATTGAGTCCTCGGTGGAGAAAATCGAAGCAAATCTGGCGGAAATCACCGAACGTACGGGCGTAACCCGGATCTATAATCTACCGGCCACCCATATTTTCAAGATACGTGCCGAATTTACAGTGAAGTAAGGATGGAGCCTCTACACCTCGCCCTGGCAACGGTACCGGCGGTCCTGTCGGATCCTGCCGTCAATGTGAAGACGATGCACCATTTCTGCCGCAAAGCGCACGAGGCACAGGCAGACCTGGTGGTCTTTCCTGAACTCTCCCTGACCGGTTATGCCAACGGGTCCACAGCGTCAGACCGGGCGCTCACCCGACAAGACGCCCTCTCTCTCCTCTCAGACGCCGTCGACAGAACTGGCATCGGGGTCTTGGCCGGGTATGCCGAAAAAGACACCCAGGGGCGCCTTTATGCCACCCACACAGCCTTTCTTCCCGATGGTCACCACACCTCGTACCGGAAGCTGCATCTGGCCCCCCCGGAAAAAATGAATTACACCCCAGGAAACGACCTGCCCCTTTTCTCCTACAAGGGATTTTCCATCGGCATGATGCTCTGCTACGACGCTCACTTTCCCCTGGCCTTTTACCGCATGGCTGAAATGGGCGCGGATGTGATCCTCCTCCCCCACGCCTCCCCGCGGGGGACCAGCGAAGACAAATACGCCTCCTGGATGCGCCATTTACCCGCCCGCGCCTTTGATAACGGCCTATGGGTGGCAGCCGTCAACCAATGCGGCATCAACGAAGCCCGCTTACACTTTCCGCCTCTGGCCCTGGCCATCGACCCCTCGGGCCACCTGGATGCCCCTGCCCGCCTGCAGGAGGGGCTACACCGGGTCACAATCACCCGAGACAAAATTACATCGGTCAGAAATCACCCCATGCGTTATTTTCACCCGAACACCCGCACCGACCTTTAGTCGGGCCTCCCCATGCGCATTCGCAACCCAATTTGTAACTATTCAGCTATCCATTTTTTTCTTTATGACCCCGGTCTGACAGCACCCTACGCTTTTCGTCTTGCCCGCGCAGGCGGGGACCCATGGTGGTTGTGAGAAAGCGTATGCGTTGTGTCTTTTTATGGTGACGTGACCCGAGTATGGATCCCCGGTCATCTGGTTGTTCCTGCATTGGAGGGTATTTCAGGTTACGGTCAGGCCGTATGCAGCGACTCCCCAGAGAACCGGGGAAGACGATTTCATGGAGCATGGCAGGCTTTTTGATACGCACCTGTTTATGTCTTTTGGGGACCGGCCGGTTTGACGGTACCCTGCGCTTATCGTCTTTCCCGCGCAGGCGGGAATCCATGTATGAAGAGCCGTATCATCCTAATTTTTATAATGAAGTACCGGGTGGATGCGTAGGGTGCGCCGGAAACACCGCATTATAAAATAAGACGCGTAGTCATCGTTAACTTGCGAGGCCGATGGCCCTCTCTACAGTAGAAGTTGCGGGAGCCGCACCCTACGCAGTGATGAAAAGACGTGACATGTTGGCATTTGAATCTTTCTGTCATTTGCCTCGAACCGATCTGACGAAGGCAAGCTGAATGGTTACAACTTTTTAAAAGTTTAGCCCCCGGCAGGGCCGCCGGAGGCATAAGCTGAATAGTTCCCCCCCTTTGCCGCCGGCACGTTCTTTTGAAAAACTAAATTGGGGAAGGCAACACCTGGGCAGGTGCTTAAGGAACGGACGTTCAAACGGGCACACAGAAAGGGCTAAGAACCGAGCGGTTTTTCAACCGCACGGCCCCGCTTGGGTGACATCAGACAATGGAGACGAGAAAATCGATACCGTCGGTGGTTTCAAGGCGATAATTGAACATGACAATGGTCGTGGAAAGTGGACGCCCGAAGAGAAAATCGAGAATCACCGGCTTAACCCGGCCACTTTCGATCAGGGTCTCCCGAAGGCTTCGGTCGTAAGCGATCATCTCGCACACCTTATCCATGGCGTCCCGGTCGCTGCTGGCGTCAACCTTTCGGATCAGCTCACCTAACAGCGCGTAACTGCAACGCTCATGATGATCGGTCACCAGATCCCACAGCCCCTTGATGCCCCCGATAATATCCTCACGGCACAAGGGGACATCAGAGGCGTAAACCGCTTGAATCTCCCGTTCGTCCCAGCACTTGAAAGACCGGCACTCAAAGGGCCTGTGAGCGTAGATTTCGCAACGATTTTCCGGGCTCAGAAACTGGCAGCGCAGGGTCTCGGGCTCGACCTTTAGCTTCACATGATCCGTGTCAAGGGACTCCATTTTCAAGGAGTCCTTATTAAACATCAGCTCTCCGGCTCTCTGGGTATAAAGTTGAGAGAGATCCAGCTTGCCCGTCTTAATCAGACGCTCATCCTGGGTTCTCAAAACAGGGCCACCCCCTATACAGCAGGCCCCACAATGGTTGCAAGATGTCTGGGGAGCGCCGCACTCGCTGCAGCCTTCATTCCCACCGGTTATGAACTCCATAAATCCCTTCCTTTATGTCCTGTTGCGTCCGCCTATGCATCGCCAAAAAAAGCCATCCTTAGAAAGGCCTTCACCGGGTGACGCCTTTTAAGCTTGTGGAGCACCCCATTTGCGAAATCATCTGCGCACGAAATCAACTAAAAAATCAAAATCACCCAACACATCAAAAGACCTGGCATGCCAACACAGCCCAAGCCCTAACTTTTTTACGAACGTTATCAAACACCAAACCCAAAAAAAAGGCAAGGGCCAACTGCGCATCGCGCAAGAGACCCCTGCCTGTTTTTTACACTTATTTTTCAGGATGTTTCATCCAGAAAAAGGGTGTCATCCACCCCTTGCCCAATCGGACTATTCAGAGAGCCGCGTGTAATGTTCGTGACGCTTGGCGAACTCCATCTCAATCTGCCCGCGCAACCTCTTGGACTCTTCGGGAAACATCTTTTCCAGGCTGGCAAAACGGTTCTCACCGGCCAGGAATTCCTGAAGGGTGCCGTCAGGCTCTTTGGATTCGAAGACAAAGGGGTTCTTGCCCTCTTCAGCCAATGCCGGATTGTAACGATACAGGGGCCAGTACCCGGAAGCCACGGCCAACTTCATCTCTTCCTGGGTCTTGCCCATCCCTTTCTTGATCCCCTGGTTGATACAGGGAGCGTAGCAGATCACCACGGAGGGTCCCGGATGACTCTCCGCCTCGACAAAAGCTTTTATCAGCTGCTGCTTGTTGGCCCCCATGGAGACAGATGCCACGTAAACATACCCATAACTCATGGCGATCAGGCCCAGATCCTTTTTGCCGATCTTCTTGCCAGAGGCCGCAAATTTCGCGACCGCACCGGTGGGGGTGGCCTTGGAGGCCTGCCCGCCGGTGTTGGAATACACCTCGGTATCCATCACCAGGATGTTCACGTCTTCGCCGGAAGCGATCACGTGGTCCAGCCCCCCGAAACCAATGTCGTAGGCCCACCCGTCACCACCGAAAATCCAGTGGGACTTCTTGGTGAACAGATCATTCATGGCATCGATCTCATCGAGGATGGAATCCCCCATCTCCGTCATCAAACGTGCCTTGATCTCATCTCCATACTGCCGTGAAAGCCCGGCGTCGTTCATGTTCTCACACCAGCTCTTCATGGCCGCTTTCATCTCAATAGACAGGTCCCGATTCTGAGCCTCTCCCATGAGATCGGCAAGCTTTTTCCGGCGCTGACTCGTGGCCAGGGCCATGCCGTACCCGAACTCGGCGGCATCCTCAAAAAGAGAGTTGCCCCAGGCAGGACCGAAGCCATCACTGTTCGTGCAATAGGGAAATGACGGGGCGGAACCGGCCCAGATCGAAGAACACCCGGTGGCGTTGGCAATGGTCATGCGCTCCCCGAAGAGCTGCGTCAGGACCTTTACATACGGCGTCTCACCACATCCGGCACAGGCGCCCGAGAACTCCAGCAGAGGCTGCATGAGCTGGCTGCCCTTAACGGACTCACGCTTCAGCAACCCTTCCTTGAACTCGATGGACTGCGCAAATTCATAATTATCGGCCTGCAGATCCACCTGGGTCTCAATGGGCTTCATCACCAGGGCCGGAGTCTTGGCCGGGCAAATGTCAGCACAGTTCCCGCAACCCAGGCAATCCATGACATTCACCTGGATGCGGAAATGATACTCCTTGAGCTCTTTTCCGGTGGCGGGCAGGGCCGTGAACCCTTCGGGCGCATTGGCCATCTCCGCCTCACTTGCGATGATGGGAATAATCGCGGCATGGGGACAGACAAAGGCGCACTGGTTGCACTGGATACAGTTCTCAGGCACCCATTCAGGCACCTCGATGGCCACCCCACGCTTCTCGTAGCGAGAGGTCTCCACGGGATAAATCCCGTCCACAGGAAAGGTCGAGACCGGCAGCAAATCCCCTTTCTGAGCGCTCATGGGACGAAGCACGTCGGAAATAAATTCCGGCACCGCATCGGCCACGGTGGCCGCATCACGACCTCCGGCCCACGCTTCTGGCACGGGAATTTCGATGAGCCCTTCAAGGGCCTGGTCCACGGCGGCGATGTTCATCTCCACAATGGCATCGCCCTTTTTCATGTAGGTCTTCTGGATATCTTTTTTAAGAAGGGCGATGGCCTCCTCAAAGGGCATGACATTGGCCAACTTGAAAAAGGCGGTCTGCATGATCATGTTGATTCGGCCGCCCAGCCCCACGTTGGAAGCAACCTTCACCGCATCAATGGCATAAAACCGAATCTTCTTTTGAGCCAGGGTATTCTTAAGGGACGCGGGAAGCTCGGTTTCCATCTCATCAGCAGTCCAATGGGAGTTGAGGAGAAAGTTCCCCCCCTCTTTAATCCCGGCCACCACGTCATAGAGATGGACATAATTGGACTTATGGCACGCGACGAAATCGGGCTTGTCCACCAGATAGGTACTCTTAATGGGCTGATCGCCGAAGCGCAGGTGAGACACGGTGACACCACCCGACTTCTTGGAGTCATACGCGAAATACCCCTGGGCGTACAGATCGGTGTTGTCACCGATAATTTTAATGGCGCTCTTGTTGGCCCCCACGGTTCCGTCGGAGCCCAGGCCCCAGAACTTACAATTCACGGTGCCGTCAATACTGGCATCAAAGCTGTCGTCCACGTCCAGGGAGCTGTACGAGACGTCATCCTTGATTCCCACGGTGAAGTGGTTTTTGGGCTTGGCCACCTTCATGTTATCAAACACGGCCTTGGCCATGGCTGGAGTAAACTCCTTGGACCCTAAGCCATAACGCCCGGAGACGATCTGGGGCATCTCCCCCATCTCCATATACGAAGCCATCACATCCAGGTAGAGAGGTTCGCCCATGCTGCCGGGCTCTTTGGTACGATCCAGAACCGTCACAGACCCCGCAGTGGCCGGAATGGCCTGCAAGAAATGTTCGGCGCTGAAGGGTCGGTAGAGGCGCACCTTGATCAGACCCACTTTTTCGCCCATATCGTTCAATTTAACGACGGCTTCTTCCAGGGCTTCACACCCGGACCCCATGGCAATGACCACCCGCTCGGCCTCGGGATGTCCCACGTAATCAAAGAGACGATAAGGACGCCCGGTGAGCTTGGTCACCTTCTCCATATACTCGGCCACGACGTTGGGCACATCTTCATAATAAAGATTGGCGGCCTCACACCCCTGAAAATAAATATCAGGGTTCTGGGCGGTGCCACGGATATCGGGATGCTCGGGGTTCATGGCGCAGGAACGGAACTCTTCCAGTGCGTCCATGTTCACAAGCTCTTTCATATCCTCGTAATCGATCATCTCAATCTTCTGAATCTCGCTGGAGGTCCGGAACCCGTCAAAAAAGTGCACAAAGGGGACGCGGCTCTCAATAGTCGCCAGATGCGCGACCAGAGCCATATCCTGAACTTCCTGCACGTTCCCGGAACAGAGCTGGGCAAAACCGGTCTGACGAACAGCCATGACGTCCTGATGATCTCCAAAGATCGAGAGGGCATGGGCGGCGATGGCCCGGGCTGACACGTGAAAAACGCAAGGCAGAAGCTCGCCTGCGATTTTATACATGTTCGGAATCATCAGCAGGAGGCCCTGGGAGGCCGTGAACGTGGTGGTTAAAGCCCCCGCAGCCAGAGACCCGTGGACGGCACCTGCGGCACCGGCCTCGGACTGAAGCTGTCGGACCAGCACTTCCTGGCCAAAGATGTTTTTGCGGGATCCAGCAGCCCACGCATCGGCGGTTTCGCCCATGGACGTTGAAGGCGTAATCGGATACAGCGCCGCCACGTCACTGAAGGCGTAGGCGACATGGACGGCAGCGGTGTTGCCATCGATGGTCTTCATTGTCTTCCCCATAGTTCACTCCTTTAAATCGTTAGGAAGGATCTCACGCGCCCGCCGATTCTGCTGCAGGAATTCCCCATGGCCGCCTGTTCGACGGTTCCTGCAGTGTGAAAGGGGGACTTTGCTATGGTTACGGCGCACAAGGGTGAAATCCGAACCGGAAATGGTGAGGGCCCGCAGGTCGGCGTTGACACAAGCCATGACCGAACATCACTGCGGACACGGATTCCTTTATACTCTTCCGCCTGACGAGGCGGTTTGTCTCACGTAATGAAAGTTGTAAATAAAATTAAATACATGAATAATTTTTTAAAGTAAAGCAGAATAATCCTCATTTCTCCAGGGGAATACACCCTGTTGATAGCTTTCTTCGCACCGACTCGAACCATGAAAAAATAAAATAAAAAAAGGGCCAAAGCCATGAGATTTGCCTCACCGCCCTGACCCTTTCCTGTTTTACAAATCCCTTTATAGAGGAACGTTCTCTTTGCTATATTGACTTCGCCCCAATCCGAAAAACAAGGGCACCCGCGTCTTCATCCACCTCAATGATATCCCCGTCGACGAACCGCCCTTTCAAAATATCCATAGCCAGAGGATTCTCCACCTCACGCTGAACAGCTCGTTTTAAAGGCCTCGCCCCAAACCCCGGGTCATACCCCACCTCCGCCAGGTGAGCCACCGCGGCTTTTGAGACCGTGAACCCAAGCCCCCGATCGGCAAGCCGAGCCGCCACTCGCTTGACCTGAAGCGTCACAATCCGGGCCAGCTCTTCTTGGGTCAGACGATCAAAAATCACCGTCTCGTCAATCCGGTTAAGAAATTCAGGCCGGAACGAAGCCCGCAGCAGCGCGTCCACCTTCGCCTCCATCTCAAGGCGGTTTTCCGCCCCGTACTCCTGAATGACCTGGCTGCCGATGTTTGACGTCATGATAATCAGGGTGTTCCTGAAATCAACGGTTCTCCCCTGGCTATCCGTCATCCTCCCGTCGTCGAGGACCTGAAGCAGCAGGTTAAACACATCGGGATGGGCCTTTTCAATCTCATCAAAAAGCACCACCGCATAGGGCCTTCGCCGAATCGCCTCGGTAAGATAGCCCCCCTCGTCATACCCCACATACCCCGGAGGTGCGCCAATCAGCCGCGCCACGGCGTGCCTCTCCATGTATTCACTCATGTCGATACGCACCAGCGCCCTCTCATCGTCGAAAAGAAACTCGGCCAATGCCTTGGCAAGCTCCGTCTTGCCCACCCCGGTCGGCCCCATGAAGATAAAGGAACCCATGGGCCGGTTGGGGTCCTGAAGACCCGACCGCGCCCGCCTGACCGCATCGGAGATGGCGGTAACGGCCTTCTTCTGACCGATGACGCGTTCTCCCAGCCCCGCTTCCATGGTCAAAAGTCGCTCCATCTCCCCGCCCATCATCTTCACCACCGGGATCCCGGTCCAGTGAGAGATCACTTCGGCCACATCCTCGTCGCCCACCTCCTCCTTGAGCATTTTTCGGTCTTTCTGGAGTTCAGCAAGGGTCTCTTTGGCATCCTTCACCCCTTTTTTGAGCTCATCACTTCGCCCGTAACGAATCTCCGCGACCCTGGCCAGATCACCTTCCCGCTCGGCCCGCGCCTCATCGATACCCAACTGCTCCTGGGCTTCCTTGAGCTTGCGGATCTCATCAATAATGGATTTTTCATTGACCCAGTGGGCTTTCTTGCTATTGGCCTCCTCGCGAAGTTGACCCAGCTCCCGCTCCAGAAGGTCCAGGCGATCCATGGAGCCCCGATCGTTCTCCTTCGCCAGTGCCTGTTTCTCCACCTCCATCTGGGTGATACGCCGCATCATCTCATCAATCTCAGCCGGCATGCTGTCAATCTCGATACGCAGCCGTGAGGCACACTCATCGATCAGGTCGATGGCTTTATCGGGAAGAAAACGCCCGGATATGTAACGATTGGAGAGCGTGGCCGCCGCCACAATGGCCGAATCCTTGATGCGCACCCCGTGGTGCACTTCGTATTTTTCCTTCAGACCCCGCAAAATGGAGATGGTATCCTCCACGCTGGGCTCGGCCGTAAAGACAGGCTGAAACCGGCGCTCCAGGGCGGCGTCTTTTTCAATGGACTTGCGGTACTCATCCAGGGTTGTGGCCCCCACACAGCGAAGCACTCCCCGGGCCAGGGCGGGTTTCAAGAGGTTGGAGGCGTCCATGGCCCCTTCAGCAGCCCCGGCGCCCACCACCGTATGCAATTCGTCAATAAACAGAACAATCTCGCCGTCTGCGTCTTCCACCTCTTTAAGGACGGCTTTCAGCCGCTCCTCAAACTCCCCCCGAAACTTCGCCCCTGCCACCAAAGCCCCCATGTCAAGGGCTGCCAGACGCCGGTTTTTCAAGTTCTCCGGGACATCGCCTTCCACAATACGGATAGCCAACCCTTCCACAATGGCGGTCTTGCCCACGCCGGGCTCTCCGATAAGAACCGGGTTGTTCTTGCGACGCCTGGCGAGCACCTGCACCACCCGACGAATCTCCTCATCCCGCCCGATCACCGGATCCAATTTTCCAGCTCGGGCCAGGGCCGTCAAATCCCGAGAATATTTTTCCAGGGCCTGGTAGGTTGCCTCCGGGTTCGGATCGGTCACCCGCTGACTGCCCCGGATCTCCATAAACACCTTTAAAAGGGCCTCACGGGTAAGACCAAGCCGAGAAAAAAGGCCCTTTACCCCCGTTCTTCCGCAAGCGGCCAGAGACAAGAGGAGATGCTCCACGCTGACGTATTCGTCCTTCATGGCCTCTGCCTCTTGAAAGGCCTTATTTAATATCTGCTTGGATTCTGTAGAGAGGTACACATCACTGACGGTCCCGCTCACCTGGGGCAAACGCCCGATCAAATCGGTCAACTGCTGGGCAGCCCCCTCAAGAGAAACACCCAACTTACGAAAAATGGAGAGAACAATCCCCTCCCGATCCCCTAACATGGCCCCTAAAAAATGCTCCGGTTCAATCTGAGGGTTGCCTTTCTGTGAGGCCAGCTCATGGGCCTCTTGAATCATCTCCTGGGACTTTACCGTCAATCGGTCAAATCGCATCATCGACTCCTTTTACGTCTTCAAAAGCCATTCCCCCACGGTCAGGCCTTCACAGCTTATCATCACGCTCATCGCAGAAGCTCTGTCATCATTGCCGATGCGTTTAACGAAAAGTTAACCACCCCAGCGAAGGTGTCAAGCAGGCGGAAAAGGCAAAAGCCTGCCTCCGGCGGCAAGGTGAGCCACCTTGAAAGCGGGTTGGCGAATGCGCATCGGATGTCGTCACTCCAGGCTGAAATGCGTCCGCATTCGCGTGAAGCGCAAGGAAAGGCACAGTGCGTCGCAAGTGCATAAGCTGCAGATGGGCAGAATCAAACTCAGCCGTTGACGTTAACCGGAATAACTCCGGAGGCGAGGATATTACAACAATTTTTCAGCCAGAAATTCGATGGATTCAAAGCAGGGGGCAGCCTTAAAGACTTCCAGGGAGAGGGTATGGGTGTAGGTGGAGAGGAAGGGGAGGAGCCGCGAGAAGAGGGCCGGGTCCATGAGAGGAAGGGCGCGATGATCTTTTCCACCGGCCACGCCGTGGAGGTGAACCATGCGGCAAGCGGGGGCAAAGCGTTCAATGGTCTCTTCGATGGGCAGGTTGAAATGAATGAGATGACCCAGGTCGAGGCAAATTTTAAAGCCCAGGGTGTCCAGGAGATCGGCCAGGGGAAGAAGAGAGATATCGAGGGTTTCCACGGTGATGAGGGCGGGATCCATCGTCTTTGAAAGGGCCACCAGGCTCTCTTCGGCGGCCTGCATCCAGAGCGCGGGAGCGACCCCCTCGGGATATTCCAGGTGGATGGTGTGGGTGACGGGAGCCAAGGGCGCCGCAAGATCAAAGAGGCGTTTGTGGGCTTCCAGAGCCCGATGTCGCTCTCCGCGATGTTCAGAGGCGAGGTTCTCGTCCGTGGGCATATGAATATTGTAAGACAAAAGATAGCGCTCCTGCAATGCCAGCAGCGAATGCCAGACCTCCTTGTCCGGGAGACAGGAGGGTTTCCCTTCGAAAAAAAGCAGCTCCACGCCGTCGACAAAAGGAGCCACCCGCTCCACATTTTCAGCGTACCCCGCCGGATAGAGCCAGGAGGGCACCGACAGCGAGAAAGGAAATCGATCTTTGTAACTCATCTTCAACAAAGGCTCCATACGGTTCAAACTCTTTCTTCCAGGCAGTCGGTCGAGGTCTCTTGCCCTCCACGCTTTGCCAGATACATGGCGCTGTCCGCCACCCGAATCAAATCATTGGCCGTCACAGCGTCCTCGGGAAAACTCGCCACACCCACGCTGCCCGAGACATAATCCACGATGCGGTCGCCCACCTGATAGGGTTGAGCGAGCATGGACACGACTTTGCGAAACACGACATCCACCTCACAACCCCCGGCATTGTCAAGGACCACGGCAAATTCGTCGCCCCCGACCCGTGCCACGCAATCACACTGACGCAGGTTCTCGACTAGCCGGCGGGTAATCTCCTGAAGAACCTCATCTCCGGCCTCGTGCCCCAGGGTGTCGTTCACTTTTTTAAACCGGTCTATGTCAATATAAAATAGAACCACCTGCCCGCCATAACGCTTGGCCCTCAGGATATCGTGCTCCAGGCGTTCATAGAATGCTTTGCGATTTTTCAGTCCTGTCAGGGGATCGTGATAAGCCATGTAGATCAGCTCTTCCTCGTAGCGCTTTCGCGCTTCCACATCCCGGACAATGGTCCGATAACCGACGCGTTCCCAGGAGGCATCTCGAATCAGGGACACCGACACCCCAATATGACGTCTGCGCCCGTCCTTTCGAAGAATGGGATAATCAAACTCCGCCACATCCTCTCCCCCGTCGAACAACCTCTCAAAAGCCAGAAGGACCTGTTCACGACTCTCTTCAAGAATAAAGTGCCCCCGGTGCATCCCCTTCATCTCATCAAGGCCATACCCGGTAATTTCACACATGGCTTTGTTCACAAAGGTGACATGCCCCTCCCGATCCACCTCACAATAGCCTTCCTTCATGTTCTCCACGATGGTCCGGTACTTCTCTTCACTGGACCGTAAGGCTTCTTCAGCCTGACGTCGCTGAACCACCTCATGCTCCAGTTCATAGCTGCGAATTTCCGCCTCGGAGGTCATCTGATTGGCCTGAAAAATGGCGCGTTCGAGTTCCCGGTTGGAAGCCCCCAGTTCTTTGCCCTTATCCACCAGCGCCTGGTTCTGAAATTCGGACTCGCGAAGCGTCTCAGCAATGGACCGCCGCATCCGATTGATGCTGTGAGACAAAGAGACAAATTCTGCACTGCCACTGAACTGGACCCCTTCATCAAGATTGCCTTCGGCGATCTTCTCCGAGACATCCCGCAGCAACTCAATGGGCCGAATCAAATACCAGGAATAGAGGAAGCCCCCCGCCATGACGACCAGAAAAAGGCAGATCACCGCCAGCGCAAAACGTACGCTTAGCTCCTCGGTCCCCTGGGGATGCGCACTCACTGGCGCAAAGACCATGGAGCCTGTCCCACCTGTACCCAACGGGGGCAAAGCCATGAGGCGGAACGTACCGCTGCCCAGCACCACTGTCTCAGCGACAGGCCGCCCCTTGCGCCGAGCCACGCCCAGAAGATCCCGGTGCGCCCTCAACTCTGCCTCCAAAGCACCCGAGGCTGCCCAGAAGCGATCGGCTCCTGAAGCCCCCCCCGCCCCTTCCAGAAAAAGCCCCAAAGAGAGGTGTGGCACCCCTGAAAACCGGGAGGAAGCATCAACGCCTTGATGTAAAGAGAGCCCCCCTGCCCCCACCGCCTCCTGGGTCACCTGCTCTCCCCATGTAACAAGGGCAGCGTCCAGACATCCGAGATAAACGGACCGGGATTGATGATGAACAAAGGCATAAAAGAAAAGGGACATGACCACAAGCACGCCCGTAATCCATGCAGTAATACGAGAACGTAACCCCATGATTTTAATCCCTTTATATCCCATCAACTGCTCCTGCTTCGCGTAATCAAAATAGACCACTCAACTTATAGCCCGGATGGCTGACATGAAGCAACCCCACTCTCCCCTGATCACTCCATACGCCGACAAGAAAAAACAAAAAAAAGGGTCGCCCTCCGTTCACCCGGTGGCCGACCCTTGCATAACACACGTGTTCAATCAAGATGGGATTAAAACGTCAACACAACGCCAAATGCCGTCTCATTGATGTATCTCGTCCATGTCGACCCGGTATCGAATTTTGCTTCGATATAGGTCTGGGTTAATTCTAAGTAAGCATTTTCCAGCAAATAGAATCGCAGCCCTGCCGAGAAATCAAGATACCCTTCGGTCTCGTCAAAGGTGATAGACTCTGGAGCAAGGGTCGTATTGAGTACAAGCTCAATGGGAATGCTGAGAGGATTAATCGTTGCCGGAAATTCATACCCCAGACCAAAATTGAAGCCAAGGGCGCTGAGGTCCCCTCGCTGACTCTGGTCCTTGTTTTTTATTGTTCCCATCAGGTACTTAAACCCCAACCCATAGCGAAGTCCCGGGCTTAAATCGTCGCTCTTAACGCTGAGAAGGGCATTGCCGATGGTATACCGGTCTTTATTGTATGTCATCCCCCCGCCCACTTCCACCGTGCCATAAGGGCTGGAGGTCAAAAGGGAGAGGTTGGCGCCCACAACACGGTTATTCGCAGAGATCCCAACACTGAGCCCCTCAGCATAAACCGAGGCGGAGGTGAGCAGAAAAAAGGAGGCAACGAGGATCGATAATCTTTTCATCATGGAGATTTCCTGTTCGAATTGAATTTGGTTGGCGACGCCGCCCGGCCCCACCGGAGCAGGGAGAGAGAAAATTCCCTGTCTCGCAGAAAAGCCAAGCAGGACTTCGGACATTTCCGGCACCGGCTTTTCCAGTCCCCCTCCAATGTGGTACACTTCTTCCAGGTGGAAAAACACCACACGTGCGGTCACCCAAAGCAATGGGGCAGCAGAATGCTCACTAAATGCCTTAATGTCAACTGGAAAACACCCTGCCACACTTAGGGCAAAAGATCAACAATCCCGCGCAGCGATAAAGGCAGGATGCCCACGCTGACGGGCCACTTTCAAAGGGATAAAATCAATGCTTAAAGTTTACAGTGCCTTCTGGTGCCCCCATTGCATCAAAACAGAAACCTACCTTAAAGAGAAAAAAATTCCCTTCGAATCCATCAACATTGAAACCGCCCCCCAAAAAATCGTCGATGAGGTTTCGCAGATTAACGGCGGTGAGTGGGTGGTCCCCACCCTCGAATTTAAAGGCACCTGGCGAAAAGGAAAGGTGTTTATCGAATCCGAACTCGAAGCCGACCTCAAAAAGATGGGGGTCCTGTAAAAAAGGAACGGCCCCCGAAGGAGCCGTATTTTTTTATCACAGATCGAACGTCTCTCGAGGGATTAGAAAGAGAAACCCACCTCGGCAAAGGGTCCGGCAAAGGTGATGTCGACGTCGAAGTCGTCCTCATCCACAGCCACCTCTTCATGACGGTAACCGGCCGCCACAAACAAGGGCCCCAGGGTGTTGTACTTAACGCGACCGATGGCGCTGATCACACGGGCGTAGCCCACATCCAGACCACGAACCTCCGCCTCAAGGGCAAAGCCCCCGAGCAAATTCAACTGAGCCGCCACAAAGAGCAGGGGAACAGGCACGGTGGTGCTCTCGCGGTGTGAATCGCTGTCGCTTGTCATCTCGGCGGCCAGATCAATCATCCGCAGGTTAAGGCCAACGTCTATGCCCACGCGTCCCAGGGTCGCCAGGCCAAGCAAGGGCACGCCGTAGAAGAGGGCGGCGTCATACTGGTTGATGGTCAACTTGGTATCGGCACCGGCGCCAAATGAATGATCCGGACCAAAGTCAAAGTCACCGGAAAGATTCCCTTCAAACTTCATGGGGGTGGCCATGAGGTAGACATTGGGAATCACCAGGGGCAGCTCCACCCGAAGACGGGCCGCTGGGAAAACCTCCCGATCCAGACCGAGAAGGGAGTCCACATCCCCCGTCGTTTTCCCATCGTACTGAAAATCTCCTGACGGAGTCGGCACAAACCCTCCCACAGCGCCTTCCACACTGATAAGGCCAAGAAGCGCATAGGACCGTCCAGGGGCCATGACTGCGACCACTGCGAGCAAAATAAAAATCCATCGTTTCATACGTATTTTTCCTCCATCGTTCAGGCTGATCATTAATAACGGGGCATACCCGGTGTCCCTCTTATCGTCCAGCCACGACATTCCTTAAGATATTTTGTTTATAAAACAATGAGATGACACTATTAACACTGGTCAAAATATCTGAATATATCATAAATAACAAGCTTTCATCCCACCCAACTCTCAAGGTAAAAAAAGAGCTGAAGTCATAGGTTCATCGCTTGAAGCCCTTGACCCCGAAGGATGAATCAGATATTTTAGACCGTTGACCTCACTCTGACAGGCTCATTCGCTAATGATCAACAGAACGAAATGATACGGATCCCTGCCCCCCGCAAAGGCACCTCACCGGGACGAACCCAAGGGCAGAAAATCTGAGCAGACATGCGCTGCCATCACACGTATGCCGGGGCGTCACCCACACTCTATGGGGATAGTGGCTGTGGAGGAATGATCCGGCATTGAAACCTATCGATACGGTGTCTTGACCTGAATAGTGCAGACACCCCGAACAATGCCACCCCGCAATCTCTGTCAGAGCGTCATAAGTGAACCATCGCCTGAGACTGTATCTGCCTGCAAACCGTGCCGATAAGGCCGGTATCTTTCCGAAGCTGTATCCAGACAGCCCCGCAGGGCAACCGCAAAAAGGAGGAATACCATGTCCGAAGTGGTAAAAGTAATCATTGAGGGAAAGACCTACGAATGTCCCGTCATTGTCGGGTCTGAAGGCGAAAAAGCCTTCGACATTACAACATTGCGTCAGAAAACCGGTTACATCACCATGGACCCGGGATTTGGAAATACCGGCAGCTGCACATCCGCCATCACCTTTATGGATGGCGAAAAAGGAATCCTTCGCTATCGGGGCATTCCGGTGGAACAGCTGGCCGACCACTCCAGCTTTGTCGAGACCTCCTACCTTCTGATCAACGGCAGGCTGCCCAACAGGCAGGAGCTGACCCGGACCAGTGTCCAGCTCAACGACGACTCCCTCATTCACGAAGACATGCAGATCTTCTACCAGAATTTCCCCCGACGAGCGCACCCCATGGGGATCCTTTCGGCCATGCTCAACGCCCTGAAAAGTTTCTACCCGGAACTTGAGGACACCGAAGAGGGGATCAACCGCACCTTCCTGCGGCTGCTGTCTAAAATCCGTACCATGGCGGCCATGAGTTATCGAATCTCTCGGGGCCACAAAGTCGTCTATCCCAGAGCCGATTATTCCTACTGCGCCAACTTTTTAAACATGATGTTTGACTCTCCGGTCAGGCCCTATGAACTTGACCCCGACCTTGTGGAAGCGCTCAACGTCTTTTGGATCCTCCACGCCGACCACGAGCAGAACTGCTCCACAGCCGCTGTTCGCGTGGTGGGCAGCGGACGCGTTAACCTGTATGCGGCCATCTCCGCCGGAATCGCAGCCCTCTGGGGGCCTCTGCATGGCGGTGCCAACCAGGCGGTGATCGAAATGCTCACCAACATTCATCAGAGCGGTGCCGACATAGGCGATGTGGTCAAACGCGCCAAAGACAAGGACGATCCCTTCCGCCTCATGGGCTTCGGTCACAGGGTTTACAAGACGTACGACCCCCGGGCCAGAATCATGAAGAAGATGTGCGACACCGTCCTGCCCAAACTCAGGGTGGAGGACCCCCTCCTGGAGATCGCACGACGACTCGAAGAGGTCGCCCTGACCGATCCCTATTTCGTCGATAAAAACCTCTACCCCAATGTCGACTTCTACAGCGGCATCGTCTTAAGGGCCATGGGCATCCCCACCGAAATGTTCACCGTCATGTTCGCCATCGGTCGCCTGCCCGGCTGGATCTCCCAATGGAAAGAGGGGGCCGACGACCCCAACTGGAAAATCAGCAGACCCCGTCAGGTTTACACAGGCAACACCTCCACTGACTACGTTCCCATGAACCAGCGATAAAAAAAGGCCCCTGCCGTCGCGGCAGGGGCCTTTTTTCTCTCATCCCCGACCGCTCTGCCAACCCTGTACCTCAATTAAAAATGCTGCGGCATGTTCCCATTAAGGGGTTGACCCCTCCCCTGACAATCCGATATACAGCCGTCTTGATTCAATTTTTACAGTTTCATTCCTGAGAAGCCGTGCCACGCCTGCCTAAACCCAGGCCACCTTTTTTAACGCCGGCGGATAGACAGGCTTTATTTCATATTGACCCGACCAAGGAAGCCCCCGTGTACTTTAAAAACTACAGCGCCACCACCCACTTTGAGCTCATGGTCCGCCTCATCCGGGCCTTTGATTCCACTGATTTTTCAAAGGGAGTCGACCGCATTCCCGTGGAGATGCGGCCCCGGGGAGGCAGCCACACCCGCTGTTGCGTTTACCGGGATCGAGCCATCTTGAAATACCGTCTCATGGCCCTTTTGGGCTTCGGCATTGAAGAAGAAGAGGACGAGTTGGTTCCCCTCTCCCACTATGCCGAGATGAGCCTGAAACGAGAGAGCGCCCCCAACCCGGTGCTCACCGTCATTGATGAGGCCTGCAACGGCTGCGTACGCACCCGATATGAAGCCACCAACGCCTGCAGAGGATGCCTGACCCATGCCTGTGTGGAAGTCTGTCCGAAGGATGCCGTAACACTGATCAACGGAAAATCCGTCATCGACCCGGACCGATGCATCCAGTGCGGCAAATGCATGGAGGTCTGCCCCTACCACGCCATTGTGCACATCCCCATCCCCTGTGAGGAGTCCTGCCCCACGGGGGCCATCTCCAAGATGAGCAACAGCAAGGAGACCATCGACTACGAAAAGTGCATCTTTTGTGGAAAATGCCTGGCCGCCTGCCCGTTTAATGCCATCCTTGAACGCTCCCAGCTGGTGGAGGTCATCCAGGAGATGGCCAGAGGCAAACGCGTAACAGCCCTGGTGGCCCCCGCCATTGTGGGAGAGACCCCTTCCACCATGGGACAGCTGGTGGGAGCCTTGAAAACCGCTGGATTCTCCCATGTCTTTGAGGTGGCCTCCGGGGCCGACAAAACCGCGGCCATCGAAGCCGATGAGTTCGTAGAACGTATGGAAGAAGGCGCCCCCTTCATGACCTCCTCCTGCTGCCCCGCCTACACCGAATTTGTGGAAAAGCACCTGCCGGAGATGAAACGCTTTGTCTCAGACACCCGAACCCCCATGCACTACACGGCAAAGGCTGCCAAAGAAGAGACCCCGGATGCCATCACCGTGTTCATCGGCCCCTGCGTGGCCAAACGCAAAGAGGCCTCCGACGATCCCTTCGTAGACCACGTCCTCACCTTTCGCGAGCTGCGAGCTCTCCTGGCGGCACGCAACATTGAAATCCTTCAGTGCGACGAGACCGCCTTTGATCTCGCCGGGCGGGCCGAAGGACGGGGGTTCCCTGTGTCCGGTGGAGTCACCGAGGGCGTCAAGGCTTATATCGGTGAGCGCGCACCGATAGAGCCCGTCACCATCGATGGTCTCGACAAGCGATCGGTCAAAAAACTGCGCGCCTATGTCAAACGATGTCCCGGAAACTTTGTGGAGATCATGGGGTGTGAGGGGGGCTGCATCGCCGGCCCCTCAGGCGTGGAACCGGGCAAAAAAGCGGGGAGAAAGCTTCAGGCGTTTTTAAAAGAGAGCCCCAGGGGGATTGAGGGATAATCACAACGCAAAGCGCCTCCGGCGGCCCTGCCGGGGGCTAAACTTTTGAAAAGTTTAACAAACAGGTTTCAAGGTGACTCACCTTGCCGCCGGAGGCGTTTTTTTTAGAGCTGAATAGTGACCGATTTAAAAAGATAAAACTGGCAGGAGCCCCCTGGCGATGAACCAGAGCAGGGGGAGAAAGATGGCGGGGAGCATGTTGCCCACGCGGATTTTGGTGACGTTCAGCATGTTGAGGCCGATGGTGAGGATGAGAAGCCCGCCGACGGAGGTCATCTGGGCCACCACCTCGGGGGTGAGGAACTGCTTCATCACCGTGGCGGTGAGGGTAATGCTCCCCTGATAGAGAAAAACGGCCACAGCGGAAAAAATCACGCCGATCCCCATGGTGGAGGTAAAAATCACAGAGATAATCCCATCCAAAACGGCTTTTGCGTAAAGGGTCTGGTGGTTTCCGGTGAGCCCGCTCTCCAGGGAACCCACAATGGCCATGGACCCCACACAAAAGACAAGGCTCGCGGTCACAAACCCTTTGGCCAGCGACCCCTCCCCTCCGGGGATTTTCGTCTCCAGCCACTCCCCCATCCTTTGGAGCGCCCCTTCTATATTCAACCACTCCCCCAGAAGCGCGCCGGCCACGATGGAAAGAATCACCACAAGAAGGGCTTCCGAGGCAAAGGCGGCCTTGAGCCCCACCAGGATCACGGCCAGGGCAACAGCATGAATCACCGTCTCTTTGTATTTTTCAGCAATGCCACCCTTAAATACAAGCCCGGTCAGGCTTCCGGCAATAATTGCGCATGCATTGACCACAGTTCCCAGCATCGTCACGTCCCCTTCATTCCATGGAATTTAAAAAACCCGTCTCTCATACCACAGAAGGAAGGGGACGCCCAAGGGCCAATTGATGCGAAATCCGATTGTGTCCTTATTCCGCACGACACGCGGCCAACCTGAGGCCTTCACGATAAAAGCGTTGACATCCCTGCGGGAACTCCATTAACTATACTGTGTTACTATGAAACACAGAGGCAAGGAACCCCATGAAACTCTCCACCAAAAGCCGATACGGTGCCCGCATTCTTGTTGAGCTGGCCAAAAATCACCCCACGGGAATCCCCATTCAAGTCAGTGAGATCTCCCGCCGTCAGGGTATTCCCATGAAGTATCTTGAGCAGCTGGTCCGGTTGTTGCGACTGGCGGGTATCGTCAGAAGCGTCCGGGGCCCCAAAGGGGGGCATGTCCTCAACGTCCCCCCGGATGACATCTCCCTCGGACGCGTGGTACGCCTCTTCGAGGGGCAGAGTGAGCTGGTGGAATGTATCAGCTCACCGGACACCTGCATCAAAGCGACGGGGTGTCGATTTCGGCAGGCATGGAAAGAGGCCACAGACGCCCTTTATGCCAACCTTGACAAGGTCAAAATAGCCGACCTCATGGAACCCCTCGACCACTCGGATTAAAAAAAGGGCGGTCCCCACAGCCCCCACCACTTAAACATCCTCTTGCCCCAATCGTTTATGTGGAAGTCCCCAGGTCAAAGGATCCCAGGGCCGGGAAGGGATCATGGGCTCGGTTTCTTGACGAACCCGTCACCTTTCAGTACATTGTCATAAATTGATTTGGGGATGGAGTTCCCCTGACCCCGGCAAGCCCAATGCCGGAACAAACCGCCTTTGAGCTGATGACTCCTGCCAGCGGCGACCCTATTGCGTCCTGTGGCGGGGAGCCACAAGACAAACCCGCCGTGCAGCGGGTTTTTTTATGTGTTTGAAAACCGGCACCCGCCGGTCATCATCGGAGATTTCACCTTATGTTCCTTTACCAGAAACTGCTCTGCATCGCGGGGGCAGGCGCCCTCGGCACCCTGTCCCGATACGGCCTGGCAGGCTTTGTTCAGCGACTGGCCGGAAGCGGTTTTCCCTGGGGCACCGCCACCGTCAACGCCATCGGCTGTTTTCTTTTCGGCCTGGTCTGGACTCTGGGGGCCGAACGCATGGCCATCAGCGCAGAAGCACGCACCATCCTCCTCACCGGCTTCATGGGTGCCTTCACCACCTTTTCCACCTTTATCTCAGAAACCGGTCAACTGGCGGGGGGAGCCCAGTGGTGGATGGCCTTGGGAAACGTCACCCTTCAAGTCACAGCAGGACTCGCCCTCTTTTTTGTGGGAGCCAGCCTGGCCCGCTGCCTGTAAGAGAGCCACCGCGGTTTATCGTTCTTCAGTAAGGAAGAGACATGCCCATTAAAAATGAAGCACAACGGCTGAGAATTTACATTGGCGACCAGTCCCGTCACAAAGGATCGCCCCTGTACCAATGGATTGTCGAAAAAGCAAAAAAGAGAAAAATGGCCGGCGCCACGGTATTCCGGGGTCACATGGGATTTGGGGCCAGCAGCTGCATCCACACCGACAAAATTCTCCGGCTTTCGGAGGACCTCCCCGTGGTGGTGGAGATCGTGGATCGCCCAGAACGCATTGAGGCCCTCCTCTTAGAACTCGATGCCGTTCTGACCAAGGGAATGATCACCCTGGAGACCGTTCAAGTCAGAGCCTATCGGGACGGCACCACCCCATAAAAGGGGCGCCTGCCATAAGGACAACACGGATCAAAGCGAGGCGTCATCACCTCGACTCACCGCGATAAATCACCCCGATCCCCTTTGCGGCGGGCAAGATCCAGGTCCGCCTCCCGAATCAGAATCTCCGATGTCACCCCCTGGCCTGGAAACAGACTCACCCCCACATAGGCATCCAGGGACACCGGGTTGTTTGCCCCCAGGGAATAGGGTTTCACCAGGGCCTGGACCATCTCTTCTGCCCTTGCCTCGGCCTCCTCCCGCTCCTGGACGGTCTCAAGGACCACCACAAACTCATCCCCCGCCATACGGCACACCTGGGCCCTCTCTGGAACCACGGCCGCCAGACGCTTGGCCGCATCACTTAAAACCCGGTCGCCTGCTTTGTGGCCAAACACCTCATTGATGGATTTAAAACGATCCAGGCCGACATAAATCAAGGCAAAGGGTTCGTCTTTATACAGTTTCACCGTAATCAACTGCTTAATATACGCCTCAAAATAACGAATATTGGGAAGCTCTGTGATGGGATCGTGAAGGGCGAGATAACGAATCCGACGCAGGGAACCCAAAAGGGCAAAGAGCATACCACTGATCACCACGGCGAGCCCAAATCCCGCCGCTCGCAAGATCGCCACCGATTTATTAAAGGCCATGCGTCTGTGTGATTTTGCCGCAAGAACCCAGGAGCCCACCGGCAGGGTAATGGGAAGCCGCACCGCCGCCTCGTCGGAGAAGAGAGTGGGATCTCCATAGAAGACCTCTCCTTGCGTCCCCGCGCCATCCTTCCCCTTCAAAGCGTAACGAAGAGAGCCGGCATCCATCAACCCGCTGGCCGCGTAGAGGGAGTCCACATCCATAACCATGCTGGCAAGTCCCCAGTAGGAACGGCCCCCCTCACTGAAAAAAATGGGGCTCCGGCTGATAAAACCCCGGCCTCCCTGAACCAGGTCCACCGGTCCGGCCACCACGGTCCGCCGGGTTTCAATGGCGCGATACACCATGGGCCATTGAAGCGGATTCTCCTGATACCGAAGTCCCAGGGCGGCTTCGTTGCCTTCAAGGGGATACATGTGGGTAATCACGTTGTCTTTTGCCAGGGCGATATTACGAATATGCGGGGTTCGCCGAATCAGCAGTTGGGCAATGGATTCAAAGGCGTCACGGTCCACATCCGGCTTGGAGGCCACATAAATCACCAACCCGAGGATCAGGTTAAGCGTCGTGTTGACCTCAGACTCCAGCAGGTTTCGCACCCGTCCGGCCTCCTTGATCACCGCCTCTTTTTCACGCGCCTGCAACCGCCCTTTATCCAGGCTGACCAGATACTCCGTACCACCGACCAACATCAGAAAAAAAAGGATCGAAACGCCCGCGATAAAAATACGACTATCGGTGATTTGTTTCACAGCATCTCCCATGACGATGGGTGGGAAGAAGGGATCCTGATGCCATCCATTAAAAGGATCATGGAGACAAAGCATCGGGGACGAGGCATCCGGAGTGGGGGGCCGCCTCGAAAAAAACGCGGCAAATCGTAAGGCGAGATCACCCGCGCCATATGGGCTTGATTTCTTAATATATCTTTTTGGCAGGGACATGACAAGGAAAGGAGATAGGGACAGGAGATGAAGATCCCTTTGCGGAAGCCGGATCTGTCCGGGGAAGAAGGGACAGCGGCTCGAAATCAACGCCAGGGGCAAAAAAAAGCCTGGCGTAACTATGGCTACGTCAGGAACTCGCCTGATAAAACGCCTCCCTCTACCGGGAAGGCAAAAGCTGAAAAACCGAAATAAACCACCTGCTGAATGCCCCTGGCATTCACGACAAGAGGCCTGTTACTTAGGCACTTGCCCTACACCGCTTCGGCACAAAGACATGCGGAACGGATGTAAGAAGCCAGAGCATCGATCGCCATGACCTCCGCATGGCAATAAAGTGTCCGACTGTCCCGCTCCTGCCGGAGAAGCCCGGCCGAAACAAGGCGGGAGATGTGGTGGGACAACGTCGACGGTGGAACGCCCAGGGCTTTCTGAACCTGCCCCACGGGAACCCCTTCGGGGCCTTCATTCACGAGGTAACGAATAATGGCAAGGCGTGTTCCATTACCCAACTCAGCCAACCGTTTCACCGCCACGTCATGATCTGTACTCACGTTGTATATCATACCAGTCCCCTCAAAATTTTCTTCCTCGAATAGTCATGCAATTTAGCCCGGCTATGGTCTTTTTCACCGGTAGAAATGATGAAACATCCAACCCGGAAAATGCCTCATATCCAGCCCCCCTCACTCCGTCATCAACGGCACCAAAGGGATTTGTTCGTCAATGGCAAACAGCGTTCATAACCATGTTACCAGCAAGCGACCAATGTTCACATACGATCCCAAAAAAAACTACAGAATGAAAAATACAGTAGGTTAGGCAATAAATGGTAAAGCAGTAAGCACTGCTTCAGGCAGTCTTCGGTGGCTGGCAACACGGCCCATAAAGTTTTTTTACCACTCAGTCAATTATAGATCAATGAACTTTTTATTCAACAATTCATTTAAAAAATAACCCGGACGGCGACGATTTGCTCTGAACCACAGAGGAAAATCGCCGCGCAACCTGTCATTAAACGCTTCCATCTCGCTTTTCAACCATGGACCGCCAGGCATGCCCTGCCGAGTTTGATTTGTTTGACCTTCGCGATATGGGCGGCAATACCGGCGGATGCGGCCAGATCGTCCATGACGGATCGGCTGGGATCATCCAGAGAAACCCCGGCGTCTTCCAGGGATGCCACAAGCAGCCGACAGGTTCCGACCACCTGCCTGAAATGAAGCAGAAGAGCCGTCGATTCATCCACGGCCCCGGCAGAATCATCTGCGATCAAACACGCACTCTCTTTCGCCACCCATTCAAGGGCCGTAATATGGGAGGACAGCGCCCCCAGAATCTCGCACACCGAATCATCAGGAGCCCCCGCCGACGCACCCAGCGCTGTTAGAACAAAACGCAGAGCGCCGGTGACGCACCCCATCATCATTGCATCCTCGAAGCGCCGAAAAGGCAGCACAAGCTCGGTGTAGGCCGCTCCCGGTCGCCCCAGAACCGAGTCGGCGTCCAGAGTCACCCCGTCAAACAGCATATTGCCATGAAGGGCGGGCCTAAAAAAAGGCAGCGCGATGGCATCCGACCGATCCAACCCTTCTGTCTCTCCGTCCAGGAGAAATGCACTGAACTGTTTGAATCCATCGACTTCCCCGACCACAGCCACCGCCACCACAATGCCTGCCTGGGGGCCATTGGAGATGTAGGCCTTCTTGCCGTTGAGTTGCCAGCGACCTTGAATTTGTTCTGCACGTGTACGCAGCTTTTTGGGATGCGCTCCCACCTTGGGCTCCGAAACGGCAAAGGCCGAAGGAGATCGTCCCTCGGCCATCCGGGGAAGCCACTTCGCCTTCTGGTCTTCGCTTCCCAAGACTCCCACCATAAAATGAGCCACCATCTGAGAAAGCATCAGCGCCAGAGGAAGTCCCAGGTTGCCGGTATTCAGGGCAAGAAGCCGCATCATCTCTGAGATTTCCGGCCCGCCCCCGCCCACGCCCCCGTAAATTTCAGGAATCCCCAGGCGGCAGAGTCCCGTCTCTCCGGCCAGGGCCCAGAGACGACCAAACAGGATCTCGTCCTCCCATGTTTCTGACCCAGCCCACACCCCCGCCGCTTTTTCTGAAAAACACAGAACTCTCTCATTCATCCATCGATCCATGGTTCCCCCTAACCTGAGATGGTGGCTCCCCTCCCAATCCGAAAGCCATCATTTGCGATTGCACAGCACATTCATTCCACACCATTCATTCCACATATGAAGCAAATACAGAGTAACCACAATCGCCTGGCCTTAGCAAGGCTCATCCCCGGCAGAGGTTCTCCGAATTCTCATAAAAAAACACCCCTCACACTCCCCTTCCACACCCGGCACAAGAGGCCAGGCTCAATATGAGAAACCCTTCAGCCCCCCACGAGCTTTCTCTTTGACGTAAAGTTCTGTTCAGGATAGAATTAGGGGCATTTCATTGAGTGATTTAGCTTTAAATTAAGCTATTTTCAGCCCTATCCTTATTTTCAATCCGTGCATTGTGTCCCACCCGTCTTTGAAACCGTCATCTTCTTGTCATCCCATCTCACGGCCTCCTGAGTATCCCGGTCGACCGTGAAGCATGGCTTCAAACCGCGCTCTCCGGCCATGGCCGAAATCATGAAGTTCAAGGGCAACCCATGGGTATCCGTACAAAAACAAGCCTTTCCATTTTAACGGCCGTGGCGATCTCCATCGGTCTCTTTTATCAGGTCGCCAATCAGACCCTCAACACACGCTTCACTGCCCTTGAAAAGGACCAGGCGCAAAGCCGCCTGATCTTTACCCTTCGCCTTCTGGACCATGGACGAAACGGACTGAATCTGCTCGTTAAAGACTGGAGCGTCTGGAATGACGTCTACGCATTCATCAACAAACCGAACCCGGATTTTATTGAAAGCAATCTGGTGGATGCCACCTTTTCAGACGCAAACCTGACCTACATCGGGTTCTATCCCCTCGAAGGCCAAGCGGTGTGGGAAGGCTTCTACGACCCCTCCACACAGAAAATGGGCCGCCCCCTGCCTGAGCTCACCCGGACCTTAAATAAGTGGGTGGCCCGTTTCAGAAAAGGCGACGCCGAACAGGAAATAGAGCCTGGTTTTTTTGTCAGCGAAGGCGCCCTCCATTTCATGGCCGCAAATCCCATTTTAAAAAGCGATGAATCAGGCCCTTCCCGGGGATGGCTCATCATGGTCCAACACCTTGAACAAAATTTTTTCCATGAACTGTTCAAGGACCCCGAGACCCGAATCACCGTATGCACCCACGCCCTGCCCGCCCAGACAGATATCATTCACTTTCAATTCACCGACGACCGGAAACACTACACCTGCACCGAAACCCTCTCAAATATCATGGGAGACGCCAGCATTGAGATCAACCTCAGTGGCCCCTCGCGTATTTCCCAGGCCGGCAAACGCCTGCTGGCCCTCACCGGTGCCGGCATCAGCCTCACAGGCCTCCTGCTTGCCTTGATAACTTACCTCCTGATTCAACGCACCCTGCTCAAACGGATTCTCCACCTGAGGCATCAGGTGGCCCCTGTGGCAACGCCGGGAGCACCCGTTGAAAACGTTCGCATCCAGGGCAGGGACGAACTTTCGGAGCTGGCTGCTGATATCAACCTTGTTTTTACACGAATTTTTGAAGAGGAGTGCCTCAACCACAGCATCCTCACGGCCCTTAATGTCGGGATTCTCATGATCGATGCTCAATCGGGAAGGATTCAGGAAACAAACGTCTGCATGGAAGAAATGATGGGGATCAAACGAGAGGAGCTGGTGGGGCAACCGGCAGGCGACCTGTTTCACCCCGTGGAAACGAGTCGGGAAACCCACCACACACCGCATCAGGAGAAAGGCACGCTTCGAGGAAACACGTCACGGCACGTCATCCGAATCACCACGACAACGCGTTACCACGACACCCCCATTCGAATTGAAACCTTCACCGATGTGCAGGCACTGGAAGCCGCGGTGGAAGATGCCAAGCGCTCCGAATCCCACTATCGCACCCTGTTTAAAAACTCGGCCACCCCCAGCGTAATCTTTGACAAGAGGGGAACCATCGTCAAACTCAACCGCGAATTCCTGCGCTACGCTGGCACCCAGGATCCCAAAGACCTTTTGGGGCGTAACTGGATCTCTTTTCTCAACAATGAAGATGAGGCAAAACTGAGGACCTGCCTGAGACATAAAAAAAGCGCGGCCATCTCTTTTGACGACAACATGGAGATCAAATTCCACGACCTTCTGGGGGCGATCCACACAGCGAAAATTCATGTGGCGCGGCTGCCGGGGACCCAAAAACGGGTTGTCTCCATGCTCGATATGACCCGCCAGAAAAAGGCGGAAGAGCTGCTCAGACACCAGGCCTTCTATGACAGCCTCACCGGCCTCGCCAATCGGCGTCTCTTCATGGAGACCTTGGATCATGCCATGGATATGGCCCGACGCAGAAAAGCCGGGATCACTCTGCTGCTCATCGATCTTGACGGATTTAAACACGTCAACGATACCCTGGGGCATCAAAGCGGCGACCGGCTCCTCACCATGGTCGCCAACCGCTTCACCAACACCCTGCGAAAAAGTGACACCACAGCCCGTCTGGGCGGAGATGAGTTCACCATTCTCGCGGAGGAAAACTACAACGCCCGGGAGCTGGTACTGCTTATCCAGCGCATTCAGGAGGCATTCAAACCGGCCTTTAAAATCGGCACCACCCAGCTCCACATCACCCTGAGCATCGGCGTGGCACGTTTCCCGGATGATGCCAGGGACCCGGAGACACTGATCCGTAATGCAGACCTGGCCATGTATCGCGCAAAAAAGACCGGGAACACCTACAGCTTTTTCACCCACAGCCTCGACAAGGAGGCCAGGGTCCGGTTTGAGATGGAACAAGACCTTCGGCAGGCCATGGAAAAGACCCAGTTTCTCATGTACCTGCAACCCCGCATCGGCATCCATGGCCATCGTCTGTTGGGCATGGAAGGGCTCATACGATGGGTCCACCCCATCAAAGGACTCTGCTCGCCATCGGAGTTTATCCCCTGTGCTGAATCAAATGGCCTCATCGTTCCCATGGACCTCTGGATCATGGAAACAGGCTGCCGCCTCATCACCGAATGGAACCAGGGCAGAGGCACACCCCTGATGATTTCCCTCAATATTTCAGCCTGGCATTTCCGAAATCATCTTCTTCCGGAGCGGGTGGCCAACGTCCTGAAAGAAACAGGCTGCCACCCCCAATGGCTGGAGCTGGAGGTGACGGAAACCGCCCTCATGGAAAACCTGGCCGCGGCAGCGCCCCACCTGAAAAAACTGAGACAAATGGGCGTATCCATCGCCCTGGACGATTTTGGGACCGGCTACTCCTCCCTCAACTATCTGAGGTCGATGCCCCTGGACACCCTGAAAATTGACCGCTCCTTTATATCGACCCTGAACGAAGAGGATGAAAAAGGGCTTTTCCTCATAAAAACCATTATAAACCTGGGAAACGAATTTGGCATCCAGGTGGTGGCCGAAGGGGTGGAAACACCGGAACAAATGCGACTTCTTCAAGCCATGGGCTGCCCTGTCGCCCAGGGTTTCCTCTGGGCGCCGCCGGTGCCCCCGGCAGACTTTCCCCACCACCTCACCGTGTATCCGCCCTCAAAAACATAAGGTTTGAATCCCGACGCACACCCCGACAGGTAAGAAATTTTTGTATGCGCTGCCAACCCATCAGGCAATCTTTCTCACCATGTCCCGAATTCTCCCCGAGGCCACGGCCTCAAGGAACTGATCTCCCAGTCTGCGCCCCATCACCACGCTCTTCTCCCAAAACGCCACACGTTCGTCGTCCCGCCCGACAAGCCGATCAAAATCCCGGCGGTCGGGGATCCGCCCCAGGGGCAGCTCTGCCACAAAGGAAGGGGAGGGGGCCAAAAGAAGCACATCGGACAAAAGCGAGCCATTGGCAATACGCCCCGGCCTCTTTTTGTCAAACCATCCCAGAGTCACCTCACTGTAGAAGTGTGGATAAAGAACAATGCCCTCCTCCCCTTTCAAAAAATCAAAAGCGGGGTGATAATGAAACAGCCCGCCGTCGCGATAAACCCCGTCCGGTGCACCGGGAATATCCTGCCTGCCTTCCATGACATAGGGAATCGACCCGCTGGCCAGAAGCGCTGGCCTCAGGTTCTCACCCGTTAAGGGGACCCTGCCCCCCGGGAACTCGCCATTTTTTGAAAAAGGGGGCACCTTTCTGGGGTCATAAAAAAGGGTGGGCTGGCACTGCCTTCGAAAGAGCTCCCGAGAAATCAAATTGGCACCCCAGGCCCCTATAAGACCGGCCGCCAGGGCCACGGGCTTGTCCGAGGCTAAGGGCCCTTTGCACCGCACCGTCGACAGGTGCAGTCGGCAGTAGGGATGCGTTAAAATCTCCTCGACTTTTCCCGGTTCAAGGCAGGTGTCCATAATCCGGTGGGCCTCGTCGGTCACCTGCCGGGGCGTGGCCTTGCCCTTATAATACTGATGAATATACGCATGAGCCAGGCGGTCAAAGGCCGCCTCTGGATCCTTCTGGGCCGCAGCCGCAGACTTCCAGGCCCCGATGGAGGTTCCGAACAGATGAAGGGGCTTCTCCCGTCCCACAAACCACCGGCCGAACAGCGCCGAATCCAACCCGTGCAGCACCAGCCACTTGGCCGCCCCGGAGGCCCCCACCACCATGGAGACATCATCGGGAGCAAGCCCCCCGGATTGAATCCGCTCATACGCCCTGTGACCCGCCAGAAACATCAAATCCCCTGACATGGAAACTCCTTATACGTGATTATCCGTTGAAAAAATCGCCTCCGGCGGCCCTGCCGGGGGCCAAACTTTTGAAACGTTTGACATTTGCTACCGTGGCTTCGCCACCTTGTTAACCCATGGCCGAAGCCATCACCGTGAGTTCCTCTTCCGACATAATCCCCATGGAGCCGAACTCTTCCAGCGTAAAGAGGATAAATTCCCCTTCCGATGCAGCGCAGATCTCCCCGTCCTCGTCGCGAATTTCAGCCACCACGCGGGCTTTTCGCTCGCTGATCCGCTCCTTGATGATGCCGGTCATGGAAAGAGTGGTCCCCACGCGCACCGGCTTTTTAAAGGACACGGTCATCCCCTTGGTCAGGATAAACCGCTCCGTCAAATGAATGGCCGTCCAGCTCATGGTCTCATCCAGCATGGTGGAGAGAATCCCGCCATGCACCAGATTGCTCCACCCACGAAATCGGGGTTTCACGATCAGGGTGGAGCGAAGCTGCTCCCCGTTGGATTCAAAGGTCATCTGAAGCCCGTGGGAATTCTCCGTCCCGCAGGCAAAACAGTCCCGATCGACGCTGGGAAGGGGTTTCCATTTTGGTTCTGTCATTGGTATTACCTCTGTCATTGTCTCTCTCCCATCACATGTGCAGAATAATCAATAATTCATCGTTCCAGCCGCTTTACAGGGGAAATACCCCTGGCTGCCAGATGCATTTTTTTTTAACGGTTCAGTTCACTCAGTGGCTCACTCCGAGAACCTGACGGGCCGCCTGGATCATATGGCGGCAGTGGGCATCAAAGGTCCCGGCCTCAATGTGGTAACGGCAGAAGTAGTGTGACCCTTCGGACAGTGAGATCAAGGCTTCTGCCGCGGCCTCGGGGTCCTCCACATGAATCACCCCGGCCTCTGAGAGGAGCACCATCTGTTCACGGAGGTACCGCCGATAATGCCCGTACAGGTTTCTCACACGAGCCATGACCTCGGCATCACGCGCGCTCAAGGCCAGAAAAGAAAAAACCACCGAAAAACCAGAGGCATCGTACCACTCCCGGCTCCAGATCATGGCCAGCAGTCCCTCCAGCCGCTCATGGGGCTCCCCCCCTTCGGGGAGTTTCCGGAACATGTCGGCATAAGTCTGAAGCACATCGTCCACCAGGGCCATCACCATCGTCTCCTTGGAGCCGAAATAATGAATGATCAGACTTGCGTGAACCCCTGCCTGCTTCGCCACTTTGGCCACCGAGGCGTGTTCAAAACCTTCGGCCTCGATCACCTGATAAAACGCTTTTAAGATGGCCGGTTTTCTCTCTTCTGCGCTCTGTCTTTTTCGCCCTGCCATACCCATCCTTTATGGTAAATGACCCATACGTGCCGCACGCTATTAATTGAACATTCATTTAATAAGAACAACAAAACCGTCTGTCAAGTTGAATCAACAGACGGTTTTCATGGAATTTGAGGCGACATCCTGTGTCACCAATCAGCCGTCAATACCTAATCCATTGCTGGTATTGTTTTCAAAATGAACAAAATCAATTAAAAAAACCGCCCCCAGAAGCACGGCTTTCTGATCCGCGGGGAGATCCTTTTCGAGCTTCAGGCCGAAATTGTCCGCATCTGTCATGGCCTCTTTAAACAGGCCACTCCATTTCTTGGTGATCACCCCCACGTTCCCCAGGGCATTTTCAATGCGAAAGGTCCAGGGCTTGAAAAGAGGCCCCTTCAGCTCAAACAAGGTACGATCATCGGCGTCTTTGACATCGTAGAGACGATTAAGAAAGGTAAACCTTTTCACCACCCGACCCAGAACCATACCATGGCTGTTCGATACCGTAATCTCGTGAAACATGAACCGGAAGTGCCGATTCACCCGCAGGCGAATATTCCGCTGTTCGTCTGCGATCACCAGCTCAAAAGGCCTGAGCTGCTTAAGAAAATTCCGGGATAGAAACCCGGTGTTCACCTCAGCTGCGTAAAGGGTCTGCCCGTTTTGAAGTCGTACCACATAATTATTCTGGGTTTCAAACCCGGTAAACGCCTCAAACATCTCTTTTTTCTGGGTGACCAGAACCTCTCTGGACGACTCAAGCTCTTTCACGTCTTCATTCCCCTTCTCATCCGGCGGTATGCTCACCGCTCAAGCGTTCTTAGCCAGCTGACCACCGCCCAGATGACGGACGAATCCGCGTCTCTTTCCAGGCGGGCATGCTTCCCTGCCCCTCTTCAATCATCCATGCAAACTCCCCGTCATTATGGATCGTTCCCATGGCGATGAGATCCGGCGGGGCAGGCTCCAGGCCGATCCCTGCGGGCCCGCTCCCGCGGGCCACTGCCCATGGCAGCTGGCACAATAGGTTCGATAGACAAGGCGCCCCTCGGTCATCAGGGCCACACAGGGGGCGTTGGGATTCACCCGTGTCTGTTGCACCTTCGGTGCATGGAAATGAGTGGGTCCCTCCCCGGCAACCACGGGTCCTGAGACTGAAAAAACACCCATCATCATAAAATAGAGCCAGGCGCACCCTCTAAAATAGGCCATGCCATCCCCCATAGAGATCCAACAGGCAACCGTTATCCGGCAATTTCCCTGGCACACCCCGAAGTCCGACCCGCCACAGAGACAACCAGAACAACATAAAATCATCTATTTATAACATTTTCCTTCGACCTTTTCCACAGACCCTTCAACCAAAATGAACGGCCACCCAGATCGTCTCACGGTCATCCGGAGTCCAAACCACCCGATGCCTTGCATGGGCCGGAATCAGGAGATGATCCCCCTCCCGCAAGGGGCGTTCCTCCTCTCCTTCGAATTGAAGGCGGGCCTCCCCCTTGACCACCAGCACCCACTCATGGGTCTCCTGATCGTACCAGTCTCCCTCGGCTGAGGCATGCCCCATCGAGATGATCCGTTCGATGGTGACCCCCCGGCCTTTGGCAAGGATCGTAAAGAGCTCTTCGGGAAGCTCGGTGGGAATGCTCTCAAACAATGAGGACGTTTTCATAGCCTCTCTTCCTCTCGTTTCCGGTAAACTGTTTTCAGTAACGACGCCCTGTGTTATGACCCCATCGGATATGATATCATGCCCGGCGGTTCTTCACAGGATCGCGGGCCTTTACAACACCTTTTGACATTGAGTAGGCGAGTGACACAAACCAGACGCAACACCCAAACCGACATGCTCTTTCTCTACCCCCCCGCAGCCAAGATCAGCGAGCCCCCGGCGGGTATCGCCCGGCTTGCCGGGGCACTGCGCCACCACGGCATCACCACGAAATCCGTGGACATGAGCCTGGAAGGGTTCACATACCTTTTTGAAAAAGAGGTGACGGCCGAAGACCGCTGGAGCACTCGGGCGATCCATCGAAAAGCGCACAACCTCGACCTGCTCACCACCTCGGCCGGATACGGAAACATCGACCGGTACCGCAACGCCGTACTGGACACCAACCGGGTGTTGAAAGTGGCCTCCGAAGGGTACAGCGCCATCGCCTCCATTGCCAACTACAAAAGCGATGCCCTCTCGTCGGTAAAAAGCGCAGACCTCATGGAGGCCGCGAACACCCCGGAAGCCAACGTCTACTTTCCGTATTTTAAATCGCGACTCAAAGAACTGGAGACAGAGTGCGGAGGCCTCACCACCGTGGGCCTCTCCATGAACTACCTCAACCAGGCCCTCAGCACCTTTGCCCTCATCGGCCACCTGAAAGCCAGCTATCCCCATGTCCGCATTGTCCTGGGAGGGGGGCTCGTCACCTCGTGGATGCGCATGCCGGAATGGGAAAACCCCTTTACAGGCCTTGTGGACCACATGATCCCCGGAGAAGGGGAGCACGCACTCCTGAGCCTCTTTCACGTAGAACCGGACCGGAAACATTACCTCCCGGACTACGATGATTTCAAGGATCTCCCCTACCTGTCACCGGGCTTTATTCTCCCTTTCTGTGCCGCCGGGGGCTGCTGGTGGCGCAAGTGCACCTTCTGCCCGGAACGGGCGGAGAAAAACCCCTACACCCCGGTACAGACCGACACCGCCGTGGAACAGCTATGCACCCTGGTGGAAACCTTGAAGCCCACTCTGGTCCACATCGTAGACAACTCCGTGGGACCGGCCTTCTTACGAAAACTCTTTGCCAGCGGATTCAACACCCCCTGGTACGCCTTTGCCCGAGTAACACCCCACCTCACCGATGAAAACTTCTGCCGGGCCTTGAAAGCGTCGGGATGCCGGATGCTCAAACTCGGCATCGAATCCGGGGACGCCGACGTCCTGACCGAGATGAACAAAGGGGTCGAGTTAAGCCTCGTGTCCCGCGCCCTTGAGGCCCTGCACAGGGTGGGCATCCAGACCTACGTTTACCTCCTCTTCGGCACCCCGTCCGAGACCGAAGCCGCCGCCCGGAAAACCATGGACTTCGTGGTGACCCACCACGAGAAGATCGGTTTCTTGAACCTCTCCGTCTTCAACCTCCCCTACTTCGCCCCCGAGGCCAAGACCCTGGACACCAGCTCCTTCTATGACGGAGACCTCACCCTCTACAGCGAATTCAAACACCCCCTGGGGTGGAACCGCTCTCTTATCCGCCACTTTCTGGAAAAAGAGTTCAAGAAACACCCCCTCATCGCCCCCATCGTCCACGGAGACCCCCCGGTCTTCAACTCCAACCACGCGGCTTTTTTTCAAATAAACGCGTCGTAACAACTCCATGTGTGCCTCCGGCGGCAAGGTGGTGCCACCTTGAAAGCGGGTTTGCGAATGCTCTACGGCTGGCGGTACTCTGGGCACCTCGCGTCCGCATTCGCGTGACGGGTGAGGGGGGACAACGGATGTCGCAAGTGCATGACCTGTCGGTGCTTCCGTGTCAATTCACGGGTTGACTTTAACCGGAATAACTCCGGGGGCCAAAGCTTTGAAAAGTTGTAACTATTCAGCTTGCCTTCGCCAGGTCGTTCGAGGCAAATGACAGAAAGATTCAAATGCCAATACGTCACGTCTTTTCATCACCGCGTAGGGTGCGGCTCCCGCACCTTCTACCGTAGAGAGGACCATCGGCCTCCCAAATTAACGATGACCACGAGTCTTATTTCAAAATGCGGTGTTTCCGGTTTACGATACGCCTGACGGTGCGCACGGCGCACCCTACGCATCCACCCGGTACGTCATTACAAAAATGAGGGCCATACGGATTTTCATACATGGATTCCCGCCTGCGCGGGAAAGACGAAAAGCGTAGGGTGCTGTCAGACCGGAGCCATAAATGGATAGCTGAATAGTTACGAAACGTTTAACAAACAGGTTTTACAAAATAACCTTGATTAAATTTCATCTTAAAAGCGGATGTGATTTGACCCTTCGCCTCCGGCTACGCCGTGACAAGGGGGCAAAACGCATTCGCAACCTGCTTTCAAGGTGTTTTGCCTAAGTGGCTTCGCCACCCTTGCCGCCAGAGGCTTTTTAGGAGCCGAATAGTTATACTTTTTTAAGCATTGCCCTCGGCCCTGGGTTTTCAATAAGCGAATAAAAAACAGCCGGTGAAAAGCAGCCCACTGTGGTATGCATAGACCTCAACCCGGTAACATAGGAGACCCCATGCCGCAAAATGACCACGCCCCTTCAAGCCTTCTTAAGACCCGGCGTTTCGCCCCCTTTTTCTGGACCCAGTTCGCAGGGGCCTTTAACGACAACATCTTTAAAAACGTCCTCATGCTGCTCCTGGCCTTTCGGGCCACCCAGCCCGGCCAGACCGATATCCTGATGAACCTGGCCGCCGGGCTCTTTATCCTCCCCTTCTTTCTTTTTTCCTCCCTGGCCGGTCAGATCGCCGACAAATACGAAAAGGGATTCCTGATCCGCCGGATCAAGCTGGCGGAGATCGGTATCATGAGCGCTGGAGCCGCCGCCCTGATGATGGGCAGCACCCCCGCGCTTCTATCCCTGCTCTTCCTGATGGGGACCCAGTCCGCCTTTTTCGGCCCGGTGAAGTACAGCATCATGCCCCAGCACCTGGACAGCACTGAAATCATCGGCGGCAACGCCCTCGTGGAGATGGGCACCTTTGTGGCCATCCTCGCCGGCACCATCGCCGGAGGCATCCTGATCCAATTGCCCACCCTGTGTTCCGCCACGGCCGTCGTCGTCACCGCCCTGGCCGGGTGGCTGATCAGCCGCAAAATTCCTGTGGCTCCGGCCGCCAGCCCGGACCTTGTCATCGGCTGGAACATCTTCAGCCAGACCCTGCGCACCCTGGGCTACGCAAAAAAAGAAAAGACCGTCTTCCTCTCCGTCCTCGGCATCTCCTGGTTCTGGTTTCTGGGTGCCTGCTATGTGACCCAGATCCCCGCCTACACAAAAAATGTCCTGCACAGCACCGAAGGGGTGGCCACCCTGCTCCTGGCGATGTTCTCCATCGGCATCGGCGCTGGCTCCATGCTCTGCGAGTATCTCTCCGGCAAAAAAGTGGAGTACGGCCTCGTCCCCATCGGTTCCATCGGCCTCAGCCTCTTCGGCATTCACCTGGCCCTCATGGGCAGCCTGCCCGTCCCGGAAGTACCCCACACGCTCCTGTCATTTCTGGGCACCCGGGGCAGCCTCCCGATTCTCGTGGATCTTGTGCTCATCGGGATCTTCGGTGGTCTTTACATCGTCCCCCTCTTTGCCATCGTTCAGACCCGCAGCGAAGCGAGCCACCGATCCCGGGTCATCGCGGCCAACAACATCTTAAACGCCCTCTTCATGGTCGGCGCGGCCATCCTGGGAGCCCTCTTTCTCGGTCCCTTCGGCCTCTCCATTCCGACCCTGTTTCTTACCATCACCCTCATGAACATCGCTGTGGCCGTGTACATCTACACCCTCGTCCCTGAATTCACCATGCGCTGCCTCGTCTGGGTCATCACCCACCTTTTTTATCGCATCCACCACGAAAACCTGGAAAAAATCCCCAGCGAAGGGGCGGCTGTCATCGTCTGCAACCACGTCAGCTACATGGACGCCCTGATCATCGGGAGCTGCTGCAGACGACCCGTCCGGTTCGTCATGGACAAGGGCATCTTCGGCATCCCCGTCCTCAACTTTATCTTCCGCACGGGCAAAACCATCCCCATCACCTCCCGACGCAAGGACCCGGAGACGTATGAAAATGCCTTTCACCGCATCGCAGAAGAGCTGGAAGCCGGCGAGGTAATCTGCATCTTCCCCGAAGGCAAACTAACCCGCACCGGAGAGATCGACGTCTTTAAGAGCGGCATCGAAAAAATCATCGAGCGCACCCCGGTCCCTGTCGTTCCCACGGCTTTGAAAGGACTTTGGGGGAGTTTTTTCAGTCACAAGGACGGAACAGCCCTTGCGAAACGCCCCCGACGTCTCTACTCAAAAATCCACTTTACCGTGGGCGATCCCGTCGCCCCGGAGCAGGCCACCGCCGAGGGCTTGCACAATCGGGTCCTCAGCCTGAGGGGCGATCACGCATAAATGTTAAATCCTCTGGAAGAAACGGTTAAAATATGATTATCTTGTAAGGTCGGGCCGATGAAGACCTCGGTCCGACGCTTCCTGGCAGGCACTTTTTCCGCCTGCTTAACCCATCACCCCACAAAAGTAACCTCACATGATAGATGGTATAATTTGGGCGGGCATCGCGTTCTGTATCACGCAGTCCGCCGTCTTTTCAGGGCTCAATCTGGCCTTTTTCAGTATCAGCAAACTCCGTCTGGAAATCGAAGCATCCCAGGGCAACAAGCACGCCCTGCGAGTCTTGAAACTTCGCAAAGATTCCAATTTTCTTCTCACCACCATCCTCTGGGGCAACGTGGGCATCAACGTGCTGCTGGCCCTTCTGGCCAACTCCGTGATGGCGGGCCTCACAGCCTTTCTCTTCTCAACGGTGCTTATCACCTTTCTGGGCGAGATTATCCCCCAGGCTTATTTCTCCAGGCACGCCCTCAAGATGGCCTACTGGTTCTCCCCCCTCCTGCGTGTCTACCAATGCCTCCTCTTTCTGGTGGCCAAGCCCTGCGCCTTACTCCTGGACCAGTGGCTCGGCAAAGAATCCATCCATTATCTGGGTGAGCGTGACATGCAGAAGCTCATCACCATGCACATGAAATCGGACCAGTCCGACATCGACCCCGTCGAAGGCAAAGGCGCCTTGAATTTTCTGGCCTTAGACGATATCCCCCTCGCCCAGGAGGGAGAACTCATCGACCCCAAGAGCATCATTCCACTGCCTTTTCAAGACGGCATGCCCGTTTTCCCGGCCTCCGGGACCCCGGCATTCGAGGATTTTATTGATCAGATCGAGTCTTCAGGGAAAAAATGGATCATCCTCATTGATGACAGCGGGTATCCCAAGCTGGCCCTTAATTCCGACAGCTTTCTCCGGAGCGCCCTGTTTCACACGAGACCCATTCAACCCATGGTCCACTGCCACCGTCCTATCCTCACCTCAGACGGCACCACGGCCCTGGGATCGGTACTCACCAAACTGAAAGTCCACCCCGAACGATCCGACGACGATGTCATTGACGATGATCTCATCCTTTTATGGGGCGAGACAAAAAAGGTCATCACCGGTGCGGACATTCTCGGACGGCTTCTGCGCGGCATCGCGGATCGGCCCACCACATAGCCCCAACGCCGTGACCCTCTGCATAAAACAGGTCAAACACCTTTCACATGAGCCTAAAATTTGGAGCCGCCATCCATGCAAATATACGGATTTCACGATGCAAAGCGAGTCATCAACGCCATTGTCCCCCTGGCTCGATATATCATCGGTTTCATCGCCCTCACCCTCTTTCTCGACATCTTCTTTGCCGGCATGAGACGCGGAGAGGAGATGCAGAATTTACTGATCGCGCAGTTTGCCGTCTCCACCGGTCTGAGCTATGTGGTCATGTCCTTTTTTCTGGGACGCATCATCGAGGGGATCTTTGGGACCCGCCCCCTGTCCGCACCAGAGCTCATCAAAAAGCATCTGCCCGTTTACCTCCTGACCACCCTGATCCTCATCATCATTGTCACCCCGATATTTGTCATCCTCTCCGCCCTCTTCTTCCCCCAGAACAACCAGGCCCTTTTTTTTACCATCATGATCACCTTAAAAATTCTTCCCATCTATATCTTCCCCCTGGCCTTTATCACCGGCCAGCCCAAACATGCGGTCTTCACCGGCATCAAATGTCTTTTTGGAAATGTCTCCGATTCCCTCTTTCTTATTTTCTTAAGCGTCCTGGTCTTTCTCTTTGAGGGAACCATTCTGCCGGCGCTTCTCCCCGCCATCGGAAACAACACCGTGGCCACGGCAGTCACCGTCATCTGCAACATCTTTTTCAGTCTCTATATTTTCACCGCCGCCGCCTGGGTGACGAAAGAAAAAATATACAGCGATGAGGGGCCGGAAGGAGACAGAACACTGCATTGATTGGGATCAGGGAAGAGAGAAGGTGTCAGCCCGAAAAAGAACCTGACAGGGTGCCATGGGGGGGGGAAAGACGGGTGGCAATAGATGCCCTCCCCCACAAAGAAAATGGGGGAGGGCAGTCGGCTACACTTTAAATCGTCCCACCAGGGACGTCAGTTGATCTGCAAGGCCTTGAAGCTCTGCGGCGTTGGTATTTACCTGGGTACTGACCTCAGACATCTCCCCTGCCGTGGCGTTGACGTCAGAGATCTCTCGGGCCATATCCCGGGAGACACCGGTACTTTCCAGAATCTTTTCGGTAACCGTTTGAATTCCCGACGAGGCCTGGTTGATATTGCCTGATATTTCAGCCGTGGTGACAGATTGCTCTTCGATGGCGGCGGCAATGGTGATGACGATCTGATTCACCTTGTCAATCACGTCTGCAATGGCGTCAATCTCCGAGACGGTATCGCCAGTGGTGGCCTGCACCTCACCAATCCGCTCCCGGATCTCCTGGTTCGACACCGCCGTCTGCTTGGCCAGCTCTTTGATCTCATCGGCCACCACGGCAAACCCTTTGCCGGCGTCCCCGGCCCGGGCCGCCTCAATGGTCGCGTTTAAAGCCAGAAGATTAATCTGCTCGGAAATTTCTCCGATGGTCTCGGTCACTTTCCCGATCTCCATGGCGGCATCCCCTAAATCACCCACCTTCTCTTTCGCTCGCCGAGCCTGTGTGACGGCCTCCCCGGTGATGGTGCGCGCCGATTCAGAATTCTGGGCAATCTCACCGATGGTCGAGGTCATCTCCTCCGTGGCCGAGGCCATGGAGTTGATATTGCCTGCTGACAACTCCGTCTCCCTCGCCACATCGTCCATGTTGCAGCTCATCTGCTCGGAGGCAGCGGCCACGGTATGGGCCTTGGCCGATGAAGCCTCCGACCCCTGAGCCATCTGACCCGCCAGCTGCGTCAGCCCGTTTGAAGACCCCGAGAGCGTTTCAGAGTTTCCGGCAATTTCTTTGATCATCAGCTGAAGTTTTTCTACGAAGAGGTTGAACCAGTGAGCCATGTCGCCCAATTCATCCCGACTTGCCACCGTAAGACGCTGGGTCAAGTCGCCATCCCCTTCCGCAATATCCTGCAGCATGGAACTGGCCTGTTTCAAGGGCGTCGTTATAGAGACAATAAGGGCCATGGCCGCTCCCAGCGCAAGGAGTCCCCCCACAAGAATAAAGATCACAATGACGGTTTTCCCCGAAGCCGCCGATTCACCGAAGGCTTTATTGGCCTTCACCGCCATGTCATGCATGAGCACCGAAGCTTTCCCAAGAACCCCTCTGGCCTCTTTACCGGTACTCACCTCATCTTCATCCTGAGAGACATAGTCGGTCCAGGTGGCCAGATACTCACCGGCTGACACCTTCACGGTTTCGGTGGCTGCCTCCATGTCCATCAGCGTTGTCAGGGCCGCATTGACCTTTCCGGGATCGGTGTGGAATGCCAGGTAATACAGGGCTCCCAGGCGGGCATCCAGAAGGGATTCCTCCACCTCGCCAAGGGCCTGCAGCCGCCTGAAACCGTTTTCAATCACCCCATTGAGCTCTTGACCGGCGGTTTCGATGTCATCCAGGTAGACCCCAGCGCAGATCACAAGATCCCAGGGCTTATAATAGCGGGCCACCGTTACCTTGGGGAAGGCCGACTCCCCCATGCCCGGCTTGGTCCAGTAGTACTCTGTCACGGAGGAGCCATCTCTAACGGCATCTTTGACCACATCCACCATAAAGGTCTTCCCGGTTTTCTTGTCACGAATTTTGGAAAAATCCATGCCCTCGAGTTTGCGGTTGGCACCGTGCGCCACAAGGGTAAAATCGGGCTGCATCACAAAAAAGTAGTTTCCCCCGGCAAAGTGCATCTTTCGCACCACAGACAGGGCTACGTCTCGGGATTGAGAGGCACCATGCATGGCCATCACCGCATCGTGTGCGGAATCCACAAGATTACGCACGGCGGAAAATGCGTTCTTTTTCAAATAGTGCGTGCTGTTTTCAAGCACCTCCTGCCGGGTGGCCTCCTCAACACGTGCCGCCTCCGCAGTCATCATCTCCTTCACCTGGGCTGCGGTTTTCAACAAATCGCCACGCAGCACCTCTTTCTTCGCCTTGGCCGCTTTCAAGGAATCCAGATGCTTCGCATACAGCGCCCTGCCAGTGATGAGCTCTTTCACCTCTCCGGTATCGCCCAAAACCTGCTGAAGGCCTTCCACCTTTCCTTTTACCGTCTCCAGCCTGACGTTCAAGGCCTCAAACTGCTCTGACTTGCCATCCCTGGCATAGCCCATCTGCTCACCGGCCAGGGCATTAAGCTCCGCATCCAGTTCCAGGGTCATGTACCCCTGATTGGCCTGTTGGATGACGCGATTCAAGCTAAAAAAACCGGTCAAGCCCACCACAAGCAGGACCCCCACCATTAAAGAAAATCCTGCAATCAACTTTTTTCTGAGACTTACAGACGCAAACATCGTTTCATCCTCCATTTCAAATTGCCGGATCCGGCACCATTCAAACTGCGATGCTGGAAGGTCCCCCCCCAACGTAGGTGTTTCTGCCTATTTCTCATGTCTCAGGGTCCCTGAAAAAGTATCACTGATCGTGATGTGGAGGCGTCTCACCGAACGACATAAAACCCGAAACAGAGGTTATGACGCCCAACTTAGCCATCCAACACACACCACCAATCAAAAACGAAACATCTTTTACCGGCCCTGGTGTATCAGTCATCGGCACAGTGGACAGGGAACTTTATACGCGCCTGAAAAAAACAGTCGGCTTCGCATAAACAGGCAGCCTCCTCCCTTCGTTCAGAGGGTCGACATCTCCCCTCCATGAGCGTATAAATGCCAACGGAAGAGACACGATCAATCATCACCCCGGATTTTTTATGAATTAAAATGGCCTGAGAATCGAACCCGAACAAAAACATGAAGGGAGACACAGATGTTGCAGTTCACTCAAGACGCCAGGCGTACCCTTCAAACACGGGGTGACGCCATCACCATTCGAATGGTCATCAAAAAGGGCTGCAGCGGCTGAGGCCCCGCCCGCCAAGCATCCAAGCTCACCCCGGCGGTTCGTCGAGGCACACCTCTCAGCAAAAAAGGCTACCAGGAAACTGAAATCGACGGCATCACCGTCTGGTATACACCGGAGGTCAAGGCGCATCGATGCCCCATCCTCATCTCCTGGAAACGACGATTTCTGTTTAAAACCCTATGTATAGAAGAAATATGGCTGTAGGCAAAAGGCGGGATCACGGATAGGGAGCGGGCAAGGAGAAGCATTCCAGCGAAGGCCAGCACGAAAGAACCGCCGATTCGGCATCACTCTTTTTTTTTACCCTGCATCGCCTTGAACGCGTCCGGATAATTTATCTTCATGCAGTCCGGACAGATGCCATGGGATATCTCGGCGTTCAAGTGTTGGTGTATATAGACATCCACCTGTTCCCAGTACCCTTCATCATCGCGTATTTTTTTACAGAAGGAACACAGAGGGAGGATCCCCCTCAGGGTTTTGATTTCATTCAAGGAATTTTGTAACTCTCCGACCAGTTTTTCTTTTCTGGCTTCGGCTTTCTTCCGTTCTTCAATTTCACACTCCAGCTCCTGGGTTCGCTGTTTAACCAACGAATCAAGCCCCTGAGAAAAAAGGGCATTTTTAAAAATCAAGCCAATCACACCGGATAAACTTTGCAGGACCTGAACCACGCCTTCGACCCCCTCCATCGCCAAAAGATCGAGGAGCAACAGGGTGCCCACGTGTTCGTCGCCCGCCCGTAAGGGGACGATAAAGGAGTCGCTAAGCCCCAAGGCGGCCAGTTCACGAAACCCTTCCCGATGAATGGTATCCGGGCTCAGGTGCGTTGCGGTCAGCATATTCTCACTTAATCGGCACAGCTCAAAGATCTCTTTACGCATCATCTTATCAGCATGCCGCTGGGGGCAAACGGATGCCAGTTCAAAATGCCCGTCTCGGCTTAACGAAGCCTGCATCAGGACAACCATTTTTACCCCCACCAGCTCTCGTATCTGCGTCGTGATATAGTCCGCGCACTGAACGGCATTTCCGGCATGGGAAAGGATGCGTTCGAGCATGTCGGTCACCAGGAGCAAAGAGGCCTGTTTTTTACCGTCAGAATCTGAAATCATGATTGGCCCCCATAGATGTCCCTATCGCGTCACGCATTAACCGAATGATTCCACGGCCTCGACCAGGGTGGTGATATTTTCTAACGGCGTGTCGTAAGCCACGTCCGCACCGGCTGTGGCGATGACAAACCGATCGTCGTCGGCTCTGTCGTCAAGAAGCGCCCTGCAGGCGGTTCGAATCTCTTCCGGAGTGAGTCGCCACAGGTTCGGCCCGTTGATATTGCCCATCAGCAATTTTTCCCGCCCAATCTGTTCCCGGACGTCCGCAAAACTGTCCCGGTCATCCAGCGCAAAGGCCGCCACATTCGGTAAATCGTCATAGAGACCCATACATGTCGAAAGGGGGTTTCCCCCGTGATGAAAGACCAGGGGCGCGTTCACCTCTTGAAAGGCTTCAGTCAGGGCCGGCATCACCGTCGTTTCCAATATGTTGGGGGTCAGGATCTTCGGGTGGGAGAACATGGAGGGAATCACCAGTAAATCGGCCCCCTCGGCGACCAGGGTATTGGCCCAGCGCACAAAAAATCGGGTGGTTTTTTCCAGGGTCCGTCGGGTGTTTTCCGGATCAAACAAAAGGGTTTCCAGCCAGCCGTCGATCCCCATGATCAGGGCCGGTAAGTCCACGGGAGAAAGCAGGAGCCCTGCAACCGGACGTGTCCCCTGGCTGGCTTCCGCCAGAAGCCGGGTGGATTCGCGCAGATACCTCAGCCTTGGATGTGTCTCCATATCCGGATCAGGCAGGGAGGCCATCTCTCTGCCATGACGAATCACCGGTTTTCTCAGGTTGGGAGGACTCTTGGCAAGATAGACGATCTCACTGCCGAAGGCTTCCGCCTCAGCGGTCAGGACAAACGGGGTAAAAAGGATGTCCGGCCGGCAATGCTCGATGACCGCCTGTTGCCCTTTCAGGTACGCCTGGGGAGAGGTATAATACTCTTTCAGGGGGCAACCCGTCAGTTTCGCCCCATACAAGCTCAAAGTCAAAGTGACGGCCCGTCTATCCCTTTTCCTGCCCTGCAATGCGGCCAGAACCCGTTCCATGCTGTTCATCGTCACCCCACCCTTGCTTTCGCCCACAACCGCTCAAAAAATTCGGGTGCGTTCATGGCGGCATCGATGGTTCCGTCGCCCCCCACCTCGTGGACAAGTTCCGGCTGAAGCTTAAACACGGCCCCCCCCACCGCAAGCAGCACTTTCCCCTGCAACCCTCGGGCCTCAATTTCTTCACGCACCCTTTTAATATGGTCTGCCGTGGAATACATCATGGCCGAGACACCGATAATCCGAGCCCCCACCTCCACAGCCTTGGCCACAAACTCCTCTGCAGTCACATCTGAGCCCAGGTCATAGACCTTCCAGCCGGCCGTCCGCAAAAAAGTGCCCACCATTTTTTTGCCCAGCTCATGGTAATCGTCTTCAATATTCCCGATGACCACAGGCCCCTTGCTGTTGGGCCGCCCCTTGGGCGATTCACCGGAGTGGACCATTTTCTCCAAAAGGTCTTCCGCGATTTTCCCCGCGACATACCCTTGGGCCAGGGACAGTTCTTCTTCCACCCACATCTCTCCGATCTCTTTAAGGACCGGTTCCAAAAGCGAAAGAAACACCTCCCGATAGCTGCTTTGGGCGGTCAATGCATCAAGAAACGCGTTGGCTTCATCCCGCTCGGCATGAACAATCAACGCCTTCAATGTCTGCCTGTTCTCATCCACAGGACTCGGTTGAATCATAACTCACCTACATTAAACTCTGTGCCGGTGGGGATGACAACACACTGAAGTGTGTTCCCATCCATCCAGAGCCCTGTTTTTGAGAGTTGCTTACCTTTTCCATAGAAAAGTCCCCCCTTGAAAACAGAATCATCCTGCCTCCTGAACATAAAGAGGCACCCCACCCTATCTGGGGGAATGGCTCCATCTCGATGGTTCTCATTTGTTCATAAATGTGTACAGTTTGTCTGATTTACAGGTGAAAAGCAAGAGAGAGCGACTGAAAAAAAAGGGTCTGCATTGAAATGCAGTTCCTGCTGAGGCCCTAAAAAACACGAAAAAAGCGCTTGCCACGCCCGAAAAAACCGAGCCCAACAAACGCTTTATTACTGTTTAAAAAGGAAATGAGCGGAACCGTTCCCTCCCTTTTTACTGTTGCTCGGTCCCCGGGGTCTGCGCGGCATCCGCGAGCCCGCCCCCCAGAACCTTATACAGACTGACCCTGTTGGACAGCTCCTGGCGCTGCAGATCTATCCGGGCGGTCCGGGAAGCAAACAGCGACCTCTGGGCATCGAGCACACTTAAAAAGGAATCAATGCCCTCGGTATACCGCTTCAGAGACAGATCGTAGGCCTCCTGACTGGCCTGAACCAGCATCTGCTGGGCCTCAAGCTCTTGCCCCAGGGTCTCTCGAGCGGCCAGGGCATCGGCCACCTCTTTAAAAGCCTGTTGCAGCGTTTTTTCATAGTGAACCACGGCGATTTGCTGGTCAATCTTGGCGGCTTTCAGCATAGCCTTGTTTCGTCCGCCATTGAAAATGGGGATGGAGAGGGAGGGGCCGAGTCCCCAGGCGCCAGCACCCGATGAAGAGAAAAGATTGCCAAGATCGGTGCTGGAGTACCCCAGGCTGCCGGTCAGCGCAATGCGCGGGTAAAAAGCCGCGCGGGCTGCACCGATATTTGCCCCGGCCCCTTTGAGTGCATACTCGGCCTGGAGAATATCCGGTCGTTTCAGCAGCACCTCTGACGAGAGTCCCACGGGGATATCTCCCAGAACGGCCGACTCATCAAGCGCGGTTGAAATGGGAATGCCCGACAGCCCCCGGACCCCTAAAATAGCCACCAGGGCGTTTTTATCCAGTTGAACCCTGCGGGTAAATAAAACCGTGTTTACCCGGGCAGATTCCAGAGCAATACGGGCCTGGGCCAGATCCTGCCGGGTGGCCACCCCGTTCTGGTAGCTTTTATCGACCAGCCCATAGGTCTGCTGGCGCGTTTCAAGGGACTCCCGGGAGAGTTCCAGGGTTTGAAGATCACTGGTCAGCTGCAAATAGGCATTGGCTGACTGAGCGATCAAGGCAATGGTGACGCTCATCTGGGCCTGCTCGGTGGCCAGATACGTGTTGAGGGCGACCTGGCTCAAGCTGCCGATGCGACCAAAAAAATCGATCTCATAAAACGGCATGGCAAGACCGGCCTGGTACTTTTCTGCGGAGTTGCCACGAAAATCCTTTTGGTAACTGCCCGTACCGGCTGCATTCAGCTCCGGCAGCAGCTTGGAGCGTTCAATGTTATAGATCGCCTGGGTTTTCTGAACACTGAGCACCGCGGTTTTCAAATCCCGGTTGTTGTCCAGGGCCATCTGGACCACGGACTGCAAAGCCTCAGACTGGAAAAAGGTTTTCCATGGGATATCGGTGGCAAGCCCCTGCTCAGATGCAGGCTTCTGAGTGGCGGTGCCCCCTTGAATCAATGTCCAGTCAGCGGCGGTCACATTTTCAGGCCGCTGATATGTTGGGGCCAGCGAGCACCCTGACAGCATCAGGGCACTTGCCAGCACGACACGTGCAATTTTTTTCATCTATTCCACCTCACCCCTGCCGGATTCCAGCACGGGACTCTTTTTACCTTTAAACGAAGCGATACGCTCAATGAGAACAAAAAACAGGGGCACAAAATAGATGGCCAGAAAGGTCGCCCCGAGCATCCCGCCGATAATGGCGATGCCGATGGCATTCTGACTGGCCGCACCGGCACCGGTGGATCGGGCCAGGGGCAGCACTCCGAGCACAAAGGCCATGGAGGTCATGATGATGGGACGAAACCGCAGCTTAAACGAGACCAGCGCGGCCTCCAAAAGAGGCGTTCCCGACTCATAAAGTTCTTTGGCAAACTCCACAATCAAGATGGCGTTTTTTGCGCACAACCCCACGGTGGTCAGCAAGGCCACCTGAAAGTAAACATCATTGCTCATGCCAAAGGCCAAGTTGGCAAGCACCGATCCCAAAACGCCCAGGGGCAACGCCAGCAGGACTGAAAAAGGAATGGACCAGCTTTCGTACAAGGCCGCCAGACTCAGGAAGACAATGATAATGGAGATGGCATAGAGCGCCGGGCCCTGGGAGCCGGCCATTTTTTCTTCATAGGAGGTGGTTGACCAGGCATACCCGATGCCATCGGGCAGCTCTTCGGCCAGCTTTTCCATTTCAGCCATGGCTTCACCCGTGCTGACGCCGGGGGCATTGCCCCCCTGGATATTAATTGAGGAGTACCCGTTAAAGCGCTCCAAGCGAGGAGACCCGAAGGTCCAGTATCCTTTGGAAAACGAGGTAAACGGGACCATTTTCCCCCGGTTGTTTTTCACGTACCACTTTTCTATATCAGACGGCCCCATCCGATCTTTGGCCTGCCCCTGGACATAGACTTTTTTCACCCGCCCGTTGTCCATAAAATCATTCACATAGGCGGACCCCCAACCCGTCTGCAGGGTGGCGTTGATCTCCCCAATGGAAAGACCTAAGGCGCGGGCTTTTTCCATGTCAATATCCACTTTATACTGGGGCACATCGTCCAATCCGTTGGGCCGAACCCCGACCAGTTTGGGGCTCTGACGGGCCAGGGACAACAACTGATTTCGGGCTTCCATCAGCTTTCCATGCCCCAGACCTTCGTAGTCAATGAGCTGGAGATCAAAGCCGGAGGCCGTTCCAAGGTCGATGATGGGTGGCGGATAAAAAGCAAAAATCATGGCGTCTTTCACCTGGGACATGGCCCGGTTGATCTTCCCTGCCATGGTCATCACCGTCTCTTCCCTTTGATCCCAATCCTTGAGGTTAACAAAAGAGACGGCGGTGTTCTGGCCGTAACCGGAGAAACTGAACCCCACCACAGTCATGTATTCACGAATCTGGTCGGCCAGATTGTTATCGAGATAATCCGTATAGTGTTTAAGGGCTACGGCTGTTCTGGCCGCCGTCGCAGAAGCGGGCGTGGTGACCTGAACCATCAGGACGCCCTGGTCCTCATCCGGCAAAAAGCCCGTGGGAATGCGAACAAACAAAACACCCAGCCCCACAAAAATCATCAGGTACACCGCAATGGAACGTTTCCAGTTGCGCGCGATTTTACCCGAGGCGAGATGGCTGACGTCTCTGGCCTGGTTAAAGACCCGGTTAAACCAGCCAAAAAAACCGGTCTTTTTTTCGTGGTGACCGGGGGCGATGGGTTTGAGAAGGGTGGCACACAGAACCGGGGTTAAAATCAAAGCCACAAGCACCGAAAAGGTCATGGCGGAGACAATGGTGATGGAAAACTGCCGGTAAATGGCACCGGCTGACCCGGAGAAGAACGCCATGGGAATAAACACAGCGGAGAGAACCATCCCGATGCCGATGAGGGCACCGGTGATCTGGTCCATGGATTTCCGAGTCGCTTCCAGGGGGGACAAGCCCTCTTCCGCCATCACGCGTTCCACGTTTTCCACCACAACAATGGCATCATCCACCAGCAGACCAATGGCCAGAACCATGGCGAACATGGTCAAGGTGTTGATGGTAAACCCGAACACATGCAGGGTCGCAAAGGTTCCCAGCAAAACAACCGGGACGGCCAGGGTGGGAATCAGGGTGGCCCTGAAGTTCTGCAGAAACAAAAGCATGACAAAAAAGACGAGAACAACGGCCTCAAGGAGGGTATGAACCACCGACTCAATGGAAATCTCCACAAAGGGCGTCGTATCGTAGGGGAAGGAATAGCCCACCCCGTCCGGCAGGTATGCGGCCAGCTCTTCGAGTTTATCCTTCACCCGTTTTGCCGTATCCAGGGCGTTGGCCCCGGTGGCAAGGCTGACACCAAAGGCGGCCGCCGGAGACCCGTTGCGTTCAACCAGGGTCCCATAGGTCTCTTGTCCCAGGGAGATGGAGGCCACATCATGAAGACGCAGCTGAGAACCATCTTCATTGACGCGCAGAATAATATCCCGGAACTCATCGACGGTTTTCAACCGGGATTGCGCCAGTATCGTGGCATTGATCTGCTGGCCTTCAACAGCGGGCAAGGCACCGAACTGCCCGGCAGACACATCGATGTTCTGTTCGGAGATGGCATGCAGCACTTCATTGGTTGAAATATTATAAGAGTACAGTTTCTCAGGATTGAGCCACACCCGCATGGCATAAGGAGAGCCAAAGGCGTTGACTGAACCGACCCCCTTGATGCGTGTGATGGGCTCCTGAATACGGGAAGCCACCAGGTCTGCCAGATAGGTTTGCCCGATCTCCGGATTGGTGGAGTGAAAACTGGTGACAAACAAAAAAGCTGTCGAGGCTTTCGCCACCACCACCCCCTGGGCCTGGACAGCCGCAGGCAGCAAAGGCATGGCCGTTTGCACCTTGTTTTGTACCTGAACCTGGGCAATGTCCGGATCGGTCCCCGGTTCCAGGGTGACCTTAATCTCCACTTTGCCGGTGGCATCGGAGGTGGAGCTGAAATAACGCATATTGTCGATACCGGTCAGCTGCTGTTCGATGACCTGGGTGACCGAGTTTTGAACCGTATCCGCCGAGGCTCCCGGATAAAACGTATTCACGGAGATCTGGGGCGGGGCAAGGGTCGGGTACTGTTCTACAGGCATCTGCGGGATCGACAGGACCCCTGCCAGCATAATAAGTAGCGCGATCACCCAGGCAAAAACCGGGCGATCTAAAAAAAATCGTGACATAAATCGTCTTCCTTACTTCGTTATAGCATGATGCTGAATGGCTAATTGGCCAGGGCCAATGTGACGGGAGAGACATCGACCGCACTGCCGGGTCGAAGCCTTTGAAAACCCTCGGTGACAATGGAGTCCCCGGCTTCAACGCCTGAGGTCACGATCCATTGGTTCCCATGGGCGCCATCCACCTCGATGGTTTGGGGATGGACCGTGCTGTCCGTGCCCACCACCCAGGCCACCATTTTTCCATTGGGCTGCAAAATAGCCGCTCTCTGGGGGATTAAAACCACCTGTGCGTTATCTAAGAACAAGGTGGCGCTGGCAAAAAAGCCAGGATACAGGTCTTCATCCGGGTTGGGGAACAAGGCCCTGAGCACCACGGAAGAGGTGGTGGGATCTACGGTCACCTCGGAGAACTGAAGCTCCCCGGTATGGCCATACACGCCCTCGTTGTCCCCATAGTCCAACGTCACCCGAATCTTGTCGGTATGGATGCTTTTCTTCTTCAGTTCAGACAATTTCTCCCGGGCCTGCTGCATATCCAGATAAATGGGATCCAGCTGAGTGATCTGGGCCATCACCTGGGGTTGATTGGCCGTGACAAGCGCCCCTTCAGTCACCGTTGATTTGCCGATACGGCCTGTAATCGGGGCATACACCCGGGTATAATCCACATTGATTTTTGCCTGAGCCACCGAGGCCTTGGCCACGGCGATACTGGCACGCGCCTGAAGCAATGCGGCATAGGCATCATCGTAATCCTGTCGGCTGACCGCCTTATCTTTTACCAGCCGACCATAGCGGGCTTCACGGGCCTGGGTTGTTTCAAGCTGGGCCTTGGCCTTCAGCAGATTTGCCAGGGTCGAATCGTAGACAGCCTGGTAGGAGGAGGCATCAATCTGATAGAGCGGCTGCCCCTTCTTTACCATTCCGCCTTCCACAAAAAATCGTTTGACCACAATCCCAGTCACCTGGGGCCTTATTTCCGCCACTTTAAAGGCGTTGACCCGACCCGGAACGGTCTGGGTATACTGAATGGTTGTTTTTTCCAAGGTCACGACGGACACCGGGGCTTTGTACACGGCAGCCGCCCCTTTTCCGGGTTCCTGCGCCAGGGCAAAGGCCGGAATCGCAATGAGTCCAAGGGCTATGACGGCGATCAGTCGTGTGATGCCAGAGGCGTGACTTAAATGAAACAAAGGCAATTTTATTTTTCCAAAAATCATGATTTTTCTCCAAATCATAAATATTTTTTTACGTCCTCCCCAGCTCAAACCGGGGCTTAAATGATAAACCGCTCAAAGTGATGTTTAGACAACGCCCGTCAGCGCATGTTCGCCTTGCGTCCTCCTTATTAAAACTCTAAAAAAAGACATATATTAATTTTTACTATAATTAGTCATCGATTCTGCAACAGCTGTCCATTCCCCATGAAATCTCACCGGGTCCAACGAGACTCAAACAGCCCCGCCTCCTTCAAAATAGGCTGAAGTGTTGTGCACGGGTACGATCAAACATAAAGCATGGAAGGTGGAAACCGCCGAGGCCCCGGTTCCATTCTGATGGCACGCAAAAAAACACTGGATGCGCTTTAGCTTATGCCTCCGGCGGCCCTGCCGGGGGCTATACTTTTGAAAAGTTTAATAAACGAGTTTTAAAAATCTATTTGTCACCCATGGCGAAAAGTCCGGCTGGGTGGAGCACCCAAATAAATGCTCCATCGATACGCAAACCCTTAAAATTCAAATCCCAAATTGGATAAAATCCGAAGATGGGTCTGTTGCATCGTCTGAAGATCCTCCTCGGGTATGCCGTTGAACACTTCGGCCGAGAAAGCCGCCACGATGGGTGCATACTTTTCCAGAACCGCCCGTCCCTGATCCGTCAGAAAAACAAGCAACCGCCGTTTATCCCCGCCATCGGAACGACGCTCCACATAGCCTTTTTGTTCAATGGCAGTGATAATGCGGGTCATGTTGTGCCGATTTTTATGGATGAGTCTTGCCAGTTGACTCTGGTGAGCCCCCTCATTTTTCACGAGCATGGCAAGCACCATAAAGTTTTCCGGTGTGATGTCCGCTCCTGCAGCCTCAAACCGACGCCGGATACCCGCGCCGATTCCCAGGTCGAGAATATGGATAATTAAACCCTTTAAATCCCGATCCGGAAAAATAGAGGGGTCAAAAATATCAAACTCTTTGGGCAATGTAATTTTTGTTGTCATAGTAACGTTGTCATAGCAACATTATTTTTACAGGGCAATAGTCTCCATCCAAGTGACTCATTTTCAACGCCCACCAGCACAAAGATAAAGTATTTTTAGCCTATGAAACAAGCCCTTTAAAGAGATGATATTTTTTTTAAGGGCACCCCCGAAAATCGGACGGGACCCCTCTTTCACGGCCATATGCTCCTTTACAGGCCACATGAGTGCCACCCATGCAAACGCACCCGTAAGAAAATTCAGGCGCGGGTGCCCCGCAAAACAAAAAAAACACCGTCCGTTCTCCGCCCAATACTTTTGTCGTGCCTCCTCCCTTGTCAGATTCCGAAATAACGGACACCTCTATAAACACAGTTTTATACCCGGATTCATTAATCATCCCGGACAAAGGAACAGGTATCGTCCCATTTTAAGGAACAGCCCGACTCAAAAACAAGTGTTCTCAACCGCCCGGCCCACGTCACCCTCCTCGTCATCCCCTTCCGAAAACTCCATGCCACCGAGATCTCTGCTCCACATCCCCCACCACAACCCCGTGGCATCAATTTTGCTTTGAATTGATTCGTTCGAATAAAACAAAAAGGCATTTTACTACCTGAGACACGACACCCTTTTGATTTGAATCCGCACCGGCCCCGATCACTGCGGACAGGGAGACACAAATGCACCGCTTGACCCGCACACTCATCCTCTTTACTCCCCTTATTTTAGGGCTCTTAGCACTCACCCCCCCCTCCGCAGGGTCAGAAACACGACCCAAAGTCATGCTTCTCCACAGCTATCATGCATCCAATGTATGGGATATCTCGGTGGCGCAAGGCGTAAAGGACGCCTTGGCCGATGAGTTCTATTTTCCGGACAAAAACCTCACCCTTAAGTCATTCTACATGGACACCAAACGGCGTACCTCCCGTGAATGGAAGGAGGATGCGGGCAACATGGCCCGTGAAGCCATCCACCGTTTCCAGCCAGCCGTGGTCATTGCCCTGGATGACAACTGCCAGGAATACGTGGTCCGACGGATGAATAAAGCGAATTGTGCCTTTGTCTTTGCAGGGGTTAACCGAGACCCCGAGGCGTATGGGATCATTTCCGACCGAGACAACCCGGGAAGTAACATCACCGGTGCACTGGAGAGAGAACGATTTCCAGAGAGCCTGGCCTTCCTGAGACGCATCGTCCCCAAGGTCAGACGCCTGGCCCTCATTTCCGACGCATCCCCCACTGGAGCCCCTGTGGTTCAAAGGATCAACGCCCAGGCACCCGCCTGTGGAGCGGAGGTGGTCGCCACCCTTCAAACCGACAGCTTCACCGCCTGGAAAGCCTTTGTCACCCAGGTTCAATCCCAGGCGGATGCCCTGGCCGTGGTCGTCTACCATACTTTGAAGGACGACAGCGGAAACTATGTCCCGGCCGAAGAGGTCCTTGCCTGGACCACAGCCCACAGCACACTTCCCGACATGGGGTTCTGGCCCTGGGCCGTCTCACAGGGGCTCCTCTGTTCGGACGCCATCTCCGGCTATGACCAGGGATACTATGTGGGCACCCTCACCTCTTACATTCTGGGTGGACAGTCCCCCGGCGACTTTCCTGTGGCCGCCCCCCGAACAGGGCAACCCTGCATCAACAAGGCCCGAGCCGACGAACTCGGCCTCACAGTGCCCATACACCTGACCAAAACATCCCAACTCTTCCCCAAAATGACAGCCCGGGCCCTCCCCTCTTCCCCGCCAGACTGACACGCACGTGAGCGACCTATTCGACGATTTACGGAACCTGTAGCGGTTTATTCGAATACTGCCATCAAACAAGGAACCCCCCATGATCATTACATGCAATCACTGCGGCAAAACATACAGTATAAAGGAAAGCAAGCTATCCGTGGACCGTTCCAAGGCCAGATGTCTGACCTGTGGCGAATGGTTCATCATCGCCAGGGAGACGGAGCCGGCCTCACCCGAGCCTGTGCATCCCACGGCCAAAAAGGATCGCATGGCATCGGACACAGCCTCTCCTGCACCCGAACCAGAAACGGTCCCTATTTCCATCGAAATCCCGGAGCCCCAGCAGGCCAGCGCCTCTCAGGTGGCCACGAACAGCAGCCCTTCCCGAAGGGGGATCGGGCTCACCGGAAAATTCATCCTGTTTTCCATCCTCCCCTTTCTCGTCGTCTGCACAGCCAGCCTCTGGTACTACACACAATGGGTGATGCCCCGCATGGACACCCAGGTTGCCGAGACCATGTCTGATGCCATCTGGAGCATTGAACAAAAACACCTCAGGGAGCAGAGCCACGCCAACGCCCGGCAGGTTCGTCAATATCTCTTCAGCCACCCGGACCTCATCAACCGGAACTTTAACCGAGACATCTATTTTAAAAAAATAGCCATCAAAAAAATCGGTGACTCTGGCTTCACCTTTCTCTACGAACAGCCCAACCCCGGAGGGGTCTGGCGCAGTTGGGCCCACGTGGACCCCAAAATCGTGGGACGTGACCTCTCAGAATTGAAATCAAACCAGCCCGACTTCGATACCTTCTGGAACATCCTCACCGCGGTGGAAACCGCCCCCTCTGCTGCGGGTTTCTACCACTGGCAGGACAAAGGAGAGACCCGTCGATGGTACATGACCGTCGCCAAAGTACGCGGCACCCCGTATGTAACGGGAACCGCTTTTAAAGCCGAAGAGATTGAAAAAAGCGTCACCCTGATTCGACAGCAAACCCGACGTATCACCACAGAGGCCCTGCAGGGAACACTCCTGGCGATGGGGCTTGGAGCCCTTCTGGCCGCTTCTATCTTTATATTCTATGGCCGCCGCACAACCCGCCGGATCATCCACCTCTCCGACGTGGCCGACCGCATCAGCCTGGGAGAACTGACAATACCTGTCCATGTAGACGCAGGCGATGAGATCGGCGAGCTGGCCGAAGCCATCAGCCGCATGCGAGACAGCATCAGCGTGGCGATTAAACGGCTGAGGAAGAAAAGCAATCGGTAACGGCCAAGGCAACACACCGGATGCCAACCCATGACAGCCCCCATCAACCCACCCGGTGCGTCTTTAGAAGACGCCCCGGTTTTCTGGAGAATCGATCATGATAACAAAGCTTCGATTTTACGCCCTGATGACCCTGCTTTTTCTCACCATCGGGACCCCGGCTTCTGCCGACTCAAAACGTGTGCTGATCCTCCAGAGCTATCATGCGGAATACACCTGGGTTAAAGACGTCACCCAGGGCATTCGTGAAGCCCTTGAAGAAGAACGGTTCATGGAAGGCGTTAACCTGTCCCTCACCACCTTCTACATGGACACCAAGCGCCACACTGAGACCGACTGGAAACAGAAGAAAGGACAGGAGGCCCTGGCCCTTATCAACACCCTGAAGCCGGATGTGATCATCGCAAGCGATGACAATGCCCTGCACCACGTGGTAAGCCACCTCAAAGATACCGCCTGGCCCATCGTATTCACCGGAGTCAACGGAGACCCGACAGAAAACGGGATGATCGACACCCTTCTGGCCCCCGGACACAATATCTCCGGCTGCCTGGAACGGGAACGGTTTAAAGGCTCCATCTGCCTTCTCAAACGCGTGGTCCCAGGCGCCTCACGCATTGCCGTCATCAGCGATAAGGGCCCCACCTCCCTGCCGATCCTGGAGCGTATCAAGCAACAAGCCGATCAGAACGGCGTCACCATCGCAGGCATCAAGGCGGCAACAACCTTTGAGGAATGGCAACAATTTGTCCTGAAGATGCAAAATCAGGCGGATGCCCTGGTGGTCATCACCTACCATGTGGTGAAAAATGACAAAGGAGACAAAGTGGCCCCGGAGGATGTGCTGCGCTGGACCGTGGAAAACAACCGCTTGCCCGAGGTCGGCTTCTGGAAATGGGCCGTAGAAGATGGCCTGCTCCTCTCCGAGGCGATCTCCGGCTTCCAGCAGGGCTATCACGCAGGCACCCTGGCCGCCTTTATCCTGGAGGGACAGGCCCCCGCGGAGTTTGCCGTCACCACCCCCCGACGCGGTGAACGCTGCATCAACCTGTCACGGGCCACCTCATTGGGCCTCACCATCCCCGCAGAGCTCCAATCCTTCACCACCCTCTTCACAACCCAGCGGGTTCTCAAATAGGGTACCCACCAGCGTAACGCATGACCGCCGGTGCCGGGGGATTTAAGGTAGGGTGTGCTTGCGCACCGCCGAAGCGCCGCACCGATCATCGACGCCGACAAGCCTGGAGTCCCCCTTACCCCGATCAGGCAGAGAGATGAAAATCGGTTTTGCAGGCAAATACGGCTCCCATTTTCTGCCGTGGAACGATTACCAGCAAAAAGCCGTTTAACCTCGAACCACACAAAAAGCAAAAACAGGGCAAGCATTCAGCCACCACAAAAAAAATTCCATTTCGATCTCTGGCTTTTTTTCGTGTCTTTCGTGCTTTTCGTGGTTCAAAAATTTATTAAGCTCTTTTCTATAGAAGCAGAATCGCAAGGACACCCTTTAGCCCGGATATTTCACGAGTTGGGTGCGCTCATATGCAAGGCATCAGAGCTGAAGATGTAGTGGTTTACCTCAAGGCTCTGATAACGCGGCAGATGAGTGCACCCGGCTCGCCCAAAGGGTGAGAAAATCAAACAGAATACCGTGGATTACATTTTGCATTTTTGAAACGGCTGAAAATATGGCTGCAAAGAACTGTCATTACGAATTATTCCTTAGTCCTGATTGTTTTCTCATGAAATATCCGGGTTAGCGTAACGCATGACCACCGGTGCCGGGGGCTCTAAGGTAGGGTGTGCTTGCGCACCGCCGAAGCACCGCACCGATCATCGACGCCGACAAGCCTGGAGCCCCCTTCCACCGATCAGATAGAGAGAAGAAAATCCGTTTTCCTGGCAAATACGGCTTCCAGTGTCTGCCGAGGACTCGATTGCCAGCAAAAAACTGTTTAACCTCGAACCACACAAAAAGCAAAAACAGGGCAAGCATTCAGCCACCACAAAAAAAATCCCATTTCGATCTCTGGCTTTTTTTCATGTCTTTCGTGCTTTTCGTGGTTCAAAAATAATTTACGCTCTTTTCTATAGAAGCAAAATCGCAAGGACCGCCCTACAGGGTTACGCATGACCACCGGTGCTGGGGGGTCTAAGGTAGGGTGTGCTTGCGCACCGCTGAAGCGCCGCACCGCTCATCGAAGCCGACAAGCCTGGAGTCCCCTTCCACTTATAAGGCAGAGAGAAGAAAATCCGTTTTACAGGCAAATCCGGCGTCCAGTGTCTGCCGTGGAACGATTGCCAGCAAAAAACCGTTTAACCACAACAGATTACTGAAACCCACGTCGTCTTCGATTGGGGCCGTGAAGAGCAAAAACGGATGACGCTTCCAATAGATGAGTTCATCGAACGATTTCTCTATCACGTTCCACCGCCACGCTCCATTCTGGTTCGATCTTACGGGCTCTACTCTCAGGTTAAAAAGTAGACCCATCTAAAACTATCTGCCCGACCTGCGGAAAGCCTCTGATTGTTACCCGAGTCATCCCCCCATTCGGCAGAGAATCAAGAATAAACAGCCCACCGGGAACCCACGGCATGATCATTTGCGGGTGGCACTAACTGTTTATGTTTTCACATTTTTCATGCATTGACAGCACGGGTGAGTTCTGCTTTAAATCAGCTGGGCATAGGAAGTATTTCACTAAACCTACATCACAATGGAAAAGTTTTTTGGAAATTCACTCTTTGATCGCGCAAAACAGAGAGTTGCATTACATAATTTGACGCTTCGTGACGTGGATTTTGTGTTGAAACTCCATAGAGACTGGCCAATTCGAGCGCTGTCGTGGCGCGGGTCTGTTCAACAATTCGTTGAAGGGATCAGCTTCGCATTACGGGGTGCTGTCTGTGCTTCAAGCACTGTCCCTTAACTATTCGTTAGCTTCATGGAGAAACCTCAATGAATGAAGTAGATGAAAAATATCATGACCTTGCTCTAAAGGCTCTTTTCAAGGGGCTTTATGATTGTAGAATTCAAGACGATATTTCTTTGAATATAGAGAAATCAGAGATATTGAAAGCATTTGATTATTCCGGAAATATTCTTAGAAGTAACTCAGGTGACGATCATTATCGGATGATGGCCGAAGCTGTGTTTGAGACCTGTATAAGGCTGGCGAGATGCCTATTTTTCCCAATGGAGGCGAGAACCATAGTCCTGCAAGACAAGCAATACCCAATCTCTGCGGAGCAGCAGATAGATGTTTTGAGGCGGAACCTGAAAGAATTAGAGCAATATAAAAGCTAACAAAATGTTCCTGTTGAAATTTTATCCGTTGCTTTTTTTTGTGTTTGATAAAAAAAAGTATCCACTCCAAAAATTCAACAGAACACGGCGTTAGCGTGATTCAAAGGTCCCAAAGTGGAAATATTAGAGATCGAAATTTGGCAAATTGAACCACCTCATAAACCACGTGACTGCAGTAGAGTAAAGAAGCTGGAGCAGAATCTGAAAGGTGGTTGGATTGGCAGACCTCTCTTGGTTGAGCAACTCAAACTAATAGGGGAACTATCGCAACGATATGCAGCGTGGACAGGAAGCCACCGAATCGCGGCAGCAAAAAACCTTGGTTTTAAAAGTGTTCCCTGTCTGATGATCACCTTGGAAGAAGCAAATATAGCGATTGATCGTGGTGGATACAATCGAAAGGTGGGCTATAGTTCGTTGAGGAATGCAATTTCAGGTCACGACGGTTTGGGTGACACACACAAACTCACTGCTTTGGTAGAGGTTGGTCTATCTGATGCTGCTGAAATCATGCGCACTGAGATTGTTGAGAATGATAGAGACTGTGAAATATAAATGAGTTAACAAGAGCTCAGCTAACAATGCAAATGCACTCGGACGGCAAAAGCCGCGCCGCTTCGCTCTGCAACTTTTGCCGCCGGTGATTTGCGACGTAAGCCTTATCGGAACTTGGAAAAACGTAAGGGGTTGTGGTTTTTCCCTTCGCTCAATAGCTTCTTTCTTTGAACTTTTCCACTGTTTGTCACAGGAGTATCCTCGTGTAAAACAGTGCCAACAAGGGTCACAAAACCAGCTTTCTGGGTTTTAGGGTGGCTCGTTTAACGGTTTTGTTCATAGGCTGTCGTGTTCGTGAGAGATGGCCGCAACTCAAAGGTTATCGGTTTCCTTTCTTTCAGTTCGAGAGGTCTTCTCCATTCAGTTGTCCCCAAGGCCTTGGGTTTTAGGGGCATCTTTAATTGAAGCACGGCTTACATCGGGATAGGACCCCTCATCACTGAAGGGCCCTCCCACACCACCTGGCATACGGATCGCGTACCTCGGCGATTCGGCTGATCAAAGGAATTAAACTCCCGGAAGAAACAATCCGCGAGAGAGGAA